>DASYAI010000016.1:0-100056 GCA_036501425.1 Acidimicrobiales bacterium | reverse complement strand
TGGGTTGCTGACCTCGAACGGAAGCACCCATCAGGTGTCCGACCGCTACAAGTGGGTGGCGCTGATCAACTGCACCATCGGGGTGCTGATGGTCACCATCGACGGCTCCATCGTGCTCATCGCCATGCCCGACATCTTCCGGGGCATCAAGCTCGACCCGCTGCTGCCGGGCAACAGCTTCTACCTGCTGTGGATGATCCTGGGGTTCCTGGTGGCCACCAGCGTGCTGGTGGTCAGCCTGGGCCGCCTGGGCGACATGTACGGGCGGGTCAAGGTCTACAACCTGGGCTTCGCCGTCTTCACGTTCTTCTCCCTCATGCTGACCATCACCTGGATGTCGGGGACCCAGGGGGCGATCTGGCTCATCGTGATGCGGGTCTTCCAGGGCGTGGGCGGCGCCATGGTCTTCGCCAACTCCGCCGCCATCCTCACCGACGCCTTTCCCGCCAACCAGCGGGGCATGGCCCTCGGGATCAACGGGGTGGCCGCCACCAGCGGGACCTTCATCGGTCTGGTGCTGGGGGGCCTGCTCGCCCCCATCAACTGGCGGCTCATCTTTTTGGTCTCGGTGCCGATCGGGCTGTTCTGCACGGTGTGGGCGTACACCATGCTGAAGGACATCACGCCGCCGCGGCGCACGTCGATCGACTGGGCGGGCAACGTGACCTTTGCCGTCGGGCTCATCGCGGTGATGGTCGGGATCACCTACGGGATCGAGCCCTACCAGAACCACACCATGGGCTGGACCAGCCCCGAGGTGATCGGCGAGCTCGGCGGGGGGGTGGCGATGCTCATCGTGTTCGCGTTCATCGAGCGACGCACCGCGGAACCGATGTTCCGGCTCCCGCTGTTCAGGATCCGGGCCTTCACCGCCGGCACGTTGGCGACGTTCCTCTCCGCCGTCGGTCGGGGCGGGCTGATGTTCATGTTGATCATCTGGCTCCAGGGCATCTGGCTGCCCCTGCACGGCTACGACTTCGCCAAGACTCCGTTGTGGGCCGGTATCTACATGCTCCCGTTGACGGCAGGGTTCCTGATCGCCGGCCCGATCTCGGGTGTCCTGTCCGACCGGTTCGGCGCCCGTCCCTTTGCCACCGGGGGCATGGTGCTCTCCGGTGTGTCGTTCATCCTCCTCGAGCTGCTTCCGGTCAACTTCAACTACGTCGGGTTCGCGCTCCTCTTGCTGCTGATGGGGATCAGCAACGGCCTGTTCATGTCCCCCAACCGGGCCGGCGTGATGAACAGCCTGCCGGCCGGGGACCGTGGGGCGGGATCGGGGATGAACACCACGTTCCAGAACTCGGCCCAGGTGCTCTCGATCGGGATCTTCTTCTCGCTCATGATCGTCGGGCTGTCCGACGTGCTGCCGTCCACCATGTTCCACGGCCTGGTGCAACAGGGTGTCTCCCCCCAGGTGGCCACGCGGGTCTCCCACCTCCCCCCGGTGTCGGTACTCTTCGCGGCGTTCCTCGGCTACAACCCTATGCAGCACCTTCTGGGGAGCGCGGTCCTCTCGCACCTGCCGGCGGCCAAGGCGGCGGTGCTCCAGGGCCGGTCGTTCTTCCCCAACCTCATCGCGAGCCCGTTCCGCAAGGGGCTGCACACTGCCTTCGACTTCGCCATCGGGGCGTGCATCATCGCCGCCGCCGCCTCGTGGACCCGGGGCGGGCGCTACGTGCATGTCGACGAGGTCGAGGGAGCCACCGGCGACTACGAGCCGATCGTCGAGGAGATCGGAACGTTTTGAGCGCCGCGCCGGTCCCGCCGCTCGCCTTGCGCATCGGCGAGGTCGCGCAACGTGCCGGCGTGACCACCCGGACGCTGCGCTACTGGGAGCAGATCGGCCTGGTCACCCCGAGCGAGCGTCTGGGGAGCGGTCACCGGCTCTACTCGCCCGACGACCTCGACCGGGTGAACCGGATCCGCGAGCTGCAGGTGCTGCTGGGGCTGTCGCTGGCCGAAATCCGGGCCGTGCTCGACGCCGACGACGTGCTCGGCCGCCTGCGCATCGCGTACCGCGAAGGGGCCCGGGCCGACCGGCAGCGGCGCCTGCTGGCCGAGGCGATCGTCGCCAACGACCGGCTGATCGGCCGTCTGGACGACACGTTGCGGCGGATCGAGGAGTTTCGGGCCGAGCGGGTGGCGAAGGGCGAGCGGATGCGGGCGCGAGCGGCCGAGCTCGAGGTCCCGGTCTCCTGATCGGGCCGGGGCGCCGTGTCGGCCGAGATCTTCGGGCCGGACCTTTTGGTCGTCCTCGCGATCGCCGTCGTGGTGCTCTTCGGCGCCGCCGCCATCCCCCGGTGGGCCCGGGGCCTCGGGTCGGCTCGCAAAGAGTTCGATCGGGGAGCAGGCCCCGGGCCGCCCGACGACGACGGGCCACCCGACGGCCCTGGTTGAGCACTCGAGCCGGACCGGCGCCCCCCGGCGTCCCCCGGTCTAGCGAACGAGGAGCCCGATGGCCGTGGCGAGGCCGATGGCCACGACGAGGACCCGCAGGACGACGGGCGGGAGCCGGCGGGCGACGCGAGCTCCCACGAAGCCACCGACCACGGCAGTGGCGGCCAAGATGCCGGCGGCAGCCCAGGCCACGTGGGCGCCCAGCACGAAGACCACCACCGCCACGGTGTTGACCAGCAGGGCGAGCACGCTGCGCAACCCGTTGATCCGGGTCAGGGAGTCGGGCAGGGAGGTGGCGAGCACCGCGAGGAGCACGATCCCCAGTCCCGCGCCGAAGTAGGCGCCGTACACCGACGCTGCGAACGTCCCGAGGTGCAGGGCCACCCGGTGCCGGCGGGACGCGGTGCCGCCCGATCGCAGCCGCCGGGCCACGACGGGCTGGCCGGCGAAGAGGAGGCACGAGACCAGGACGAGGTACGGCGCGAGGGTCGCGAAGGCGTGGCTCGGCGTCGTGAGGAGCAGCACGCCGCCGCCCGCGCTGCCGGCGAGGGTGCTCGGTGCCAGTGCCCGCAGCCGCCGGCCCTGGGAGCGGGCCTCGCGCTGGAAGCCCGCGACCCCGCCCAGGTAGCCGCTCCAGATCCCGACCGTTGAGGTCACGTTGGCCGTCACGGCCGGGTAGCCGACGGCGAGCAGAGCCGGGAAGGAGAGCAGGGTGCCTCCCCCGGCCGCCCCGTTCACCACGCCCGCCCCGAGCCCGGCGGCCACCAGCAGCAGGTGATCGCCTCCGGTCAGGACCACGGACTCAGGACCACGGACATGGCGCAGTGTAGATGGGCCCTCCGGGCGCGCTACCGGGCCGGGGAGGAAGCGCCGCTGCCGCTCCCGATCAGCGCTCGCGAGCCGTGCCCGCTCCGGCCGGCGCCGTGGGCGCGCTCAGGGCTGGCGCCGGGCATGGGCCGGCCAGCCCTCTCCCAGGGTGACCTGGCCGTTGCCGTTGCTCGGTGGTGGGTCGCCGGCGGTGCCGGACTTCACGACGCTGCCGTTGCCGTTGGTGCTTTCGGGAAGGACCACCGGTCCGCTGCCGTTGGTCGCCGCCGGCGGTGTCGCGGCCGACTCGTAGCCGTAGCCGTACCCGTAGCCGTAACGGTAGGCGGCGGCGCTGGGCGCCCGGTTGAGCACGGTGCCGACGAGCCGGGCGTCGACGCGCGACAGCAGCTCCGCCGATCGGTTGAGGCCCCGGGCGGTGGACACACCGGCCGAGGCGACCAGCAGCACCCCGTCCACCCGCGCCGCCAGCACCACGGCGTCGGTGACCGGCAGCACGGGGGAGCTGTCGAGGATCACGATGTCCGCCGACTCGGCGAGGTAGCGGAAGAGCCAGTCCGCCCGTTCACCAGACAGCAGCTCCGACGGATTGGGGGGGATCGGTCCGGCCGGCAGGACCAGCAGGCCCGAGTTGCTCGGCACGCGGTGCAGTGCCTCGTCGATCGGGGTCTCGTCGAGCAGGAACGAGGTGAGCCCCCGATCGTTGGGCAGGGCGAAGAACTCGTGGACGCGGGGCCGCCGGAGGTCGCAGTCGATCAGTACCACCCGTTGACCCGACTCGCCCATGGCGAAGGCCAGGTTGGCGGCGGTGGTGGTCTTGCCTTCGGAGGCGCCGGGGCTGGTCACCTGCAGCACCTTCACCGGCCGTTCGATGGCCATGAACTTGATGGACGTGCGCAGGGCCCGGTAGGCCTCGGCCGACGGCGAGCGGGGGCGCTCTTTGGTGACCATGTACGCCGATTTGCGGTCCCGCCACTCACCGAGGGCGGGGATCAGACCGATGGTGGGGAGACCCCCGAGGGCCGCCTCGAGGTCGTCGGCGTTCCGGATCCGGTCGTCGAGGTGGTCCCGCAGGAGGGCGAAGCCGAGGCCCAGCAGGAGGCCGACCCCGGCCGCGATCACGGCGTCCTGGGTCTTCTTCGGGGACACCGGGACGGAGCTGGCCGCCGCCGGCACCACCAGCTGGCCGGCGCTCGATCCCTGGGCGGTGGTCAGCTGGACGGCGCTGAGCTGCTGCTGGAGGCCCGACAGCTGCACGTCGAGGCCCGACAGCTGAGCCTGGAGCTGCGAGATGGTCGTCGTCGCGCTGGCCGGGGTCGCGGCGATCTGCCCCTGGGTCGCCGCGATCTGCCCCTGGACCGCGGTGATCTGGGACTGAACCTGGCGCTCGGTGACCAGCTGGGCGTCGACGAAGTTCTTGGTGGCGACGGTGATGTAGGCGTGGGCGTAGGCGTTGGCGGCCGCGGCGGCGAAGGTCGGATTGGTCGACCGCACGGCGATCTGGGCAACGTCGGTCGTCCCCACCTCGCTGACCGCGACGGCCGGTGCCGGCGCGTGCAACAGGCGGGTCACCGCCGCTCGGACCGGACTGCTCGAGACGAGCTGGATGTCAGTCGCGATGCCGGTGGGGCTCAGGTCCGCCGGCGAGGAAGAGCCCGTCGACGCCTGGGGGGTGAGCAGCAGCTGGGCGGTCCCCTGGTAGACCGGCGTGCGTGCCCGGTCCAGCCCGACCACCGTTCCGGTGGCCACCACGACCGTAAGGACGATGAGGAACTTGTGGCGCCAGAGGATACGGAGGTAATCGACCAGCCCGGGCTCGGCCGCCTCCGAGCTGGTCCGGGCGCCGACAGCAGCTCGTACCATCGCCCCAAGCGTACTCGGGGGCGCTCGGGCCCGGAGGTATGACCTGGTGAGCCCGTTGGGGCCTCCGTTTCGGCCCGGCCGGTCAATGCACCGTGGGACCATCGGCCCTCACGATCCGCCCTACGTGCTCCTCGAGGCGGCTGCACGGTCCGCCCTACGTGCTCCTCGAGGCAAATGATGCAGATGAGGGAGGCGGACCGGCGCAGGGGAGACGTACCATCGAGACGACTCGCCGGTGCTCGCCTCGTGGTCGACCACCGGTCGGTCGGTCCGGTCACCACCCGCCCGTGGACACGAGGTGCCGAAGATCACCCTCCCGAGCCCCTACCTGGACGACCCGCGCGTGGTGAGCGTGATGGCCGAGGCGGCGGTCGAACTGCGTGAGCTCGCCGCCACCGTCGACCCGTCCAGCCCCACCGCCCATTTCTTGCGGGCACGGGCCGAGGACCTGCTGGCCTCGATCACCACCACCCGGCGGCGCGCCGTCGTACGCCTGCAGGCGGCGGCCCTGGCCCGGCTGGCGGACGGCCGCCGGCACCCGCGAGTGGTCCGGACCGCGGTGAAGACCGACGACTGGGGCGACGTGGTGCAACTGGTGACCCTTCCTCGAGAGCAGTGGACGACGGGGGCCGACCTGACCGCCGTGCAGAGCTGGCTCTTGCGCACCGTTGCGGATCGCCTCGAGCGGGCGCTGGCGGGCCACGCGCCGCCGGCCCGGCGGGGGAGCCACGTGCGGGTCGGCGCCCCCGACCGCTGACCGGTCGGCTCCTTGTGGGGTCGCCCGCGCCGAAGGTGGGTCTTGACCCCGACCCCGGGGGCCCCGCCCGATCTCCCCTACGATGGGAGCCGTGCTGGCTGCCAGCGCCTTCGCCGTCGATCCCGCGGTCGTGCTGGTCGCGGCGGCGGTGTTCGGCTTGCTGGCCTTCAGTTCGGCTCGGCGCTTCGAACGCCGGACCGGTGCCGGCCCGTGGCGACTCGATCCGCGATGGTGGCTGGTCATCGGGTTCCTGATCGGCGTCTTCGGGGTCGGGCTGTGCCTGGTCGCCCAGCGGTGGGGGTCGGGCCGACCGCCCGTGCACGAGCCCCCGTGGCCGGGGCGCGGGCCGCCCCCCGGGCATCGAGTCGCTCCCACGGGCGCGCCCCGCGAGCCGGGCCGGCCCGAGGGCCCGCCCCCCGTCGGGCCGGAGCCGGGCCGGGCCGGGCCGCCCCCCGGGTGGTTTGCCGATCCCTCCGGGCAGTACGCCCTGCGGTACTGGGACGGGGGCGCGTGGACCGGGCACGTGGCACCGGGGCCACCGCCCGAGGAACCCGGGCCCGAACCCAGCTGAGCACCGGAGCGCCGACGCGGCCCTGACGGCGGCCATCGAGGGGCGATGGAGCAGGCCCGACACCAGGCGCCGACGGGGCGCGCTCGCCTAGCATCGCTGACCATGGGAATCCTTGAAGGTAAGTCAATCATCGTCACCGGGGCCGGGCACGGGGTGGGCCGGGGGTACGCCCTCGACATGGCCGCCGCGGGAGCCCGGGTCGTCGTCAACGATCTCGGGGGGGCGCCCTCAGGGGGCGGGTCCGACCAACGGGCCGCCGACGAGGTGGTCGAGATCATCAAGGGACGTGGCGGTGAGGCGGTGGCCAACTACTCGGACGTCTCGGACTTCGACGCAGCCAAGGAGATGATCGAGCAAGCCGTCGCTTCCTTCGGTGGGCTCGACAGCCTGGTGCTCAACGCCGGGATCCTCCGGGACCGGATGATCTTCAACATGGACGAGTCCGACTGGGACGCGGTCATCAAGGTCCACCTGCGGGGTCACTTCGCACCCGCCCGCCACGCGGCTGCCTACTGGCGCGACAAGAGCAAGGAGTCCGGCGGCAAGTTGAACGTGTCGGTCATCAACACGACCTCGACGGTCGGGTTGCTCGGCAACGTGGGCCAGACCAACTACGCCGCGGCCAAGGGTGGCATCGCCATGTTCACCATCGCCCTGGCGCAGGACATGGGGCGTTACGGGGTCCGGTCGAACGCCATCGCGCCGTCGGGCACGACCCGCCTGATCGGGATCACCCGGGGCACCAACATCGACGAGATCGCCGAGCCCGATCAGTACGAGTCGTTCGACCCGCGCGACCCGGGCAACGTCGCCCCGTTGGCGGTGTGGCTCGCCTCGGACCTCTCCCGCCACGTGACCGGACAGGTGTTCTTCTCGCAGGGCACCAAGGTCACCCACTTCAACCCGTGGCTGCCCAATGGCGTGGTCAGCGTGCCGGGGGGGGACCGCAAGTGGGACCCCGAGGAGCTGGGCGAGGCGCTCAACACCGTGGTGTTCCGCACGCAGCACGGCGGGCTGCGCAGCGGCGCCCAGTTCGGAGGGCAGTCGGCTCTGGGCTGACCCGTCTCGGCGGAGGCCGGGCATCGGAGCACCGTCGTCGCGGCACCGGTGCCCGGCTCGCCGATGGCGCTCGACGGCCCCCACCGGACCGGTTTCAGCGTCCTTTCAGCTTGGTGGGCCACGCTGGGTGCGCCCATGCTCTTCGGCCGATCCCCCACTCCGGGCTCCGAAGCCGGATCCCTGCCCCGTTCGGCGGAGCCGGGCCGCCGCGTCGACGGGGCCGGTACCGAGGTCGGGTTCGGTGCCTACCTGGGCCAGTTCGACTCCTACCGGGTGGTGGCCTGCCTGGCGGTCCTGCTCCAGCACTCCCTGCTGTGGACGGTGCAGCCCGGCAACGTGATCGCGTGGGCCCTGGTGATGCTGCTGCACTTCAGCCGCACCGCGTTCTTCTTCCTGACCGCCCTGGTGCTGACCTACGCCGAGATCACCCGGCCGAGCACGACGTGGGGGTTCTGGCGGCGGCGCTACGTGCAGCTCGGGGTCCCGTTCCTCACCTGGACCGGCATCTACTGGGTCTTCACCCTCCTGACGGTGACCGGGGCCCCGACCCATGCCGGGTCGTTGCTGTGGCACGACGTGGTGTTCGGCTATTACCAGCTGTACTTCGCCGTGGTGATCCTCCAGCTCTATGTGGTGTTCCCGCTCGTCCTGCGGTTGCTGCGGCGCTCTCGCCATCACCTGGTGGTCATGGCGGTCAGCCTGGGGTTCGCCCTCGTCCTCGCGGCCGATCTCCACTACCCGAACGCGTTCGGGCCCGTCGGCGACGCCACGCGCTGGCTGGCGGCCCGCTGGCCGTGGTCCCGTGACCCGGTCACCTACCAGGAGCAGTTCGTGGCCGGAGTACTGGTGGCGTTGCACTTCGACCAGGTGCGGCGGTTCGTCGAGCGATGGTGCCGCCCGATCGTCGGCGGCGCCCTGGCGGCCGGAGTGGCAGCGACCTTGTGGTACCTGGTCGCCGTGTGGACGGGCTCGGACACCGGCAGGGCGTCGGATCTCTATCAGCCCATTGCCTTCGTCTGGTTCACGGCGGCCGTGGCGGGGCTCGAGGCTGCCACCTGGTGGTGGTTCCGGCGGGCGCCCGCGCGACGCGGTCGGTGGCCGTCGGCGTTGTCCGCCCCGGCCCTGGCCGACCTCACCGGTGGCATCTACCTGTGCCACGTCCTGTTCATCAATCTGGTGCGCTCAGCCCTCGACGACAGTGGGGCGGCAGCGCACCTCGGCTGGGCCGGGACGGTGGCGGCGACGCTGGTCCTGACCGTAGTGACGGCGTGCGCGTTCACCGCGCTCGTCCAGCGGACCCCGTTGCGCTGGGTCCTGGCCGGCCCGGTGCGACCCGAGCAGCGACAGCGGCTCGATCAGCTGGCGGGCCTCGCCCCCGCCCCCGCCCCCGCGGCCGTGGCCGTGGCCGCCGGGCATGAGAGCCTCGGGGCGAGCGACGGCACCGACGGGCGCCGGGCCTACCAGGCGTAGGCCTCGGGGGCGGCGCCGCCGGGTCCGGGGAAGATCTGGTCGAGCTGCGCGAGCACCTCGTCGTCCAGCCGCACCTCAAGGGCGCCCAACGCCCCGTCCAGCTGCTCGATCGTGCGCGGGCCGATGATCGGCGCGGTGACGACCGGGTTGTGGAGCAGCCACGCCAGCGCCACGTCGGCCGGGGGGGCGCCGACCTCGGCACAGAGTTTCTCCCAAGCCTCGAGCCGGGGTCGATGGGCGTCGATCTGGCCGGCGATCGCGTCGCTTCCACGGCGACCGCGGTTCTCGCGGTCCTTCAGGACCCCGCCGAGCAGGCCGCCCCCGAGCGGGCTCCACGGGATCACCCCGACGCCGTAGTCGGCGCACGCCGGCAGCACCTCGAGCTCGATGGTCCGGGCATTGAGGTTGTAGAGGCTCTGCTCGGAGACGAGCCCCAACTGCCCTCGGTGCGAGGCCCGCTCGTTGGCCTTCACGATGTGCCAGGCGGCGAAGTTGCTGCTGCCGACGTAGAGCACCTTGCCCTGGGCCACCAGGAGATCCATGGCCTGCCAGATCTCCTCCCACGGCGTGTCGCGGTCCACGTGGTGCATCTGGTAGAGGTCGATGTGGTCGGTCTGCAGGCGCCGGAGGCTGTCCTCGCACGCCTTGCGGATGTGCAGCGCCGACAGCTTGCCCTCGTTGGGCCACTTGCTCCGGGTGTTGTAGACCTTGGTCGCGATCACCACCTTCTCGCGGCGCTCGCCGCCCTGGGCGAACCAGCGGCCGACGATCGACTCGGTGAGCCCCCGCCCGTCGCCGTAGACGTTGGCGGTATCGAAGAAATTCAGCCCGAGCTCGAGGCCGCGGTCCATGATCTGGTGGCCGGTGGCCTCGTCGCACTGCATGCCGAAGTTCATGGTCCCGAGGCAGAGGGGACTGACCCGGAGGCCGGTACGTCCGAGGAAGCGGTAGTCCATTCCCGCACCGTACCCGCGATCGCGCCCGCCGATCAGAGGGCCTCGAGGTGCCGGCGCGCCTGCGCGATCGCCTCTACGCCGTCGGCGATCGACGACCCCGGCGGTGCGCCGACGACGAGCTCGGTGGCCCCGTATGCCACCTGGCCACGGGCTCGATCCAACATCTCCTCGACGCTGCCTCCGGCCATCACCCGCCCGCAGACGCCGACCTCGCCGGCCCTCCCGCCGCTCGTGGCCAACTCCTGCAGCGCCGCGGCCGCCTCGGGCGAGGCCAGCCCGCCCCCGGGCATCCAGCCGTCGGCGATGCGCGCCACCCGGCCGAGCAGCTCGGGCTTGGTGCCGCATCCCAGCCAGATCGGGATGGGCGACGCGGGAAGCTGGCCGATACCGATCTCGTCGAGTTCGTGGTGACGACCCGAAAAGGTGACCAGCGGCTGCGTCCACAGCGCGTGCAGTACGGCGATCTGCTCTTCGAGCTTGCTCCCGCGCCGGCGCATCGGCTGGCCCATCGCCTGGTACTCGGCCTCCTGCCAGCTGATGCCCACCCCCAGCTCGAACCGGCCCCCACTGAGCAGGCTGAGGTCGGCCGCCTGCTTCGCCACCAGGACGGTCGGGAACAGGGGGAGGATGAGGATGGCCGTGCGGAACCGCAGCCGGTTGGTGACCGCCGCCAGGTGGGCGAACAGGACGAAGGGATCGCGGTAGGGGAGCGAGTACGTGGCCGGGGGGAACCCGGGATAGCGGCCCTCCCGAGCAGTCAGGAGATGCCCGCTGGTGGTGAGGAAGTCCACTCCAGCCTCGTCGAAGGTGATGGCTGCCCGCCGCACCCCGTCGAGATCGGCGAGCCAGCCCATGTCCAACGACGCACCGACGCGCATCATCCTCCCTCGGCGTGAGGGCCCCGGCGCCGCTGCCCAAGCACGTCGGAGCTCGATCGGCTGGACCGTAGCACCGGCCTCAGGCGCCGGAAGGCTCGGGTGACCGGTGCCGGTCCGGCTGGCCGAGGGCAGATCGAGCATCCCCGGCCCGGACCCTCGCCGGTGCGCCCCCCGCTCGGCCGATCGCCCGGTAGACGAGCCCGGCCGCGCGCGCCTTGGCCGGGTCGATGAGCCCCCGGGTGTCGAGGACGACCGGGCGGCTCATGACGTCCGCCACCCGGCGCAGATCATGAGTGGCGAAGACCGGCCATTCGGTGAGCACGATCAGCAGGTCGGCCCCGACGGCCGCCTGGTACGGGTCGGTCGCGGTCGGCACGGCGGCACAACGGTCGACGACCGGATCGTGGGCCACGACCGATGCCCCGGCGGCCTGCAGGCGGCCGATCACCTCGAGCGCCGGGGAGTCCCGTAGGTCGTCGGTGCCCGCCTTGAAGGTGAGCCCCCAGGCTGCGACCCGCCGGCCCTCGAGCCGGCCGTCACAGAGCTCGGCCGCCAGGGACACCACCCAGTCGAAGCTCTGCCGGTTCGACGCCAGCGTCGCCCGGAGAAGCCCGAAATCGAAGCCGGCCCGGGCGGCGGTCGCCACCAGGGCGCTCGTGTCCTTGGGGAAGCACGACCCTCCCCAACCCGGCCCGGGGCGCAGGAACGCGGTGCCGATCCGGCGATCGGCGCCCATCACCGCGGTCACCTCTCCGACGTCGGCCCCGGTCAGATCGCAGAGCGCGGCGATGGCGTTGACGAAGCTGAGCTTGGTGGCCAGGAAGCTGTTGCAGGCGTACTTGGCCAGTTCGGCCGACGCCAGCCCGGTGACCATCACCTGCGCGTTCAACGGCGCGTACAGGGCGGCGACGGCCTGGGCCGCCGAGGGGTCGTCCGCCCCGATCACCAGGCGGTCGGGCCGGAGGAAGGCGTCGATCGCCGCCCCCTCCTGCAAGAACTCGGGGTTCGAAACCACGCCCACGTCAGGCCGGTCGAGCTGGTCGATGATCGTGCGAGCCGTTCCCACGGGCACGGTGGACTTGTCCACGACGATGGAGCCCGGGCGCAGCTGCGGGGCGATTTGCTCGATGGCGCCGAAAAGGGCCGACAAGTCGGCCGAACCGTCGGGAGCCTGGGGGGTCGGGAGGCACAGGAACACGAAACCGGTCCCCGAGTAGTCGGCCGTCTCCGGCGCCACGAAGCTCAGGTGTCCCGACCGCAAGCCGGCCGTCAGCAGCTCCTCCATCCGGTCCTCGAGGAACGGGGGCCGCCCTGCTGCCAGCGCCTCGCGGCGGGCCGGGTCCTTCTCGACGCAGGTCACCCGGTGCCCGAGATGGGCGAAGCTCACCGCCGTGGCGAGACCGACATAGCCCGCACCGACGACGGTGACGCCGTTCGCGGTCATGCTGGCGCCATCGGGCCGGGGTCCACCGCCCCCGACACTATGCGGGGCGGCCAGGGGGGCGAAACAGCCGACTTCGGGATACCGTTGATCTCGTGCCCATCCGGAAGCTCTTCCACTTCATGCACATCGTCGACGACTTCGACTCCACCGCCGAACTCTACGACCGGCTCTTCGCTCCCGACGTCTACGCTCCCAAGCACTGGTCGGACTTCGACAAGCGGTGGGCGCTGCTAGGGGTGGTCGGCCCGGATTTCGTCCTCGAGATCATGGAGGCCAGCCGCGACCCCGCCGACGCGGGCTCGCCGCTCCCGCGGTTCTACAACCGCCACGGTAACCACCTCCACTCGTTCGCCTGGCTGGTGGACGCCGCCGACCACCGGCAGCTCGCCGAGCGGATGGGCAAGGCGGGCATCCGCGTCCTCACCCCCTACGGGTCGCTGGAGCCCCAAAACGGCGCCCCGGGCGCCTCGACGTTCTTCACCCACCCGAAGGACACGTTCGGGCAGCTCGAGTTCCAGGCGTGGAGCGCTGACACTCCCTCTCCGCCCCATACCCGCAGTGACTGGGACGCCGCGCCATGGCGAGAGCATCCCATCGGGTTGGTAGGGATGTCTCACCTCACCACGGTGGTCGCCGATCTCGAGCGCGCGAAGTCCTTCTACGAGAACCTGCTCGATGCTCCGACGTTCTTCGAGGAGACGACCGGGGACCGGCGGAGCGCCTTCGCGCTGGTGGGAGAGGACACGGTGGTGGAGATCGCCCAGCCGCTCGGCGACGACTCACCCCTCGCTGTGGACCTCGCCACGCACGGGGAGCTGCCCCACGCAATGACGTTCAAGGTGCTCGACGTCGACGCGGCGGCTCGCCACGTGCAGAGCCTCGGCATCGGCATCGCGCGGGACGAGACGACGGTCCGGCTGGATCCGAGCGACATGCACGACGCTGTCGTCGCGTTTACGACGCGCCGACTGCCGGGCGATCCGCGGGGCTGAACCGCGCCGGCGCCGAGCCCTGGGCCACCGACGGCGCAGCACCGGCCAGTGCGGTCTACCGGCGGATCAGGGGCTCGGACGGCACCTTCGCCAGGGCGCGGAAGGACCCGGTCGGGGTCCACCGGGTGGTAGGGGCGGTGTGGGTGCTCGTGGCGCCCCCGTTGCGAACGATCGCCCAGGCCGGAGGGTCGTAGGCGTCGGGGTAGAACGCGAACCACGAGAGCGCGGCGACGTAGCGGTAGCGGGCGCTGAGCCGGTACGCCAGCGTCACCCACTTGGCCTGGGTGGCCGCCGGGACCGTTGCGAACCCGTTGATCGATACCGGAACCGATCCGGACACCGGCGCGCCGTACTCGCCGATGTAGATCTGCTTCGAGCCCTGGTGGTGCTGGCTCATCACGTCATGCAGCCGGGTGAAGCCGAGGAAGTTCGCGTCGTCCAGGCCCCACATCCCCTGCGTGTCCCACCGGCTGCTGACCAGCGCGGGCGGGCGGCCGCCGCTGTAGGGATGGACCCCCAGCAGGTCGAAGAAGTCGTTGAGGGGGGCTGCGTCGTGATAGCGGTCGAGGTACCGGTAGAGCGCCTGAAGGAAGCCGACGTCGTTGGTGGAGAGCCCGCCCGACACGATGGTCACCCCGGCGTTGGCAGCCTTGGCCGCGTCGTAGCTACAGGCCAACAAGGCCGCGTACTGTCTCGGGTTCGGGCCCTGGGGCCAGAACTGGCTGATGTTCTCCTCGTTCCAGATCTCGTAGAACGAGACCTTGGTGCCGAAGTGCCGCACGACCGACTTCACCCAGGTCGCCCACCGCTCGAGCTCGGCCCTCTGGGTGGGCGCGTACCAGGGCTGGGCCGACTCGGAGGGGTCGCCGGCGGCCCGGGCCCATTGCGGGAACCCGGTCAGTTGGAATCGGACGGCCAGGTGGTCACGGCGGGCGTCGGAGACGAAGGAATCGAGCTTGGCCAGGACCGAACCCGACAGGTGAGGCCCGTCGGGCTCCAGCCCCGACCAGCCCACCCCGACGTTGACGACGCCTACACCGGCCCGGCGGGCGAGGCGCAGCAGGGAACGCCACTGGGACGAGGTGAGCAGGGCGGGTTGGATACCCAGATCTTTGATGGGGGCCAGTCCGTCGGTAGCGATCCGGGCGGTCGGATGGTCCTCCACCGAATGGACGAGACCGGTTGTGGGCGTGCAGTTCGAAGGAAGCCTGGTCGGCGGCGAGGTGGAGACCTTCGCCGCCCCGGCCAGATCGGAGGACGAGAAGCTACCACCCGGCCACATCGACGCTACCAGCAGCGCGGTGACGATCAGCGCAGCGCTCGTCCATGGCATGGTCGGCGCCCATCGCCGGCGGCAGTGTCGATGCATCGGGTCATTGTGGTCGGCCCAGTGGACCACCAGGCTGCGGCCTACGACGGCTGGCAGATGTCGGGGCCCTATGAGGGTTGCGCCGGGATCGGCTCGGGCTCCGTGGTCGTCGGCCGGCTCGCAGAGGGGCCGGCGACTGCCCGGGGCAGCCGGTCGGGCGGCATGCCAGCGCGGACGGTGGGGAGACGCCCCGGTGCTTGGCTGGGACGATGGGACAGCACGTCGCCCCGATGGGCCGATTCCTCGCCGATCGTCACCAGCTCCTGCCTGCGCTCGCGGGACGGGCCGACACCCTCAACCGTTGTCCGAGGTGCGGGGAGCCGGCCCGGTTTGCGTACGGGCGCCGGTGGGAGGGTCACGAGATCGCCGGCTGGATCTACGAGAAGCCGATCCTGACATGCCCCACCGCGCCCCTCGACGAATTCGTCAGCGTGAAGGGGGCGCCGGTGCGGCTGGAGGTCAAGGTCGAGGTGGAGGGGGCCGAGCTGCCGCCGGGCGCCCAGCGGGGGAGGTCGGGTACCCTCGGCCCATGACCGACGCCGGCACCGTGACGATCTTCCACAACCCGAGCTGCTCGAGGAGCCGGGGCGCCATGGAGATCTTGGAGGAGCGGTCGGTGGACCACCGGGTGATCGAGTACCTCCGTGCCCCGCCCTCTCGAGCCACGCTCGAGATGATCGTCGAGGCACTGATCGATCCCGTGCCCGACCTCGTCCGCACCTCCGACAAGCGGTTCGTCGAGCTGGGACTGGACCCGGCGGGCTACGTCGACGCCCCGGCGATCATCGACCTGTTGCTCGAGCATCCCGAGCTGATGCAGCGACCGATCATCGTCCGCGCCGGACGGGCGGTCATCGCCCGACCGAGCGAGCGGGTGGTCGAGGTGCTGGACTGAGCCGAGCGGTCTCCGGGCTCAGCCGGTCACCCGCGACGGCGTGAGGTACCGCTCGATCCCCTCGGCGATCCCCCGGGCGACGGTGTGCTGGTCGCTGCGGTTGTCGGCGATGGAGCCTTCGAAGGGGTCGGTCAGGTAGAGCGGCTCGATCACCGCGCCGGGCATGTCGCTCGGCGTGGTCAAGAAGCCCGGCGAGCTCGGACCGAGCAACAAGAGGTGGTTGTAGGCGGCGGCTTCGGCGGCGAGCCCGCCGGCGGACGGGTCCCCGACGTAGGAGCCGAAGCCGCTGTCGGGCTCCACACCGTCGTCGGGGATGGCCCAACCTCGCGCGTTCATGACGGCCAGCGTGTCCTGTTGCAGCGCTTTGGCGAGCCGCAGGTTGGCGGCGCCGAAGCTGCGGTCGTCGTCGTAGACGGTCACGCTGCCCGCACCCTGCGGAGTCGCGGCTGCGTTCATGTAGATACCGACGAGGAGCGACGCATGAGCCAGGTTGGCGCACTGGTCACGGGCGACGACGTCGTCGTGGGAGCCCTGCAACGTCAGCAGGCCTCCGGACTCGTCGGCGCTCCCGAGCCGCACGACGGTCGTGTCCGAGGTGCGCGACACGACGACCCGGTCACCATCGGCACGCAGCTCGGCCATGGTGTCGAGCTCGATCGCCAGGGTCACCGAAGCCTCCGTGACCGACGACCCGTCCTCGGTGGTCCCCACGCCGCCCGGGTCGATACCGCCGTGTCCGGCGTCGAGGAAGACCGTACGGTGCGAGTCGCCCTTCAGCGGATCGAACGCCATGCATGCCCCGCTGGCGAACGTCGCCGGGTCCAGGGCCGTTCCTGAGGCGGGGGACCCGCCGCCGCCGGCCGTCGCTCGGGGTGCCGAGCCGCGTTGCGCCACCCAGACCACGACGACGACCAGCGCGACGAGCCCGACCACGGCGACCCGGCGACGCCGGATGGTCGCTCGTCGTCGGACCGGGCCCGTTGCGCTGCCGCGCCCGCTGGCGCGCCGGCGACCGCGCCCGCTGGCGCGCCGGCGACGATCCACGCTCGGCACCGCGGCCCGGCCGGCGGATTCGGGGACTCGACCGGGGGTCCGGCCGGGCCGGGGCCGGCCGGACCGGTCCGCCCCGCCGCTCCCGCGCCGGGTCGAGGGCGGCTGCGTCGAAGGCGGCTGCGTCACCGGGTCCATTGTTGACCAACCGGCGGTCGACATGACGTCATCGTCGGCGGCGCGCTGACGGGACGGCGGGATGCCCGACCACCGGGCCCGCCCGCTACGCTCCGAACGGGTTCACTGTTCGGCAGCCCGGTCACCGGCCGCACCCGAGCTACCGGCCGCACTCGACTCGAAGGGGGTATCCGATGGCGTGGAACATGTTCAGGACGGACGACCGACTGGAGCTGACCGCAAGCTTGACCACCTTCCGAGGTGGCAACGGCGACGAGATCCACGGGTACGCGGTCCGGCCGGCGGCTGACGGCCCGCTGCCAGGGGTGGTGGTGATCCACCACATGCCGGGCTTCGACGAGTTCAACCAGGAGTTCGCCGAGCGATTGGGTCGGCACGGTTACAACGTGCTGGCCCCTGACCTCTACTGCCGCTACGGGCACGGCACCCCCGACGATGTGGCCGCCAAGGTACGCAGCGAGGGCGGGGTGCCCGACGAGAGCGTGATCGCCGACGCCAAGGCGGCCCGGGACTGGCTGGTGGCACTTCCCACCAGCAACGGCAAGGTCGGGATCATCGGGACCTGCTCGGGTGGTCGGCACTCGGTGCTGGTCGCCTCCAGCGTCGACGGCTTCGACGCGGTGGCCGATCTCTGGGGCGGGGGCGTCGTGATGGCCCCGGACCAGCTCACGCCGGCACGCCCGGTCGCGCCCATCGACCTCACCGAGCGGCTGCACGCCCCGCTGTTGGGGATCTTCGGCAACGACGACCGCTCACCGACGGCGGAACAGGTCGACCTCCACGAGGCGGAATTGCGACGACTCGGCAAGGACTACACCTTCCACCGCTACGACGGTGCGGGGCACGGGTTCTTCTACTACCACACGCCGATGTACCGCCAGGAGCAGGCCATGGACGCGTGGGAGAAGGTCTTCGACTTCTTTGCCACCAACCTGGCGGCCGCCTCGTGAGCCCCGTCGCCCCGACTACGCCGACACCGGATCCGACAACCAGGGAGTGGTCGCAATGTGCACGATGATCGCCGTCAGTGCCGAGCTGAAGGGCGTGGGAAAGGGAACCGGCGGGTGGTTTCCCCTGACGCGTGCCACCGTCGGGTACGACCACGCTACCCATGGCCCGGACGAGCATGCGCTGCTGTTGGATTTCGTCAACTACGAGATCGGCCCCGAGGCCCGGGTGGCGCTGGAGCTCGACCTCGCCTCGGGCCGGACGCTCCTACGACAGCTCGAAGAAGCGATCGCGGCCGCTGAGGCCAGCGGGGTCTGACGAAGGGCCGGACCGCGGGCCGCGGCTCCCGACGCCCTCAGGCGAGCGTCAGCTGACCGAAGGTGTTGCAGAGCCCGAGAGCCTCGATGATCAGGAAGGCGCCGGCGATCACCAACACGACCGGCAGGCGCCAGCGACCCGGAGGGCGCCCGGTTGCCGCCGGCATGTACCAGGACGGGAGGCTGTTGAGCACCGGGGCGCTCGTTCCGAGGAGCGCCAGATAGGTGCCGAGGGGAATGGCATCCGTCGGGACCGAGGTGGGATCCCCGGCCGCTAGCGCCAACTCGTCGAGCTCGGCGCTGATGGCTCCTATCTCGAGAGGTTCCACTTCTTGGACAGGTTCCACTTCCTGCAAGCTACCGGCTGCCGCCGGGATGGGGGAGTCGGGCGGGATGTGGCAGGGTTGAGCAGTCGGGGCCGGTTGCTCCGAACGGACGAAGGGGGTCGGCAGATCATGGAGAGTCGCACGATCGGCAGTCTCAGCGTGTCGGTGGTCGGGCTCGGGTGCAACAACTTCGGCACGACCTTCGGGACCCACGTGGACGTGGCGGGGACCCGGGCCGTGGTGGACGCGGCAATCGATCACGGCATCACGCTGCTCGACACCGCCGACGTGTACGGCGACTCCGAGGCGTTCCTGGGCGAGGTGCTCCGGGGCCGCCGGGAGCGGGTCCTGATCGCCACGAAGTTCGGCAGTCCCATGGGCGCCGAGGACCGCCAGGGCGCGAGTGCGAGGTGGATCGCCATCGCGGTCGAGGACAGCCTCAGGCGGCTGGGCGTCGAGACGATCGACATCTACCAGCTCCACCGGCCCGACAGCGGGACGCCGATCGAGGAGACGCTGGCCGCCCTGGACAAGCTCGTGCGCGAGGGCAAGGTCCGCGAGATCGGCCACTCCAATTTCTCGGGCGCCCAGATCGACCAAGCGGCGGCGGCGGCCGAGGCTGGTGGCTTCCAGCCGTTTGCCAGCGCCCAGAACGAGCTGAGCGTCCTGCGGTCCCGTGCCGTCGACGACGCCCTCGCCGCCTGTGCCCGCCACGGCATCGGCATGCTGCCCTACTCTCCTCTCGCCAACGGCCTGCTGACCGGCAAGTACCGGCGCGGAGCCCCGGCGGGGGAGGAGACCCGGCTCGGTCACCTCAGCGACGACCTGCAGCAGCGGAACCTCTCGGACCGGATGTTCGACCGAGTCGAGGCGCTGACCCGGTATGCCGGCGACCACGGCCACTCGTTGCTCGAGCTGGCGATGTCCTGGCTGCTCGCCTATCCGGCCGTGTCGTCGGTGATCGCCGGGGCGACCAAGCCCGAGCAGGTGGTGGCCAACGTCGAGGCTGTCGGCTGGCAGCTCTCCCCTGAGGAGGCCGAGGAGATCCGGAATCTGGTGACCACGGGCGGCTAGCTGCGCCGGTTCACGGGATCACGGCGGCGGGCCGCTCACCCGGGGCGGGCGGGCTCTCCGCTGACCTTCTCCCGCAGCCGCGCTGCGTGCTCGGCCGCCCGGAGCGCCTCGCGGTGGGCTTCGTCGGCCATCTCGCGGCGGCGCGGAGCCCAGGCCGGATCACCCGAACGGGCCAACGCGCCGAGAACGACCGACGCCTCCTCCTCCTTGGCCGCGAGGACCTCCTCGGTCTCGGCGAGGCGTAGCTGAAGCGCCTCGCACCGGACCGGCCTCGACGCCTCCGGGATCCTCACCGACGCGACGCTAGCGGTCCCAGCGCGGGTGTCAACTGCCGGGGCCCCTCTCATGGCCGGCCGAGCGCCCCCGACGTCCCGCTGTCACGTGGCCCGGCCTCCGGCACCTGGCGGGAAGGCCGGGGAAAGCCCCGGAGATCGGAGATTGTTCCAATCTCCCCGCCTGATGCGCACGCTGGGCTGTCAATGGCCGTTGCGAGTCAACAGCACGGCGCAGGGGGCGTGATGGGCCACGTCGTCGGTGACCGATCCGCCGATCAGGCGGCGGATCGCTCCGACATGGGTCGAGCCGATCACGACCAGGTCGGCATGCTCCTCCGCCGCGACAGCACAGATCCGCTCGGCGGGATCGCCGGTCTCGATCCTGACCCGACCTCGGGCTGGCAGCTGCTCGACGAAGGCGGCCAGCTTCGTCGACCCCGCAGCCCTGGCGGCACGGTCGACTTCGGCCCAGGTCACGTCGTCGGGAACCACCGCGGTCGCGGCCAGGCCGCCCTCGGCCAGGACCGCCGGCACGACCCCCTGTTCGACGCTCAAGAAGACGTACTCGTGATCGGGTCCGAGCAATCTGAGGGCTTCGCTCAGCGGGCCGACCCGAGTCTCGCCCTCGGCCACCGCGACCACCACGCATCCCATACGACCTCCCCTCCACCCGCGGCGCGGGCTCGTCTGCCCCTGGCGGGCGGCTGGCGCGACCGTAACCCGCCACCACCAGTTGACGCCTGGTCGGCGCTGGACGAAGGTTGTCGGGGCCGGCGACGGCGGGTGAGACGAGGGGAAGGTTCGATGGCGTCGGTGGTGGTGGACCGGCTGACGAAGCACTACGGGGCGTTCCGCGCGGTAAACGACGTGAGCTTCTCGGTGGAGCCGGGCGAGGTGTTCGCGTTGCTCGGCCCCAATGGGGCCGGCAAGACCACGACGGTCGAGATCCTCGAGGGCTTCCGATCCCGCGACGGTGGCCGGGTGGAGGTGCTCGGGCTGGATCCGGCGCACGCTCGTACCAGCCGCGAGCTTCGGGAGCGGATGGGCATCGTCTTGCAGGAGCTGGCGGTCGAGCCGATGCTCACGGTGCGCGAGGTCCTGTCTCGCAACGCCGCTTACTACCCGAACCCGCGCCCGATCGACGAGATGCTCGAGCAGGTTGGCCTGAGCGAGCAGGCCGGTCGCCGGGTCAAGGTGCTCTCCGGGGGTCAGCAACGGCGACTGGACCTGGCCCTGGGCATCGTGGGCAACCCGGAGCTCGTCTTCTTGGACGAGCCGACCACCGGGTTCGATCCCTCGGCCCGTCGCGGCGCCTGGGACCTCGTCCGCACGCTGACGGGTGAGGGGACGACGGTCATCCTGACGACCCATTACATGGACGAGGCGGAGGCGCTGGCCGACCGGGTGGCAGTGATCACGCGGGGGGAGATCGTCGCCTCGGGTCCGCCGAGGTCGATCGGGGGTCGCGACCTGGGCGACGTGCGGATCCGCTTCCGGCTGCCCGACCGTGTGGCGTTCGACGACCTGCCGGTGCACGGGGCGACGCTCACCGGGGACCTGGTGGAAGTGCACACGAACCGCGAGATCAGCGCGCTCCACGACCTCACCGGCTGGGCCCTCGAGCGCCGGGTCGACCTGGTCGGGTTGTCGGTCGAACGGCTCACCCTCGAGGACGTTTACCTCCGACTGACCGGGTTCGAGCCCTCCGGCCCGGTCGGCCCGACCGGCCAGGTCGGCCAGGTCGTCGCGTCCGGCCCCGGAACCGGGTCACGGCATGGGCGGGGGCGATGAGCGCCGCGCGGACCAGGGCGGGCCGCCCGCTGCTCCTCGACCGGCGGGACCTTCGCCTGGTCGGCCGTCAGGTGGGCTACGAGCAGCTGGCCTTCTGGCGCAACCCGCTCGGCGCCGGGTTCACCGTGGTCTTCTCGGTCGTCTTTCTGGTGCTGCTCGGGGCGAGCGGCGGGAAGTCGATGGTGTCCTTCTTGCCCGGGGTGAAGCTGATCCAGTACTACGTGGCCGGCTTCGCCGCGTACGGCGTGATGGCCGCGTGCTTCAACATGCTGGCCATCAACCTGGTGCTGCGCCGCGAGCTCGGCCTTCTCAAGCGCCTCCGGTTGAGCCCGTTGCCCCGCTGGATCATGTTCAGCGGGGTCTTCGCCAACGCGTTGATCGTGTCGGCGGTCCAGGTGGTGCTCCTGCTGATCGTCGGACGGTACGGCTACCACGCGCACCTGCCGCATCAATGGGGAGCGCTGGTCGTGGCCCTGCTGGCCGGCGTCTTCTGCTTCACCGCCCTGGGCGTGGCGGTCAGCACCCTCATCCCGAACCAAGAGGCGGCCGGCCCGGTCCTGTCGATCGTCTTCTTCGTGCTGCTCTTCCTGTCAGGCCTGTGGTACCCGATCCGATCCGGATCCGCGCTGGCGAAGATCTCGACCTGGTTTCCGGTGCGGCACCTGATCACCGCGACCTTCGCCCCGTTCCATCTCAGCGCCGGGGCCTCGCCGTGGGCGTGGCACGACGTGCTGGTGATGGCCATCTGGGGCGTGGCCGGGGTCTACGTGGCCCTCCGTCGCTTCCGTTGGGAGCCTCGCCGAGGCTGACCGGAGCGCGTCGGGGCGACCCGAGGCCCGCCCCGACCCGACGCGAGGGGACGCGAACGTCGTAGACGATCGGCCCGGTTACCGGTGGCTCATGGTATTTTCCGGCCATGCCGACTCCCACGGGCTCCGGCGCGCCGCGGCACGCACGCCGGACGAGGTCCGTTGGGTTGGGCCGCACCGGCTCCGGCAGCGTGCGGCTCGTGCTCAGCGCCGCGCTGGTCGTCATGGCACTGGGGATCGTCGTGGCCCTCCGCCCCGCAGGTGCCTCCGCCCTGGTCCCGTCGGTGGGGGCGGTCTGGCCTCGCAGCGGTCCGACCGGGGGCGGCACCCCCCTGACGGTGGTCGGCACCGGGTTCACCGGCGCCACTGCGGTGACCGTCGACGGGGTCCCCGCCTCGCAGCTCACCGTGGTGTCCGACACCCTGCTGCGTGCCGTGACCGGGCCTGCGCCGGGGGGCACGGCGGTGGGCGGGTCGGTGGCCGTCACCACCCCCAGCGGCACGAGCACGGCTTCGGCGCTGGGGTCGTACGCCTACACCGCCGGCGGGCTGGCGATCGCCGCGCCGTCCTACTTCTACCCGGGGCCCCAGTGGACGCAGCTCGACGCCGGCCATCCTCCGGTCGATCTCGCGGTGATCAACCCGAACAGCGGTCCCGGCTCGGCTCCCGACCCCAACTATGCCGCGCAGGTGGCCACCGCCCAGCTGGCCGGGGTGGACGTCCTCGGCTACGTGCACACCTCCTACGGCGCTCGAAACCTGGGCACCGTCGAGACCGAGGTCTCCGAGTACGAGACCTGGTACCACGTCAACGGCATCTTCGTGGACGAAGGGGCCACCAGCTGCTCGCTCGAGGCCAGCTACTACTCCCTCCTCTACACCTACATCCACTCCCAGCCGGGCCTGGACCTGACCGTCTTGAACCCGGGGACCGCCACGAGCTCGTGCTACATGGCAGCGGCCGATGTCGTGCTGTCCTTCGAGGGCACCCCCGCGATGCTCGGCGGAGCCGGACCGCTGCCGAGGTGGGCAGGCGCCTACCCGGCCAGCCGGTTCTGGGGCGTCGTCTACGGCGCGAAGGGCACCTCCGGTCTGGCTTCCGCCCTGGCCCAGCTGAGCGCGGACGGTTACGGCCAGGCGTACGTCACCGACGGCCAGCTGCCCAACCCCTACGGCGCCCTGCCCTCCTACTGGAGCCAGGAGGTCGCCGACGCGGCGGGGACGGCCGGTGCGACGCCTCCTGGACCGGGCGGGACCACCACGACCACGTCCACCACTTCCACCACGACCACCTCCACCTCGACGACGACCACCTCCAGCACGACCTCGACCACCTCGACCACCACGACGACGGCCGTGCCCGCCCAGGTGGCGCCACGGATCGTCAGCGCCTCATCGGACTCGGTGCCCAGCGGGCGCCCGTTCAGCTTTACGGTGCGGGCCACCGGCACCCCGACACCGGCATTGAGCGTGTCGGGGAAGCTGCCCAGCACCGTCAGCTTCGCCGACAACGGCAACGGCACCGGAACGCTGACCGGGTCCATCCAACGCGGGCACAGCTACCGGCTCACCCTGAGCGCCACCAACGGCGTCGGCCGGGCGGCCACCCAGACCTTCACCCTGTCGGCGTCCAAGTAGCCGCCGCCGGGCATCCCCTGTCGCCGGCGAGCCGGCCTCCACGGCCCTGGGGCCGTCGCGCTCGGTCAGCGGTTGAACCCGCACGCTGGCTCATCGGCTCGACGGTCGCGCTGGGTCATCGGCTAGACGGTCGCGCTGGGTCATCGGCTAGACCATAGGGACCGAGCAGTGCCACCGAGGGGTGGTGCGAGACCCTTCGCTGGGCGAGACGACGAGAGGGACCTTTGATGAGCGACCGTGACCGTGACGTGGCAGCGCTGGCGCTCCGGCTGGCCATCGGGCCGATGCTGGTGGCCCACGGATCGAACAAGGTGTTCGGGTCGGGCGGGCTGGAGGGCACCACCAAATGGTTCGAGGCGCTGGGGCTGCGTCCGGGCTGGCTCCATGCCCGCGTCGCCGCCGGCACCGAGCTCGGGGCCGGCGCGCTCGTCACGCTCGGAGCGCTGGATCCGTTGCCGAGCGCGGCCGTGGTCGGGCTGATGGCGACCGCGGCGCGCACCGACCACAAGGGGAAGGGCTTCTTCGTCTTCAAGGGAGGCTGGGAGTACACGGCGATCGTGGCTGCGGCGGCGACAGCCCTGGCGGCGCTCGGCAGCGGCCGGTGGTCCGTCGACCGGCTCCTCGGGCGCAAGCCTCGGACCGGGCTGAAGGTGGCCCTGCTCGCCGCGGCATTCGGCGTGGTCAACAGCGCGGTGCTGCTCGCCACCTCCTACCGGCCGGGCCGGCCGGCTCGCGACGAGGACGAGGGATCCGACGGCGCGGAAGGGGCCGAGGAGCCCGAAGGGGCCGCCGGCGCGGCCAGCGACGCGGGATGAGCGCCTCGGCGGCGCACCACGGGAGCGACGAGACGTTCGACGTGGTCGTCGTCGGGCTGGGTCCGGGCGGCGAGGAGCTGGCGGGCCGGCTGGCCCAGGCCGGGTTGGCGGTCGCAGGCGTCGAGGGGCGGCTCGTCGGGGGGGAATGCCCCTACTGGGGATGCGTGCCCTCGAAGATGATGATCCGTGCCGCCAACCTGCTGGCGGAAGGTCGGCGGATCGACGGGATGGCCGGCCGGTCGACCGTCGAGCCCGACTGGGCACCGGTGGCCCGACGGATCCGCGACGAGGCCACCGACGACTGGAACGACGTCGCGGCCGCCCGGCGGCTCGAGTCCAAGGGGGCGACTCTGGTGCGGGGCTGGGGGCGGCTGGACGGCCCCGGGATGGTGGTCGTGGGGGAGCGTCGCCTACGGGCCCGCCGGGCGGTAGTGCTCAACCCGGGGACCAAGTCGTGGGCGCCCCCCGTCCCGGGCCTGGCCGAGGTGCCCTACTGGACCAACCGCGAGGCGATCGAGACCGAGCGGGTTCCAGCCTCCCTTGCCGTGCTCGGCGGTGGGGCGATCGGGCTCGAGCTGGGTCAGGTCTTCGCCCGCTTCGGATCGTCGGTCACCGTCGTGGAGGTCGCCGATCGCCTGCTGGCGATGGAGGAGCCCGAGTCGTCGTCGCTGATCGGCTCGGTGCTCGACGCCGAGGGGGTCGCCGTCCGCACCTCGGCCCAGGTCGGCTCGGTCGAGCGCGACTCGCAAGGCGTGCGGATCCGGCTCGAAGGGGCAGACGACGTGGTGGCCGAGCGCCTGCTGGTCGCCGCCGGGCGCCGGGCCGATCTCGCCGCCCTGGGGCTGGCCAGCGTGGGCATCGACGAGACGGGGCGCGCCGTCGTCGTCGACCCCACGATGCGGGCCGGGCCCGGGCTCTGGGCGATCGGGGACGTGACCGGCGTGGGCGCCTTCACCCACGTCTCGATGTACCAGGCGGCCATCGCCGCCGCCGACATCCTCGGGCAGAATCCCCCCGGCGCCGACTATCGGGCGCTTCCCCGGGTCACGTTCACCGACCCCGAGATCGGCTCGGCCGGGTTGACCGAAGCCGCGGCGAGAGCCGAGGGGCGCGCTGTGCGGACGGCGTTTTCGCCGCTCGCCGATTCGACCCGTGGATGGATCCACAAGGTGGGCAACGACGGGTTCGTCAAGCTGGTAGCCGACACCGACCGACGGGTACTGGTCGGGGCGACGGCGGCCGGCCCGAGCGGCGGCGAGGTGCTCGGGCTGCTGGCGTTGGCCGTGCACGCCGAGGTACCGCTGGACCGGCTCCGCTCCATGATCCTCGCCTACCCGACCTTCCATCGGGCGATCGGGGCGGCGCTCGACCAGTTGAGCTGAACGCCGTGGCGCGGGGGCCGATCGCTCAGCGCGCCGCGTGACGGTCGAACCATTGGAGCGTGCGAGCCCAGCCATCGGCGGCTGCCTGCGGGTTGAACACCGCCGGCCGCTCGTCGCAGTGGAACCCGTGGTCGGCGTCGGCGTAGCGCACCACGGCCGTCTCGACCTCGAGGCGGTCGGTGGCCGCCCGCAGGGTCTCGACCTCCTCGACGGGGATGCCGCGGTCGAGGTCGCCGAAGAGGCCCAGCCACGGCGTCTGGAGCTTGGGCGCCAGCTCGTCGAAGGGCGGGATGCCGAACCGGCCCTGCGCGATGCCGCCGCCGTAGAAGGTGACCGCGGCGCCCAGGGGTTGAAGGGCGGCGGCGAAGAACGCGACCGTGCCTCCCATGCAGAACCCGACCACCCCGACGTTGCGGGGGACGATACCGGCCGAGCCGAGCTGGTCGACCGCCGCCGTCAGGTCCGCGGCGAGGCCCTCGGCGCTCAGCTGGCCCATGATGGGCATGACCGCCGGCACGTCGTCGTAGGCGACGACCGGCGAGCCCTGGCGGTGGAAGAACGCCGGGGCCAGGGCGTGCCAGCCGGCGTCGGCGAACCGGCGGGTGACGTCCTCGATGTGGCCATTGACCCCGAACGCCTCTTGCACCACGATCACCCCGCCCTTGGGCGTCCCGCCGGGACGGGCCTGGTAGGTGGGCATCGGCCCGTCGGCCGTCGGCAGGGTGAGGGTGGTGGTGTCGGTCACGATTCCTCCAATGTCGCGCTGTCCTCGCAAGCGGGACGCCCGGAGGGCGCCGCCCAGAGCAGTGTCGTCAGGGGGGAGCCTGGCCGAGAATTCACGGGGCGGCAACCCAGCGTCCGGGTGAGATGGTCACCATGTCGGGGTGTCGGCCGTCGATCCGAGCGAGCTCCGTGGGCACGTCATCGTCTGCGGGCTGGCCGGGGTCGGCTTCCGCACCGTTGAGCAGCTCCACCTGGCGGGGGTGCCGGTCGTGGTGGTCGACGACGAGCCAGACCCTCGCCGGGTGCGCCTGGTCGCGAGCTGGGGGGTTCCCCACGTCGTCGGCGACGCGCGGCTCGGCGACGGCCTCTTCGAGGCCGGGCTCTCCGGCGCCGTGGCCGTGGTGTGCACGTCGTCGAGCGACCTGCACACGTTGGAGACGGCGTTGCGGGCCCGGGAGTTGCGACCCGACGTACGGGTGGTGGCGCAGCTCGCCAACCCGTCCGTCGGGCAGGCCCTGCGCCGGGTCACGGGCGCCCGGGGCGTCCTCGACGTCGCCCAGCTGGCGGCACCGTCGTTCGTCGAGGCCTGCCTCGGGAGCTCGTCGCACCCGCTCGACCTCGACGGCGTGCCCTTCTCGGTGGTCGAGGTGGAGGTCGGGCCGACCGTGGGCACCGCCCTGGGCCCCCACGGCACCTTCCGGGGGCGGTTCGGCCCGCTGGCCCCGGTCGCGGTCGTGCCCGCCGACGGTTCGGCGATGGCGGTCTGCCCGGGGCGCGACCATCCGATCGCGCCGGGCGACCAGGTGGCCGTGCTGGGCACGCCCGAGGATCTCGAGCGGGCCGACATCGCCAGCACGCCGCCGGGGGGGCACGCCGCCCCCGACGAGCTCGCCCGGGTAGCCCGCGCCCGGCGCCGGTTGCGCGCCGCGATCCGGGGCAGCGACCGGGGTCTGGTCTTCGCCCTCGGGGCACTCGGCGTCCTGGTGGTCACCGCCGTCCTGGTCCTGCGGTTCAACTACCACCCGTCGGGGGGCCACGGGGCCACCCTGGGCTGGCTGGGCGCGGCGTACTTCACGGTGGTCACCATCGCCACGGTCGGCTACGGCGACTACTCGTTCGGCGCCCAGCCGGCCTGGCTGGAGCTGTTCGGCACCCTGATGATCGTCGTCGGCGTGGTGCTCGTCACCACCTCGTTCGCCCTCTTCACCAACCTGCTGGTGAGCCGGCGCATCGAGCAGTCGCTGGGGCGGCGTCGGGTGCCGGGCATGCGCGGGCACGTCGTGGTGATCGGCCTCGGTTCGGTCGGGATCGCGGTGGTCGAGGGGCTCCTCGGTGAGGGCCGGCGCGTGGTGGTCGTCGAACGCGACGGGTCGAACCGCTATCTCGACCGTGCCCGGGCGCTGGGCGTCCCCGTCGTGATCGCCGACGCCACCCAAGGGCAGACCCACGACACCGTCAACCTGCCCGACGCCTCCGCCGTGGCCATCTTGACCAGTGACGACCTGACGAACATCGAGACCGGGCTGGCCGTGCGCGAGTCGCTCGGGGAGCGTTGGGACACGGTGCCGGTGGTGATCAGGGTGTTCGACCGCAACCTGGGCCGCATGATGGAGTCGAGCTTCGGGTTCCGCCACGTCCGCTCCACGTCGGCCCTCGCCGCGCCCTGGTTCGTCGGCGCCGCGCTGGGGCTCGACGTCCTCGGCACGTTCTACGTCGAGCAGCAGCCCTTCCTGGTCGCCCGGCTGGCGGTGGCCGAAGGCGGGGGCCTCGAGGGGCTCGCCATGCAGGATCTCTCCGCCCGGACCCGGGTCATCGCGCTGCGACGGGGCGGAGGGGAAGGTGCGCTCGAGCACCCGCCGCGGCGAGGTACCCGGTTCGCCCCCGGTGACCAGGCCTACCTCCTCGGCCCCTACGAGGAGCTGCTCCGGGTCCTGCGCCGGGACCAGCCGGTTGACCCTCGCGCCGGGGGCCCGGTCCGGCCCTCGCTCGCCGATCCGGCACCGTCACCCTGAGGGTGAGGGTGAGGGTGAAGGCAAGGGCGAGGCCCGGCCCGCCGCCTCGATCAGGTGGGCCAGCGCGGTGGTGACGCCGTGGGCCATCGGGAGGTGCAGGAACTCGTTGGGGCCGTGGGCGTTGGAGTGCGGCCCGAGCACCCCGGTGGCCACCAGCTGGGTGCCGGGGAACCGGGCGCCCAGGGTCGCCAGGAAGGGGATGGTCCCACCCTCGCCGTAGGCCGACGGGGGGCGCCCGAACGCGGCCTCCGAGGCGGCAGAGAGCGCCGCGTCCAGCCAGGGCTCGGGATCGGGGGCGAGCCAGCCCGAGGCCGGCGTGTCGACGCTCACCGCCACCCGGGCACCGTCGGGGGGATCGGCTTCGAGCGTGCGCCGCAGGGCTTCGGCGGCGGCGGCGGCGTCACAGGTCGGGGCGAGCCGCAGCGAGATGCGGGCGGCGGTGAACGGACGCAGGACGTTCCCCCCGTCGCGCACGGCGGGGATCCCGTCCATACCGGTCACGGCGAGGGCCGGCGCCCACGCCCGGGCGACCAGGCGGTCGGCGGCGCTCGATCCGGCCAGCCGGAGCCCGGGGACCGTGGGCAGGCCGCCGGCGGCGTCGTGACCGAACTCCTCGGCGATCGCGCTCAGGCTCGCCCGGTGGACCTCGGGCACGGCGACCTGCAGCTCGGGGAGCAAGATGGCCCCGGTGCGCTCGTCCTCGATCCGTGACAACAGCCGCCGCAGCAGCCGGAACGACGAGGGTACGACCCCACCGGCGAGCCCGCTGTGGACCCCCTCGTCCAGCACGTCGACCCGCAACGTGGCGACGAGGTTGCCCCGGAGCGAGGTGGTCCGCCAGAGCCGGTCGTAGGTCAGGCACCCCGAATCGAGGCAGACCACCAGGTCGGGCTGCCCGAGCCGGGGCGCCAGCTGGTCGAGGTAGGCATCGAGATCGGGGCTGCCGCTCTCCTCGCTCGCCTCGACCAGCACCCGCACGTCGGGACGGGGCAGCCCTCGGCTGTCCAAGGCCTCCAGCGCGACGAGCGCGGCGAACAGGGCGTAGCCGTCGTCGGCCGTCCCCCGGCCGTAGAGCCGCTCGTCCTCGCGGACCGGCTCGTAAGGGCCCAGGCCGCTGCGCCACTGGCCCTGCGGGGGTTGCTTGTCGAGGTGCCCGTAGACGAGGACGCTGCCGGGGCGGCTGCCGGGTGCCTCGACGAGCAGCACCGGAGTCCGACCTCCGATCTCGAGCACCTGGGGCCGGAGCCCGGCAACGGGCCGGGTCCCGCTCCAGCTCTCGAGCAGCCGGGCGGCCCGGTGGAGCTCGCCGCTCTCCCGCCAACCGGGGTCGAACGCCGGCGAGAGGCAGCGCACCCGGGTGTAGTCGCCCAGGGCCGGTAGGACCTCGCGCTCCCAGGTGCTCGCCACCCACGCGAGCAGTCCGTCCAGTCCCCCGGGCACCTCGGGCACGCTCATCTGCCGACGGTAGCCTCGCCCGGCGGGGGGCGGGGAAGGCTGGCCGTCGATCGGGCGTTGCACCGCCTATGGAGCGTGTCCCCCTGTCGGTGCTCGAGCTCGCCACGGTGGGCGCCGGGTCCTCACCCGCCCAGGCCCTGCAAGAGACGACCGAGCTGGCCCGGACGGTCGAGGCCCTGGGGTTCCGAAGGCTGTGGGTGGCCGAGCACCACGGCATGGCCGCCGTGGCCAGCTCGGCGCCGGCGGTGCTCATCGCCCATCTGGCGGCCGCCACCACCACCCTGCGGGTCGGCTCGGGCGGGGTCATGCTGCCCAACCACGTCCCGCTGGTGATCGCCGAACAGTTCGGCACCCTCGAGGCCCTCCACCCGGGCCGGATCGACCTGGGCATCGGTCGGGCCCCGGGGACCGATCAGCTGACCGCCCGGGCGCTGCGGCGATCGGCCGACGTCGGCGCCGACAGCTTCCCCGACGACGTGGTGGAGCTTCTGGGCTACTTCCTCGGGGCCCGCGACCATCCCAAGGCCATCCCCGGCGAGGGCTACCTTCCCGAGGTCTGGCTGCTCGGATCCAGCGTGTTCAGCGCCAGCCTGGCGGCGATGCTCGGCTTGTCCTTCGCGTTCGCCTACCACTTCAGCCCGCAGTTCCTCGACCCGGCGGTGGCCCGCTACCGGGACACGTTCCAGCCCTCGGCGTTCCTCGACCGGCCGCGCCTGATGGTGGCCGCCAGCGTGATCTGCGCCCCGGGCGAGCAGCAGGCCCGCTGGATCGCCGGGCCTTCTCGGCTGGCCACCCTCCGGCTGCGCACCAATCGCGCCGGTCCCTTGCCCAGTCCCGAGGAGGCAGCTGCGTACGAGTTCACCCCGGCCGAAGCCGAGATCGCCGACTCGATGTCCTCGTCGCACCTGGTGGGCGATCCGGCAATAGTCATTGCGGGTCTCGAGCAGCTGCAGGTGCGCACCGGGGCCGACGAGCTGATGCTGAGCACCCGGGTGTTCGGCGCCGATGATCGACGGCGCTCCTTCGAACTGGTCGCTGCCGCCTGGAACCCCGTCGCCCCGGCGGCCTAGCGACCAGGGCCCTCTCTCCCTTGCGCTCCGGCCCAAGGGAGAGAGGTAGTTCTTACGGAAAATAGATGGAGTGCGAAAGGCGGACGTAGTTAGATCTCCCTTGAAAGGGAGCGCGACTATGAACACGGATTGGATGGCGGACGGGAGTTGCAGGGATCTGGCTCCCTCGACCTTCTTCCCGAGCGACGGCCTTGGGGTGCAAGAGGCCCAGCGGATCTGCGCCGAGTGCCCGGTGGCCGAGCAGTGCCTCGAGTACGCCCTGGCCAATCGGATCGACCACGGGGTCTGGGGGGGACGTTCGGAGCGCGAACGGCGCCGGCTGCTCCGCCGCCGTCGCTTGAGCCTGGTGTCCGTCGGCCGCTGAGCGTGACGGCGCCACCGCGCCGCTCAGCCCGCTTGGAGCAGCTCGACCCGCAGCCCTCGCAGTGCCCCGGGGTCGATCGTGGCCCGGCCCGGGACGCCCGGATCGACGTCGACCGCCACGTCGAGTGCCTCGAGGCGCTCCATCTCGGCCGCCAGGTCGCTGACCGCGATCCCGAAGGACCAGATGCCCTCGCCCCGCTCGAGGAGATGGCGGGCCACCGGTCCGGCGCCCGTCGGCTGGACCAGCAGCACGTGCTGGTCGAGTCCGGCCCCCGGAATGGGCAACCGCCGCCCCCGGGTCGAGCGAGGTTCGTCCACCACCGCCGGGCCGTCCGGAAGCCCGAAGGCGGCCCGGTAGGTCGCGGTGGCCTCCGCCAGGTCCTCGACGACGACGGTGAACCTCGCCAGCCCCAGATAGTTGGGGTTGGCACCCGCTCCGAGCAGCATGCCCCCGATCACCTGGTACAGCACGCCGTGGGTGCGCCGGGGCCCCGCCCACACCAGCGCTCCGGGTTGGCCCCGATGGTCCACGGCAGCGGCGTCGAGGGCGGCGGTGGCGGCTCCCACGTCGCCCACGTCGATGCTGATGGCGTAGAAGCCGTCCCCGGAGCGCTCGAGGAAGCGGTGGAGCTGCGAGGCGGGGCCCGCCGGCTCGACCACGCCCAGAAAGCCGTCGCCGATGGCGAACTCGGCATTGGAGAAGGCGGCGGCGCCCGCGCCGGAGCCTTCGAGCATGCGACCCGGGGTGAGGCCCAGCACCCGCTCGATCACGGGCAGCCACTGGGAGCGATCCGCCACCGCCACGATCACGTGGTCCAGCCGGTGGATGATGCTCATGACCGGGCCGCCTGCCCTGCGGAGGCCACCAGGGCGGTCACCTCGCCCACCTCGGCCGGAGCGAGCTGCCATCCGGCGGAGGCCCCGTTGGTCGCGGCCTGACCGGGCCGCGAGGCCCCGGCGATGACGGTGGCCACCGGGTCGTGGCCGAGCAGCCAGGCGAAGGCCAGCTCGATCAGGGTATGCCCCCGGGCCTGGGCGTAGGCCTCCAGCGCCTCGACCCGGGCGAAGTTGCGGTCCGACAGGAGACGGGACCGGACGTCGTCGCCCACCTGGTCGGCCAGGCGCGAGCCCTGCGGTGCCGGCTCTCCCCGGCGGTACTTGCCGGTCAGCATGCCGCTGGCGAGGGGGTAGTAGGGGATGAAGCTCATGCCCAGCTCACCGGCTGCCGGCAGGAGCTCGTCGAGGGCCCCTCGCTGGAAGATGTTGAGCGGGCTCTGGATGCTGGCGAAGGGTCGGACGCGCTCGGCCCTCGCTACGTCGTGCGCCTCGGCCAGCTGGTCGGCGGAGAAGTTGCAACACCCGATCTCGCGTACCTTGCCCTCGTGCACCAATTGGTCGAGCGCCCCGAGGGTCTCGTCGATGCCCACCGCCGGGTCGGGGAAGTGCAGCTGGTAGAGGTCGACGTAGTCGGTGCCCAGCCGCCGGAGGGTCGCCTCGATCGCCGACCGGGCCCACCGGGCGCTGGCGCCACCGCCCGGGGCGTCCCCGTGGGGCGCCACCCCGAACTTGGACCCGACGACCACCTGGTCGCGCCGGCGGCCGAGGGCACGACCGAGGAGCTCCTCGGAGCGCCCCCATCCCCGGGGGTCCGACGGGTCGGCGTAGTTGGCGCCGTACTCGTCGGCGGTGTCGAAGTAGGTGATCCCCGCCTCGATCGCCTCGCCCACGATCCGATCGACGTCGTCGTCGTCCACGAAGGTGGTGCCGAGCTGGTTGCAGCCGAGGCCCACGACCGACACGGTCAGGCTCCCGATCGAGCGGACGTCCATCGACCCTGCCTTTCGCCCTATGTCCTTGCCGGTGGTGGTGCCGGTGGTGGTGCCCGTGCCGCTGCCCGTGCCGGTGGTGGTGGCACCCGCGCGCCCACCGAGGGTCCCGGGTCGGGACCTTCGGTCGACCGTAGCCGCCGTCCGGGTGCGCCGCTCGGGCAACGAGTCGGCCCGGCCCGCTCGGGCGGCACCGGGACGACGTGATGCGGGACAACCAGGCACCATGGCCTACGATTCGGGCCATGGTGGAACGAACCAGGGGCCGCTTCGCCGCGTCGTTCTCGCGCCTGCGCCGCCGGGCCCATCGCGAGAAGCGGGATCCCTACGAGGTCAACGTCGACCCGGCAATGCGACCGCGCGACGCCGAGCGGCTGGGCAGTGCGCTCGAATCGGTCCTGGCCCAGCGGGAGCCGGCCACCCGGCGGCGGATGGCGGCGGCGGTTCTGGCGGCCTACGGCAAGCTGAACGAGGTGGGGCGGCGGCGGTTCTTCGAGCAGATGGCCGAGCAGCTCGCGCCCGACCCGGCGGCCGTCGATGCCGCCATCAAGACCGTGCAGGACGCCGACAGCCCGGTGGCCCGGGTGGCGGCCGAGCGGGAGCTCCGGCGGGTGCTCACGCCGCGCTACGCCCGCCTGTTCCACGTCTTCACCGGGCTGCCCGAAGGGGTCAAGCTCCTGATCGACCTGCGGGCCGACCTGCTCGGCTACCGGGGCCAGGATCCCTCCCTGCGCCGGCTCGACGACGAGCTGTCGGGACATCTCTCCACCCTCTTCGACGTCGGCCTGCTCGAGCTGCAGAACATCACCTGGGAGCGCTCGCCGGCGGCGCTGCTCGAGAAGCTGATCGCCTACGAGGCCGTGCACGAGATCGAATCGTGGGAGGACCTCAAGCACCGGCTCGAAGGGGCGCAGCGGTGCTTCGCGTTCATCCACCCCTCCATGCCCGACGAGCCCCTGGTCTTCGTGGAGGTGGCCCTGACCCGGGGCATCGCCGGCGACCTGCCGGTGCTGCTCGGCCACGCGGAGACCGAGGCCGAGGTGTCCGAAGGCGACACCGCCATCTTCTACTCGATCACGTCCTGCCAGCCGGGCCTGGCCGGCATCCAGCTGGGCAACGAGCTCATCAAGCACGTGGTCGAGGAGCTGCGCCGAGACGTGCCGGCCCTCCGCAACTTCGCCACCCTCTCGCCCATCCCCGACTTCCGGACCTGGGCCGAAAAGCGCCTGGCCAACGGCGACGTGACCCCGGGGGAGCGGGCCCTGTTCGGCGACGACCTGCAGTTCGCGGCGGACCTCGTCGGTCCCGATCCCGTGCGCCGGTTGGGGGAGGGACCGCGTGCCGGACTGCTCTCCATGTGCGCGCGGTACCTGATCGGCGAGGGAGGGAAGCGGGCGGCGGACTCCGTCGCCAACTTCCACCTCTCCAACGGGGCCCGGATCGAGCGCCTCAACTGGCTGGCCAACCCCGCCCCCTACGAGATCGACCGCTCCTTCGGCATCATGGTGAACTACCGCTACGACCTCGACTCGATCGCCGCCAACGTCGACGGCTATCTGAGCTCGGGCACCATCGAGGCGACCGGGGCGGTGCGGGACCTGGTTCGCTGAGCCGGCTCGCGCGGGCCCCGGTCGTCGACCACCCGCCAGCAGTACCAGGCGAGGGTGCTGCGGTAGGGCCGGAACCGGTCGGCCATCGAGTCGAGCTCGCGCGGCGACGGGACGGCGGACAGCCCGAACGCCCGGGCGTAGCCGCTACGGACCCCCAGGTCGCCGACCGGCCACACGTCGTGGCGACCGAGCGAGAACAGCAGGAAGATCTCGGCCGTCCACCGACCCACGCCGCGGACCTGTACGAGGTGCTCGACCACCGCCTCGTCCTCCAGCCCGCCAATCCGACCCAGAGCGACCTGGCCGTGGGCGACCCGATCGGCGAGATCTCGGACGGCAGCCACCTTGGCCCCGCTCAGCCCGGCGGCCGCCAGCTGACCGGCCGGGCGGGCGAGCACCGCAGCCGGGGTGACCACCCCGCCGAGGACGGCCACCAACCGGCCGTGGATGGCCCGGGCGGCGTTGCCCGCGAGCTGCTGGGAGCAGATGACCTGGACCAGGGCCGCGAAGCGATCCTCGGCCGGTACCGCCCGGCGGGTAGGTGGCACGCCGTGGGTGGCCACCAGCATCGAGACCACCGGGTCGCGCCGGGCGAGCTCGGCGGCGATGTGCCGTCCCGCGGCCACCGTCAGCTGGCCTGGCTGACCGAGCTCATGTTGAAGTCCGGGATCCGCAAGGGGGGCATGGCGGCCCGGTTGAGCCACTCGCCGAACTCGCGCCCCAGGGCCCGCACCGATGCTCCGGCCTCGGTCGCCCGGTCGAGGAGGTCGAGCGGGCTCTCGTTGAAGCGGAAGTTGTTGGCCACGCCGACGACCCGGCCGTCCTCGACGACGTAGACCCCGTCGCGGGTCAGCCCGGTGAGCAACAGGGTGGTGGGGTCGACCTCGCGGATGTACCACAAGCAGGTCACCAGCAACCCGCGTTCGGTCCCTCGGACCAGGTCGTCGGTGCTGCCGGTCGCGCCGGGCAGCTCGAGCGTCACGTTGTCGATCGGTGGGGTCGGCTCGACCTGCGAGCGGGCTGCCCCGGCCCGGTGGTAGCGCAGCCGCTCGAGCCGTCCGGCGCGCACCCAGTTGGTGCGGGCGAGCGGCAGGCCGTTGTCGAACACCGACTGCTCGGCGCTGGAGGCCGACGCCACCACGAACGGCGTGCACGCCAGCCCGGCCTCAGCCGGGTCGCTGCGCAGGTCGAACGGCAGACGAGCCACGACCTCGCCCACCCGCGTCCCGCCGCCTCGGCGCGAGAACACGGTGCGGCCGTCCTCGGCGTCCTGGCCTCCCATGGCTTCGACCAGCGCGACCATCAGATCGGCGGTCGCCTCGGGCGGGAGCACCGTCTGGTGGCGCCCGGCGGCCACGTCGATCCGGTTCCGGGCCACCTCGAGCCGGCCGGCCAGCTGCTCCTCCAGCTCGTCGACCGACACGTCGGCGAACCTTTCGGTGCCGCGGCCGGCCCACGCCGAACGGCTCCCGTCCCGGCTCCGGGCGACCAGGTGAAGGGCTCCGGTGGGCTGGCGGTGGGCCAGCCGCACACCGGTCGAGGTCCCGAGGTACACCGTGGAGACCCCGTGCTCGGCGAACCCGGCCAGGACCCGGTCGACCCCGGGCCGCCCGGCCCGTTCGAACGCCGCTCCGAGCCCGCTCAGCACCCCGTCGAGCACTCCGAGATCGCTGCGTCCGGGGGGGTCCTCGAACCGCTGGACCCCTCGACCCCCAGCGGGCACCACGACATCACCGGGTCCGAGCAACGGCGCCGCGTCGTCGGCCGGCTCGGACCCCAGCGCGTCGGCGCGGGCCGCGGCCACCAGGGACTCGACGTCGACGTCCCCGCCATGGCGGGCCACGCCCGCGCTCACGCCCCCCGCCACCTCGGCGAAGCTCACCACCGTCACCCGGCGGTCCCGGCGCAGCCCGTTGGTGGTGACGCTGTTGTTGGCAAAGCGGACCTCGGCCTCGTTGGACTCCTCCACCACGACCACGCAGCCACGGCCCCCCGCGGCGTCCAGCGCCGCCTCGACCACCTCGTGGGGCGCCGGCAACCCGGCCGCGGGGGCCGGGGTCATCGGCGGACCTCCGTGCTCAACGTCCGGCCTCGGCCCGGGCGTTGAGCACATTCACCGACCGGACCAGGACCGACGGGCACCCGTGACTGACCGGCGCCACCTGGCCGGGCTGCCCCTTGCCGCAGTTGAACGCGCCACCGAGGCGGTACGTCGCGGTACCGCCCACCGCCTCGAGCGAACCCCAGAACTCGGTGGTGGTGGCTTGGTAGGCCACGTCCTTGACCTGGCCGGTCACCTCCCCGTGCTCGATGGCGAAGAACCGCTGGCCGGTGAACTGGAAGTTGTAGCGCTGCATGTCGATCGACCAGCTCTTGTCCCCGACCACGTAGATGCCCCGGTCGACCCCGCCGATGAGCTCCTCGGTGCTCGGGCCCACCTCGGGCGCCGAGGCCAACGAGACGTTGGCCATCCGCTGCATGGGCACGTGCAGGGGGGAGTCGGCGAACGCGCACCCGTTGGACGAACCCAGCCCCGCCGTGCCGGCGATGGCCCGGTCGAGCTGGTAGCCGACGAGCGTGCCCTCCCGCACCAGATCGAAGGACTGGGCAACCACGCCCTCGTCGTCCACCGCCACCGTCGCCAGCCCGAAGGGGGTCGTCCGGTCGCCGGTCACCTCCAGCAGCGGCGAGCCGTAGCGAAGCGTCCCCAGCCGGTCGGGGGTGGCGAAGGAGGTACCCGCGTACGCCGCCTCGTAGCCCATCGCCCGGTCGAGCTCGGTCGCGTGGCCGATGGACTCGTGGATGGTCAACCACAGGTTGGTCGGGTCGACGACCAGGTCGTAGGACCCGGGCTCGACCGACGGCGCCACCAGCTTGGCGGCGAGCAGCTCGGGCAGCTCGGCCAGCTCGGCGTCCCAGTCCCAACCGGTGCCCAACAGGTACTCCCATCCCCGCCCCACCGGCGGGGCCAGCGTGCGCATCGTCTCGAACCCGGATCCGCCGCCCCCCAGCCCGACCGCCTCGACGGCCGGGTGGACCCGCACCCGCCGCTGGAGCGCGACGGTGCCGTTGAGGTCGGCGTAGTGCTTGTCCTCGGTCACCGACAGCACCGACGCGCCGACGTGGTCGACGCTGGATGACCGCAGCAATCGGTGGCTCCATTCGGCGAGCAGGGACACCTTGTCGGCCAGCGGCACCTCCACCGGGTCGAGGGCATGGGGAGCCACCCAACGGACCCGCCCGAGCGAGGGCTGGGGGGCCAGCTCGATCCGTGTCGGGGCGGCCCGGGCGCAGACCCGGGCGCCGTGGACGGCCTGGGAGGCCAGCGCCACCACGGCGTCGACGTCGGTGGCCACCGTGGCGGCGAACCCGATCACGCCGTCGTAGACCACCCGCACGCCGATGCCCCGCTCGGTGTCGTCGGCCGCGGTCTCGAGATGGCCGTCGCGAAGGCGCAGGCCCTGTGATCGCAATTGCTCGGTGCGCACCTCGGCGTGGCTACAGCCCAAGGACTGGGCCGCCTCCAGCACCGCGGCGTGCAGCTCGTCGCGCCGGGCCTCGTCGAGGTCGCCGAATGGGCGCCCGGCGTCCCCGGCGTCGGCTCCCCGCAACGGGGGACCGCCGGGCGATGGTCCGGCCGGTGGGTGCGGGTCGGAGGGGTTGGCGGGCACGTGCTGAACGCTACCGGCCCCCGGGACCCCACGGTGGCGGCGGTGGAGGTGGGGTGCCCGACCATCGACCTCCACCAGACGTCGAGGACCCATGGCGGGGCGAGTCAGACCGCGGCGGAGCGGGGTGTCCGGGTCCGCCGTTCCTCGACCGATCGGACCGGGTGCAGCCCGGGCATGCTGCTGCAGTCGCGCACGGTCTCGTGGAGGACGTCGATGAGCACCCGGGTGGGGGAGGAGGGCATCCCCCGGCTCCGCACCACGATCCCGACGCCCCGGCGCGGGAAACCCTGGAGGGGCAGCAGCCGGAACTGGTCGCGCAGGTGCTCGGGCACCGCGGCCGCCGGAAGGATCGACGGCCCGTACCCGTCGAAGGTGAGGGAGGCCAGCATCCGCACGCCGTCGAGCTCGATCGAGGGCCGCAGCGTGATGCCGGTCGGCTTCACCACCGCGTCGATCTCGTTGCGCAGGACCGTTCCCGGCATCGGCAGCAGCAGCTCGAGGTCGGCCAGCGCCGAGATGGGAAGGGGATCGTCGTGGGAAGCCGCCGATCGGCCGTCGGCGGTGACGCCGAACACGGTGTGCCGGGCCGCGAGGGCCAACGGGTGGTCCGAGGGCACGACGAGCATCAGGTCCTCTTCGAACAGGGGCGTGACCGCCAGCTCGTCGCCCCGTACCGGCAGGCTGACCACGGCCAGGTCCAGCTGCCCGGTGACGACCTGGGGCTCGAGCGTGCTGTTCGAGCCGTCGGTGACGTTGAGGTGGACGTGCGGGTGGCGGGCCCGGAGCCGGGCGAAGAGCTCGGGAACGAGCCACCGCCCCGTCGTGCCGATCATGCCGGCCCGCACCGTTCCCGAGACCTCTTGGCGCAACGAGACGACGTCGGCCGCCATCGCGTCCAGCTCCGCCATCATGCGCCGGGCCCGGGCCACGACCACCTCGCCCTCCTCGGTCAGCCGGCCCGTCGACCGGTCGACGAGCACCACGTCGAGCTCCCGCTCGAGCCGGGCCACGTGGGCCGAGATGTTGGACTGCACGGTCCCGATCGACTCGGCGGCGGCCGAAAAGCTCCCGCACTCGGCGATGCCGATCAACGCTTGCAGGTGTTTGAGGTCCACCGCGCTCAGCGATCCGGGCAGTTGTCGGCGCTCATCGATTCATCATTCTAAATGATGTGAACTATCTCCGAAAGCTGCTTGACAGATTGCCCCGCGTCCTCCACAATGGGTTTCAGACCGCAGGACATGGAACCCCCCCTCCGTTCCTCGCTGGTCGTGTGAAGGGATCGCCTCCCCCCCGGCGATCCCTTCACCGCGTCCGGGGTCCGTCCGGTCGCCCTGGTCGGTGATCCGACCGGGGCGCCGGGCGGTCCGGGCACATCGGGTCCCCCTCGGGCCGGCGGCGGGGACCGGCCGGAGCCTCGCGGGGTTCTTCGAGGGTCGCCGCTGACGCCGGGTATCGTCGGCGGGCGTGGCCGGTCCTGGGCGCACCCCCCCCGGCGACGGCACCGGATCGCCGGCGGGCGACGGGCACGTCCTCGTCCGGCTGCGCGGCGCGGCAGCCGTCGGTGCGACCCGGGCCCTCAACGCGCTCTCGCGTCGCCTCGGGCTGGGCGGTGGCACGGTGGCCGGTGGCCGGATCGGGCTGGTCATCGACCCGTCGATCCTGGCGCGCCTCGCCCGGGACCGCCGGGTGGTGCTGGTGAGCGGCACCAACGGCAAGACCACGACCACCGCCCTGCTCGCCCGGGCGTTGGCCGCCTCGGGCACCGGGGTGGTCACCAACGCGACGGGGGCCAACATGCCGGCCGGGCACTTGGCCAGCCTGGTGGGCGGACCACGGGGGGCACCGGCGGTGCTGGAGGTCGACGAGGCCTACCTCGGTCGCCAGGTGGCCGAGCTGCGGCCGGAGATGGTGGTCCTCCTCAACCTCTCGCGTGACCAGCTGGACCGCACCAACGAAGTGCGGATGCTGGCCGAGCGCTGGCGCGGAGCGCTCGAATCCGCCCCAGGTGTGCGGGTCGTGGCCAACGCCGACGATCCCCTGGTGGTGTTCGGGGCGGCCGGGCGACCCGGGAACCTCTGGGTCTCGGCCGGCGGTCTCGGCTGGCGCCACGACGCTACGGGGTGCCCGGCCTGCTCGGGACGGATCGCCTTCGCGACCGACCGGCCAGGTCCGGGCGCCGCCCCCGGCGTCTCGTCCTCGCCGCCGGTGGCGGGCGGGTGGCACTGCACCTCGTGCGCCCTGGCTCGTCCCCCGGCCCATGCCTGGCTCGAGACCACCGACGGCCGGACCGCCGTGGCGTGGGCGGACGGCCGGCGTCGGGCGCTGCAGCTCGAGCTGCCGGGCCGGTTCAACCAAGCCAACGCCCTGATCGCCGTGGTGGCGGCCGAAGCCCTCGACGTCGACGCCGGGGACGCGCTGAGCGCCGTGGCCGGGCTGTCGGAGGTCGCCGGGCGCTTCGCCCTGCGGTCGTTCGGTCCGGTGCGGGTCCGGCTCCTGCTGGCGAAGAACCCGGCCGGTTGGACCGAGCTGCTGGACCTGGTCGGAGGGGGCGACGAGCCGATCGTGGTGGCGATCAACGCCCGGGTCGCCGACGGCCGCGACCCGTCGTGGCTGTGGGACGTGCCGTTCGAGGTGCTGGCGGGCCGGCGGGTGGTGGCGAGCGGGGATCGGGCGAGCGACCTGTCGGTCCGTCTCCACTACGCCGGGGTGGAGCACCGCACGGTCCCCGACGTCGGGGCAGCCGTGGGCGCGGCCGGCGGACCCGGCTGGGGCGGGGACTGCGCGGACCGCGACACCCGCCCGGGGCCGGACGGTCGCCTGCCGACCGTGCAGTTCGTCGGCAACTACACGGCCTTCCACGACCTGCTCGGGCGCCGATGAGCCCGACCACGTCGGACCGCGAGGCCATCGCCTCCGGGCGTCCTGCGGCCGCCGCCTCCGGGCGTCCTGCGGCCGCCGCCTCCCTGCGGGTGGTCGTCGTCTACCCCGACCTGCTCGGGACCTACGGGGACGGGGGCAATGCGCTCGTCCTGGCCAAGCGGGCCCAGTGGCGGGGCGTGGCCGCCACGGTGCTCGAGGCACCCTCCGACGAACCGCTGCCCGACGGCGACGTCTACTGCCTTGGAGGCGGCGAGGACGATCCCCAGGCCCGCGCCGCCCGGATGCTCGAGGCCGACGGGACCCTTCGGCGCGCCGTGCTCGGGGGCGCCGTCGTGCTGGCGGTCTGCGCCGGCTACCAGATCCTCGGCCGCTCCTTCGCCGCCGGAGACGGCACGCTGCGGTCGGGCCTCGGCCTGCTCGACGTGCGGACGGTGCGCGGCCCGAGCCGGGCGGTGGGCGAGGTACGGGCCGAGCCCCACCGAGGCGACGGCGACGGCCCGTTGTCGGTCGCCGACACGCTGAGCGGCTTCGAGAACCACGCCGGCATCACCGTGCGCGGACCCGACCTCGAGCCGCTCGGCCGGGTGGTCACCGGCACCGGCAACGGCGACGGGACCGACGGGGTGATCAGCGGCCGGATCGTGGGCACGTACCTCCACGGGCCGGTGCTGGCCCGAAATCCCGCGCTGGCGGACCTACTGTTGGGATGGGCGCTGGGGTCGAGCGGTGCGCTGGCTCCCCTCGACGACGAGCGGGTCCAGCGGCTACGCCGCGAGCGGCTCGCCGTCCCGGCGCCCGCCGCCCGAAGCGTGGGGTTCCTGGGCGCGGGGTTCCGGGCCGCCGCCCGGCGGGCCTCGCGGTTCAGGTCCGCCACAGGTCGCTGACGTCGCGCATCGGCGCCACGCACGGCGATCCGTCGGCCACCAGCACCTCGGGCCAGCGCACCGGGCTGGCCGGGACGCGGCACAGGAGGGACGACCGAGTGCCGTAGCCCTCGATGTGCACGCAGTTGGCCGACAGCGCCGCCGGCCGGTCCGACGGGTCCGGCCCGCCCGACGTATCGCCGTGGTCCGGCGGGTCGGTGTCCGACCGAGGCCCTCGGGCCGCCTCGGGCACGCCGTCGGGGACCCGATGGTCGGCGAGCAGGTGGCCCAGGCCGGCCAGCAGGTCCATCCCGCGGCGGTCCACCAGGCCCGCCAGCTGGGCCGCCACATGCTCCCGCTTGGGGGTGGGCTCGCCCAGAGGGCTGTTCTCGAGCACGTAGGCACCGGGACCCAGCTCGCGGGGGGCCGGGTCGTCCTCGCCCGTCAGGTCGATGACGAAGAGCGCGTCGCGGTCGCCGACCATCAGCCAGCACGGGTTGAAGGCGGACGGATCGAAGTGCCGGGCGAAGGCCGCGGCCGCGGCCGAGGCGCTGCGGTGGGCGGCGAGCCACAGCGGGAGCTCGCCGCGGGAGCGTTTGGTCGGATCTCGCCCGGCGACCGCGGGGCGGTTGGTGAGGCCGGCGACCACCCCGTGCTCGTTCACCGCCAGCCAGGTGCCACCGGCGAGGCCGTCACGGCCGCCGAGCATGCGCGGGTCGCGCTCGGACAGCACCGTCACGGCCGTCGCGGCGCGCTCGAGCCGCTCGTCCCGGTTGGCCGCCACGACCAGCGGGGCGCCCGGATCGACCCCGAAGAGCATCACGAGCAGGCACACGCCGGCACGTTACCCAGCGCCGCCGCTCGGGCGGGTCCGGACCCTCAGCGCTTGGGCCAGCTCGGGGCGTCGCTGGGGGACGCGACGGTCGACGCCGACCGGTCGAGCTCCCAGGCCCGCCGCCACGGCGACGCGTCGGGTCCGCGGTGCGAGGGCGTGCGTCCCGCGCCGGCTCGCCGGCGCGCCTGCCACCAGTCGCTGACCGACTCGTCGGCGAGCACCTCGACGGCGCGCTCGAGTCGCACGCCGAACCGCCGGGCGTCCTCGCCGTCGTCGGGGACCATCGGGGCGCCGAAGGTCAACGTCACCGGGGCGCGCACCAGGCGCCGGCCCCCGGCCGACTCGGTGCCCGACCCCCCGGGCGGCGTGTCGTGCCGGGGTCGCCGGGGCACGACGGTGCGGGCCCCGCGCAGGTGGACCGGCACGACCGGACGTCCGGTGCGGAGGGCCAGATAGGCCGCGCCGCCCGGGCGGAACGTCTGGCCCCAACCGTCGGGGGAGCGTCCGCCCTCGGGGAAGATGATCAAGCTCCAACCCTGGCCGATCAGCTCTGCCGCCATGTCGGCCGACCGGCGGTTCACCCGGGTCCGCTCGATGGGGATGGCCGGCAGCAGGAACGACCACAACGCCGCCTTCCAGGTACGGTCGAAGAAGTAGTCCGACGCCGCGGCCACCACGGTGCGGTGCCGGAACTCGACCGGCAGGTTCGACAACAGGAGCGGGGTGTCGATGTGGCTGGTGTGGTTGGCGACGAAGATGGCCGGGGCGCCGACGTGGCGCAGGTGCTCGACGCCCCGGATGGTGGGCGGCGCCAGGAGCCGGGCCACCGGGCGGGTCACGTTGTCGACCACCACCGCCCGCGCCAGGCGCACCGGGTACCGCCGCGACCACTCGTGGTCGTAGTCCAGCCCGACCCGCCGCTCGGGCGCCGGCCTCGGCAGGCTCGACGGCCAGGGGGGCGCGACCAACGGAAACCGCCGGAGGCGGCCGAGCACCGAGCGGGCGGTCATCGCACGTCGGCGAGGAGGATCGGCGGAGCGTGCAGGTGGGTCAGGGTGGGCGACGGCCCCACCACGTCCCCGGCCATCTCGAGCGCGTCGGCCAGGGTCGAGGCGGGCGAGAAGCCGAGCCGGCGTACCGCCGCCGTGTCGCCACCGACGACGACGACCCGTCCCAGGTGCTCGAGCGCGTGCGCGCACCAATACCACATGTAGAACGGATGCACCCCGTGATAGGCGTGGGCCGTGCGGTAGAGGTGGATGTACCAGGGGTCGGTGGCGAAGGACTCCTCGAACTGCTTGTGGATGGCCACCGGATCGGTCGTCTCGGCGAGGACCTGCTCGAAGAAGTCGATATAGCTCGGATGGTGGCCGGGGTGGAAGGCCCAGGGCGTGGGGTGACGCATGATGAGGACCCCGCCCTCGCGCACCAGGGGCTTGCCCCGGTACAGGTTGAAGAAGTACCCGAGGCCCAGGCAGGCAACGAGGATCGGGTTCATGATCGAGTCGACGTTGTAGGGGCAGATGTACGGCAGGCCCATGGTCAGGATGTCGGTCTGCCCCTGCACCTCGACGCCTTGCTGGGCCCACACGTTGGCCGTGGTCACCTCGTGGACCGCCTCCACCTCTCCCGCCTGCACCGAGCTGAGCGCGTGAGGCGAGCGGATCGAGTGGAAGATGCGCCGGGCGGTTGACTCCGGGGTGGCGCTGAGGGCGGCGCTGGTCGCGCCGTAGGTGGCCCGGTCGCGCAATGACCACTCCCACTCGCGTCGTTGCAGGAAGGCGAACGAGGAGGGGAAGGTGTCGTTGTTGAGCGTGGTCTCGATCTGGAACACCTTGACCCCGTTGGCCGCGATGAGTCGGCCCATGCGCCAGTTGGAGGAGTGCAGCTCCGAGGCCGGGGCATCCATGAACGACCGGCTGTGGCGCATGGTCTGGGGGTTGTGATGGTGGCGGAGGCTCCGGTAGCTCGCCAGGCCGGTGGCCACGCTCTTGTGCCCGCCGTCCATCGCCACCAGGTTGATGTTGACGTACACCAGCAGGTCGCTGGTGGCCGCCCGCTTGTTGATCTCGACGTCCTCCCCCTGGTCGGTCTGTCCGAGGTGGACGAGGTTCTGGGGATCCTCGGCGTCGTGCTGCAGCAGCAGCCCGTGGGGGGCGAAGGCGTCGTAGACCCGATCCCCCAGCGCGTGGCGGAGCTCGGCCTCGGTCATGCGCCGGTGCAGGGCCAGGGCGGCCACCAGCACCACGTCATCGACGCCGGCGTCGGCCGCCATGGTGAGCACCTCCTCGATCACCATCTGGCGGATGTCGGGCGGCTGCATCGGCGGGAGGGGCAGCGAGACGTCGTCGAAGCAGATGGTGAGCCGCATGTCGGCGCGCAGCAGGTCCGGCAGGGGAGCGCGGTCGCCGAGCGGGTGCAGCAGGGCGTGGCGGATCGCGGCGACCGGGTCCGCCAAGGGCTCGGACGGCTCGGGCGCGTAGACGACCCGGCTCCCCTCGGGCAGCCGCTCGAGGGCGAACTTCTCCCCGTGCCAGAACATGGTGGGCGGGGTGGAGCGGTCCACCTCCAGCACGAAGCCGGGTCGCGGGCTCATCGGCGTGGTCCTTTCGAGGCGGAGCGCTCCGCGTGCGGTGCGAAGGCGATCTTGACCGAGCCCCGGCGGCCTGCCTGGCCGGCGTGCGTGATCGCCTCCTCGAAGCGCTCGAGCGGGTAGGTGGCGGACACCAACCGGCCGGTGCGATGCCGGGCCACGACGTCGAACGCCAGATCGAAGGTCCGCGCCGGCGCTCCTCCTCCGGCGCCGCCCTCGGTCCCGTAGGCGTACGCACCGGCCAGGCTGATCTCGCGGTGCCACAGGGCGGCCAGGTCGACGTGCACCCGCCCGGGCATGCCCACCAGTACGATGCGCCCGCGAGGACGGACCATCGACAGCGACTGGGCGATGGACTCGCTCGATCCGACACAGTCGAACACCACGTCGGCGCCGCCGGTGAGCTGCTGGGTGCCCAGGCGCGGGGAGCCCAGGGCAAGGGACCTGCTGCGCCGACGCACGGCGCGGGCCAGCGCGTCGGCCGGGAGGGCGGAGGTGGCCCCGAACTCGAGGGCCCACCGTTGCTGGTGCGGGTAACGGGCGCCGACGAGGACCACTTCGGGCTCGGCACAGCGGCCCACCTCGACCAGGTGGGTGAGGGCGGCGGTGAGGGCGAGCCCGAGCGTGCCCGCCCCCAGGACGGCCACGACCTCCCCGGCGCGTAGGGCCGCCATGTGGACCGCGTGAGTGGCGCAGGCGACTGGCTCGACGGTCACCGCGTCCTCGTCGCTGAGCCCGGCGGGCACCGGGTGCAGCTGGGAGGAGTGAGCGACCAGGCCCGCCTCGGACCACCCCCCTCCGGTATCGGTGCAGAAGCCGGTCTGCAGCCCCGGGCGCACATGGCCGTGGGCCACCCGGGTGCAGTCCCCGGTGTTTCCCGTCGCGCACGCCCGGCACGGAGGCTCGATGCCCCGGGCGGCGCAGCCGAGCACCGGTTCGATCACCACCCGGGCTCCGGCGGCGATCTCGGCGCCGCCGGCACCCACCGCGCCCTGCGCCGCCACGCCGACGATCTCGTGACCCGGCACGAACGGGAAGCTCACCAGGTCCTCGAAGTAGCGCGAGCTCCGGCCGTCGAGCGTGGCGAGGTCCGACCCGCAGATACCCGAAAGGGAGGGGAGCACCGGGTACCAGTCCGCTGCGGGGGCTGCGGGGGGGTCCTGCTCGGCGAGGCGGAGCGGGCCGATGCCGGCCGAGCGACCCGGCGCGACGGCCGCCATGACCCGCGCTGCGGCGAACCGGGCCACATTGCGCTCGATCACGAGGGACTTCACCGGGCGGACCGGGCCGGGCGGAGGGGACGACCGTCTGCTCGCGCTCCGCTGCGCGGGCCGAGAGGCAGCAGGGGGTGGGAGCGCCCGGTGGCCTTGGACCAGTGCTCGACGTGCCAGCCTCGCCGCCGGGCGATCGCCGCCAGGCGCGCCTCGGGGTTCACGGCCACCGGAAAGCCGACCGCCTCGAGCATCGCCAGGTCACTCGAGGAGTCGGCATAGGCCACCGACTCCTCGAGCGAGAGGTCGTGCACGGCGGCGTAGTCGGCGAGCAGCAGCGCCCGAGCCTCGCCGATGGGCGGGAGCTCCTCGAGCCGCCCCGTGTAGCGCCCGGCACGCTGGTCGAGCCGGGCGCAGACGATGTCGTCGAACAGGGGTCGGATCGGCTCGATGACGAAATCGAGCGCACCGGTGATCAGCAGGGTCCGGTGGCCGAGACGCCGGTGCTCGCGCACCCGGGCCAGCCCGTCGGGGAACGACCGCGGGAGCAGGTGGTGGTGGAAGAGGTCCCACGAGTCCTCTGCCAACGAGGTGACCGGCGCGTCCTCGTAGCGGCGGTAGAAGGAGCGCAGGAAGTCCCCCCGGTCGCGCCGGTCGAGCGCCAGCAGGGAGGGGGCGTCGCCCAGCAGGCGGGCCACGAAGGCGGCGCGCTCGGCCACCGACAGGTGCCGCGACGCCAGCCAGGCGTAGGTGTCCACCACGTTCGACGCGATGAGGGTGTGCTCGAGGTCGAAGACCGCCAGGTGCCGGTCCGGGGAGAGGATGGCCCGGCGGGCCCGGTCCGGACGCCGGTCGACCGCCGAGCGGCCCGGCGTCGTGCGGAGCCGGGCGTGGTGCACCACCGAGGGCAGGTGGACGTCGTGGACGTAGCGGTCCCAGTCGATGACCCCCGGGTCGAAGCAGAAGCGCGCCCGGTCCTCGGCGCCGCAGCGGCCCCACAGCTCGAGGAGCCGGTCGACCCGATAGCGGGCCTCGGTCTCGGTGTAGGCGCCGTAGAGCTCCACGTAGCCCAGCGCTCGGCGGGCCAACGCGTGGCGGTCCTCGAGCCGGGCCGCCAGCGCGGCCTGACGCCCTCGGAGCGGCAGCGCGGTGATGAGGCGCTCGGCGGCCTCCATCGCCCGGTCCGCCCGCTGGAGCTGGCGTTGCACCCTGCCCCGGCCAGGGAACGACCACGCCGGCACGTCGATGGGCTGGCCTTGCTCGTCGTACACCGGGTGGCGCCCGAACCAGTCCTGCACCAGCTCGACCAGCCGCCCGTAGTGGAGGGGATTGCGGACCCCCGACGCCACGTGCAGCACGGCGGGTCCGCTGCGGGGTGGACCCTCGGCGGCGACCGCCAGGATGGCCGCGACCACCATGTCGACCGGGATCACGTCGGTGACCCCTTCGGGAACGCCGGGGAACTCGCGGAGCAAGCCCCGCGCATAGGAGACGATGATGGGCTCGGCCATACGGAAGCCCCGGATCCAGCCGGGCCGCGGTTCGGACAGGGCCGACTCGATGATCGACGGGCGGACGATCGTGAGCGGGACGGCGTCGTGCTCTACCGCCCGGCCCACGCCGTGGCCGGCGATCAGCGCCTGCTCGCCCAGCGCCTTCGTGAAGGGGTAGGCGTCCGGCCAGCCGAGCGCCTGCGCTCGGGCGGTACCGGCTTCCACCAGCCGCCGTTTGACCCATTCGTCGCGCAGCTTTTCGGCCCGGGCGGCGAGGACGTGGTCGCCTGCACCGCCCATCTCCTCTCGCGCCCGCGTGGTGAACCGTCTCAGGTGCTCCACCCGACGCGACTCGGCCTGCAGGTCGGCGCGCAGCCGCCGGGCGCTCGCCACCTCGCCCCTCCACTCGACGTCGACCGTGAAGCGCTGGTCGTCCAGTAGCTCCTCACGCGCCTCGCCCTGGTGGGTGCCGGCGACATAGGCGGTCGAGACGGCGATCAGGTGCGCCGGCCCGGTTCCCTCGGCCGAGGCTCCCCCGGCACGCGCGGCGGCGACCGCGGCAGCCACCCGCGAGGGACCGAGCAGGTTGACCTCCACCGCCTGGTCGAGGGGAGCGTCGAAGCTCACCGCGGCGGCGGAGTGGATGGCGAGATCGCACGACGCGAGTGCGGCGCGTCCCGCCTCGTCGAGCCCCAGCCCGTCCTCGCCGACGTCACCCGAGACGGCCCGGACCCGACGGCTCATCTCGGAGGCGAACCGCCCACCCAGCTCTTCTCGCAGGCGATCGAAGCAGTCGTTGCGAAGCACCTCGCGCTCCACCCGGCGGGCCGCGTCCGAGCGACGGGTCGGGCGGACGAGGAGGACCACCTCGGCGTCGGGAACGCACCGCAGGATGCGTTCGACCAGGGCGGTTCCGAGGAACCCGGTCGCGCCGGTGATGAAGAGGCGGCGCCCCGAGAGGCGGTCACTGATGCCCACCGGATCTGTCTACCATCTGGTAGGGAGGAGTGTCTACCATGGTCGCATGGTGAGCGATACGCCGGACCGCATCGTGGCCGCGGCCCTCTCGTCCTTCGGGACCAAGGGCTACGAAGGCACCTCGCTCGACGCCGTCGCCGCCATGCTCGAGATCCGCAAGCAGACCATCCTCTACTGGTTCCCCAGCAAGGAGAGCCTCCTCGAGGCGGTCATCACCCAGGGGGCCACCGAGCTGGCGAGCGCGTTGCAAGATGCCCTCGACGCGGCGGGGGAGGGGTGGGCCCGGGTCGACGCCGTGGTCCGGTCGGTGTTCCGGCTGTCGGCGAGGCGGCCCGAGCTGCTGGGCTTGGTACGCGAGGCAGCCCGCCTCGGGCCACCGGCGGCCACCCAGTTCACCACGGCCATTGCCCCGCTGGTGCGGCGGGCGTCGGAGTTCCTGCAGGCCGAGATGGATGCCGGCCGGATGCGTCGCCACGATCCGGGTCTCCTGCTGCTGGCCATCTACTCCACCGTGGTCGGCATGGTCACCGAGGTGGAGGTGCTGCGGGCGGTGGGTGAGGAGCCAACCGCCAGATCGCTCGTGCGGCGGCGAGCCGACGTCCTGGCCCTGCTGCGCTCGGCGTTGCTGGCGGCCCCGGACCCCCGCTGAGCTTGTCGAGTCCGGGCCAATCGTCGGGTGTGCCGCTCCTCGGGTCCCACCCGGCCGGTCCGGGGCATCGTGGGAGCGGGCGGCGAGGACCTTCAGGACGGGGGCGCCGGCCGCCGACGCTGCGGAGTCTTGGGGGTGTAGCGCTTGTTGGGCGCGGGTCCGGCTGGCGCCGGTTTGCCCCGTCGTGACCCCTTGGACGGTGTCGCCCGGGCCTTGGCCGGCCGGGCGGCCGAACCCTCAGACGGCGCGCGGGCGGTCCCGTTCGACGATTCGGCGGCCACCGGACGTTTGGCCGTGGGCGAGCCGAACCGCTGGACCCGCCAGGCCCGTACCAGCAGCCAACCGCCCACGAAGATGAACGGGACGGCGAGGACCGTGCCCTCGACCGACATGAGGGCCAGGCCGGTCATCAAGATCGTGAAGGCCACCGCCGAGCGCCGCCCGATCCGGACCGCGATGTAGACGGCCAGAGCGAACACCCCCACCACCACCAGGGCGACGACCCAGTGCGACCGGGGGTAGGCCTGCAGGCTCCAGCACGTGAAGTGGCCGTTGACCTTTTGGTAGTGATAGCCGGTGGGGCACGCCTTCCCCTTGATCGGCGAGACGGTGGGGTGTGCCGCCGACTTCGGGTTCCGGACATAGGGAGCGATGGTGAGGATCGCAATGACCGCGGCGACGATGGCCGCCGCGTACCCGATCCGTCGTTCGGTGCCGTCGATCGCCAGGATCTGGGCCCGTCGAGCGGGATCGGACAGCGGTCCCGGAGCTCGGGCGGGCGGGCGTCGGCGGCCGCCTGCCTGGGGGGAGAAGACCCGGTTGAGCCAGGACGTCGAGGCCCGAGGGCCCTCGAGCCCGCCGTGTCCTCCCACGTCCGGGGGCGGCTCGCGATCGTTAGCCATCGGGGGTCGAGGCTAGCTGACCGCTCCGGTGCGCCCTTTCGGTTAGATTGTGCCGTCGATGCGGTGGGCGGCAATGCCCGATGCCGGGGGCCCCTTGCAAGGTGCGCCCGGACGAGGTGTGGGTCACCCGGCGATCGCGGTACAAGGGCGCTTAGCTCAGTTGGTTAGAGCGCAGCCTTCACACGGCTGAGGTCGGAGGTTCGAGTCCTCTAGCGCCCACCCCTGTTCCCACTGGTAGGGGGCCTGCGAAGCTCGGAACTGCGAGCGTCAGGCCCCGCTCCATTGTCCATCCATTGTCCACGGCTCCAAAATCACCCGTTGGCAGAGGCGCTCGAACGGAACCACGCACCCACGCTCTGGGCGGCCTCCACGTCGGCGTCGTCGTGGGCTCGGGCGTACAGCTCCAGCGTCGTTCTTGCCGAGGCGTGGCCAAGGCGGGTCATTGCCGTTTTTACGTTGATGCCGCTAGCCACCAAAACGCTTGCTGCTAACGACCGCAGATCGTGGAACCGAAGACCGGGCAAGCCCGCTCGCTCATACGCCGACACCCAGATCCGCTGCCGCCAGTTCGAGTGGTGCGGGGGTTGGGTGGTCGCCTTGCCCTCGCGTCCCTCGCGTCCCTCGCGTCCCTCGCCCACGAAGAGCAGGGCGTCTCCGTCGGCTATCCAGGGAGGCCGGGAGCAATGATGGATTCATCGAAACGACCAGGACGTTCCCGGGCACGAGGCGGCTGGCAGCCGGCGCGGCGCTCGGCGCTCTCACGCTCGGTGCAGGTGCGGGGCTGGCAAGCGTCCCCGCGTCAGCGTCGGGCGCCACGACCCCCAAGGGACCGTCTGCGGCCATCGTGCGTCACGCAGTCAAGGGCAACGCTGTCAAGGAGGGCGTCGGCAACGCCAGCTCGGCCCAGTGCACCGACCCGAAGCAATGGGTGGCCAGCAAGAAGTTCAAGTACAGCGTGTTCGGCATACGGTGACGTCGTTGCCTACGTGAGCTGCTCGGTCACATCGGGCACCAACTCGACCGGGCACTGGCACGAGGAGTGGACCTCGACCGACGATGCGACCGCTCCAACGGGCAGAGGAGGCACGCTGCCGAGCTTCTCCAAGGTGGAGAACGCAATCCTCACGACCGGCATCGGGCTCTGCAATCTCAGCGAGGCCGGCAATCTCACCGAGCACCTCTACGCCCAGACCACCGACAACGAGTGCGCCGGCGCCAAGGGCCTCGTGAAGATCTTCACCGAGAACGACCTGTCCTCGGCCGAGAGCGACGTCCAGTCCATCGGTGGCAACGGTGATGCGGTCTGGGAGGACGACACCATCGTGGTCGCCTTCGAGGAGCCGCCGCCGGGCATCGAAACCGCCCTCGGCCAACTCGGCTTCGACAAGCAGAGCGTCGGCCCATAGGGCTTGCGGTCGCCCATAGGCGGGGACGCCACTATGGAGCGAGGTGGCCGCCTGCTGAGCGACTCTGGGGGCGTCTAGTGGGACGGTGGGCCCGTGCCCGAGGATCATCGGCCGTTGCCCCGATCGGTGCGTCGGCCACCACCACCCCGGCTCGGGTCGTTGCGGCCCGGCTTCTGGTTCTTGTTCTTGTTCGGGGTCGTCACCGGTCGGCGCTTGGGCATGGGCACCACGCTGACCGACGAAGTGGCTGAGGACAAGGAGGGGTCCCCGATCCCTCACTGCCAGGCTCCTGGGCGATTCTGGGGGCGGCGTCTCCTGCCGGTGCGGGCGCTTGGGTCGGGTCATTGAGCGGCCATAAAGTAGCTCCGTGAGGATCCCGCTGGCCTGCACGCTCGACGAAGGCGACGCCCTTGCCCAGAGGCGCGAGTGGCGAGAGCTGCTCGTCAGGGTGGTGGTCCGCTTCGAGCGTGTGGCCGCCGACACGTTGCGCCTCGAACTGACCCAAGACCGGGCCGAGTTGCCGGCGATTGTGGCCCTCGCCCAGCGGGAGAAGACCTGCTGCGCGTTCTTCCGGTTCTCGGTCGAGGTCGAGGTCGAGGCCGTCAGCCTCGTCATGGGTGTGCCGGAGGACGCCGTCGCTCTCCTCGATGACATCGAAGGGCTCCTCGGCGGCGCCGGGGAGTTGAACGGCTCGTGAGCAATTCTGGGGGCGCCCGGATGGGCGACGGCTGGGACCCTGCTTACGGCTCGACGTGCTCCCGGGCGACGTAGATCACCGCTCCACCGGTGAGTATCCCGCCCACGCCTTCAGAATCCGTCCAAAGGTGGCGAACCCTGGGTAATGGATAACCCGCAAGCACTACTACCTGTACGTCACGTGCTGTCAGTTCAGCGAGGATGGCTCGGTCCAAACCGTCGGGTTCGGGATGGGTAACGTCGCTGAGATGGGCAATAGGTATCCCGACGAGCCTGGCTCGCTCCAAGACACGGCTTGCGGAGTTGTTGCTAATCACGACGGCCGCTGTCGCGGCCAGCTCCCCCCGGGTTCAGGCATCGATGACCGCTTGGGCGTTGCTCCCCTCATGGGAGACGATCAGGGCCAAACGCAATCCTGCCATGGCCTCAGCTTGCCATGACTCGATGACCCATCGACTCGCTGGGCTGCCCACCCCCGTCCTGCCGTGGGCGCGTACCGAGCCAGAGAGCAACGCCGATACGGGTCACCTACGATCGCAGTCCGTGGTGACGATTCGCCCGCGGACAGGGGCTGACGTAGATGCCTGTGTTGCCATTGCCGAGGCGGTCCACGATCTCGACGGCTACCCGGTGTACTTGCCGACGAGTCTTCGGGAGTTCCTCGTGTCAGCCGAGGCGTACGGAGCCTGGGTGGCAGAAGATGGCGGCCATGTGGTTGGCCACGTGGCGCTCCATAAGCGCTCCACCGATGCCGTTATTGGGCTAGCGAGCACTGCGCTCGGCCGACCAGCTCATCGCCTTGCTGTCGTGGCGCGACTCCTGGTGGCACCCGGTGTGCGTCGAGCCGGGATCGGTCGATCACTTCTCGATGTGGCTGCGCGAGAGGCCGCGACCCGCGGGCTCTATCCGATTCTCGACGTCGTCGCACAGCATGTTGCCGCCGTCGCGCTCTACGAATCGTGCGGGTGGATCCGGGCAGGCACCGTCACCTGTCCCTTGGGTCAGGGCGACGTGGTCGAAGAGCACGTCTACCTCGGTCCGCCAAGCCACCGGAGCGATTGACGGGTGCCAGCCGGCGTCGCGGGGTCACAGCCTGGGATCACGGTCCCCAATGTGGAGGTCGCCCCCGGATTCACGGCCCAGCCCGGACGGTGCTGGCGGATGGTTCGAGACAGCCACCCCGGACGAGGTGGTCAGCCGCTCCACTGCCCCGGCCGGTGAGCGTGCGCGGCACGTACGTCACGGCCGAGGGCAAGCGGTTCCGCGTCGACTACTGCCAGGAGCACTAGTGCCGTGACCGGCAACGTTGGAGGGCGAGCCCGGGATTCTCTCGCGAGGGGAGCTAGCGATCTTGTAGCCGGACGCTGGTGGCCGGGCCGGGACCGCACCGGTAGGCCTTCCCGGCCCGGGGGCTCAGGCGGGGCTACACGGGGCGATGCGGGCGGTTGTGTGACGAGAGCTACTCAGCCACCGTGGCGTCCACGCACGGCTGCCACGATCCTAGCGAGCTGAGCATCGAAAGCGGCGAGCTGTTCAACTTCGGCAGCGCTTGCGGCGAAGGCATGTCGGTCACAGGCTTCGCCGCCGCGCCATATCCACTCAATGGAGCGGGTCTCCGTGATGTCGGTCAGTGGGTCACCAGACAAAAGGACCAGGTCCGCCCGCTGCCCGGCTGCGATACGTCCTCGATCCGCGAGCCCGAACATTCGGGCCGGTTCAGCAGTCGCAGCCTCCAGGGCCCGCGCCGGGCTGATGCCACACCGCACCAGAAGTTCAAGTTCTCGGTGCAGGCTTGCGCCGAACGCGGTGCCCGGACTGGGAGCGTCCGTGCCAGCAAGGAGAGTGACCCCCGCATCGGCTAGTCGTCGCACGTTGTCCTCGGCCCGAGAGTACGGCGGCGTTGGCCGACCATGCCCTCCCGAGGCATCCGCGGTCAACCGACGAACCCAGACCTCACCGAGGACCTCGCCGAGCCGCGGGTCCCCTGCTACGGCGGCGCCTCCGGGCTCACCGAGAGTGTTCTCGACGGTAGCCAGCGTCGGACCGACCACGACTCCGACCTCGGCCGTGCGTTGGACGAGGGACTCGTCTAGCTCGGCGTTCGCCGGAACGTGGGCCACGACGTCAACGCCGGCGGCAACGACCTCCTCGAAGCCGGCTGTCGAACTCACGTGAGCGACCACAATCAACCCACGGCGGTGTCCGGCAGTGACGAGCGCTCTGATGGTTTGAACGTCCAGCCAGGGCCACAAACCCCGGATCCCAGAGAAGACCTTCAGATAGTCCGAGCCTTCCGCTATCCGTTCGGCCACGAACATCTCGGCCTGCTCAGCGGAGGTCAACGTCGGGAACGGGCCGTACATCATCGACGGGTGCCCGCCGGGCGCGGTGGCGCCGACACCCGCAGAGCGCACGTCCGCCACATCTGAGCGGGAGCCGGCCTGCTCCTTCGCGCTCGCCACGATGTCGATTGTGCTGAACATGTCAAGAACGGTGGTAACGCCGAAGGTTAGGGATTGTGCCAGTGCGCCGGGCACGAGGTGCACGTGCGAGTCGATGAGGCCGGGCAGCACTGTCCCGCCGCCCGCGTCGATCACTTCGTCGCCTTCTTCGGCGGCCGAGGAGACCGAGCACTCGGTGATCAGGCCGTCAGCGAATCGGACCGAAGTCCAGGCTCGCGACTTCGTCCCGTCGAATACCTTCGCGTTCACAATCGTCGTTGCCGCGCCCAAGGTGTCCTCCCCAGGGGATCCGATAGGACCTGGATATTACGGGACCCTAGGTGCGGTGCCGGGAGGGGGCGGGCGCTCAGGGATGTTCAACACGTCTGCCTGAAACAGGGCGTCACACCCTTCGGTGAGCCTCCGGCTTCCCCACCACCCGAGGAGGCCCCCGCCCATGGCCAAGGTGACCAAGCGCAAGACCCCATCGGCGCGGTCCGCTACGACGTGCGCGACCGAGGCCACGCGATGAAGAACCAGCGCGCCGGCCGCCCGCGGCTTGTCAGGAACGATTGGCCTGGTCGTCCGAATCCGACGTTCCCGTGTCGCCGTCCGCCTCATGATGAGCCTTCTGCAACCCCTCATCGACCTCAGGGCCATCGTCGTCGGCTTGGTGCTCGATCTTGTCATCCGGCACGAGGCAACGATGCCCCCCGCGGCCACCGGCTAACCCTGTCGCCCGAGTCATCCGTCGACCAGCTCCGGACCGTCGCTCTCCGGGCTGTTCAGGGTCGTGGCCTTGGCTCGTCGCCTGCCAGCGACGGCGGTCCCCCAGATGATCACCGCGACCCCGTAGAGCCCGAGGGGGGCGGCCGACGCGGGGCCGAACGCCGCGCTGGCCAGGCCGGCAGCAATGGCGAAGTCTCGCATGGAGATGGTGAGCAGCAGCGCAGTGGCCCGTTGGGGTGACAGGGTCCGCCCGAGCAGTGCAGCGATGACCGCTGACACGCCGATGACGATGACGATGGCGGCGAACACGGCGAAGTAGGCGGTCCCCAGGTGGACCTGGGCGGCGACGAGAGCGACCAGTCCCGCCAGCGCGGCGGTGGCGGCGTTGGTGGCTGCCACCTCGCGCAACGGGGTGATCCCGGTCTTGGCGCGCAACGTGAGCCCGGCGACGAGGGGTAGGGCGACGACGACGGCCAGGTTGATGAGGATATGCCCGGAGTGGACGTGTGCCCCGCTGGCCTCCACGGAGAGGATCGGTCCGGCGACGGCCACGCTGAGCGCCGTGGAACCGATGAGGACGGCCGCCGCCAACGCCGGTTCCCCGCCGGCGAGACCGGTGGTGGCCACGGACGCGATTTCGCACGGTGCGAGGCCCACGGTCATGATGCCGTTGCGAAGCGACCCGGCGGTGACCACCCGTGATGCCAGCCACGACAAGGCGGGCAACAGGATCACTCCGATGGCCAGGGTGGCGACAAGGTGGGGCCAGGCCGATCTGAGACGGCCCAGGGCGTCGGTGGACACGGTGACCGCGGTGGCGAACACGAGCACGACGAGGAGGACGTTGATGCCCTGGCGACCGTCCAGCCAGCGCAGCGGACGGGCGAGGGCCAAGCCGGTCCCAGCCGCGACCAACACGATCAGCAGTTCGGGGTAGGCGGCGGCGACGCGGGACAATCGGGAGCGCATCGGCTTCGGTCCTTGGAGCGGATCGGGCGGTCGTCCTACCTGGCGGCGGGGGGAGCGGCTGACCGGGCCCGGTGGCGCTTGCTCTCCGACATCGTGAAGCGGCCGCACATGGGAGCCAGCATGGCACCCGCCGCTGGGGGCACTGGACGGCGCCTCGGCGGTGGGCCCGCGAGCCGCCTCCGGAGGCCGCCCGAGCGACCCCGCGCGGCCGGCTCGGCGAGCGCGGCCGGCTCGGCTCGACCGGTCCAGCATCTCGTCCCTCCCGGCGGCGAACGGCAATTGCGCCCCCCCTGGTGACCGGCGGGGGGTAGCCCCAGCTGGTGGACGCCGGGTAGCGGCATTCCCGCCGGGTGGCCCGATCCTTACCGTTGGTCGTGATGATCACGGCACACTCACTCACCAAGCGGTACGGTGCGGCCACTGCCGTCGCCGACCTGACGTTCGAGGTCCTACCCGGGTCTGTCACCGGCTTCCTGGGACCCAACGGGTCGGGCAAGTCCACGACCATGCGCATGATCATGGGCCTCGACCTTCCCGACTCCGGGTCCGCCCTGATCGGCGGCAAGCTCTATTCCGAGCTGGCGTGGCCTCTGCGGGAGGTCGGCGCCGTGCTCGACGCCAAGGCCTTTCATCCGGCCCGCACCGCCCGGAACCATCTCCGATGGCTCGCCCTGAGCAACGACATCCCGCTACGTCGGGTCGACGAGGTCCTCGACCAGGTCGGGCTGGCCTCGGTGGCCGACCGGCGAGCGGGGAAGTTCTCGCTCGGGATGAGCCAGCGGCTCGGGATCGCCGCAACGCTCCTCGGGGACCCCGGTGTGCTGATCTTCGACGAGCCGGTCAACGGTCTGGACCCCGAGGGCATCCGGTGGCTCCGCCACCTCCTCCGGGACCTCGCCACGGGAGGCCGGACGGTGTTCGTGTCCAGCCACCTGATCAGCGAGATGGCACTGACGGCCGACCGGTTGGTGGTGATCGGTCGCGGTCGGCTCATCGCCGAAACCAGCGTGGCCGACTTCGTCGCCCGAAGCGGTGGCGCGGTGAAGCTGGTCACGCCCGATCCGGCGGCCTTCAGCGCTGTCCTCTCGGCGGCGGGTGCCACGATCGGCCACCGCGACGACGATGCACGGTCGTTGACCGTCGAGGGGCTGACCGCACCACAGATCGGTGATTTCGGCTCCCGCGACGGACTTCGGGTTCACGAGCTGACACCGATCACCGCGTCGTTGGAGGACGCCTTCATGGAGCTGACACGAGACGAGGTGGAGTACCGCCCGTCGGCGGGCGCCGCGGCGACTGCGAGCGAGAGGGAGGGACGTCGATGATCCCGATGATCCAGACCGCCCCGTCGGGCCGCTATCGAGCCAAGCACGTGGCCCGGTCCGAGATCGTGAAGATGGTGACCCTGCGATCGACCGCCATCACCGTCGGCTTCACGATCATCGCGTCGCTCTTGGTCACCGGGCTGGTCACCAACGCCGCGCTGCACCACGGAAACCGGTACTACTTTGCCTTCGACCCCACCCAGGAGTCGCTGGTCGGATTGATCGTCGGATGCCTGACCGGGGGAGTGTTCGGGGCACTCCTGATCACCGGCGAGCATTCGAGCGGCACCATTCGTACGACCCTGGCAGCCACTCCGCGGCGGGGACTCCTTTTGGCCACCAAGATCGGAGTGACCGCTGGAGCCGCGCTGGTCTTCTTCGAGCTTCTCAGCTTCGCCGCCTTCTTCGTCGGCCAGGTTGTCCTTTCCGCCGGGGGGGCTCCCTCTGCCGGCCTGGGGTCGCCGGGCGCGCTTCGGGCTGTGTTGATGACCGGCGTGTTCATGGCGCTCATCTGCCTCATGTCGTTCGGACTCGGCCTCATCTTCCGCAGCACGGCGGCCGCCATCGCCGCGTTCGCCGGCGTGCTGTTCGTGCTCCCGCTCGTGATGCACGCGATATCCGAGCACGACGTGCGGTATCTCCCGACGAACATCCTCACCAATTCGATCACGGCCACCGTCAACCAAGGACAGGGGGTCGTCTCGCCCGGCGTAGGGTTGGGGCTGATGGCCGTCTACGCCGCGATCGCCCTCGGAGCCGGGGCGGTGCTGTTCGCCAAGCGAGACGCGTGAGCGAGAGTGGTGCCGAAGGCGGCTGGGTGCAGATCCGGATCCCCGAAGAACGGGCACAGCAGGCCAGGCGGCTGGCCCGGTTGATCAGCCGTGAGCCGTTCCAGCGGCGGACCCGGGCCGAGCTGGGGTTCTTCCTGGTCAGCTCCGCCCTGACCGGTGCCGGGGTCGTCACGTTGGGTGTGGTGGGGCTCGCCGGATTGCCGCTCACGGTGGTCGTCCTCGGCGTGGTGATCCTCGCCGGTGGCCTGCGGGCGGCGAGGGGCTTCGGGCGCTGGCAACGGGCGCTGGCTCGGCGACTGCTCGGGGAGCAGATCGCCGAGCCCGAGCCGTTCCATCCCCGCCCGGGGTTCTTCCGGTGGTTGCGGGCGTCGTTCGGCGATCGGACCGCCTGGCGCTCGGCCGGCTACTTCGCCGCGAAGTTGCCGCTCACCGTCTTCGGCGTCTGGTTCGGCCTCAGCGTGTGGCTCGAGGCATTCTTCGGCATCACGTCACCCCTGACCGGAAGCAGTGCCCCGGGGAGGTTCGGCGCGTTCGGGAGGGCGTTCGGCGACGGCGATGGTGCCGGACACCCCGGCTCGACCGCCGGGGCGTTCCTCATCGGTGTCGTGTTCCTCTTCGTCGCCCCCTGGACGATGCGGCTGGTGGTCAACCTCGACCGGTGGGCGATGCACCTGCTGCTCGGCCCGGACGCGGCCGTGTCGCGGGTCCGCAGGCTCGAGGAATCACGTTCCAAGACCCTCGATGCGGCCACCGAGACCCTCCAGCGCATCGAGCGAGACCTTCACGATGGCACCCAGGCGCAGCTCGTCGCGCTGGCGATGCGGCTGGGTCAGGCCAAGGACAAGCTCGACAACATGGACGCCGGTACCCACGTGCCCGCTGATCTCGACGCCATCCGGCACCTGGTGGACCAGGCGCACAGCGGAGCCAAGGAGGCCATCGTCGAGCTGCGCGACCTCGCCCGGGGTATCCACCCGCCGGCGCTGGACACCGGCCTCGAGAATGCCCTGGCGACCCTCGCCGCACGGAGCCCGGTGCGAACCGAGATCGCGGTGTCGGTCCAGTCGAGGCCCAGCCCGGCCATCGAAGCCATCTGCTACTTCTGTGCGGCGGAGCTGCTCGCCAATGTCGCCCAGCACGGCCGGGCCTCCCGGGCGTCCCTGAGCTGCGCCCAGCACGGCCAGTGGATTCGGATCGTGGTCCGCGACGATGGCCAGGGTGGCGCGGTGCTCAAAAGAGCCGTCTCGTCGTCGAGCGGCCTGGCCGGGCTGTCCGACCGGGTCGGCGCGGTCGACGGCCATCTCGGCATCGCCAGCCCCCCGGGTGGGCCCACCGCCATCACGGTCGACCTGCCAATGCAGGCTTGACCGTGGCAGGGGCCGACGGGGTGCGGGTCGTCATCGCGGAGGATTCTGCCGTCCTGCGCGACGGCTTGGTCCAGCTCTTGACGGATCGGGGCTTCGTGGTGCTGCGCGCGGTGAGCGATGCCGTGAGCCTGGCCGGAGCGGTGGCCGACGAGCCCCCCGACGTGGCGGTGGTCGATGTGCGCATGCCACCGACGTTCACCGACGAAGGGTTGCGGGCAGCCATCGGATTGCGCCGGGAGCACCCGGAAGTGGGAATCTTGGTGTTCTCCCAGTACATCGAGACTCGCTACGCGGCGGAGCTGCTCGCCGGCGGCGCGGCGGGGATCGGCTACCTCCTCAAGGATCGGGTCGCCGACGTCGGCGACTTCGTCGAGGCGTTGGCACGAGTGGCCGTCGGCGGCACCGCCCTCGACCCCGAGGTGGTGACCCAACTGATGGGGGCGTCCCGCCACAACGACGTGCTCGCCCGGCTGAGCGGCCGCGAGAGGGAGGTGCTGGCGCTCATGGCCGAAGGGCGGACCAACTCGGCTGTGGCCTCCAGCCTGGTGATCTCGGAGGGGGCGGTGGAGAAGCACGTCGCCAACATCTTCGCCAAGCTGGAGCTGCCGGCCACCTCGACCGACCACCGCCGCGTGCTGGCGGTGCTGCGCTACCTCGAGGGCTGACCCGCTCCCTCGTGATCGCGCACGACCGGCGCGTCGATGGGTAATGATCGCGTCGTGGCTGGGGCGCCGTAGCCGGTGACGTCGCTGTTCCTCCGGATCGCGGGTACGGCGAGCCTCGTGGTCGCCCTGGTGTTCGGGTCGCTGACCGTTCTCGACTTCAGCACCCCGTACGGAACGGTGGCCGCAGCGTGCAGGGCGGTGCCCAGGCCGACCCACGCTCCGATCTCCAACCGGTCTGCCGCAGCGGCCGCCCAACGGGCCTATCAGGCGCTGGTCACCTGTTACGGCGGTCCCGGTGGATCCTTCAAAGGCCTCTACATCGGTCCGGGGGCGACCGCATGGCCCGAATCGCAAGCTCTGGCAGGGCTCCTCGAACTGGCGGCGCTCCCGGGCACCCCGCCGCAATTGCTCCGGAGCATCCCCGGCCGGATGGCGACGTTGAGTGCGTACCGCGACCCTGCCGGCGGGTATGACCCCGGACCCCGATGGTTCTGGTTCGGGGGCGGCGCTCGAAAGTACGACGACAACATCTTTGTGGCACTCGATCTTCTGGAGGCCTACCGGATCACGGGCTCCGTCGTCTACCTGCACGAGACCGAAGCCGACGCCCGCTACGTGGAGTCGGGCTGGTCGACCCGGACGTCCCTGCCACACCCGGGCGGTGAGTACTGGGAGGACCCGCACTTCGGCACCGACCGCAACGCCGTGACGACCGGGGGCGCGGCACTGCTCGACGCGCAGCTCCTCGAGGTGACCGGTCGGGCCTCGTATCGTTCGTGGGCGGTCCGCGACCTACGCTGGCTCTTCGGGACCCTTACCGTTTCTGACGGACTGCTCGCTGATCACATCTCGTCGTCCGGAGCGATCAACGCCAAGGTCTGGTCGTACAACCAGGGCCTGGCCATCGGCGCCTGGGTCACCCTCTATTCGACGACCCATCGGCAGGAGTATCTCCGCTCGGCCGTGGCCCTGGCCCAACGCGCGCTCTCGTACTTTCGCGGCCACGGTCTGGTCGACCAGACCGCCCCCTTCAACGCGGTGTTCTTCGATTACCTCATGGAGCTGGACCGGGTGTCACCGGACGCAGGGTATCGGGCGGCGCTGGAGTCCTACGCGACCTACCTCTACGACCACATGGACCACGCCGACGGGGTCGTGCACCTGACCGGCTTCGACGGCCAGCCGTCCCAACTGCTGATCGCCCAGGCCGCCGCCGTGCGGGTCTTCGATTACCTGGCCGCGACATCGACATCGACGGCGACATCGACGGCGACATCGAGCGCGACGGCGACATCGAGCGCGACATCGACGGCGACATCGAGCGCGACGGCGAGCGCAAAACCGTCCGCGACATCGGCACGTTCTCCAAGGGGCCGGCGGACGACCTAGCCACCCGCCGGTCACTGCGCCGACGCGCACTCGACAACTCGGCCTCCGGCCATTGCCAGCCCGGCACGAATATGCCACGATGCTTGGTGCTGTCTCGGCCGCACCGCTGTCATCGTGCGGCCGGGCGCAGGGGGGGATGACCATGGTCAATCGGCTGAGGGCCGCTGCATTCGTGCTGCTCGTTCTGGGATCCGTCGCCGGGGGTGGGTCGGCTGCGTCGGCCGCGCCGAGTGCGCCCGGGGTGGCCAGCAGGTCGATAACCATCGGCTTCGTCACCTCGGAGACCGGACCCGCCGCCCCGACGTTCTCCGACAGCGCCGGCGGCGCGCTGGCTCGTTTCGCCTTGCAGAACGCCCAGGGTGGGGTGAACGGACGAAAGCTCCGGTTGGTCACCAAGGACGACCAGTCGAGCACGGTCACCAACGCCAACGTCGCCTCCGAGCTGGGGGGATCCAACGTGTTCGCGGTCATCGAGGACACCGCCATCGACGACAACTACGAGGTCGGGGACAAGGTGCTCGCCAAGTTGGGCGTCCCGGTTACCACCTGGGGCACCAACACGATCGACTCGAACGTGTTCGACGCCTTCTCCCCCAACTTGCCGGGGTTAGGTGGGACCCTGGCCGGGGCGACCTATGCCTACAACTACATCGGACCCTTCTTGAAGTCCATCGGCGTGAAGAACCTGGCCGGCATCACCTACAACGGCATCGGCAAGGGTTTCCTCGAACAGATGAACATGCTCAAGGACCGGAACGGGATCGCCACCTGCTTCACCGACGTGAACGTGCCACTGGGTGGCACCAACTTCACGGTGGACGCGCTGTCGATCGCTCACGCCAACTGCGATGGGGTGTACGTCTCGGCGGTTGACAGCACCGACGTCGCCATCGGATCGGCCCTCAAGAACGACGGGAGCACGGCCAAGGCGCTGTATCTCACCGGGTACGACAATCAGGTCCTGGCCCAACCGCTCTCTTCGTCGGCCCTCGACAGGGGGTACTTCGCGGCGACGGTCAACATGACCACGCCGAACGCCCCGACGAGGACGATGTTGAACGCGCTCAAGCGGTACGACAAGAGCTATCACGGCGGACTGCCCGATCTGGGCACGGTGTTCGCCTACCTGTCCGCCGACCTGATGATCGAGGGGCTCCAACGGGCCGGCACCAACCCGACCCGACCGGCCTTCATCGCCAACCTCCGCGAGGTGCAGAGCTACACCGCCGGGGGACTCTTGCCCGAGGCCCTCAGGTTCGACCGCTTCGGTTCGGTTGCCGGCCTGCCGAAGACCGAGTGCGAGTACTTCCTCCAGCTGCGCGGCGGCAGCTACCACTCGACCAACAACGGCAAGCCGGTCTGCGGCCCCCTGGTAAAGCTGTCCTGAGAGGCCTCGACCGGTCGGCCACCGAGGCGGGCCGCACCCCCGAGGCCCGCGACGCGAAGGCCCGGGCCCGGAGCCTCGATCCCATTCGGGAACGAGGATGAGCCTCCGGCCCCGGGCCCTCGGTGAGGTCCGACTTGTGACTGACGGTCGCTCGATGGTGCCTGTGCCCACAAATGGGGTTCTCCAAACGGGCTTCGTCCAGCCTCACGACGCCGGCGCGAGCCGATCCGGCGCGGTCATCGTCGACAGCTCGGTCTCGGCTCGGGCGATCCGGCGTGCGAGCCGCCAGCGGTCGAGCCACGCGGCGTAGACGATCTCCATCCGAGCCTGCTGCAGCTCGTCGTGGAGTCGGCGGTACCGCTCGGCACCCGAGCTCTCGACCGTGGTACCGACAGCTGTGGCGGTCGTCTTCACCATGCCTCCCTGGGTTGTGCACCGAAATATAGACGAACACATGTTCGCCGGCAAGCATCCCGGGCCGACGTGGGCCCCACGCCCCCCTCCAACGGAACCCGGCCCCTCTGCGAGGCACGCACCGCGACCGCCCCGGCGACGCGGGCGCCGTTCGTGCAACGTTCACCCCCGGGACACCAAGCGGTGAGAGGCGATGGTTATGTTGGGCCGGTGCCACCGGCCCTCGTTGCGATCTCTGTGGAAGCCCTGCCCGAGGGGGGGTTGGTGGTCGGTTGGACCTGCACCGAGGACGGCGACCTGGTGGTCGACGTCGCCATGGGCTCCTCTCCCGACGCCGCCGGGCACACCCATCTGGTGACGGTCGGCGGCGCCGAGCGATCGTTGCGGATCGCCGATCCGGGACCGGGACGTCACTACGTCTCGCTCACGACGGGCGAGAACCGGCCGGTGGTGGTCGGTGAGCGTCGGGTCCGGTTCGACGGTGCGACCAACTTTCGGGACATCGGCGGCTACCGGGCGTCCGGCGGCATGACTCGTTGGGGAGTGGTGTTCCGCTCCGATGCGCTGCACCGGCTCACGTCGGCGGATCTCGAGCTCTACGGCCGCCTTGGGATACGAGCGGTCTACGACCTGCGGGGTGTCGCCGAGCGAGAGAGCAGGCCCGACCCGTTCACCTCGGCTCACATGCCCGTGCTGGGCCGTCCCGTCGTGACCGACGATGCCGGCCCGGTCCGGTCCGAGCTCCGACTCGCCGCCGACGGAGAGCGCCTGCTGCGAGACATGTACTGCGGCATCCTCGAGCACTCGGCGCCGGTGCTGGGCGACTTGCTGGGTGGCCTGGCAGGCCCGGCGGCCCTTCCGGCGCTGTTCCACTGCACCGGCGGCAAGGACCGCACGGGCATCCTGATGGCGCTCCTGTTGGAGATGTTGGGCGTGGAGCGCGAGACGGTGCTCGACGACTACCAGCTGACGGCTCGCTTCCGGACCCGAGCCGAGCAGGGCGAGTCCTACGAGAGCTTGCTGGCTTCGGGCCTGGCGCCCGAGGCAGCCGTCGGCGTGCTGGGAGCGCCGCGCTGGGCGATGGCCGAGGCGCTCGACGAGCTCGATGCCCGCTACGGCGGGGCGCAGGCCTACCTCGTCGGCCACGCCGGAATCTCACCGGAGCGCCTCCAGCAGGTTCGCGCGGCCCTCGTGGCGTGATCGGGGTCGGGCAGGCTCGGCGTTCTGGGGCCCGGCCCATTCGCTCCCCACCGAGGTGCTCACGCCGACCACGAGGGGCCGGCGGGTATGCTGACGGCCCTGGAACGCCCGTGGGGGACCCGTTTTGCGCCTCGTGATCGTGAACGCCGACCGGCGGGCGCCGGCCGGTGGGGCCACCGGGCTCTGCACATGAGGCCGGACGAACGTCCGTTGGGCCCGGAGGACCCGCGCGCATGAAGGTCGTACGCACCAGCCTCGCAGTGCTCACCGGCGTCATCGTGGTGTCGGTGCCGACCCTCTTCGCGGTGTTCCACCGGTGGGCGAAGTGGCCCCTCGCCGACCGGCAGGCACTCTTTGGTGGCTGGGTCGGGGCCGCCGTCGTGGGTTGCGGGCTCACGGCCCTCGCCCATCACCGGTTGCAGCTGCGGCTCCAGCGGGTCGAGGAGGCAGCCATCCGGGCCCAGCTGCACACCACGTTGGGCGACCCCCTGGCGGCTCTGCGCGACGCCCGCCTCGTCGCCGACGCTTCGTCCGCGCCCGCTGGTGGCGACCGGGGGCTCGACTCGACCTCCGGCGACGATGGCGATCGGATCGACCGGCCTGCCGACGAGAAGGTGGGCGTCGGGGCGGGGATCGCCACCGCGGGCCCCCCGACCGGGGCACCGACCACCCCATGGGGGTCCGGACCGACGCGCTGGGGCGGCCGGCGACCCCAGCTGGCGACCATGCGCCGGGCATCGATGGCCGCTGCCGGTGTCTTCAGCCTCGTCATCGGGGCGATCGTGGCGTTCGACGTCGTCAACGGGCCCTCGACCCCGGTGCGCGCCGCGATTCAGCACCAGCACCGACCGGCGCCCCCGCCGACCACCTCCGCGCCGACGATCGGTTCGACGACCACGACCACTCCCGCCCCGGTTGCCACGTCGACCACGAGCCCGGTGGCGCCGACGACCAGCCGGGTGCCGGTGACGACGACCACGTCGCATTCGGCCCCGCCCCGCACCACCGTCCCGACGACCATCCCGGCCGGTCGGATCACGCCCGTCAGCACTACCGGACCCGATCCCCGGATCGACGAGTTGAAGAACCAGGTCACAGCGGATGAGCAAACCGTCGAGGAGGTGGGCACACAGCTGCAGGCCGCCGAGACGCTCCTCGGCGCCGATTCCGATGCGTGCAACGCCACCCCGTCGAGCAACTGCGATGCGCTGGACGGTGACCAGCAAGCGGTGGCCCAGGCCACCCAGCAGCTCGACGCCGCCCAATCGACGTTGGAAGCAGACCAGCAAGCTCTACAAGCCCTGCAAGACTGACCCCCCGGGGGATCTCTTGTCGAGGAGGAAGGATCGCCAAGCGCCGGTTGCCGGCAAGCAGCGCTCGCCGGTGGTACCGAGCTCAAAGGTCGGGGCCCCTTCGACACCCGGGCACCTGTTCAAGCCGATGGGCTAGGCGACCGGACCAATCGGCGTCAAGCAGCCAATCGGCGTCAACCGGCTAAATGCACGGGCTAGGCGAATGAACCGACGCCCAAAATAGCGGCCCGACTATCGGCGCAAACGATACCGCGTTGGCCAGCCGGTCAGGGTTTGCCGGCCGCCTCCCACTCCTCGACCTTGGCGTCGGCGATGCGACGTGCCGTCGGGGCCTTTGCCCACTTGCGGAAGCGCAGCTTCTCGTCCTCACTGAGCTGGGAAAACGCGGTAACGCGGCCGCCTTCGGGGCGGCTGGCGGCGCGCGCCGCCCGCCCAGCCCTGGCCGCCTTGGCGATATAGGGCTCCAGCGCCTTGCGCAGCTTTTCGGCGTTTGCCGTGGCAAGGTCGATCTCGTAGGACCTGCCGTCCAGACCGAAGCTTACGGTTTCGTCGGCTTCCGACCCGTCAAGGTCGTCGGTCAGCTTTACAAAGACGGTTTTAGCCATAGCCGTCAGAGTAGCAGTCTTGGAGGACCGCGCCAGCCCAACGCATCAACGCCCTGGATGCGAAGGGCGGCGCCGGTCCGTCCGGCTAAACGGTAGAGCGCGACCGGCAAAAAGTGGGCGCACCCGTCTTCGAGCGACGCCAAAGCGCCGGGTAGCCGGGCCCGCCAGCCGGGCAAAACAAACGGCGGCGCCGGACAACGTGGTCGCGACGATCCCCCGAATGGGTCGGATCAGGCCGGACGGAAGTGGGCTCGACCGTGCTTCACGACCGTCCGGCCCCCGCTCGTGGCCTCGAACGCCAGCACGCGCCCGCCCTGCTCGTCGACGCCGGCGTCGAACACCTCGACCGCCAGCACGGCCCGGGGGAAGACCGGCGCCGAAAATCGCCCGGCGATGCGGGTCAGGGTCCGGGGATCGCCGCCCGTGCCGACGTCGAGGACGCCGCCCGAGCACAGGGCGAACGTGCACAGCCCCTGGAGGATCTTGCCCGGGAAGCCCTCCCGGCGCGCCGCCTGGTCGTCCACGCAATGTGGGTTGCGGTCACCGGAAGCGCCGGCGTACCGGAATGACTGGTCGACCGTCACATCCAATAGCCGCCGGCCGAGGGGCCGGTCCCGGGCGGCGGGCGGAAAGGTGTGGTCGGGCAGGTCGGGGCCTACGTCGGACTCGATCGTGCCGCCAGTGTGCAGGGACGACCAGTAATGGACCACCAGCGGCACGCCGCGCTCGTCACAGACCTCGATCCGTTGGGTGACGAGGGCCCCGGCGCTGGTCTGGCGGGCGCCGTAGGTCTCGGCCCGCCAGCGGACGGCCATGCCGGGGGCCACGTCCCCCAGGAGGTGGACGTCATGCTGGGCGTGGACGGCTCCCGTCGCGCCCCGCACCGCACCGCCCGCGATCCCGCGCCGGGTCGCCTCACCCATCGAGCCGTGCACGAGCGCGACGGTGAAGAGCGGATGCACCGCCTCCCCGCGCAGGTAGAGCTCCCGAGGATCGTCGGTCGCGAGCGCGTAGGCGATCGCCGCGTCCGGGTCGACCCAGCCGGCATGGGTCGTCGAGGCGGCGCCCACCTCGATGCCGGTCGTCGCCATGGGGGCATGGTAGCGGCGCCTCGGGATGCGCCCCGGCGGCTCGCAACCCCCTCGGCGAACGACGTAGCGTGCCTGCCGGTATGACCGTACGGGTTCAGCTATGGGCGTAGCGGCGGGACGATGAGCCGCCGGTGCGCGGCCCCTCGGGCGCGTTCACGAGCTGCGTCAAGCCCCCGAGGGCCGCTTCGGGCGTTGCGGCGAGATACGAGTACCGCCACCCTCGGGTCTCGTGGGTGCATCCGGCCTCGTACATACGGCCGACCCGCCGTAGGAAAGAGCGCATCTGGGTGCCATCGCCCACCTCACGGTTCCACGACCGCTCCAGCGACGTGAGGCGATCCCGTTCGGTGTCGACCGGGTCGGTGTCCGGGGGAGCCGGAAGCTCGACCGAGTGCCGAGTGGCGCCTCGACGGGCCGGATCTGAGCGATTCCACCGCACGACTACGACCGTACGCCCAATCTCGACCCGATGAATCCGTCAACTGCCGTAGCGCCGGGGAGCCGGTCGGGGGACCCGTCCAGCGGGGCGACCCGGGCGTGGCCGCGGCTGAAGCGGGGGTCGCGGCTCCGTTCAGCCATCGGCGGCGGCTCGCACCGGCCCGACGATAGCGTCCCGCCCCCCGCCGATCGCCGCTCGTCTGCCCTCGACGGGGTGCGCGCCTTCGCCGTGCTGGCGGTCATCGCCTACCACTTCGGCGTTCCCGGGGTCCACGGCGGCCTCCTGGGTGTGGACGTCTTCTTCGTGCTGTCGGGGTTCTTGATCACCTCGCTGCTCTGCCGCGAGCACGACCGGTCGGGACGGGTGGCCCTGGGTGCCTTCTGGGCGCGCCGGGCGCGCCGGCTCCTTCCGGGCCTGCTGCTCTTGTTGGTCGGCGTGGCGGTCTATGCCAGGGTCTTCGCGTCCACCGTCGACGTTTCGGCCGTGCGCGCCGACGCCCTCTCGACGCTCCTCTACGTGGCCAACTGGCACTACATCGTGGCCGGACAGGGGTACTTCGCCGCGTCGGGCGCGCCGTCGCCGCTGCTCCACACCTGGTCGCTGGGCGTCGAGGAGCAGTACTACCTCGTCTGGCCCCTGGTGGCGGCGGTCGTCCTGCAGCGGTGGGGGACCAGGGTGCTCGCCAAGGTGGCCCTGGGCGCCGCCGCCGTGTCGGCGACGCTGATGGCCGTCATGCAGGCGGCCGGGTTCTCGGCCGACCGCCTGTACTACGGGAGCGACACACGGGCCCAGGCGCTGCTGATCGGCTCCTTCCTCGGCGCGGCCTGCGGGTGGCGGTCGGCCGCCCTCGGCCGGTGCGCCGCTCGGGGAGCGGCGCCCTCGGTCCCCGAGCGGCGACGGGCCTGGAGCGCGGCCGGCGTGGCCGGGGGAGCGGCGCTGCTGTTCGCCTGGACCTCCCTCGACGGGCAGGCAACCTTCCTCTACCGGGGGGGATTCGCCCTCGTCGCCCTGGCCGCTGCGGGGGTGGTCGGCTCGGTGTCCGAGTGCCCCGGATCGCCCGTGGGCCGCCTGTGCGCGCTGCGCCCGCTCGCCTACGTCGGGAGGATCTCCTACGGCCTGTACCTCTACCACTGGCCCCTGTGCCTGGCGATCGATCACCAGCACACCGGGCTGTCGGGTCCCGCGCTGCTCGCCTGCCGCCTCGCGGCAACCTTTGCTGCGGCGATCGCGTCCTTCCACCTGGTCGAGGAACCGGTACGCACCGGGTCGCTGAGCCGCGGCCGGCACGGCGTGGTCGGCGCCACCGCCGGTGCCCTGGTCGCCGTGGGCGCCCTGCTCGTCGCGACCGTCGTGCCGGCCGGCGGCGCACCGGTCCGGGCAACGGCGGCCGCCGGCTCCGAGCGGCGGCAGCTGGCGGCCCTCCACGCCTTCACGACGAACCCCGTGCGCTTCTTGCTGGTCGGCGACTCGATCGCCCTCACCATGGGCATCGGGCTCAGCGACGACTCGCGGAGCCGCTACGGGGTCCGGATCGACAACGACTCCGAGCTGGGATGTGACCTCGACCCGACGCTCGAGGTCCGGCTGAGCGGTCAGGTCGGCCCGGCCACGGCGGGGTGTCCCGACTGGCGGGCCACCTGGTCTCGCCTCGTCCGCCAGGACCGGCCCCAGGTGGTCGGGCTGCTTCTGGGCCGCTGGGAGGTAGCCGACCACCGCCTCGACGGCCATTGGACCCACATCGGCGAGCGGCTCTGGGACGACCACCTGAGCGCCGAGATGCAGACGGCCGTCCACCTGCTGGCGCGCCGCGGGGCGTCGGTCGTGCTCTTCACCATGCCCTACCTCGACGTCCCCGAGGAGGCGCCGGACGGCTCGCCCTACCCCGAGGACCAGCCGGGGCGGGTCGACGCCTACAACGCCCTGGTCGAGCGGGTCTCCCGCCGCACCGGGGCCCACGTCGTCGACCTCAACGCCCTCCTCGACCCCAGCCGCCGCTTCGCCGCCACCATCGACGGGGTGGACGTGCGGTGGTCCGACGGGATCCACATCACCGCGAATGGGGGGCAATGGCTCCAACCCCGCGTCCTGCCCACGGTCGACCGCCTGGGGCTCGAAGCCCGGCTCAGCGCGTCCTCGAGGTCCTCGACGTCCGCGAGGTAGCGGTCGGCGGCGCCACGCCCACCCGGCTCTCGTAGCCGGGCAGCGGCGTCCGGTGCAGGCACCCGTCACAGTTCATGTGCACCGGACCCCCGGCGACCTCGTCGTAGCGGTGCCAGACCAGCTCGACCAGCCGGGGGTCGACGCCCATGTGGCCACCCACCACCACCTCGGTGTCGTCGTGGGCAGCGGCCCAGGCGTGCGCCTGGTCGCTGATCCGGTCGACCAGCAGGCCGGCGAACAAGAAGTACGGCACCACCAGGATCCGCCGGGCGCCCAGCAGGCGGCAGCGGGTGAGCGCCCCGGCGACGTCGGGCGCGGCCAGCGACACGAAGCACGCTTCGACCATGCCGAGCGGTGGTCCCGGGGGCTCGGCGACCGGTCCGCCCCCGGGGCGGTCGAGTCCAGCCCCGGGGCGGTCGAGCGGCCCCGCGGGTGGCCGGGGCGAGGTCAGCCGGCGGCCGTCGGCCAGCAGGCGGGCCGCTTTGACCAGGTCCGCGTTCGCGTCGGGGTCGCTCGAGCCCCGTCCCACCAGCACGACCGCGTCGACCGGCCGGTGGGCCACGGCCTCCACGACCCGTTGGGCCACCACCTCCAGCACCGTCGGGTGGACCCCCAGGTCCCTCCCGTAGGAGAAGGTGACGCCCGGGTGCCGGGCCCGGGCATGCGCCAGGGCGACCGGGCCGTCGTCCTTCATGTGTCCCGCCCCGAGCAACACCAATGGCACGGCGATCACCGAATGCCCCGCCCCGGTCCCGGGCCCTGCCGCCGCCTCGAGGGCCTCGGGCAACGTCGGCGCCATGAACTCGATGAAGCCCTCCGAGACCGGCACCTCCGGCCGGGCCGCGGCGACCAGGCGGCAGAACGCCCGCAGCTCGGCCTCACCCTGTACCGACCTGGTCCCGTGGCCGATCAGCACCATGGCCGGAGCCGGCGGCCCCCCGGCATCGGCCACCCGCCCCACCGTCCGGGGGTGGGTCCTCCCTCCCGCCAGCCGGCCCAGGGCGTTGACGGCGGCTGCGGCGACGGCCGCCCCACCCCGCTCGCCCCGCAAGGCGATCACCGGCACCCCCGCCGTGCCGGCGACCCGCAGGAGGCGCTCCTTGGACGCCTCGGCGCCGACGAAGCCCACCGGGGTGCCCACGACCAGGGCCGGGCGCAACCGCCCGTCCTCGATGCGCCGGTTGAGGGCCTCGAGCGCGGTGGGGGCACACCCGACGACGAAGACCGCACCCTCGGGATGTCGCTCGGCCGCCAGCTCCATGGCGGCGGCCGAGCGGGTGCCGGCGGGCGGCGCCACCGGCACCTCTCCGAGCAGGCACCGCGCGTCGGGGGCGGAGATCCCCGAGCGCACCATCTCGACGTCGCAGATGATCGGGGCGCCGCCCCGCAGCGCGGCCACGCCGGCCGCCACCGCCACCTCGTCGACCACCACCGAGCCGGCCAGCTCCGGCTCGGCCGTGGCGTGGACGATCCGGGCGACGACCGTCGCCGGGCCGGGGCCCCGACCGGACAGGTCGAGCCGCTGGGCGAGGATCCGGTAACTCTCCTGCTCGATCGGATGGACCACCGTGGCGCCGGCGTCCTCGGGTCCTCGGTCCTCGGTCACCGGTCGTACCCCCTCGGGGTCACCATCCGCCCGCCCGCCGTCCGGGTCGTCGAGCTGCCCACGATCACGCAGGTCGTCATGGTCACCTGGTCGCAGGGCAGGTCGGCGAGGGCGACGATGCGGGACCGTTGCCCGGCGCGGCCGGCGTCGGTGACCAGGCCGACCGGCGTCGCCGGGTCGCGATGCTCGAGCACGATCTGCTTGACCGTCTCGATCTGCCATGTCCGACGGGCCGACCGGGGGTTGTAGAGCACGATGACGAAGTCGCTCGCCGCCGCCGCGGTGACCCGCTCGGCGATCCGCTCCCACGGAGTGTGCAGGTCCGACAGGCTGATCACCGCGTGGTCGTGGCCGAGCGGGGCCCCGAGGACGGCGGCGGCGGCCAACGAGGCGGTCACCCCGGGCACCAGCTCGACCTCGACGCCGGCGAAGGGGGAGCGGCCGTCGGCCCCGGGCGTCCCGGCCAACTCCAGCACCGGCGAGGCCATGGCGTACACCCCGGCGTCCCCCGAGCACACCAGGGCGACCCGCCGGCCGGCTTCGGCCTCCTCGAGGGCGTAGCGGGCCCGTTCCATTTCGGCGCCGAGCGGGAACGCCCGCACCTCTTGCGCCCGCTCCAGCAGGTCGTGGCACTGGTCGAGGTACCCCTGGTACCCGACCACCACCTCGGCGTGCCGCACGGCCCGGGTTGCGGCAGGGGTCCGGTGCTCGGGGCGTCCGGGGCCCAGGCCGACGACGGCGAGCCCGCCCTCGGGCCGGCCCCGGCGGGCGATGGCCACGGTGACCCGGGCGCTGGACTGCTTCTCGACCGCCAGCCGGCCACCGGGCCCGGCCCCGAGGATGGCGGCGGCCTCGGCGACCGAGGCCGTACCGACGGCCCGCCGGACGGTGTCGCTGGGGTTGGGCACGGCCACCGCGTCCAACTGATCGGCCCCGTAGGCGGTCAGGCCCGCCCCCAGGGTCGCCGCGACCCCCACCACCGCGTCATGGGTCGCCCGGCGGTCGATCGTGCTCACCCGCCCGACGGAGGGTTGGGCCAGCCCCGAGCGGCGGAGGGCCCCCTGCACGGCGGCGCGGGCCTCGGCCGGCGTGGCGTCCCGCGAGGTTCCGATGCCCACCACGAGCGACGGGGGGTGCAGGACGACCGTCGCGCCCGGGCTCGACACGGCGTCGGTGACGACCACCGACGCCGGGGACGTCGGATCGTCCAGCGCCGCCAGGGCGGGCGGCACCGGCCAGCCCGACGGGCTCGAGACGGCCAGCCCGGCCCCGGCGAGGACGAGCGAGGTGGCCCCCGCCACGTCACCCCGGGCGACCACGCCGGGCAACTGGTCCAGCGCGACGATCCCGAGGGCGTCGGTCGCGGTGGTGAGCACCGGCTCGGCCCCGACCAGGCCGGCCAGCTCGCGGGCGAGCTCGTTGCCGCCCCGGTGGGCGCCGCAGAGGACGACGGCGTGCCGACCGGCGTCGTCGAGGCAGACGACGGCCGGGTCGGTCGCCTTGTCCGCCAGCAGCGGGGCGATCAGCCGGACGGTGGCCCCGACCGCCAGCACCGCCACGAACGCGTCGACCTGATGCCACCTGGTGCGCAACGTCCGGGCGGGATCGCCGTGGACCAGGGGGAACGGGAGGCGGGTGCCGAGGACCCGCCCCGGCTCGCTCACGCTGAGCGTGACCACCCTCACGTGGGCCCCCACGCCACGAAGACCGGGTTGCGCGCCGCCAGCCGCCAGGCGCCGTCGGGCAGCCGCTCGCCGGCGGACACCGCGATCTGGGCCAGGTTGCCCAGCAGCTCGCCCGCCGCCGCCGCCCGGTCCAGCGCGGCGAAGGTCGCCACCGCCCGGCCGCCCGGGCCCAGGTGGCCGAGGACCGACCTGAGGACCTCGAGCCCGCCGCCGCCCACGAACACCCGGTCGGGCGCCGGAAGGGTGGCCAGGACCTCGGGTGCCCGCCCGAGGACGACGTGGACCCCGGCCTGCAGGTCGGCCACGTTGGCGGTCGCCTGCGCGGCGGCCTCCGGCGACGCCTCGACGGCCAGGACGGTCATCCCCGGACGGGCCAGTGCTGCCTCGATGGCCACGCTGGCGCTGCCGGCACCGACGTCCCAGAGCACCCCGGTCGGTGGCAACTCGAGCTTCCCCAGGACGACCGAGCGGACCTCGGCCTTGGTGATCATGCCGGCGCGGTGGGCGAACCGGTCGTCGGGCAACCCCCACCCGAGGGGCTTGGGCGACCCGCCGGCGGGGGACCACCCGACGGGGGGCAATCCGGCCGGCCCCACCAGCACCACCACGGACAGCGGATCGAACGACCCAGCAGCGAGCTGCGCCAGGTCCAGCTCGTCCACCGACTCGCTCGGCGTCCCCAGGCTGCTGCACACCGCCACCAGGTCGAAGCTCAGCCCGAGGTCGACCAGGGCCGATCCGAGGGCCTGGGGTGGCGCGTCCGGTGAGGTGAGCACCGCCACCTTGGGGCGCGTGCGGGCGGCGCGGACCGCGTCCACCAGGGGCCGACCGTGGGCCGACACGACAGCTGCGTCGTCCCAGGGGAGGCCCAGGCGGGCGAACGCCACGGCCACCGAGGACGCAGCGGGCAGCACCCGCAGGCTCCGCCGGTCCAGCGCTCGGAGGAGCGCCCGGAGGATGCCGAAGAAGCCCGGATCCCCCGACGCCAGCACGCAGACCCGGCGCCCACCGTCGACCGCCGCCCGGCGGACCTCGAGCGCGGCGGCGTCGGCGTCGGCCCCGATCGCCAGCATCTCGACCCGGCCGGCGGCGTCGGCGTCGGCCCCGAGGAGCGGGCGCCACGATCGCCAGGCGGCCAGGTGCCGCTCGCCCCCGACGACCAGCTCGGCCGAGCCCAACGCGTCCACGGCGTCGCGTGACAGGTCGCCCAGCCGGTCGCTCGCCAGCCCGATGACGGTGACGATCGGTGCCTCAACCACGGGCGGGCCGCCCAGCCGTCGACCCCGGGGCCGAGCGCCGGCGGTGCCCGTGGGCGAAGTCCGGGGCGTAGAGGTGGCTGCGGGGCGCCGCGCCGGCCAGGGCCGGCCCGACGAGCACCAGGACCGTCGTGGTGGCCCCGGTGGCTCGCAGGTCCTCGGCGAGGCGACCGCAGCGGGACACCACGACCTGCTCGTCCGGCCAGGTGGCCCGGACCACGATCACCGCCGGGGTGTCGGGCGTGTAGCGGCTCGGGGGCGCGAGCAGCTCCGCCTCGAGCGCCCCCGGCCGGGCGGCAGACAGGAAGACGGCCAGGGTGCAGCCGGTGGCGGCGAAGGCCCCGATCGTCTCGGCGTCGGGCATGGACCGACCGGTCCGGCTCGCCAGCCGGGTCACCACCACGCTCTGGGCCACCTCGGGCACCGTCAGCTCCCGCCGGGCCGCCGCCGCGCCGGCCCCCAGCGAGGACACCCCGGGCACGACCTCGTACTGGCGCCCCTCGCGCTCGCACCAATCGATCTGCTCCTGGATGGCGCCGTAGAGCGAGGGGTCCCCCGAGTGCAGCCGCACGATGGCCGCGTCGGGGTGAGCCTGGTAGACGGCCAGGACGTCCTCGAGGGTCATGGAGGCCGAGTCGTGCACCACGCTGCCGGCGCCGGCGTGGGAGAGGAGGGCCTCGGGGACGAGCGAGGACGCCCAGATCACCACGTCCGCCCGGGCGAGACGCTGCGCCCCCCGGAGGGTGATCAGGTCCGGCGCCCCGGGCCCGGCGCCCACGAAGCTGATGCGGCCGGCCGTCACCCGCGCCGCCCGGCCGGCGGGACGATGACCGCGACGAGGTAGGAGGCGGCGGCGGCGCTCGGGTCCACGGCGGCGATCCGCTCGCCGGGCAGCCCGAGCAGCTCGCCCACCACCGCCCCGTCGAGGCGGCCGCGGTCGGCGAGGAGCCGGGCGATCGCCGGCACGTGGCGACCCCCCTTGTAGACGATCACGGCCCTGGTCGGGTCCTCGAGCGCCTCGGCGACGTGGCCGACCCCGTCGAGCGCGGTCACCAGCGAGAGCCCCTCGATGCCGTCGACCAGGACCGTCCCGCTCCGGGCGGCCAGCTCTTGGAAGGCCATGATCCCCGGCACCGTGGCCACGTCAACCGGGCACCCGAGGACCTCGAGGGCCCGGGCGACCGCACCGAACGTGCTGTAGACGTTGGGGTCGCCCAGGGTCACGAACGCCACGTGCTCGCCCGCGTCGAGCCACGGCACCAGCGGGCGCGCCGCATCGAGCCGGGGCACGTCACGCAGGGACATGTCGAACGGGAGCCGGGTCACCGCGAGCCCGGGCAGGGCCTCGAGCACGACGGTCTCGGCCCTTCCGGGCTCGTCGGGGGAGGTGGTGGGGGCGACCACCCGGTCGGCTTCGCCCAGGATGCGCAGGGCGCGCCGGGTGAGGAGCTCCGGATCGCCGGGGCCCACGCCGACGCCGGTCAGCTTGCCGGTCACGCCGGCCACGCCGGCCAGCGGTGGATCATGGCGCTCAAGGGTAGGGCGTCGCGGCGTCCTGGTCGGCGAACTGGGTCCGGTAGAGCTCGGCGTAGAGCCCGTCGAGCGCCAACAGCTCGGCGTGGGTGCCCCGCTCGACGATCCGCCCGGCGTCGACGACCAGTACCCGGTCCGCCTCGCGGATCGTCGAGAGCCGGTGGGCGATCACGACCGACGTACGCCCGGCCAGCGCCGTCCGGAGCGCCTCCTGCACCGCCGCCTCGGACTCTGAGTCGAGGTGCGCGGTGGCCTCGTCGAGGACCACGACCGCCGGCGCCTTGAGGATGAGCCGGGCCAGCGCGACCCGCTGCTTCTCGCCCCCCGACAGCCGGTAGCCCCGGTCGCCGACCACCGTGTCGAGCCCGTCGGGCAGCGAGCGGACCAGCGGCAGGATCTGAGCCTGCTCCAGCGCCGCCCACAGCTCCGCCTCGGTGGCGGAGGGTCGGGCGTAGAGCAGGTTGGCGCGCAGCGAGTCGTGGAAGAGGTGGGGGTCCTGGGTCACCATGCCGACCACCTCGTGGAGGGACTCGAAGCTCACCTCGCGGACGTCGGTGCCGCCCACCCGCACGCTGCCGGCGGTGGGGTCGTAGAGCCGGGCCACCAGTGCCGAGATGGTCGTCTTGCCCGCTCCGGACGGCCCCACCAGCGCCACCATCTGGCCCGGCTCGACCCGGAACGAGACGTCGTGGAGCACTTCGTGGCGGTCGGTGCGCTCGAGCACCGCCACCGCCTCCAGCGAGGCGAGGGAGACCTCGCTGGCTCCGGGGTAGGCGAAGTCGACGTGGTCGAGCTCGACCGTCGCCGGTCCCTCGGGGATCCTTCCCGGCCCCGGCTCGAGCATCGGCACCAGGTCGAGCACCTCGAAGATGCGCTCGAAGGAGACCAGGGTGGTCATGACGTCGAGGTTGAGGTTCGACAGCTGGGTCAACGGTTGGTACAGCCGGCCGAGGTAGGCGGTCAGCGCCACGACGGTGCCCACGGCGAGCGTCCCGTGGACGGCGGCCACGCCGCCGAAGGCGTAGGCGAAGGCCGTGGCCAGGGCGGCCGTGAGCGTCAGGGCCACCATGAACAGCCGGGCGTAGAGGGCCTGGGAGATCCCGATGTCGCGCACCCGGGCCGCCCGTTGCTCGAAGTGGGTGGCCTCGGCATCGGTGCGGCCGTAGAGCTTCACCAGCAGCGCGCCCGACACGTTGAAGCGCTCGTTCATCACCATGTTCATCTGGGCGTTGAGGTCGTAGCTCTCGCGGGTCATGGCCCCCAGCCGACGCCCGACGAGCCGGGCGGGGATCAAGAACGCGGGTAGGAGCACCAGGGAGACCAGGGTGATCTGCCACGACAGGAAGAACATGGCCACCAGGACGATGCCGACGGTGATGACGTTGCCGACCACGTTGGACAGCAGGTCGGTGAACGCCTGCTGCGCCCCGATGACGTCGTTGTTCAGCCGGCTGACCAGCGCTCCGGTCTGGGTGCGGGTGAAGAAGGCGAGCGGCATCCGTTGGATGTGCCGGAAGACCTTCGTACGCATGTCGAAGATCAGTCCCTCGCCCACGACGGCCGAGGTGCGACGCTCGAACAGCGAAAGGCCGGCGTCGGCCAGCGCCAGCACGGCGGCCAGCCCCGCCAGGGCCATGATGAGCCCGGTGCGGTGGCCGAGGATGCCCTTGTCGATGATGCCTCGCAGGATGAGCGGGTTGATCGCGCCCACCGCGGCGTCGAGCACTACGACCGGAAGGAACACGGCGAGGATCCGGCGGTAGGGGGCGGCGAAGCGCAGCATCCGCCTGGTCGTCCCCTTGGCCACCCGGTGCCGCAGGACGGCGCGGTCCTGGCGGAACGAGCGCATTCCGCCGTAGCCCATCCCCCTCCCCGCCGGTGGCATTTATCCAGTGTACGGAGCCCGATCACCGGGCCCTCCCCGCGGCGCCGAGCCGGCGGCGCAGCCGACGAACCGCTCGGCGGGGCCCGGATCGGCACCGAGATGGAGGTGGAGGAAGGACGCGAGAAGGGTCGGCCCCGCCCACCCGCTCACCACGTGGCCCGCCCGGCCGACCAAACGCAGGGCCTCGCCGGGGGGATCCAAGGTCGCGTAGTGCAGCTCGTGGCCCCGCAGGGCCGTGCCCGCAGCGGCCACCGGGTTGTCGACCAGGACGGCCGCCTCGCGGTAGCCGACGGTGACCCGGTCGGTCATGGTGGCCCGCGCCGGAAGGGCGCCGCAGAGCCGTTTGGACCCGATGGATTCGGCCAGCCACAACAGGCCGCCGCACTCGGCCCACGTCGTCAGGCCGCTCCGCACCCTGCGGCGCACGTCGGCCAGGAGCGGCTCGTTCGCCGAAAGGGTCTCGGCGAAGACCTCGGGGAAGCCGCCGCATGCGTAGAGCCCGCGGACGCCGGGCGGCAGCGCGCGGTCCACCAGGGGGTCGACCGTGACCAGCTCCGCCCCGGCTTCGGCAAGCCGGTTGAGGTTGTCCGGGTAGGCGAAGGGGAACGCAGGGCCGCCGACGACCGCCACCGGGACCGGGCGGGTCGACACCGACCGGGTCGGCCTGATGCTTGCCCGGTCCACCGGCCGGGACGGGGCTCGACGGGCCAGCGCGACCACCGCCCCGAGGTCGACGTGGCGGGCGACGAGCCCGGCCAGCCGCTCGAGTGAGCGGGCCACCTCGGCCGGCTGCTCGACCACCGGGACCAGCCCGAGGTGCCGGTCGCGCCAGGCGAGACCGGGGTCCCGCCGCAGCACTCCCAGGACCGGGGCGGCGGACGAGCCGAGCGCCTCGCGCAGGATGGACTCGTGGTTGTCGCTGCCCACCCGGTTCAGCACGATCCCGCCCAACCCGGCGCCCCCGATGGCGCGCAGCTGTGCGTCGTACCCGCCGACCAGGGCACTCACCGAACCGCTCATCGCCGACGCGTCCACCACCAACACGACCGGGGACCCGAGCAGGATCGCCACCTCGGCGGTGCTGGCGGTCGTCGACGCGCCCAGCCCGTCGAAGAGGCCCATGACCCCCTCCACCACCATGAGGTCGGCGCCCGCGGCCGCCCGCGCGGCCAGCGCCGCCACCGCCCCGGGGCCGCAGAGGAACGGATCCAGGTTCGCTCCGGCGCGGCCGGTGGCGATGCGGTGGTAGCCCGGATCGATGTAGTCGGGCCCCACCTTGGCCGGCGCCACCCGGAAGCCGAGGCGGCCGAGCGCCGCCATCAGACCGGTGGCCACCGTGGTCTTGCCCACGCCCGAGTGGGTGCCCGCGATCACGACCCGCGGGCCCAGTGCGGACGCCCCCGGGGTGGCACTCGGCGCGGTGCCGGTCAGTACTCGATCCCCTTTTTGGCCTTCACACCGGTGTCGTAGACGTGCTTGACCTTGCGCATCTCGGTGACCGTGTCGGCGACCTCGACCAGCTCGGGCGCCGCGTTGCGCCCGGTGATCGCCACGTTGGTGCCGGGGTGGCGCCCGGCGACCCCGGCGACCACCTCGTCCACCGGCACCCAGCCGTAGCTCACGGCGTACGTGAGCTCGTCGAGGATCAACAGGTCGTAGTCGCCCGAGGCGAGCTTCGCCGCGGCGACGGACCAGGCGTGACGCCCCTTGGCGGCGGTCTCGTCGAGATCGGTCGACTCCCACGTGAACCCGTCGCCGAGCGTGTGCCATTCGATGCCCAGGTGGTCGGCGAGCTTGCGCTCGCCGGTCCTCCACTTGCCGCCCTTCACGAACTGCACGACCCCCACCCGCCACCCGCGTGCCCACCCGCGAGCCATCACCCCGAATGCCGCCGACGACTTGCCCTTGCCGTCGCCGGTGTTGAGGAGGACGATCGAGCCGGCCCGTGCCACGCCCCGCACGCTACCGGAGGGCGCCATGACCTCGACGGGCGCTGCGGATGCCCGAGGCGGGGGCGCGCCGTGGGGAGCGCGGCGCCGACACGGCTACCATCGCTGGCGCAGCACAGGGAACCCGGGGCAGATCCGGGGCTGTCCCGCAACTGTGACCGGGGAGCGAGACTCGAGATGGCCACGGCCCTTCGGGGCGGGAAGGCCGAGCAGAGCGACGATCCGGAAGCCAGGAGACCTGACTGCGCCCGGCAGGACACCCGGTCCCGTCGGGGAAAGGGCGCGTGGACGCAGTGGCAGGGCGAGCGGCGATCATCTTCGTGCTGGGCGGCGCGCGCTCGGGCAAGTCCGAGATCGCCGAACGGCTGGCCGGGCGCATGGGTCCCGCGGTCACCTACGTCGCCACCGGACCTGCTCCCGACACGTCGGATCCCGGCTGGGCAGCAAGGGTGGACGCGCACCGGACCCGGCGCCCTCTCACCTGGGCAACGATCGAGCCGGCAGACCCGCGCGAGCTGGGCACCATTCTCGGGTCCCTGAAGGGTCCGGCGCTGGTGGACTCCCTGGGAGCCTGGATCGCCGGGCTGCCCGACTTCGATGCCGAGGGATCGTGGGGCGCGGCGATGGTCGAGGGGCTGTCCCGCCGGGCCGAGGACGGTGCACCGACCGTCGTAGTGAGCGACGAGGTGGGTCTGGGAGTCCACCCTTCGACCCGGTTGGGCGGCCACTTCCGCGATGCCCTGGGCCGGCTCAACGCACAGGTGGGGGCGGTGGCGTCGCAGGCCTACCTGGTCGTGGCCGGCCGGGCGCTCGTGCTCGACGACCCCTTCGAGCCCCACCGGCCGTGAGCGGCCTCCTTCGGGCCAGGCCGGCCCTGAGCGGATTTCGCCAGGCAGTGGGGTTCCTGACGCCCCTCGGCGGTGCCAGCACCCCCACGCCGGCTGCGTTGGGGTGGTTCGCCGTGGTCGGCGGCGGGCTCGGGGCAGCCCTCGGAGGGGTCTGGTGGCTGGCACGCCGGGCGTGGCCGCCCGGCGTCGCCGGTGCCGTGGTGGTCGCCGCCGACCTGGCCCTCACCGGGATGCTGCACTTCGACGGGCTGGTCGACGCGGCCGACGGGTTGCTGGCACACCTCGACCGGTCGCGGCGCCTCGAGGTGATGGCCGAACCCGGGGTGGGTGCCTTCGGGCTGGGCGCCGGCGGCATCGCCCTCCTCGTCCGTTGGGCCGCCCTCGCGTCCCTGGCCCCGTCGGCCGTCCTCCTCGTCGGTGTGTGGGCGGGCGCCCGGGCGTCGATGGTCGTGGTGATGGGCCTGGTGCCCTACGCGCGTGCCGAGCACGGCGGCCTGGCGAGCCGGTTCGTACCCGAGCGGCGCCGGGGAACGCTCGTCGTCGGAGTGCTCGGGCTGGCTGGCTCCCTCGCCGTGGTGATGCTCTACCGGACCCTGCCGGGGGCGGTGGCCTGGCTGTGCGCCGGCTCGGTCGGGCTGGCCGTGGTGGCATTCGCCGTCCGGCGGCTCGGGGGCTACACCGGCGACGTGCTCGGGGCCCTCGGCGTGGCGTTCGAGACCACGGCCCTGGCCGTGGCGGCCGCCCGGTGGTGAGGCGGGTGGTGAGCCCGGTCGTCAGGCGCGTGGTGACGCCGGCGGCTGGGCCGCGGGTGCGCCGGGTGGCCAGATCGTCCGCCGGCGGACGGTGGGGTCCGGTGGCTGTCGGGCTGCTGGCGGACCGGATCCTGGGCGAGCCTCCGGGGCCGGTGCATCCGGTGGCCCGGTTCGGTGGGGCGATGCGGGGGATCGAAGACCGCTGTTGGGCCGACGACCGCAAGCGGGGCGTGGTCTACGCCCTTGCGGGAGGGAGCATCGCGCTCGTCGCGGCCGGCGTGGGCGACGCGGCGGTCGGACCGTCGGCGGCGCTGGGCGCGGCGACGGCGCTCTGCGCGGCGCACCGGTCGCTGCGCACCGAGGCGTGCGCCATCGCCGACCTCCTCGCGTCCGGGGACCTCCCCGGGGCGCGCCTGCGCCTTCCCTCGCTGGTCGGCCGGGACGTCGGGCACCTCGACGCCCCCGAGATCGCTCGGGCGGCGGTCGAGTCGGTGGCCGAAAACCTGTCCGACGCCGTGGTGGCCACCGCGCTGTGGGGCCTGGCCGGCGGGGCCTCCGGCGCCCTGCTCCACCGGGCCGTCAACACGCTCGATGCGATGGTGGGTCACCACTCGCCGCGCTACGAGGCCTTCGGCTGGGCGGCCGCTCGGGCGGACGACCTGCTGGGCTGGCCGGCGGCGCGTCTGACCGCGGTCCTGGTGGGCCTGGCCCGGCCGGGCCGGGCCGGCGCCGTGTGGACGGCCGTTCGGCGGGACGCGCCTCACCACCCGTCGCCCAACGCCGGCGTGGCCGAAGCGGCGTTCGCCGCGGCCCTCGGGCTCCGCCTCGGCGGGATGAACCGCTACGCCGGGCGGCCCGAGTGCCGACCGGCGCTCGGCGAGGGACCGGCCCCGGCGGTCGTGGACGTCGAGCGGGCCGTGGCGCTGGCCGACGACGTGGCCACGATCCTCGTCGTAGCGTGCTGCTTCGGGTGGTTGTGCGCGGGGCGGGGCGGCGAACGAGGCGCGCCCCGACCACGAGGCGCCCGATGAGCCCGGCACCCGCCCGCCCCCACGGCGGTGATGCCCCGGTGCCCGCCGGCCCCCACGGCGGTGACGCCCGGGTGGTGGCGGCCCATCTCGGCGTGGATCCCGGGGCGGTGCTGGATCTTTCGGTCAGCGTGAACCCCTTCGCGCCGGACCCGGCGCCGGCGGTCGTCGCACAGATCGCCGGGGGAGCCCTCCGGCGATACCCGGACCAGCTGGACTACACCCGGGCCAGAGCGGCGATGGCCGAGGTGCTCGGGGTGGACCCTGGGCGCCTCCTGCTCACCAACGGCGGCTCCGAGGCGATCGCCCTGGTGGCGACCCTCCTGCGCCAGGGGAGGGTCGATCCGCCGGACTTCTCGCTCTACGGCCGTCACCTCGAGGCTCTGACCCCTGGGGGACCGCGCTTCCGCTCCGACCCGCACAACCCCACCGGACAGCTGGCCGCAGAGGACGAGCGGGCAGAGGTGTGGGACGAGGCCTTCTACGCGCTCGCCACCGGCCACTGGACCCGGCGGCCGGCCGTCCCTCGGGCGGCGCGCGACGAGCCGGCCATCGTGCTGGGTTCCCTCACCAAGGTGCTGGGCTGCCCGGGCCTGCGGCTGGGCTACGTCGTGGCGCCCGAGGACGGGGGCCGGTCGCTCGGGTTCGCCGACTTGGCGGACCGGCTCGCGGCCCGCCAACCCCGGTGGTCGGTCGGGACACCCGCCCTGGGGGCGCTGCCTCACCTCCTCGAGACGGCCGATGTCGCCAGGTGGGCCCGGTCCGTTGCCGAGGCGCGTCGCCAGCTCTGCGTCGAGCTCCGGCGCTTCGGCCTCGCCCCTCGCTCCTCGGCTGCCAGCTTCGTCCTCGTCGACCGGGCGGCCGGGGTGCGCGACGGGCTCGCCCGGCACGGCGTCGTGGTCCGCGATTGCCGCTCCTTCGGGCTGCCCGACGCGGTGCGGATCGCCGTTCCCGACGGGGACGGCTTGTCCCGGCTCGTCGATGCCCTCGAGCGGATCCGATGACCGCCGGCGGGACGGTCGGCGCCGTGATGGTGTGCGGCACGTCGTCGGATGCCGGCAAGAGCCACGTCGCGAGCGGGATCTGCCGGTTGCTCGCCCGTCGGGGCGTGCGGGTGGCCCCCTTCAAGGGGCAGAACATGTCGCTCAACTCGGCGGTGACCGCCGGCGGCCACGAGATCGGGCGGGCCCAGGAGGCTCAGGCCCGCGCCGCCCGGGTCGAGCCCGAAGTGGCCATGAACCCGGTCCTGCTCAAGCCGACAGGCGAGCGCACCAGCCAGGTGGTGGTGATGGGGCGTCCGTGGCGCACCCTCGACGCGGCGACCTTCCACGCCGCCAAGGCGGAGCTGGCGCCGGTGGTGCTCGGCGCGCTCGAGGAGCTCCGTCGCCGCTTCGACGTCGTGGTCTGCGAGGGCGCGGGGAGCCCGGCCGAGATCAACCTGCTGGACGACGACCTGGTGAACCTCGGGCTCGCCGCCCAGGCGGGGATCCCGGCGCTGATCGTGGGGGACATCGAGCGCGGCGGGGTCTTCGCCCACCTCTACGGCACCGTCGCCCTCCTGCCCGACGCCCTGCGGGACCGGGTGCGGGGCTTCGTCGTGAACAAGTTCCGGGGCGACCCCGAGCTCCTGGGCGACGCCACCAAGGTGCTGGAGGCCCGGTGCGGGGTGCCGACGCTGGGAGTGGTCCCGTACCTGCCCGGCGTCGGCCTCGACGCGGAGGACTCCCTGTCGCTCCCGTCCCCGAGTGCCGCGTGGGGGGCCACCGGTGCGGGCGGCGCGACGCTCGACGTGGCCGTGGTGCGCTTCCCCCGGATCTCGAACTTCACCGATCTCGACGCCCTGGCGCTCGAGCCCGCGCTCTCGGTGCGCTTCGTCGACAGCCCCGGCGCCCTGGGCGAGCCGGACGTCGTGGTGCTGCCGGGCACCCGCTCGACCGTGGCCGACCTGGACTGGGCGGAGGAGCAGGGCATCGTCGCCGCCATCGAGCGCCGGCGGGCCGACCCGTCCCGCCGGCCGGTGGTGCTCGGGATCTGCGGGGGTTACCAGATGCTCGGATCGGTGATCGAGGACCCCGGCGGCGTCGAGTCGGCGGTGCCCGTGCGCCGGGGGCTGGGATGGCTGGGCGTGACGACCCGCTTCGAGGAGGAGAAGCGCACCCGGCGCCGGCGCGGCCTCGAGCGCCGGTCGGGCCTGGAGGTGGAGGGCTACGAGATCCACCACGGCCGGCCGGTGGTCGCCGCCTCGGCGGAGCCGTGGTTCAGCCTCGAGGCGGGGGAGCCCGAGGGCTGCCTCGATCGCGCCGGAGGGCTCTACGGCACCCGGCTGCACGGCGTCTTGGAGTCCGACCCCCTGCGGGACCGCTTCCTCGGCGAGGTGGCCCGGGCCCGGGGCAAGCGGTGGGTGTCCTCGGGAGTGTCGTTCGCCGCGGCGCGCGAAGGCCAGATCGACCGGCTGGCCGACGCCTGCGAGGCGGCCCTCGACGTGCCCCGGCTGCTGGAGATCATCGAGATCGGGAGGCACCGGTGATCCTCTTCGTCTCGAACGCCGACACCGAGCTCCTCGCCCTGCGCACCATCGCCGAGGGGCTCCCCGAAGGCTTTCCGGCCCTCCGGGCGACGCACCCCGACCGCGTGGCGACCGCGCCCTCTCTCGACGGCGTCGAGCTCGTGGTGGTCCGGCTGCTCGGCGGCCGGCGGGCTTGGGAGCGCGGCCTGCGGACGCTGGCCGAGGCGTGCGCTCGCGAGGGGGTGCCGTTGCTCGCCTTCGGCGGCGAGTCGATCCCCGACGCCGAGCTGACCGAGCTGTCGAGCGCGCCCGGCGCCACCGTGGTCCAGGCGTTCGAGTATCTCGTCCAGGGTGGGCCCCGCAACCTCGAGCATCTCCTGCGGTTTCTGGTGGACACCCTCTTGATGGAGGGCTTCGGTTTCGAGCCCCCGATGGTGGTGCCCGACCACGGCGTCTACGGGCGACGCCCGGTTCTCGCCGGCCGCCCCACCGTCGCCGTCGTCTTCTACCGGGCCCATCTGGTGGCCGGCAACACCGGTTTCGTCGACGACCTGTGCGACGCCCTCGAGCGTGCCGGCGCCAACGCCCTCGCGCTCTACTGCTACTCGCTGCGGCCGGTCGCACCGGGCGTGCCCTCCCCGGCCGTGCGCCTCCTCGCCGAGCACGAGGTGGCGGCGGTGGTGACCACGGTGTTGGCTGCCGGCTCGCTGCCCGCCGACGCCGACTCGTGGGACCCGGGCGAGCTCGCCACCCTCGACGTGCCGGTCGTGCAGGCGGTGTGTGCCACGGTGGGGTCCGAGCGCTGGGAGAGCTCGACCCACGGGCTCTCCCCGATCGACGTCGCCATGGGGATGGCGGCACCCGAGTTCGACGGGCGCATCGTCACCGTTCCGTTCTCGTTCAAGGAGGAGGTTGACGACGGCGAGGACCTCGGCGTCCCGGTGAGCGCCTATCGCACGGTGCCGGACCGGACCCAGCGGGTGGCCGGCCTTGCCGTCGCGCTCGCCCGGCTTCGGTCCCGGCCGGTCGGCGAGCGCCGGATCGCCCTGGTCCTTTCGGCGTACCCGACACGGCGCAGCCGGCTGGGCAACGCGGTCGGCCTCGACACGCCCGCCTCGGTCGTGGCCCTCCTCGGGGCGATGCGGGAGGCCGGCTACCGGGTGGAGCGGCTGCCGGAGTCCGGAGACGAGCTGATGGCCGAGCTGGCCGACGGCCTGACCTATGACGAGCCCGCCCTGGCGCCCGAGCAGGCGGCGCGGGCAGTCGGTCACTGGACCGCGCAGGCCTACGCCGACTGGTTCGCCACCCTGCCCGACGTCGCCCGCACGGCGGTGCAGGACACCTGGGGCCCACCGCCGGGGACGGTCCAGGTCGGCACGGGCGGCGATCTGGCGTTCTGCGGCATCGACCTGGGCGGGGTCCTGGTCGCGGTCCAGCCTCCTCGGGGCTTCGGCGAGGACCCGATCGCCGTGTACCACTCGCCGGACCTTCCGCCGACCCACCACTACCTCGCCTTCTACCGTTGGCTCGAGTCGGGCTGGGGCGCCCACGCAGTGGTCCACGTGGGCAAGCACGGGACGCTCGAATGGCTGCCCGGCAAGGGGGTGGGGCTGTCCGCCGCCTGCTTCCCCGACGCGGCCCTGGGCTCCCTGCCGCTCGTCTACCCGTTCGTGGTCAACGACCCGGGCGAAGGCACCCAGGCGAAGCGGCGTGCCCATGCGGTGGTGGTGGACCACCTGGTCCCGCCCCTCACCCGCGCCGAGGCCCACGACGAGCTCGCCCGGCTGGAGGAGCTGCTCGACATCCACGCCCAGACCGCGTCCCTCGACCCGGCCAAGCTCCCGGCCGTCCGGCGCCAGGTCTGGGACCTGCTGGTGGAGGCCGAGATCCACCGGGACCTGGGCCTGGGGCGCGGGGCGGCCGGCGACCCCTCGGACCCCGGCGGCGGGTCCGGCCCGTCGTTCGACGACCCCTCGTTCGACGACCTGCTCGTCGAGGTGGACGGCTACCTCTGCGAGCTGAAGGACGCCCAGATCCGCGGCGGGCTGCACGTCCTGGGCACCGCTCCGAGCGGCCAGGCGGAGCTCGACATGGTTGCGGCCGTCACCCGGCTGCCGCAGGGCTCGCACCGATCGCTGCGCGAGGAGGTCGCGGAGGCCATGGGCCTCCTCGAGCGGCTCGAAGCGGGCGATCGGCGATCGGTGGACGCGGTGGAAGACGAGGTGGCTCGGCGCCTGGGCGCGCTCGCCGCAGCGGGGTGGACGGCACCGCCCGATGCCTCGGAGTCGGTGCGGTGGATCTGCGGGCGGCTGCTCCCGGACCTGCGAGCCAGCGTGGGGGAGGTCGGCGCCGTGCTCGGCGCGCTCGACGGTCGGTTCGTCCCCCCCGGGCCGAGCGGGGCGCCGAGCCGCGGCATGGCGCACGTACTGCCGACCGGCCGGAACTTCTACTCGGTCGATCCCCGGTCCATTCCCACCCCGCTCGCCTGGGAGGTGGGCCGAGAGCTCGCCGACCGACTGCTCGAGCGTCACCAGGCCGAGGAGGGCCGGCCACCGCGCACCGTCGGGCTGGTCGTGTGGGGCACGAGCGCCATGCGGACCGGCGGCGACGACATCGCCGAAGCCCTGGCGCTGCTCGGGGTGCGTCCGGTGTGGGACGACGTGAGCCGGCGGGTGACCGGGGTGCGCCTGATCGACCGGGAGGAGCTGGGTCGTCCGAGGGTCGACGTGACGTTGCGGGTGTCGGGGTTCTTCCGCGACGCCTTCCCCCACGTCATCGACCTGGTGAACGAAGCGGTGGCTCTCGCCGCGGCGGCCGACGAGCCCGATGGCGCGCTCGCCCGGGCGGGAGCCGACGAACCCCGGGTCTTCGGGCCCAAGCCCGGGGCGTACGGGTCGGGCATCTTGAACGTGCTCGAGTCGGGGAACTGGCGCGACGAGCAGGACCTGGCCGAGGTGTACCTGGCCTGGGGAGGCTGGGCGTACGGGAGGGGGGGCGCCGGGACGCCCGCCGCCGACGTCTTGCGGCGCCGGCTCGCCGTCATGGAGGTGGCGGTGAAGAACCAGGACAACCGTGAGCACGACATCTTCGACTCCGACGACTACCTGCAGGACCATGGGGGGATGGTCGCCGCCGCGCGCGCGCTGAGCGGGCGCCAGCCCAAGGCGTGGTTCGGCGACTCGGCCGATCCCCGCCGTCCCCGCGTGCGATCGCTGGCCGAGGAGGCGGCCCGGGTGGTCCGGTCGCGGGTGGTGAACCCCAAGTGGCTCGTGGCGATGCAGCAGCACGGCTACAAGGGGGCGTTCGAGATGGCCGCCACCGTCGACTACCTCTTCGGGTACGACGCGACGGCCGGTGTGGTGGAGGACTGGATGTACGAGCGGGTGACCCGGGCCTACGTGGCCGACCCGGCGATGCGGGAGTTCTTCGGTCGGTCGAACCCCTGGGCGCTCCGGGCGATCGCCGAGCGGCTGCTCGAAGCCGCCGATCGGGGCCTCTGGCGAGCCTCGGCGGGTGCGCTCGAGGCCCTGCGAGCAGCGGTGCTCGAGGCCGAGGGATGGGAGGAGGCCAGATGAGCCGGCCGGGGTTCCCGTTGTCCGCGATCGTCGGGGGGGACGAGCTGGCCCTGGCCCTCGTCCTCTGCGCGCTGGACCCGGCGATCGGGGGCGTGCTCCTGCGGGGCGAGAAGGGGAGCGCCAAGTCGACCGCTGCCCGCGCCCTGGCTGCGCTGCTTCCCGGCGCGGCGCCGTTCGTAGAGCTCCCCCTGGGCGCCACCGAGGAGCGGGTGGTGGGCTCGTTGGACCTGGGCGCCGCGCTCGGAGAGGCCGGGCTCCGGTTCGCGCCCGGCCTCCTGGCCGCCGCCGACGGCGGGGTCCTCTACGTCGACGAGGTCAACCTCCTCCCCGACCACTTGGTCGACGTCCTGCTCGACGCGGCGGCGGGCGGGGTCAACCGGGTCGAGCGCGACGGGGTCTCCCACGTCCATTCGAGCCGCTTCGTACTGGTCGGCTCGATGAACCCCGAGGAAGGCGACCTCCGGCCCCAGCTGCTGGACCGGTTCGGCCTGGCGGTGGACGTCCGAGCCCCCGCGCTGCCGCCCCTCCGGGCGGAGGCGGTCCGGCGGCGTCTGGCCTTCGACCGCGACCCCGAGGGGTTTGTGGACGACTGGGCCCGAAGCGAGCAGCTACTCGCCGACCGCGTGGCCTCGACCGCGCCCGCCCCCCTGGCCCCAGGCCTCGAAGAGGAGGTCGCCCGGCTCTGCGTCGGCGCCGGTGCCGAGGGGCTTCGGGCGGACCTCACGATCTGCCGGGCCGCAGCGGCCCTGGCCGGTTGGGAAGCCGACGTCCGCGCCGACGTCCGCCACGTGCGCCGGGTTGCCCCGCTGGTGCTGGCCCACCGGCGGTCCACGCCGCTCGGGCAGGCCCTGGGGACCGGCCAGGACCTGGTCGAGCTGATCGAGGGCATCCTCGGCCCGCCGGGGAGCGACGATCGCTCCCCGGTCGGGTCCGGCCCCGGCGCCGGCCCCGGCGGAGTGGCTGGCCGTTCCGAGCCGCCCGATTCCCACGCCGAGGGCGAGCCGTCCGCGCCGTCCGCGCCGTCCGCCGGTGCCGGGCCGCCCGAGCCGCCCGAGCGGCCCGCCGGTGCCGGCACGCCGGTCCCAGGATCGACCGGGAGCCGGGAGCGCGAGGGCGACCACAACTGCGACCACGAGGGCGACCACAACGGCGCCGGCACGGGCGGGGCGGACGCCGGCGCCGAGCGTCCCGGTGCGCTCGACGCGCCGCCACCCGCCGCGTGGGTCGGTCCGGACCCCCGCCGAGGTGGCCGCCCCCCGGACACCGCGTCGGTGGGCCGGCACCGGTCCGACGCCCGGGGAAGGAGCGGACGGACGATCGGCGCGCGTGCACCGGTGGCCACCGGTGACGCCTCGATCTCGGTCACCGCCACGCTGACCGCTGCCGCCACCCGTTGGGGCCTGGACCCCGCCGTCGACCGGCAGGTCAGCGGGGAGGACCTGCGCGAGGCGGTGCACGCCCACCGGGTGGGCCGCCTCGTCGTGCTGGCCGTCGACACGTCGGGGTCGATGGGCGCCTCGGAGCGCGTCGAGGCGGCGAAGGGCGCGATCACCAACCTGCTGGTGGACGCCTACCAGCGCCGCGACCGGGTGGCCCTGGTCACGTTCCACGGGCGCGTCGCCGAGGTGGTGCTGCGACCCACCGCCAGTGTCGAGGTCGCCCGCGCCCGGCTCGACTCACTCGGCATCGGCGGCACGACCCCGCTCGCCGCCGGCATCACCGAGGCCCTGGGCGTCGCCCTGGCGGCCCGCACGACCTATCGGCCGCAGCTCGTGGTGGTCTCCGACGGGCGGGCCACGTGGGCCCCCGACGGCGAGGACCCGCTCGGTGCCGCGGGGCGTGCCGCCGCGAGCGTCCGCCGGGCCGGCATCGACTCGCTCGTCGTCGACTGCGAGCGCGGGCGGGCCCGACTGGGCCTGGCGGCCACCCTTGCCGACGCCCTCGGGGCGCAGCTCGTGGCATCGGACGGCTCGGCGCTCACCCCCGACCGGCTCGCCGCCAGCGTGCGGGGCGCGTGGCTCGGCTGAGCGATCTCAGGCACCCACCGCGTGGACCCCGCCGTCGACGTGCACCATCTCGCCCGTCGTCTTGGGGAACCAATCCGAAAAGAGGGCGACGCAGGCCCGGGCGACCGGCTCGCGGTCCGTCACGTCCCAGCCCAGGGGTGCCCGATGGGACCAGGTGCTCTCGAACGCGCCGAACCCGGGGATGTTTTTGGCCGCCATGGTCCGCACCGGGCCGGCGGTGACCATGTTGACCCGGATGCCCCGGGGTCCGAGCTCGCGGGCGAGGTACCGCCCGAGCGACTCGAGCGCGGCCTTGGCGACGCCCATCCAGTCGTACTGGGGCCATGCCACGGTGGCGTCGAAGTCGAGCCCCACCACCGAGGCTCCGCCCTCGGCCCCCGCGACCTCGAGCAGTGGCCTGAAGTGCTCGACCAGGGCCTTCAAGGAGTAGGCGGAGACCTGCAGGGCGGTCGAGACGTCCTCCCAGCCCGCCTCCAGCATGCCTGAGCCGAGGCAGCTGGGCGGCGCGTACCCCACCGCATGGAGCAGCCCGTCGAGCCGACCCCACCGCTCGCCGAGCGCCGCCGCCGCCGCCGCCAGCTGCGCCGGCGCGGTGACGTCGATCTCGAGCACCTCGGGCTCGCTGGGCAGCTTGCGGGCGGTGCGACGGGTGATCGAGAGGCCCCGCCCCGCACCTGACAACACGATCTCGGCCCCTTCGGACTGGGCGAGCCGGGCCACTGCGAACGCCAGCGACTCGTCGTTCAGGACGCCCGTGACGAGGAGGCGCTTGCCGGAGAGAATTCCCATGTGGGCAGGCTAGATGATGGCCCACCTGGACCCCGGGTCCTCGGTGGTCCCGTCAGCTGTGCGACAGTGATGCCGTGCATGTGGGAATCCTTGGAGGGACGGGACCGGCCGGCCGGGGGCTGGCGACGAGACTGGCGGCGGCCGGATCGGCGGTGACGCTCGGATCGCGCGACGCCGAGCGGGCCACCGCGGTGGCGAGCGAGGTCGTCGCCGCGTGGCCCGATCACGAGCTCCGGATCGACGGTGCGGACAACGCCGGCGCCGCCGCCGCCGAGGTGGTCGTGGTCGCCACCCCGTGGGACAGCGCCACCGCGACGGTCCGCCCCTTGGTCGGAGCGCTCGCCGGCAAGGTGGTGGTGTCGATGGTCAACGCGCTCGCCAAGGACGGCCGCGAGATGCTGGCACTGATCCCGCCGCGGGGGTCGATGGCCGCCGCCATCCAAGCCGTGCTGCCGGGCGCTGCGGTGGCGGCGGCGTTCCACCACCTGCCGGCGGCGGACATGATCGACCTGGACTCGGGGCTCCAGTCCGACGTGCTGGTGTGCTCGGACGATCCGCAGGCCACCGCCCAGACGCTGGCGATGATCGAGCCCATGGACGGGTTGCGGGGCCTCGACGCCGGAAGCCTGAACCAGGCGGTCGCCATCGAGGCGTTCACCGCGGTGTGCATCACCTTGAACATCCGGCATCGCGCCCACAGCACGTTGCGCCTCGCCGGCATCTGATGTCGCCATCGGGCGCCGCGGGCTGATGCGGCTGTACGACACCGCCCGAGATGCCGTCGTGGCCTTCGAGCCCGGCCCGGTGGTGACCCTCTACAGCTGCGGCATCACCCCTTACGACAGCTCCCACCTCGGCCACGCCGCCGTCTACTTGACGTTCGACGTCCTCCAGCGGCGGCTTCGAGACCTGGGCCACGAGACTCGCTGCGTGCGCAATGTCACCGACGTCGACGACGACATCCTGCGCAAGGCACGCGAGCTGGGGGTGCATTACCTGGACCTGGCGGCCGAAGAGCTGGCCCGCTTCGACGCCGAGATGAACCTCCTGCGGCTGTTGCCGGTCTGGTCCTCCCCGCGGGCCACGTCGGCCATCCCCGACATCCTCTCGCTCGTCGGCTCCGCCCTGGACGCCGGGCACGCCTACCGAGCGGGCGGTGCCGTCTACTTCGACGTCTCGACCTTCGAGCGCTTCGGTGCCCTGAGCCGGCTGCACCGGGACGAGATGCTCCGGCTGGCCGCCGAGCACGGCGGGAACCCCGACGACCCGCTCAAGCGCGACCCGCTCGACTTCGTCCTGTGGCAGCCCTCGCTGCCCGACGAGCCGGCCTGGGAGTCACGCTGGGGCCCGGGCCGGCCGGGGTGGCACATCGAGTGCTCGGCCCTCGCCATGCGCGAGCTCGGGCCCACCATCGATGTGCACGGCGGGGGTCGGGACCTGGTGTTCCCGCACCACGAGTGCGAGACGGCGCAGTCCGAGTCGGTCACCGGCGTGCCGTTCGTCCGCCATTGGCTCCACGTCGGCCTGGTCGGGCTCGACGGGGTCAAGATGTCCAAGTCCCTCGGGAACCTGCTCTTCGTGGGCGAGCTCTGCAAGGAGTGGGAGCCCATGGCGATCCGCCTGGCGCTGCTGTCGCATCACTACCGCCACGACTGGTCGTGGAGCCCCGACGACCTGCCCGTCGCCGCGGAGCGACTGGCGCTCTGGCGCGCCGCCGCCGAGCGCGGCCCATCGGGCGGCGAACCGGCGCTCGACGCGGCCCGCCGGCACCTCGACGACGACCTCGACGCTCCGGGGGCGCTGCACGCCATCGACGAGCAGGCCCGGCTGGGCCGCGGCGTCGGGGCAGCGGCGGCACTGCTCGGCGTTACCCTTTGAAGGTCACGAGCGGAGGGAGTCGAATGGCAGGGGTCGTCACGGTCACGTTGCCCGATGGCTCGAGCAAGCAGCTACCGGCAGGGTCGACGGTTGGCGACCTGGCGTACGCGGTGGGACGACGCCTGGGCGACGCCGCGGTCGCCGGGGTGATCGGGGAGCGCCAGGTGGACCTGTCGGCCGAGCTGTCCGACGGCGACCGGGTGGCCGTGATCACCGCCGACAGCGACGCCGGGCGTGCGGTCCTGCGCCATTCGACCGCCCACGTCCTCGCCCAGGCGGTCCTCCGGCTGTGGCCCGGGGCCCACTACGCCATCGGACCGGTGATCGAAGACGGCTTCTACTACGACTTCGAGCTGCCCGGTGGCGCCCGCTTCCGCGAGGAGGACCTGGCCGCGATCGACGCCACCATGCGCGAGATCATCGGAGAGGACCAGCCGTTCGTCCGCCACGAGCACTCGATCGGCGAGGGCAAGCTCCTCTTCGAGGACCAGCCCTTCAAGCTCGAGATCATCGAACGGGTCGCCGCCGGGGCGGACGAGGTCGACGCGGCCCGGCCCGCCGGAGCGGGCGCCGAGGTGTCGACCTATTGGAACTCGGACCGCTTCACCGACCTGTGCCGGGGCCCACACGTCCCGTCCACCAGACGACTGGGGCACTTCAAGCTGATGCGCATGGCCGGGGCCTACTGGCGCGGCGACGAGAAGCGCCCGCAGCTCCAGCGCATCTACGGCACCGCCTGGGAGTCGGACAAGGCCCTGGCGGCCCACCTGCACCGGCTCGAGGAGGCGGAGCGGCGGGACCACCGCAAGCTCGGCCTCGAGCTGGACCTGTTCTCCTTCCCCGACGAGATCGGTCCCGGGCTCGCCGTCTTCCATCCCAACGGAGGCACGGTGCGTCGGGTCATGGAGGACTACTCGCGCCAACGGCACGTCGAGGCCGGCTACGACTTCGTCACCTCCCCCCACATCACGAAGGGTGACCTGTTCGAGACTTCGGGACACCTCGACTGGTTCGCCGATTCCATGTACCCGCCCATGGAGCTCGACGGGGGGCAGCAGTACTACCTGAAGCCGATGAACTGCCCGTTCCACATCCTCGTCTACCGGAGCCGGCAGCGCTCGTACCGCGAGCTGCCGATGCGGCTGTTCGAGTTTGGCACGGTCTACCGCTACGAGAAGTCGGGCGTGGTGCACGGCCTGACCCGCGTGCGGGGCATGACCCAGGACGACGCGCACATCTTCTGCCGCCCGGACCAGGTGAGCGACGAGCTGGGTCGGGCGCTGGACTTCGTCTTGGACCTCCTGGGGCAGTTTGGGCTCGAGGACTTCTATCTCGAGCTCTCCACCCGTCCCGAGGAGAAGGCCGTCGGCACGGACGACGAGTGGGCCGAGGCCACCGAGGTGCTCTCCGCCGTCGCCGCCCGGCAGGACCTCGAGCTGGTCCACGACGTGGGGGGCGGCGCCTTCTACGGACCGAAGATCTCGGTGCAGGCGCGCGACGCCATCGGTCGCACCCACCAGATGTCGACCATCCAGCTGGACTTCCAGCTCCCACAGCGCTTCGGGCTGGAGTTCGTCGGCGCCGACAACGCCCGGCACCGGCCGGTGATGATCCACCGTGCGCTCTTCGGCACCATCGAGCGCTTCATGGCGCTGCTGATCGAGCACTACGCCGGTGCCCTTCCCACCTGGCTCGCGCCCCAGCAGGTCCGGGTCCTGCCGGTGCGCGACGACGACCACGGCTACGCCGAGCAGGTGCGCGCCGAGCTGGCGGCGGCCGGGCTGCGGGTAGGGGTGAGCGGGGCCGATGCGCCGCTCGCGGGGCGCATCCGGCGGGCCAAGCTCGACAAGCTGCCCTACGTGGTGGTGGTCGGCCCCGAGGACGTGGCCGCCGGGACGCTCGGGGTCAACCGCCGCGGTTCGGACCGCCCCGAGCGTGGGGTGGACCGGCACGCCTTCGTCGAGGAGGTCACGGGCGAGGTGGCGGCCCACGGCTCGCCCGAGGTGCGCACCGGGTGAGCCTCGACCAGCTGTGGGCCGGTTGGAGGATGGACTACGTGGAGGCGGCGACCACCGCCGAGCGGGCCCGCGAGGACGGGACCTGTGTGTTCTGCCGCCTGGCCGCCAGCGGGCCGCCGGCGGCGGAGACGGGTGTGCTGGCCCGGGCCGACGGCGTCTTCACCGTGCTCAACCGCTATCCCTACGCCAGCGGCCACCTGCTGGTGGTGCCCGAGCGCCACGTCGCCGAACTTGCCGAGCTCGGGCGCGAGGAGGGTGCCGCCCTCTGGGACGCCTTGCGCACCGCGGTGGCCGGCATCGAGCGCGCCTATCAGCCCGACGGGGTCAACGTCGGCGCCAATCTGGGGCGAGCGGCGGGTGCCGGCATCCCCCGGCATCTGCACCTCCACGTGGTGCCCAGGTGGTCGGGGGACACCAACTTCATGACGACCGTGGCCGGGGTCCGGGTGCTGCCGCAATCCCTCCTCGACTCGTGGCGGGCGTTGTCCGCCCGGTGGCCCGACCCGGCCCAGGAGCCTCAGGGCACCACGTCGTAGTGGTCGTGGGTGGCGCGGAACCGGCCCCGACCGCCGGTGATCGCCCGCAGGTCCGCCGCGTAGCGGACCAGCTCTGCCGTCGGGACCAGCGCCACGATCGTCTGGAGGTCGCCCGCCGCACCCTGGGTGCCCTGCACCCGCCCCCGTCGGGCGTGAAGGTCGCCCAAGACCTCGCCCTGCGCCTCGCCGGGCACGGTCACCTCGACGCGAGAGATCGGTTCGAGCACCACCGACCCCGCCTTGCGCAGCGCGGCGTTGAACGCCAGGGACCCGGCCGTCTTGAAGCTCATCTCCGACGAGTCGACCGGGTGGTGCTTGCCGTCGTCACAGGTCACCGCCACGTCGACCACCGGGTACCCGTGGGGCCCGCCGTGGGCCATCGCCTCACGGACCCCCTTCTCGACCGCCGGCAGGTACTGGCGGGGGATGGCACCGCCGACCACCTCGTCGTGGAAGGTGAAGCCCTCGCCGCGCCCCAGCGGCTCGACCCGCAGCCGCACGACGGCGTACTGGCCGTGCCCCCCGGTCTGCTTCTTGTAGGTCTCTTGGGTCTCGGCGGGGGAGGCGATGGTCTCGCGGTAGGCGACCGCCAGGTCCTCCCGCTCCACGGTCACGTGGTAACGGCGAGCCAGCCGCTCGAGCGTGACGGCACCGTGCACCTCGCCCGACACCCCGAGGACCGTCTGATGGGTCTCGTCGTCCCGGCGCACCGCGAGGGCGGGATCCTCCTCGCAGAGCCGCTGGAGCGCCGACATGAGCTTGTCCTCGTCGGTATGGGACGCCGGCCGGATGGCGATCGACAGGGGCGGGGGGTCGGTGCCGGGACGGGCCACCGCGACCGGCATGCCCTTCGGGGCCAGCGTGTCGCCCGGCAGGGTGCCGTTGAGCCGGCGCAGCGCCACGAAGTCCCCCGCCACGGCCTCGCTCACCGGCGAGACCTCCTTCCCCCGGAGCTGCTCGAGGAGGTGCAGCCGCTCGTCGGCCCGGGTCCGGGTGTTGACCAGCACCTCGTCGGGCTGGATGACCCCGGAGAGCACCTTGGCCAGGGCGATTCGGCCGGTGTGCTGGTCGGCCAGCACCTTGCACACGGCCAGGAGCGGCTGGCCCCCCGGATCGCACGGCACCTCTTGGAGGGTGTCGCCCGCCGTGACGGTGACCGGTGGGCGCCGGTCCGGCGAGGGGCAGAGCTCGACGAGCAGGCGGGCCAGGCGATCCACCCCGACGCCCGACAGCCCCGAGCAGCACAGGACCGGAAAGACCGCCCCCGCGGCGACCCCCGACGCGAGGCTCTCCTCGAGCTCGTGGCGGGGGATCGTCTCGCCGTCGAGGTAGCGGGCCGTCAGCTCGTCGTCGCCGACCACGATCCCTTCGACCAGCTGCTCGTGGACCACGTGCTCGCTCGCCGCCAGGTCCTCGGGGATCGGACCGGTCGTCGCCGACCGCGGACCCGAGGCGGGCGGGGGACCGTAGGTGGTGGCGGTGTCGTCGAAGAGGTCGATGACGCCGCAAAATCCCTGCTCGGACCCGATCGGCAGCTCGACGGGCGCCACGCCGGCGCCGAAGCGGCTCCGGATGTCGGCCAGGGCCCGGTCGAAGTCGGCCCGCTCGCGGTCGAGCTTGTTGATGACCACCACCCGGGGCAGGCCCAGCTCGGCGGCGGCCCGCCAGGCGTCCTCGGTCTGGGCCTGCACCCCGTCGGTGGCGCTCACCACGATCACGGCCAGGTCGACCGCCGCCAGGGCCTCGCCGAGGTCGACCGCGAAGTCGGCGTAGCCGGGCACGTCGAGCAGGTTCACCTTGACCTCGTCGACCCACATGGGGGCGATGGCCAGGGAGATCGACAGCTGCCGCGAGATCTCTTCGGGCTCGAAGTCGCAGACCGTGGACCCCCGCTCGATCGAGCCCGCCCGTTCCAGCGACCCGGAGGCAACGAGGAGCGACTCGGCCAGGGTGGTCTTGCCCGCCCCGTGGTGCCCGACCAGAGCGACGTTGCGGATATTCGAGGTCGACACGTTCGACACTCGGCACCTCCCTGAAAACGACCGGTTCGGGCCCCCCGCCGGTGTTCTGCCGGTCCGAGCTTAGGTGCGCCCGAGCGGCGGGGGACAGTGCGCTCGGTCGAGCACCGCAGAGCCCACCGGCGGAGCGGGCGGCGGTTCCGGCCGGGCACTGGCCAGGGGGAACGGATGGTACGATCCGGGTGAGGTCGACGGGCAGCAGCCGGCGCCGCGCGGGTCGTCGGCTGGCCTTCGCACGACCGATGGGTCGACCCGAGGAGCGCGGATGTTCGATGGTCGCTGGCGGGAGGCAGTCGATCGTACGACTGAGCCCGCCGGTCGGGCGCTGCACCGGTGGGGAGTCACCGCCGACGTCCTGACGGCGACCGGATTGCTCACCGCCACCGCGACCGCCGTTGCGGTCGCCTCGGGTCACCTGCACATCGCCATCGTGCTGCTCGCGGCGACCGGCGCCCACGACCTGCTCGACGGACCGGTGGCCAAGGCCGCCGGCACCGCCTCGGCCCGGGGTGCCTTCTTCGACTCGGTGACCGACCGGGTGACCGACGCGCTGCTGATGGGGGGCGTTGCCTGGTACCTGACCTCGGCCCACCGCGGGCACCTGG
>DASYAI010000015.1:0-10851 GCA_036501425.1 Acidimicrobiales bacterium | reverse complement strand
CTCACCCAACTCGGCAACGGCCCGGCGATCACGACCGAGGACATTGTCGGGGCCGCTGCGCAGGCAGAGGATGTCTTCGGGGCCACTTGCCTCACTCCGAACACCGCTCCCACGATCCGGCGACTGGCCGACCTTGGTCCTACGACGCTTGCCGTCATGCATGGCTCCTGCTTCTCCGGCGATGGGTCAGGGGCACTCCTGGCACTCGCGGACGACTACGACAGGCGACTCGTCGACGTCCAGTCCTGAAGCGGCACCTTCGGCCGCATCAGGGGCGCGGACAAATTCGTTTGTCGAATCTCGTGGGGACGGAGGGATTCGAACCCTCACTGGAGGCGGTTTAAGCGCCCTGCCTCTGCCGGTTGGGCTACGTCCCCGCCCTCGTCGAGCCAGTGGTGGGAGCGCTGCCGACGCTCTCCGTACGACTGACCTTCGGGCGATCAGCCTAACGGGGCATGGCCAGCGGCGCCCACGCCTCCCACACGGCCAGCTCTTCGTCGCGCGGGGCATCCACCAGCTCGCTCGGGTTGCCGAACACCATCGTCGATCGTTGCACCGGATCCCACGCCGGCCACTCCCCTCCCCCGCCGAGCGACGGATCGCCCCAGCGGGCGAAGGCGGACCATGCCCCGAGCATCTGGTCCGAAAGGCGCTCGGCGGCGGGCCCGCCCCCACTGAACGCGTTCACCGCCCGCTGGCGCAGGTGGCCGAACACGAAGGGGATCTCTAGCGCGTGGGCGGATCCGAGCTGACCGTCGAACGCGGGGGTCTCCCAGGTGAACAGGTAGGCAAACGTGGCCGGCTCCACCAGGCGGTGCGCCGCCGCCAGGCGCAAGGACGGCCAGCGGAAGACGAAGTCGGTGCCCATGGCGATCCAGAGATCGCGCGGGGTGACCGGCTCGCCCCGCTGCTCACGTGCGGCGCGGTACGCGGCGATCGCCGGGGCGGCCGATCCGTCGGGCACCGCTTGACCCACCCAGGTCTCGAGCAGCGCTGCGTCGAGGGCAGCGGCCTGGGGGTCGTTGAGGGCGAAGAGCGTGAGCTCGTCCCGATTGGTACCGATCATGAGCGGTACCCGGGCCCCCCGCCCGGCGAGCACCGTCTCGTAGGGCGGCCGGGCCAGGCAGACGCCGTCGACCACCGGCAGGAACGGCAGCGGAAGGCGACCGGGTGCCGGCGGAAGCGACTGGAGGGCGGCGACCGCGGCAACAAGGTCCGCCATGGGCACCGATTCCCACTCGGCGCGCGTGGCCTCCCTCAAACCCAGCACCGCGGCGACCTGCCCACCGATCCAGCGGGCGTCGTCGAGGGAGTGGGCGAACGGCGGCCCGCTCTCCATGATGGCCCGGTGGAACAGCCCGCGGGCCTGGGGCATCGCCAGCAGCGCCCCGATGCTCATCGAACCCGCCGACTCACCGAACACGGTCACGTTGGACGGGTCGCCGCCGAACTCGGCGACGTGGTCGCGGACCCACTCGAGCGCGGCGACCTGGTCGAGCAGGCCCCAGTTGCCCGAGATCGCCGGAGATCGGGTGGACTCGAGGGCGCCGTGGGACAGGAAGCCGAACGCGCCGAGCCGGTAGTTCACCGTCACCACGACGAGGTCCCCCCGGCGGGCCAGCTCGTCGCCGCGATAGAGGCGGGCGGCCCCGCTGCCGCCGGTGAACCCCCCGCCGTGGATCCACACCATCACCGGCCGTCCGCCAGCGTCGAGGCCCGGCGTCCAGACGTTGAGGGTGAGACAGTCCTCGCTCTGGTGCTCCGGATCGCCGGGCAGCACCAGACCGCCGGCGCCCGGCGCCTGGGGCGCGATGGCACCGAACTCGGTGGCGTCGAGGATCCCCGTCCACCCGTCGAGCGGTTGGGGCGGCCGCCAGCGCAGCGGGCCGACGGGGGCCCGGGCGTAGGGGACACTGGCGAAGCACCAGACGTCGTCGCGTCGCTCGCCGCGCACCCGACCGCCCGCCGTCCAGACCGTCTGCACCGTCTGCGCCACTGGCTCAGACCCTACGGGCCCCACCCGGCTCCTGAGCGCATCGCTCGACGTCGATCGGCGCGTCCCGAGTCGACCACCACCCGGCGCCGGCCACCAGTTCCTTTGGATTCCAACAGGTCGACCGATACGCTTCGAGCGTGGCTGGGGTCGAGTGTCGGGGCTGGCGCGGCGCGCGCCCGGTCATTCTCGCGACGCTCCTCTTCGCATCGGTTGCTGGTGCGGCGTGGCCGGGCCAGGCGGGCGCATCCCCCGCGCCCTCGCCCGCCCAGATCGCCGCCACCCAGCAGCAGATCAGCCAGCTCGAGGCGACGATCGCCCAGCAGCAGTCCAAAGGGGACGCCCTGGCGCAGCAGTTCGACGCCGCCCAGGCCGAGCAGCAGGCCATCCAGACCCAGCTGGCCAGCACCGCGGCGTCGATCGCGACCACCCAGGTGCACCTGGCCAAGGTGAAGGCCCAACTGGGCCGGGTGGCGCTCAACGCCTACGTCTTCGACACCCCGAACGCCAACGCCCAGGCCCTGTTCACCTCGCCGGCGACCAAGTCCGACGCCCGCACCGAGTACCAGGACGCGGTGGTCGGCGACGTCGCCACGCTGAGCGACGAGCTCGAGGCCACCGAGGCCCAGCTGCTCGCCCAGCGGACCGAGCAGGAGGCCGAGCAGCAACGGGCCGGAACTACCGCCGCGCAGCTCGAGGCGCTGACCACCGCCAACACCACCCAGACCCAGACGGCCGAGGCAACGCTCGGCCAGGTGAAGGGGGCGCTGGCCCAGCAGGTGGCTGCTGCCGCCGCCGCCAAGGCGCAGGCCGCCGCGGCAGCGGCCGCCGCGGCGCGCACCCACGCGGCGGCGCAATCGGCGGCGAACGCCGCGGCGACCGCGGCCGCGGTCGCCGGATCGGTGGGCGGGTCCGCCGCCGCCACCGCCGCCACCGCCGCCAACCAGGCCGCGGCGCAGGCCGCGTCGTCGGCGGGCATCTCGATCTCCGGCTCCGCCAGCGGCTCGGCGGCCGGCATGGCGGCGGTGGCGGCGGCCGAGACCCAGCTCGGCGTGCCCTACGTCTATGGGGGCGAGACGCCCAAGAGCGCCGGCCAGTCCGGCGGCTTCGACTGCTCAGGTCTCACCCAGTGGGCGTGGGCCCAGGCCGGCGTGCGCATCCCGCGCACGAGCGAGACCCAGTGGGCCCTGTCCAACCGGGTGCCGCTCACCAGCCTCCAGCCGGGCGACCTGGTGTTCAGTGAAGGCGCGCCGCCCGGCCACGTGGTCATGTACGTGGGCCCGGGCGAGTTCATCGAGGCGCCGCACACCGGCGCCTACGTCCAGTACACCTCGTTCCCGGGTCCGATCACCGGTAGCTACGCCGTCCGCCCCTGACCTCGGGGCGTGTGCGCGGGCCCGGCACCGGCATCGCGGGCGTCGCGACGCCAGACGGGTGCACCGCGCCGCGACGCCGGAGGCTGCACCGACGCCGTAGGCACCGGGGGGGGTGCCTTGACCCGGCCTGCCACGAGGGGGAGGCTGGGCGCGAGATGGCGGGCACGATCAGCTTGAGCATCGTGGTCCCCGCCTTCAACGAGGCCGGGCGGCTCGCCGACGGCATCGAGCGGCTCGACAAGGCGATCGCTGACGGCGCCGTGGACCCGGTGAGCACCGAGGTCGTGCTGGTCGACGACGGGAGCACCGACGGCACCGCCTCGGTGGCGGCCGACCTCCTCGCCCACCTCCCCCACACCCAGATCGTGCGCTCCGAGCGCAACCGGGGCAAGGGCGGGGCGATCCGCCTGGGGGTCGGGCGGGCCCAGGGCCTTTCGGTCGCCTTCACCGATGCCGACATGGCCATCGACCCCGATCAGTTCCCGTTGCTCGTCGAGGCCCTCTACACCGCGCACGTGGCGATCGGCGCCCGGACCCTCAAAGGCTCGCGGGCCGAGGGCGACAGCACCCGGCGCAAGGTGATGGGCCGGGTCTTCAACCGGCTGGTGAACGGCCTGACCGGGCTCGAGCTCGGGGACACCCAGTGCGGGTTCAAGGGCTTCCGGTCATCGGTCGCCCGGCTCCTGTTCCATTGCACCGGTATCGACGGCTTCGCATTCGACGTCGAGGTGCTCTACGTGGCCCGGCAGCTGGGGCTCACCATCGCGCAGGTCCCCGTGCGCTGGCGCAACATCAGCGGCACCCGGGTCCGCCCGCTGGTGGACCCGGTCGCCATGGCGCTCGACATCGTGGGCGGCTGGGCCCGCCGCCGGGCCCCCACCCCCCTGCCGGCGTTCACCGTGGGTCCGGCCCGCGGGACCCGCGTCGGCGCCGACGACCTCTACGACGACCTGGTGCGGCGGGTCGTGGACACCGTCGGGCCGTCGCTGCCGGTGCTGACGACACCGGGCGAGGGGGCGACCGTCCTCATGCCCCTCGCCTCGGCCCAGGAGCTGGCGCGAATCCGAGCCGCCCTGGGCGACCTCGAGCTCCCCGACGGCAGCCCGGTGGCGATCCGGCAGGTGTCGGTCCCCTTCGCCGCCCTCCGGGCCCGGGCTCCGCTGGGCCTCGCCGCCCCCTCGCCCGCCTGGCGACCCTGAGTCAGCGCTGGCGGCCCAGCCAGGCCCGCACCAGCTCGTCTCGCCGGACCTCCCACTCCTCGGAGGTCATGGCGTAGCGGCAGTGGTCCTCCCAGACCCCGTCGATCTCGAGGAACCGCTCGGCGATCCCCTCCAGACGGACGCCCAGCTTCTCGACCACCCGGCGGCTCGGTTGGTTGCGGGGGATGATCGAGATCTCGATCCGGTGCAGGGCCAGCGCCTCGAAGGAGAACTGGAGGGTCAGGGCCACCGCCTCGGGCACCAGGCCCCGGCCGGCCATCGCCTCGTCGACCCAGTAGCCGATCGAGGCGGTCTGGAACGGTCCGCGCTGGATCGACGACAAGGTGACCTCGCCGACGAAGCGGTCGGTGAAGATGCCGAACCCGTACCCGGTGCCCAGCTGCCGCTCCCGCTCGCGGATGGCGCACCGGGCGGCGAAGCTGCCCCGGTCCTCCGAGGGCAGCGGGGCACCCTTGGGGCGAGGCTCCCACCGCACCAACCAGTCCCGGCAGCGGGTACGGACCTCGTACCACTCGGGGTAGTCGGCATCGGTGAGCGTCCGCAGGACGATGCGCCGGCCGGTCAACTGAAGCGGCGACGAGTGGACCCGGCTGGCCGTCATCGTTCGAGCACCTCCGCAAGGGCCCCGAGGAGCGCCACGACGTTCCCCGGTCGGGCCGTGTGACCCATACAACCGATCCGCCAGATCTTGCCCGCCAATTGCCCCGCTCCGCCACCGATCTCGATCCCGTAGCGCTCGAGCAACCGTCGCCGGCATCCCGCCTCGTCGATCCCCGGCGGCAGGTCGTCGGGCACCACGACGGTGGTCAACTGGGGCAGCCGGTGGCCCTCGTCGGCGAACAAGGCCAGACCGAGGTCCTCGAGTCCCCGCCGCAGCAGCCAGCCGCACTCCTCGTGCCGGGCCCACACCGCGTCGAGCCCCTCGGCCAGCACGGCGCCCAGCCCGGCGTGGAGGGCGCCGATCATCGTCACCGGGGCGGTGTGGTGGTACACCCGGCCGCCGCTGCCCGGGTCGACGTAGGCGGCCAGCAGCCCGAGGTCGAGGTACCAGCTCGACGGCCGGTCCACCAGGTTGGCCCGGGCCCGGGGCGACACGGTGATCGGGGCGAGCCCCGGGGGGACGCCGAGGCACTTCTGGGTGGCGCTGTAGGCGACGTCCACCTGCCACTCGTCGACCGCCACCGCGATGCCCCCGAGCGAGGTGACCATGTCGACGACCAGCAGGGCGTCCCCCTTGCCGGCCCCGATCGGCTCGATGTCGTTGCGCACCCCGGTGGAGGTCTCGGCGTGCACCACGGCGATGATCGCCGGGGCAGGGTGGGCGGCGAGGACGGCCCGCGGGTCGAGGGGCTGGCCCCAGGGGGCCTCGACGGTGGTGACCTCGGCCCCCAAGCGCCAGGCCACCTCGCACATGCGCTCGCCGAAGAGCCCGTTCACCCCGACGACGACCGGGTCGCCCGGATTCACGAAGTTCACCAGGGCCGCCTCCATGCCGGCCGAGCCGGTGCCGCTCAGCGGCAGGGTGAGCGCGTTGGAGGTCCGGAACACCGCCCGCAGGCGGGCCATGGTCTCGTCGAGGATCTGCAGGAACGCCGGATCGAGATGGCCGAGCAGCGGCTGGACCAGCGCGCCGGTGACTTCGGGATAGGGGTTCGACGGCCCCGGGCCCATCAGCAGTCGGCTGGGGATGGGCACACCGCATGGTGCCAGGCGCCCGGCCGCCGCGCCAGCGGGGAACGGGCGGACGGCGATGGGTCAACCGACCGCGAACTGCTCCTCGATCTCGGCGGTCGCCGCGCCGGGGTCCTCGCCGACGTCGTCGGTCTCGTCGGTGTCGTCGTCAGGGTCCGGATCGTCGATGTGCTCCCCGGAGATCGCCGGATCGTCGATCCGGAAGGCCATCGAGACGTCGCGCTCGACCAGCCGGGCGCGCAACGCCGGCCCGTCGCCCAGCTCGACGTCGAACTCCCACCGGCCCGGCGGCAGCGCGTGCCATCCGGCGCCCAGCTCGAACGCCAGCTGGACCACCGTGTCGGCGTCGCCGCGAGCGATCTCCCCCCAGGTGCGCACCGGGTGCCGGGCCAGGTCCGCCAGCACGGCGAGCAGGGGGTACCCCTCGGTCCCCCGGGCGGCCCGGATGGCCGCCTTGGTGGCCGAGCGGACCCGGCGACGCTCCTCGACGGTCATGCCGCCCAGCACGCCGAGCTGCGCGGCATGGTCGAGGCCGTAGGCGAGGCACGGCTCGACCACCGGGCACTGGGCGCACAGGTCGAGGGCGGCCTGGGGCCGCTGGCCCCGCACCGGAAAGAACAGCTCGGTCCGGTGCCGGCAGGCCCCCTGGGCCGCCCACGATCCCACCGGCGGCACCTCTTGGAGGTGCGAGCCGCTCGAGATCCCGGTCCGGCGCAGGGGCGCCGGCGCGAACTCCGGGCCACCGCCCGGTACGACCAGCGAGAAGTCGAGCGTGCTCAGATCCACTGCCGCCGGCACCAGGGCCGCTCGAGATCGGTGCCGGCGGGCGCCCCCGCCGGTCCTGGTGGCCACCGGCCCGGCGGCCGTCTCCACCGGCACCGGCCCGGCGGCCGTCTGCTCGTGCGGGGTGTGCGTCGTGGTCGCCATCAGTCGCCTCCTGCGCCGGCGACCCGCTGGCCGCCCCTCTGTCTGTGGGACGAGATGCGGCTGCCGCCCCCCACTTACGCGAACCGCGGCAGAAATGTGCGGGTCGGTCCCACCAATGTCGAGGGTGGGCGGAGCGCGAAAAGTCCCGGCGGCGCGTAAGAGGACGGCCCGTCCCGCATCTTGAGCACGAAACCGCTGGCCGGCGGAGGCCGGCGGACGACCAAGAAGGGTGGCTGCGGTGGACAAGGGACAGACGTTGCGCTCGTGGGCGGACGGGGGCCGGCTCACGCCGGGGGCGACCGACGAGATCGCCGGGCCCGGTGACCCGGACCTCTATTGCGACGTGCACGGGGCCACGATCCAGACGGTCCTGCGCTACGAGAGCGAGTTCTACCTGCTGCTGAAGGGCGGCCGGGGCTGGACGACCGACCCGATGACCGCGGCGCCCCGCGACATCATGACCGAGGAGCTGGTCGAGAGCAGCTTCGCCTACCTTCCCTCCGAGGACCAGGTGTGGATCCTCGACAACGTGGAGGAGCTCCTGCGGAGGTGGGCGACCGACCGCGCCCCGCTGCGCCTCACGTGCGCCCTGTGGCGGGTCGGTTCGCTCAGCGACGAGGCCGGGTCCTTCGTGCCGCTCCCGCCGCTCTGACCGCCTCACTGCCCTAATCGGGCCCGGGCGCAGACCCCGGTCCGAGCCGCCCGGGGCATTTGGGGCCTGGGTCGCCCTCTAGTAGTGTCGGTGCTGGTCAGCCGCCTGGCGGAGGCTGACCGATCCCGGCGGAGGGAAAGAGCGAAGGCTCGATGGCGAATCCTGGCGGCGCGTGGCAGGCGGCCACGCTGGCCGAATGCGTAGAAGCGGCCCAGCGCGGTGACCAGCACGCCTTCACCGAGCTCTTCGACCGGCACCGTAGCTTCGCCTGGAGCGTCGCCCGCTCGGTGACCCGCTCTCACGCCGCCGCCGAGGAGGCCACGGTCGACGGGTTCGCGTCGGCCTTCCGGAACCTGCCCCGGCTCCGCCAGGTGGAGCGGTTCCCTTCTTACCTGGCCGCCTGCGTGCGCAACGAGGCCCTGCAGGCGATGCGCCGCCAAGGCAGGACGGCCCCGGTGTCCCACGACCAGCTCGACGGGCTGGGGCTGGCCGCCCCCGAGGCGGACAACCCCGAGGACCGGCTCTCGCAGTCCGAGGAGGGCCGCCGGGCGATGGCCGCCCTCGGCCGGCTCGACGACCGCCAGCGCGAGGCGGTGCTGCTGGTCGACGTCCAAGGCGTCGGGCCGGCCGAGGTGGCGGCCAGCCTGGGCCTGAGCGTCAACGCTCTGCACCAGCTGCTCCACCGGGCCCGCGAATCGCTGCGGCTGCGCTTCATCACCCCGACGATCAGCGAGTCGGCTCCCCCGGACTGCCGGGCGTGCACGGACAAGATCGGCATCTACCTGGCCGGGCGGGCGAGTGTGCGGGTGGTGGCAATGGTCGACCACCACACCGCCGACTGCCCGGCCTGCCGGGCCCGGCTGGCCGAGGCCAGCGAGGTCAACCACACCGTGCGGGCCGCCTACGGGGCGGCGCCGGTCGGGCTGCTGGGGCTGCTGGTGGCCCGGCACCGCATCGGGGTCCCGCCCACCGCGGCCAAGGCCCGACCCCGGCTGGTGCGCCGGACCGGTGGTCGCTCCGACCATTCCCGACGCACCCAGCGACGGGGCCCGGGGGGTCGGGGAGGCGCGGGGGGGCCGCGCCCTCCGGGTGGGGCCGGGGCCCTGCGCTCGGGGGTGGCGCTGGCCCAGCGCCTGTCCGACGGGGTGTCGCACCTCATGGTCGGGCCCCTCGGCGCCGTGCCGGTCGGCGCGGTGCTGGCGGCCGCGTCGACCAGCCTCACCACCGTCGCCGCCCTGGCCGCGTCGGTCCCGATCTCCCTGCTCCCCGGAGCCGCCACGAGCGCCGCCCCGGCGACCGCGAGCCCGATGTCGGCCCACAGCGCCGCCGGGGTCGCGGTGGGCGACGGGACGCCGGACCCGGCCGGCTCGACTGGGTCGGGGGACCCAGGCAGCTCGGATGGCTCGGCCGCCAGCACCTCCACTGCCCCGTCGACGACGACCACTGGGCCCGGAGCCGGCGGGTCCGGGTCCGGCGCGCCCGGCAACGGGGGGACCGGCGCAACGCCGAGCGGCACACCGGCCCTCTCGGCCGGGGTGGCCGCGCTGTCGGCGGGCCACGCCGGGTCCTCGGGGAGCACGACGGGGAGCACGCCGGGCGGCGGGTCGACGCACGGCACCACCAGCACCACCCCGGCGACGGCTGGCAGCACCCCACCGACCACGACACCGACCAGCCCGCCGAAGTTCACCTCGACCGGCACGGTCTCCTTCGCCACCGGTCAGCCCGGCACGTTCACCGTGCGGGTCAGCGGCTCGCCCACCCCGGCGCTGAGCGAGGCCGGCGCCCTGCCGGCCGGCATCGTTTTCACCGACCAGCACAACGGCACCGCGGTGCTGGGGGGCACCCCCGGGGCCGGAACGGCGGGCACCTACTCCCTGTCGATCAGCGCCACCGCGGCGGGGCGGGCGGTCACCCAGACCCTTACCCTCACCGTGGTCAGCCCACCGGCGATCACCGCAAATCCCACCGCCCCCTTCTACAGCGGCGAGGCCGGGTCCTTCGCCATCGCCGCCACCGGGTCGCCGGCACCGAGCCTGGCGTTGACCGGTCCGCTACCGCCCGGGCTGAGCTTCTCCGACCAAGGGGGTGGGAGCGCGGTGATCGCCGGCACCCCCTCGGCCTCGGTCGCCGGCAGCTTCCCCGTCACGGTGGTGGCCACCAACGGCGTCGGGCCGCAGGTCAGCCTGCCGATCTCCGTGGTCGTCACCCAGCCGGGCCCGCTCGAGATCACCTCCTCGCCGTGGGCCTTCTGCGGGCATGCGTGCTCGGTGACGATCACCGCGTCGGGCGTCCCGGCGCCCAGCCTGTCGGTCACCGGGCTGCCCTCCGGGTTGAGGTTCACCGACCAGGGTGGCGGCAAGGGCCTGATCAGCGGGACGTCGAGCAGCCGCTGGTGGTTCGGCGAGCCGCCGATCCTGGTGACGGTCACCGCCACCAGCGCCGGCCGGACGGTGACCCAGCAGCTCCACCTGTACGTCGGTTGGTACTGAGCCCCACCGGTCCGGCAGCCCGCTAGATTGCGCGGCGTGACCGGGGTCGCAGCGCAGCCGGCTGCCTCGGGCCCCGAAGAGGCCGAGCGGATCCTCTTCGCCCCGCGGCCGATCCCCCCCCTCGGGCCCGACGCGGCGCAGGATCCCGAGCGCTACCGCCGGTGGCTCGACGAGCACCGCCGGGCCCGGCTGGCCGATCCCCCGCAGGACCCGGCGGTCGACGGCCCCACCCCGGCCGTTACCTTCTTGCTGCTGGTGACGCCCAGCCAGCTCCGAGGGCTGGTGGGAGCGGTGCGGAACTTGCGCGCCCAGAGCAGCCCCCACTGGTCCCTGACCGTCGGTCTGCTGGGAGGCAGGCGGACCGCGGGGGTGATCGGAGGGACGGCGCGGATGGTCACGAAGGTGCTGCCGGCGCCGTTGCGCTCGGGCATCTCGGTGGTCGAGCTGGCCCCCGGCACGCCGCCCGCCCAGGCGTACGGGGAGCTGCTGCGGACCGTGC
>DASYAI010000014.1:0-23706 GCA_036501425.1 Acidimicrobiales bacterium | reverse complement strand
GGGGCCGACGATGTCGATCCCTTCGACGTGGTCCTCCTCGGAACCGGTGGTTGCTTCGCTCTGGTGGTCGCTCACCGCACGCTCCGGGTCTCGAGACCGGACGGGATGCCGCCGTCCGCCGGCTGCTGCGAAGGAGGGCCGGCCCACCGGTCGTGGTGGACCACCGAGGCCAGGGGCGCCCGGGCCCGCCAGCCCAGGCGCTCGAGGTCCGGCGTGGTCTCCAGATGGGTGACCGGGCCCAGGCACAGCCAAGCCACCGGGCGGATGGCCGCGGGGATGCCGAGCAGCTGGCGGACGAAGGGCTCGCGGTAGAAGGAGACCCACCCCACGCCCAGCTCCTCGGCCGTGGCGGCCAGCCACAGGTTCTCGATGGCCAGGCACACCGAGTAGAGCCCCGAGTCGGCGATGGCGTGGCGGCCCAGCACCCCCGGTGCGCCCCGTGCCGGGTCGTAGGTGACGACCACTGACAGGGTGGACTCGAGCACGCCGTCGATCTTGATGCCGGCGAAACGCGCCGCGGCCTCCCCCGACAGCGAGGCGGCGAATACCGACCGCTCCCGCTGCACGTGCTCGAAGAACGACTGCCGGATCGCCTCGTCGCGCACGAGTACGAAGTCCCACGGCTGGGTCATCCCGACGCTCGGGGCGGCGTGGGCGGCGGCGAGGATCCGATCGAGCACCCCATCGTCGAGCGGCGCCCCGGTGAACTGGGCCCGCACGTCCCGGCGCCGGTGCACGATCTCATAGAGCGCACCGGCCAGGGCCTCACCCGAGGTCGGGGTTGCCGGATCGGCCAGACGGGTCACCGACCTGCACTGTACCGGGGCGGGCTGGATGGCCCGGGTCGGGCGGTCCGGGTCGGGCGCCGGCAGTGCCCATGCTTCCTGCGCCGCCCGGCAGCGCGGCGCCCGAGGCGTGCCCCCGGGCGGCAAGCACCGGGTCGGCCCACCACGGGCGCAGCTCGACCAGGGCCGGCCGCAACGAGCCGTAGACCAGAACGGCGGTGCCCGGCTCGAGCCGGCGCAACGCGTCGGGAGCGAGGAGCCGGCGCCGGGTGGGCGCCATCGTCGTCGACTCGGCGCCGGAGCGGTCCCGGGTGACCGACGGGACGAGCACGTCCTCGTCGCCGACCAGGGCGCTGGCGTGCTCGAGGGTCCCTGGATCGGCGATGCCCGACAGGAACAGCTTCGCCCGGTGGTTGTTCACGACGGTCGCCGCCCGGGCCCCGTAGCGGGCGGTGATCTGGGCCAGGTCCTGCCAGATGGTGACCAGTTGGATCCCGTGCCCGGCGCAGGTGGCGGCCAGCCCGTCGAGCTCGGGGACCGGGGCGATGTTCGCCGCTTCGTCGAGCACCACGAGCAGCGGGTGCTCGAGCGGGCCCCCGGTGGTGGCGGCCGCGGTGAAGGCGGCATCAAGGACGTCCTTGACCACCGCGCTGAACAGGCCCCGTTGGCGTCGCTGGTCGTGCGCCGGGGCACAGACGTAGAGGGTGTGGGCTCCGCCGAGCAGCGCCGGGACGTCGATCTCCACCGACCGCCGACCGCCGCCCGCCCCCGCAGAGCCGTCGGCACCCGCCGACCCGGGGCCGAACCCCTCGAGCACCGTCTCGGCCGTCGTGTAGACCGAGCTGCGCTGCCGGTCGTCGCGACCCCAGGTGGCGTGCGCCGCGTGCAGCGCCTCGACGACGCCGGCCGCCTCCAGCAAGCCCACCACCTCTTCCACCTCTTGGGTGTCCACCCAGCGCACCACGTCGCGCATGGTGCGGCCCCCGGTGGCGGCGGCGAAGAGGAGCGGGGCCAGCAGCTTCGCCGCGGTGGCGTACCAGAACTCACCGTCGGCGGTGGTCCCCTCGGCCCGCGCCACCTCGGTCAGGTCGGCCGCCGCCCGACGGGCGCCGGGCCAGGTGGTCGCGTGGCGCAGCGGCGACCACTCGTCGGTGACCAGGCCGGTGACCCCGCTCGGATCGAAGCACTGCACCCGGCCCACCGAGGAGCGCCAGGCCCTGGTGTCGCGCAGCAGGTCGGTCTTGACGCTGACCGCCAGCACCGGACCGTCCCACCCGAGAATGGCCGGGACGGCAAGGGAGGTGGTCTTCCCGCTCTGGGTGGGCCCGATCACCGCCAACGACTGCGCCCGCTCCACCGCCAGCCGCCAGGACCGGCCGGGGCGAGACAGGGTGAGCGGGAGACCCGGTGCCTCGGCGGGGTCAGCCGCCCGACCCAAGCCGGCCTCGATGGAGCCGGCGCGGTCACGGTCGGGGTCGCCAGTGCCCTCGAGCCAGACCGGCGCCCGGGGACCCCGCCGCCGCACCAGCACCCCGCGGACCCGGGCGGGTCGGCGGCCGCCGAGGACCCCGAGCGAGATCCGGCCGGATTCGAGGCCGCGGCACGCCAGGGCGGGCAGGTCCCGCCGGGCCGCCCACACCGATCCGGGCGGCGTCCCGCCCCTCCGGGCCTGCGAACCGCCGGCGCGCCGCGACGGCACGGCTGCCGGCCGGCCCCGGCGGCCCGGGGCGGGCGATCCCCGGCTCGGGCGACGTCCCGACCAGGGTCCCCCCACCCCCGAACGGCCGGTCGGCGACCAGCGAGCGAAGGTGAGCAGGGCCAGCGCGACGGCGAGCGCGATGAGGGCGGGCAGCGGAAGTCCCGAGGCGAGGGGCGGGACCAGGTGGAGGATCACCCACGACCCCGCATGGCCATGTCGGTGTCGACGAGGTCGAGCTCGGAGCGCCCCAGCACGTGGTGGACGAGGAAGGAGCGCTGGCCGACCTTCCACAGGGCGACCCCCCGCCGGAGCTGGCCCACCAGGTCCACCTCGGTCTCCGACAGCGACAGCAGCTCGCTCGCCCGCGCCGCCTCGCCGGGCGGCTGCCCGTAGATGACCCGGGTCTCGGAGTCGGCCAGCAGCCCCTCGGCCAGGCCGACCTGCTCGGAGCCGGCGGCGCCCACCGCCCGCAGGTCCGACAGCCGGTGCAGCACGGCGATGTTGGCCACCCCGTGGGCCCGCGAGAGCTTCCACGACGCCTGGAGCCACCGGGCGATGCCGAGCTGCGCCAGGATGGCCCAGGCCTCGTCGACCACCACCAGCACCGGCGGCGCGCCCAGCGGGCCCCGGTTGGCCAACGCCGCCTGCAACCACGCGGTGGCGCAGGCCATCAGCACGCCCAGGGCGGCCGAGCCGTAGAGCGCGGAGAGGTCGAGCACCACCAGCGGGCCGGACAGGTCGAGCCCGGTGGTGGTCGGGCCGTCGAACATGCCCCGCAGGTCGCCGTGCACCAGGCGGCGCAACTCGAGCGCGACGTCGCGCCCGTCCTCGGCCAGCTGCGCCGCATCGGTGCGGATCTCGCCCGCGGCGTCGTGGTCCGGGACCAGCAGCGCGTCGACGACCGCCGGCAGGGTGCAGACCGCGGCGCGGCCGGCCACGGTCACCAGCGCGACGTCGATGGCGGCCCGCTCGCGGGGCAACACGTCGCGCCCGAGGCACACCGCCGCCAGCGAGGCGAGCAGGGCCGAGTGGCGGCGGTCCACCCGGGCCGCCTCGCCGGTCCCGAGCCCGTCACCTAGGGCGACGCCGGCCGGATCGAGGCCGTCGTTCGGGCCCCGGGGACCGGGTACGCCGGACGCTCCGGGCCCGATGTCGGGCGCCCGGTCGAGCGGGTTGAGACGGACCGGGCCGCCGGGACGCAGGGTCACCGGTGTCACCCCCCACTGCCGGGCCAGGGCGCCGTACTCCCCCTTCGGGTCGACGACCCACGCCCGGCGCCCGAAGACCGCCTGACGCCACAGGAACGTCTTGACGAAGGCGCTCTTGCCCCGGCCGATCTGCCCGAAGACGATCATGTTGGGATTGTTCAGCAGGCCCAGTTCGTAGAGCTCGAACGGGTCGAACGCGAACGATCCGCCGAGCAGGTCCCGCCCGATGGCCACCCCCCGGTGCCCGAGACCGGACTCGGCCACGAACGGGTAGGCCGCGCCCAGGTTGCGGGTCGTCACCTCGTGGGCCGGCAGTCCGGACCCCCCGCCCGGGGAGCGGCGGGACCTCACGAGAGCCCCCGAGCCAGCGGCAGCGTGTAGGTGAAGGAGCGCTCCTGGTCGCCGAAGAGCCGGCGCAGCTCGAGGTAGGACTGGGCGGCCGCCTGCTCGGTGGCGTCACACGCGGCGACCAGCGACGACTCGGTCGGGGCGGTGACGGTCACGTAACCCGAAAAGCGGAACGACGCGTGCCCGTCGGCCAGCTCGACCTCGCGGCGGCGCACGACGGCGGCCTCGCGCTGCCGGCGGGCGGTGCTCACGAACCCTCCCCGCCGTCGAAGCTCCGCGTCGGCCACGTCGGCGGTGCGGGCCTGCTCGACCTGCCGGGTCGCCCGGCTCGGGCTCAGCGGCTCCATGACCACCGCCACGGTCCGGCGAGCGCCGCCGAGCAGCAGCGGGGCCAGAAAGTCCGGGCCGACCTCGACCCGTGGCCACTCGGCGATCCAGTACGTGGCGCTCCACGTGGCGTCGGTGCGGACGCGGTCCCACGACGACTGGATCGACAGGGGCCACGGGCATCGCCCCGGCCCGGACCACGGCCCGCGCTCGGTCGCCGGGGCGAGGCTCGACGTGGGCCCGTCGCGAGTCGGCTCGGGGATTGCTCGGCTCGCGTGCGCAGCCGCATCACCGGCGCCGTTCACCCGGGACCCATTCGCCTGCCCGCTGCGCCGGACCAGCGCGCCGAGAGCCTCGGGCCCCAGCGGGCCGTCGACCACGAGGTCGATCTCCTCGAGCCGCCGGCACAGCGATCCGAGCTCGCGCACCAGCACCGCGCACGCCTCCTGCGTCGAGGTTGCGCCCCGGGGGCCGGAGCGCCTCGGAGCCCGGGTCTGGACCACGACGTGGGTGTCGTGGCGGGACGACCCCGGGCCCAGGTCGGTGAGCAGCTCGGCGTAGGCGCGCCGGGCCGGGTGGCCGGTCCCCACCGCCGCTCGCTCGGCGAGGTAGCTCCGAGCACCGCCGCCGTCGTCGGGAGTGGAGGATGCCAGCCATTGCACCCGGTGGATCGCCGCCCGCTCGCGGCTGCACGAAGCCAGCACCGACGCCCATCCGCCCACCCGGTGCTCCTTGTCGGCCGGACCGAGCAGGGCGAAGCTGTGGCCACGCACGGCCACCACCGCGGTGTAGGTCCGGGCGCGGGCGTCGTGGACGATCCCGATGTCGGCCGCACCCTCGGCTCCGGCCACCTCCAGCAGGTCGAGGCCGGCGAACGGGCCCCTGGTGGCCGCGCCACGGGCGAACGGGCCCCAAGTGATCGCGCCCCGGGTGGGCGGGACCCGGGTGGGCGGGACCCGGGTGGGCGCTCCACGGAGGTCGATCCCACTCCGGGCGGCCCGGCCGCGGCGCCCGGGAGGGGCGCTGCCCGCACCCATCACCCGCCCCGCTCCGGGGAGCGGCGAGAGCCGGCGGTGCGACCCGTCGAGGGCGCCGGCGGCGAAGCGGGTGACCGTCGGGAGCCACTCCTCCCCCGTCCGTCCGGCCACCGGCCAGGTGGCCAGGGCGACCGAACCGATCACCGACACCACGGCGATCGCCACCGATGCCACGGTCGGGCGCGAACGGAGCGCCACGATGGCGATGGCGACCCCCAGCACGACCGTGACGATCTGCCCGCCCCGCCAGCCGGCGATCAGGCCTCGGCGATCGAGCGGGCCGAAGCGGTAGCGAGACGGCTCAGTCATCGGCCTCCTCCGGCGGGATCCACCGGATCACCGGGCCCATCGCGTCGTGGATGATCTCGTGCCGACCCCGATCCCAGCTGCGACCGGACGCCGTGCCGCCCGACGGATCGGGGCGCAGCACCGAAGCGTGAGGATCCTCGGGCACGTCGGCCGCCCGCCGACCGGCCATCACGTCGTCGAAGATCCGCTGGGAGCTCGGGTCGCCGCGCCACATCGGGATGTCGGAAAAGGGTGGCGGCGTGAGCACGGCACCACCGTCACCGCCACCGCCGTCGGACCCGCCCTCGGCCGCTCCGCGACCCCCGGCGCCCGTCGCGCCGCCCCCTCTCCGACCGGTGCCTCGGGGCGCGCCCCGCGAGCCCGGTCGGCCGCCCCCGCCCGCCGGATCCGCCTCGCCGGCCTCGTCACCGGCGGCCGTCGCGTCCCGATCGTCTCCCATGCCCCCGATGCCGCCGACGCCGCCCAGCCCACCGTCCCCGCCGTCCGGGGGGCCATCGGGGCCGCCGGCGGCGGGGCCGTCCTCTCCGAGCCCGTCGGCACCGGCGGCAGCGGAGCCGAAGTCGTCGTCGCCTCCGGCGGCCTCGAAGTGCTCGGGGATCCCGGTGCCCGGTACCCCGGGGTCGAACGCACCCAGGCGGGCCTGGCGCAAGGCGAAGCGCGCCGCGTCGCGTGGCACCGTCGTGGCGGCCCGTTGGGCCCGGTGCCGCACGCCCTCCAGCCCGCTCATCGCGCCGGCCTCGGCCATCGGCAGCAACCGGAGCAGCGTGTACGGGCTGAACGCGGCGAGCAGCAACAGGGCCGCCCCGCCGAGCACGGCGGGGACGGTGCCGCCGGTGCCGGTACCAGCGCTCGACCCCGACGTGCCCGCGGCCAGGGCGCCGGCCGCCAGGCTGAGGATCGCCACGATGACGAACTTCGACAGGATCAGCGCGGCCAACGTGTCGACCAGCCGGCGGCACCAGTGGGCGATCGCCGGCCACACCAGGCTCCCGAGCGCCAACGGTAAGAAGAGCACCGCCACCGAGACGGCGGCGGAGCGCACCAGCAGCTCGACCCAGAGGGCCAGCGCCCCCAGGACGACGAGCAGCGCCACCAGCAGCAGGACGAACGACGGCACCGACGAGTCGACCGAGGCCACCGCCAGCCCGCTCACCACCGCCTGGAGGGCCTGGTGGACATCGCCACCCGCCCCCGAGGCCACGGCGGCACTGAGGGCGTCGGTGGCCCCCAGGGCCAGCTGGACCACCTTGACCGCCATGCCGGCCAGCAGGAGCGCCAGCGGGAGGTTGACGAGCATGGAGCGGACCAGCAACCCGCCGTCCTGGCGCAGGACCGCCTGGATCACCGATCCGAGCACGGCCGGCACCACCACGATGCCGAGCACCCCGAGCATCACCTGGTAGTGGGTCTCGAACCAGCCGGCCCCCAGGTCGACCGAGCTACTGGCGTCCACCACCCCACCGATCTGCCCGAGGAGCCAGCTGGCGCCCCCGACGACCCATTGGGTCGTCGCCTGAAGCACCCCACCCACCCCGCCGGCGAGCACGCCCGACGCGGCCCCGGCGGCCTGGCACAGGGGGTTCAGCGCCTCGAGCCCGGTGCACCCCGACGCGACGCTCACCGGGACCCGGTCAATGCACGCCCGTGCCGGCGTGGAAGAAGAAATTTATCAGCGTCGGCGCGGCACCGATCAGCAGCGCGGCCAACCCTGACACGAGCACGGCCCGGCGGCCGACGAAGGACTGGTGGTAATTCTGCGAGTGCGCGCCGAGCGCCCAGGCGGCGGCGCCGATCACGAGGGCGCCCAGCGAGAGCACCAGCGCCCAGCCGGCGACGCCGTTGATGAGCTGCTGGAGCGTGGCGCCGCCGGGAAGCGCGCTGGTGTCGGGCGAGAGCGTCACGTCGACCAGTCGGGCGGCGGCGAACGGTGCCGGCGGGAGGGGGGCGATGATGGTGAGGAGGGCGTGCACCGGGCCGGAATGGTCGGCGGCGCATCGTTCGCCGCGCCGGGCGGGCCCTGCCATGCTGGGGAGGTGACTGGGACGGGCTGGGTGGTGGGGGTCACCCGCGTCGCCGGTCTGCCCGCCCCGATCGCCTACCTGATCGCGCTGGCCGTGCTGGTCGTCGCCGTGCTGATCGCGGCAGCAGTCGGGCGGCGCTCGGGCCGCCGGGCGCTCTCCCAGCGGCTGACCGCGCTGGGCAGCCGGCTCGGGCTCGACGCGCCGCGCGAGGAGGGGGGCATCGAGCACGCGCTCTCCTACCTCGAGCAGGTGACCAGCGCGGCGTCCGAGGCGGTGGCCGAGTCCAGCTCCGACGCCATCCGGCTGCGGCGTTCGCTCGACACCCTGCCCCAGGGGGTGGTGCTGTGCGACGAGACCGGTTCGGTGGTCTACCGCAACGCCCGGGCCAACGCCCTGATGACCAGCCGGCACGGCGATGCACTGGCCGCCCAGGCGGTCACTGAGCTGGTGGAGGACGCCTGGCACGAGGGGGCGGCCGAGCGGACCCTCGACCTCTACGGCCCGCCCCGGCGCACCCTGACCGTGCGGGCCCGGCTCATCGACGACGGGCGGCGACCGCTCGGGGTCATCGCGCTCATCGAGGACGTGTCGGAGCGGCGCCGGCTCGAGGAGATCCGGCGCGACTTCGTGGCCAACGTGAGCCACGAGCTCAAGACTCCGATGGGCGCGCTCGGGCTGCTGGCCGAGACCCTGGTGGCCGAGCCCGACGGGGAGGTGGCCAAGCGGCTGGCCAGCCGCATCCAGACCGAGGCGTTCCGGGTCAGCCGGATCATCGACGACCTCCTCGACCTGAGCCGGCTCGAGTCCGAGGAGGCGCCGCCACGCGAGCCGGTCCTGGTCAGCCTGGTCATGGCCGAGGCGGTCGAGCGGGTCCGGGCCACCGCCGACCAGCGGGGCATCCGCATCGAGATGGACGAGCCCCCGCGCCCGGTCGCCGTGCTCGGGGACCGCCGGCAGCTGGTCTCGGCCATGCACGCCCTGCTCGAGAACGCGGTCACCTACTCCTACGACGCTTCGGTGGTGCGGGTGGCGGGCACCATCCAGCGCGAGTCCCTGGTGTTCAGCGGGGCGCCGTCGGGAGTGGTCGAGGTGGCCAACGGGGCCGCCGGCGTCGGCGTCAGCGCGGCCGCCGGGATCGGTGTGGCCGGAGGGACGGCGAGCTTCCCGGGTCCCGGCGGGGCCGCCCCCCGCAGCCCGGGCGGCGGAGGGCCGGCGGGTCCCCCTGGAGCCGGGACCGGGGCGGGTCGGGCGCCGGGCGGCGCCGGCGATCCCCCCGCGGACAGCGCACCGACCGGACCCCACCCCGTCGGCGGCGCGCACCTGCCCGGCCCGAGGAACGGGCCGGGCACCCATCCGACCCCGGGCGGCCCTCCCAACGCCGCCGCCGGCGGGGGCTTCGCCACCAACGGCGCCTTCACCGGCCCGCCGTCGGTCGGCTCGACGGCCGTCGGCCCGGCGATCGACCCGGCCACCGGCACCCACTTCCTCCACGACCTCGAGCGGTTCGGCGAGCGCGAGACCGTGCGCATCGCGGTGATCGACCACGGGATCGGGATCCCGGCCCGCGACCTCGACCGGATCTTCGAGCGGTTCTACCGGGTGGACCACGGGCGCAGCCGCGACACCGGGGGCACCGGGCTCGGGCTGTCCATCGTCCGCCACGTGGCCAACAACCACCAGGGATGGGTCGACGTCGAGTCGCGCGAGGGCGAGGGCTCCACGTTCACCCTCGTGCTCCCGCTCCAGCCGGACCGTTCTGCGTGATCGGCCCCGACAGGCGTAGCGTGGGCGCCGTCATGCCCGACGCGCCATCCGTCGACCAGAACGACGACGCCCGGCCGCCGACCGTGCTGCTGGCGGAGGACGAGGAGTCCTTCGTCGACGCCCTGGTGGTGGGGCTCGGCCACGAGGGCTTCCGGGTGGTCGTGGCCCGCGACGGCAAGGAGGCGCTCGCCCGGTTCGAGGAGGTGAGCCCGGACCTCGTCCTCCTCGACATCATGCTGCCCAAGCTGTCGGGCATCGACGTGTGCCGGTCCATCCGGACCCACTCGAGCGTCCCGATCATCATGGTGACGGCCAAGGGCACCGAGATCGACACCGTGGTGGCGCTGGAGGTCGGGGCCGACGACTACGTCACCAAGCCCTACCGGCTGCGCGAGCTGGTGGCCCGGATGCGGGCGGTGATACGCCGCTCCCCCGCCCCCGCCCGCACCCCGGGACGCAGCGGGTCCGAGGGCGAGGACGGCGCATGGGAGGTCGGGCGGGTCCGGGTCGACCCGGACCGCCGGCGGGTCTTCGTGCGGGACGAGGAGGTGCACCTGCGGCGCAAGGAGTTCGAACTCCTGCTGCTGCTGGTGGAGAACGCCGGCCGGGTCCTCACCCGCGACGTGCTGATCGACCGGGTCTGGGGCACCGACTACATCGGGGACACCAAGACCCTCGACGTCCACGTGAAGCGGCTGCGCTCGCGCATCGAGGCCGATCCGTCCAACCCCCAGCTGATCACCACCGTGCGGGGGGTGGGCTACCGCTTCGACGCCGACGCCGGCTGAGCGCCGCCGCTTGGGCGCCGGGCCCGGCCGGCGGAGTCGATGGCCGCCGCCGTCGGGGGGCGAGGCGCTCAGCGCCGGGCGATCACCCGGTCGGGGCCGAAGTAGGGCGCCAGGGCCTCGGGCAGCTCGACCGTGCCGTCGGGCCGGCGGTGCCACTCGACCAGCGCGGCCCAGACCCGGGCCCACGCCAGGGCCGAGCCGTTCACCGTGTGGACGAACACCGGGGTGCCGCCGCCGGTCGGCCGGTAACGGACGTTGGCCCGGCGGGCCTGGTAGTCCCCGAACCAGCTGACCGAGGACACCTCGAGCCACTGGCCGGTGCCCGGGCTCGGGACCTCGAGGTCGAACGTGCGGGCCGAGGACGCCCCCAGGTCCCCCGCGCACAGGTCGAGGACCCGGTAGGGCAGCTCGAGCGCCCGCAGGAGCGCCTCGGCCCGCCCCAGCACGTCGGCGTGCACCTCGGGCGCCTGGTCCGGCGTGGCGTAGGCGAACAGCTCGACCTTCTCGAACTCGTGCACTCGCAGCAGGCCCCGGGTGTCGCGGCCCGCCGCCCCGGCCTCGCGCCGGTAGCACTGGGTGGCGGCGGTGAAGCGCAGCGGCAGCTCCGCCTCGGCCACGATGTCGCCCCGGCGCAGCGAGGTGAGGGGGACCTCGGCGGTCGGGATGGCCCACAGGTCGTCCCGCTCCACCCGGTAGGCCTCGTCGGCGAACTTGGGCAGGTGCCCGGTCGAGCGCATGGTCTCGCTCAGCACCAGCGTCGGCGGCTTGATCTCCTCGTAGGCCCCAGCGTGGCGGTCGAGGGCGAAGGCGGTCAGGGCCCGCAGCAGTCGGGCCCCGGCCCCCCGGAACAGCGGGAACATCGAGCCGGACAGCTTGGCTCCCCAGCCGGGCTCGAGCAGGCCCAGGGCCTCGCCGATCTCCCAGTGCGGCACCCTCTGGTGCTCGGCCGGGACCGGCTCGGGCTCCCCCCGCTCGGCGCCGGGCCACCACCGCCGGCGCTCGACGTTGTCGTCCGGGCCGGTGCCGTCGGGGGCCTCGGGCGAGGGGAGGTTGGGCAGGTCGACCAGCGCCTCGCGCAGGGCGAGCTGGGCCGCCTCGGCCTCGTCGCCGCTGGAGCGCTCGAGCTCGCCCAGCCGTCGGCTCTCGGCGGCCAGCTCCTCCGCCCGGGCCTGGTCGTCCAGGCGCCGGGCCTGGCCCACCTCGCGCGAGAGGGCCTTGATCTGGGCCCGCAGGGCCTCGTGGGCGGCGGTGTGGGCCCGGTGGGCCACGTCGAGCTTCCGGACCCGCTCGACCTCCTCGGCCGCCACCCCCCGGCGGCCGAGCGCCGCGGTGACCAGCTCGGGGTCGTCGCGCAGCTGGCGGATGTCGAGCATGTCGGCGCCAACGGTAGCGTGCAGCCCCGATGCCGGCAGTCACCCGGGACGTGGTCGTCCGCAGCACCGACCTGGTCGTCCGCTACGACCAGCTCCGGGCCGTCGACGGCCTCAGCTTCAGCGCCTCGGCCGGCGAGGTGGTCGTCCTGCTCGGTCCCAACGGCGCCGGCAAGTCCTCCACCTTCGGCTGCGTGATGGGCTACCGGCGGCCCTCGTCGGGCTCCCTCAGGGTCCTCGGGCTCGACCCGGTGGCGGCGCACCGGCACCTGGTGCCCCGGGTGGGGGTGCTGCTCCAGCAGGGCGGTGTCTACCCGATGCTCGGGCCCCGGGCCGCCCTGCGGCTTTTCGCCCGCTACTACCGGCGGCCGGACGACCCCGAGCGCCTGCTCGAGCTGCTCGGCCTGGGCGCGGCCGCCCGCACCCCGTGGCGGCACCTGTCGGGAGGCGAGCAGCGCCGGCTCGGGCTCGCCCTGGCGCTGGTCGGGCGGCCCGAGGTGCTGGTGCTCGACGAGCCGACGGCCGGCGTCGACCCCGAGGGGCGCCGGGTGGTGCGCTCGGTCATCGACGACGCCCGCCGGGCCGGCTCGTGCGTCCTGCTCAGCACGCACGAGCTGCCCGAGGCCGAGCACCTGGCCGACCGGGTGGTGGTCATCGACCACGGGCGGGCGGTGGCCGAGGGCACGCCGGGCGAGCTGGCCCGCTCGGCCGGGCGCGACCAGGTGGCCTTCGGGGCGCCCCCCGGGCTCGACACCGCCGCCCTGGGCGCCGCCCTCGGCCGCCCGGTGCACGAGGTCGACCCCGGCCGCTACCGGGTGGACGCCGCCGGCAGCCCGGCCCTGACCGCCGCCCTGGCCACCTGGCTGGCGGCCCGGGGCGCCGAGCTCACCGAGCTGCACACCGGCCGCTCGCTCGAGGAGGCCTACCTCGCCCTGGTCGAGCACTCCGCGCCCGGCCCGGAGGGACCGTGAGCACTCCGGCCCCGGCCCAGGTGGGCGGCCCGCACGGTCCGGCGGCGAGCGCCCCGGGGCGCTGGGGCGGGGCGCGGGCCTCGGCCCTGGGGGCCGCCCTCGGCCCGTACGTCGCCCAGAGCCGGGCGGAGATCGCCATGACCCTGCGGCGGGGCGAGACCCTGCTCGTGACCGTCGGCATCCCCGTCGCCTTCCTCCTGTTCTTCTCCACCGTGCACGTGGTCGACGTCGGGCCCCACGCGGTGCGCTTCTTCCTGCCGGGCATCCTCGGCCTGGCGGTGATGTCGACCGCCATGGTCTCCAACGGCATCGCCACCGGCTTCGAGCGGGGCTACGGGGTGCTCAAGCGCCTGGGCGCGACCCCTCTCGGCCGGCCCCGGCTGCTCGCCGCCAAGGTCAGCGCGGTGGTGGTGGTCGAGCTCATCCAGGCGGTCGTGCTGGTGCCGGTCGGCCTCGGGCTCGGCTGGGGCGCGCCGGGGGGCGGGATCGGGATCGGGCCCGCCCTCGGGGTGGCCCTGCTCGCCACCGTGGCCTTCGGGGGCATCGGGCTCCTCCTCGCCGGCGTGCTGCGGGCCGAGGTGAACCTGGCGGCGGCCAATGGGCTGTACCTGGTCCTGCTGCTTCTGGGCGGGATGATCGTGCCGCTGTCCAGGCTGCCCTCGGGGCTGGCGACGGTCGCCCGGGCGCTGCCGGCGGCGGCGCTGTCGAGCGGGCTGCACTCGGCGCTGGGCAGCGGGGGGGCGGTCCCCCTACACTCGTGGGTGGTCCTCGCCGTCTGGGCGGTGGTCGTCCCGGCGGGCGCGGCGCTGACCTTCCGCTGGGAGTAGGCCGGAGCCTGAGGCCGGGGTCGGGGCTCGGGCCCGGGGCTCTGCCCGGCCGGTCGGCCGGGCGGGGTCAGCCGGTCGGGGTCAGCCGGTCGCCACCAGCTTTCGCTCGAGGGAGAGGAACGCGGTGGGCGACAGCGGGCCGTACTTGACCGCGGTGATCGTCCCACGGGCGTCGACGAACACCGTCTCGGGGTCGCCGGTGAAGTCGTAGAGCCCGTTGGTCACCTTCGCCACCGAGTCCAGGGCGACCGGAAAGGTGACGCCGCTGTCGGCGGCGAAGCTCCGGGCGGCGCCGCGGCTGTCGTAGCTGTCCACCCCGATCACCCGGATCCGGGCCAGCGGGCCCCCCGCCTGCTGCTGGGCCCGGACCGCCGTCGCCAGAGGCGGGGTGTCGGTGTGGCACACCGCGCACCAGTTGCCGAAGAACAGCAGCACCTCGGGACGGCCGCCGGCGTCCCCGGTCGCCGGGGTCCCGACCCGGCCGCCCCCGGCCACCGCCGGCAGCGAGAACCCCGGGGCCGGGCTGCCCGCCCGGGGCAACGACGGGGCCGAGGGTCCGCCGACGGTCGAGAAGAGCCCGACCGCCAGCGCGGCGGCCAGGACCACGCCCACCAGCAGGAACACCTTGCGGGGGCGCCGGGGCGCCGGGGCGGGGACGGGCGCCGGGTCGCCCGGGGCGCCCGGGCCGGGGGGACCGGGCTCGGCCCGGTCGGACTCAGTGGTGCTGGACGAGAACGTCACCGGCCATCGCCACGAAGAGGAGGGTGAGGTACGTGATCGAGTAGCTGAACAGCGCCATGGCGTCGCGCCCGGTGGCCTGCTCGCGGCGAGCCCGGCGCCACAGCCGGGTGGCCATGGCCAGGTAGACCAGCCCGAGGGCCAGGGCGACCGCGGTGAAGGCGATGCCCAGGTGCGCCACCGCCCCCAGCACCACCGAGACCCCGACCAGCAGCGCGGTGTAGAGCACGATCTCGCGGGTGGTGCGCACCAGCGAGGCCACCGCCGGCAGCATGGGCACGCTGGCGGCCCGGTAGTCGTCGCGGTAGCGGACGGCGAGCGCCCAGAAGTGGGGCGGCGTCCACACGAAGATGATGGCGAACAGCACGACCGGGGTCCACGAGAGGGTCCCGGTCACCGCCGCCCATCCGACCAGGACCGGCACCGCCCCCGCCGCCCCACCGATGACGATGTTCTGGGCCGAGCGGCGCTTGAGCCAGAGCGTGTACACGAAGACGTAGAAGGCGGTGGCCGACACGGCGAGCACGGCGGAGAGGAGGTTGACCAGCCACCACAGCTCGCCGAAGGCGAGCACCTCGAGGCCGAGGGCGAAGACCAGGGCAGCCCGTGGGGTCACCGCCCCGGTGACCAGCGGCCGCTGGCGGGTCCGGTGCATGAGCTTGTCGATGTCGCGGTCGACGAACATGTTGATGGCGTTGGCGCCGCCCGCCGCCAGGGTCCCGCCCAGCACCGTGGCGACCATGAGGCCGATCGAGGGCAGCCCCCGGCGGGCGACCACCATGGTCGGCACGGTGGTCACGAGGAGCAGCTCGATGATCCGCGGCTTGGTCAGCGCCACGTAGGCCCCCACCTTGGAACCGTCGAGCCGACGGGTCGCCACCGCTGGGGCGTGGAAGGTCATCGGCGTGAGCCTACGGCCCGGACCCGCGACCCGACCAGACAGCGCCGTGGGGCGCCGCCGGGGGCGGGGTTGGGTGGGCGCCGCGCCGGCGCCGTGGGCGCCGGGGGTTGGGCGCCGCGGGGCGCCGGTACGATTGCCCGGTGGTCGGCCCCGGACCCTCGCCCTTCCTCACCCGGGCGGGGCGCCGGCTGCCCGAGATCGGGCTCGGGACCTTCCGGCCCCTGGCGATCACCTCGCTGGTGCTGTCGGTGCTCATCGTGGCCACCGGGGCGGCGGTGCGCCTCACCGGCTCGGGGCTCGGGTGCCCCGACTGGCCGTCCTGCTACCGCCACCGCCTGACCGCCCAGCTGTCCTTCCACCCGGTGGTGGAGTTCGGCAATCGGCTGGTGACGGTGGTGATCGTGGTGGCGTTCGCCCTCACTCTCCTTGCCGCGTTGCGCCTCGCGCCTCGACGGCGTGATCTGGCCTGGCTGTCCGCAGCCCTGGTGGGCGGCGTGATCGGTCAGGCCGTGGTGGGCGGGATCGTCGTTTACACGAAGCTCAATCCCTACCTGGTGATGGTCCACTTCGGGCTCTCGATGGCCATCGTGGGGGTGGCCATGGTCCTGCTCCACCGGACCACGCACGACTACGGGCCGGGCACGGGCGCCGCGCTGGTGGCCCGCCCGGTGCAGCTGCTGGCACGAGCGGTCGGAGCCGTGCTGGTCGTCGTGGTGGCGGCCGGCACCGCCACCACCGGTGCCGGGCCCCACGCCGGCGGGTCCCAGGGCCAGCTCGTGGCCAAGCGACTGCCCATCGCCCTGCGCGACATGGCCGAGCTGCACTCGAGCTTGGCCATGGTCCTGATCGGACTGACCCTCGGGCTGGCCGTCGCCCTGCACGTCATGCCGGTGCCCGAACGGGTGCGACGCTCGGGGAGGATCCTCACCGTCGCCTTGGTGGCCCAGGCCGGTGTCGGGTACACCCAGTACTTCACCCACCTGCCCGCAGCCTTGGTGGAGGTGCACGTGCTCGGCGCCACGGCGCTGGTCGCCGGCACGGTGGGGCTGTTCCTGTCCCTCCGGCACCGCCCGCCGGCCGCCCCCGGCCGGGTGCGACGCCCGATCGTTCCGGCGACGGTGGGATCGACGCCGGGAGAGCCGGTGGTGACGCCGGTCGAGCCGGTTGCGGTGCGGGTGGGAGAGCCGGACGGGTCGGGGTCCGACGCCGCCGGAAGGGCCGGGGCGCGGGTCCGCGGCTGATAGGTTCGACCTGCCCCGCTGGGCCCTCGGCAGAACCCGGCCCCCATCGTCTAGCGGCCTAGGACGCCGCCCTTTCAAGGCGGTAACACGGGTTCGAATCCCGTTGGGGGTGCTCGATTCGACAAACTTTTGTTGCAATTTCAGTAGTGCCCGATGGATGGTCGTGTGGAGGTTCCTCCCCCACCGAGAGGGTCTGGCTGATGTGACGCCACCTCTGGAGCTGGACCTGAATCCGGTACCATGCTCCTTATGGGAAACGCTAGGACTGACCGCTTGTCTCTGGCTGCGACGTTGGTCGTCCAAGGCCGCCGCCAAGTCGGGCTCAGCCAGCGAGAGTTGGCGCGCCGGGCCGGTGTTTCGCGCACCACCGTCGCCGAGATCGAGAGCGGCAGCCGCGACCCGGGGCTGAAGACGCTTCGCGCTGTGCTGCGAGGCGCGAGCCTTGACCTGGACATCCACCTGATCGCCAGGGACGACCACGACGAAGTCCTCGACCAGACCCTCGGACACCTCCCTGAAACGGACAGGAATCGCTTGGAGCATGGTTTCGAGCGTTTCGTCCAAGGCCTCGCCGACGGTCTGGCCACCAGCCGTCCGTTGGTTGGTTCGCGTGAGTGATCCGCCAGCCGGAGGGCCACCCACTCTCGACATCGCGGCCATCGTCGAGACCCTCAACCGTCACGGCGTCGCCTACGTGGTCATCGGCGGTTTCTCATCTCAAGCCTGGGCCACCAGCCTTGGCGTCAACATCCAACCCACCATGGATATTGACGTCACTCCGGACACCGATCAAGCCAACCTGCAGCGGCTTTCTGACGCTCTTCGCGAACTGGGGGCACGCATCCGCAGCGAAGCCGACCCGGAGGGTTTACTGTTCGACCACGATGGCGCCTCCCTCGGGCCGAGCCACGATCTGGAACCTGATCTGCCCGGCCGGGCCGTTCGACTTGTCGTTCATGCCATCGGGCACCGACGGCTACGCCGACCTGGCCCGGAACGCCCGCGTCGTGACGGTCGAGGGGATCGGGACCCCGCTCCCAGACCTCGCCGACGTCGTCCGATCCAAGCCAGCTGCAACCGCCCGAAAGACCTCACTGTGCTACCGGCCCTCGAAGAAGCCCTCCGCCGAAGAGGGGATCTTCCCAGGAAAGCCGAGAACCCAGTGAACTGACCGTCAGTTTCGAAATCAAGGTCGTCGGAGGAGAAGAAGGGGAGCTACTCCGACGAGCTCAAAAAGAAGCCGCCCGTGAACTCCTCCAATGGCGCGCCGAGAACCAAAGGACGGCCAGTCTCCCGGACAACGCCGTCGAGGCAACAATAAAGGTCGCATCAGACCTGACGACGTCGGTCCCGATGAATACGGTCGAATCGGTTGAGGAGGCCTTTCTACGACCAGGGCGCGCAGGGCGGGACGGCGTAGACGTGTCCGGAGTCACACCTGCGCCGCGGCACCGGCCCGCCCGTATTTGGCGTACGTATGCAGACGCTCTTGGTCATCGGCGTTGAGGAGCTCGATCAGATCGAAGACGGGTCGGTTCGGTCCCCGCATCACGGCGAACGCCTGAGCTCCTGCCGTGCCGCTGGCGGGCGCATCGGTCGTGAGCAACACGAGCGGGATCCCGCGCCCGCTCTCGTGGAGCACGCCTGCCTTCCCGAGCGACTTCCACAGAGTGTCGGTCCGGCGAAGCCCGGCACGGTTGGACGTGAAGGCGCCGGAGACGTCGAAGGCCCATTCCTCGCCGGTCTGGTCGGCGGCCACGAAGTTCAACACGATGCCGAGCCCCCGTGGCTTGACGGCTTCGCGGATGTCGACGAAGCCGCAGGCTTGGAGCAACAAACGAGCCAGGTCCTTGGCTTGGCGGCCCTCACGAACGGCGCGGGCCTGAAAGTCCTCGGAGTCGTCGGCGGGCTTGACCGCTGGCAGCTCCACACGGAACCGGACTCCGGCTTCCTGCTCTTGCGCGGTCAAGCGCACGCGCTCGTCAGCGACCCGCTGCTCGGCGATCCGCACGTATCCCTCGTCGGTGTCGAAGCCGACGTAGTGCCGAGCCGTTCGCACCGCAGCGACCGCAGCGCTGCCCGACCCCATGAAGGGGTCGAGAACGACGTCGCCTTCGTAGGTGTAGAGCTCGATGAGGCGCTTCGGCAGCCCTACCGGAAAGGGGGCCGGATGGCCGACCTTCGTTGCACTCTCCGGGGCGATCTCCCACAGATCCGTGGTCGCCTCCATGAACTCGTCCCGCGAGATGGTGGCCGTCGAGGGAAGCCCGCGCTTCGCGCGCTGTGCGGGTGTCAACGCCCGGTCGAACCGTCCCTTGCTCGCGATGACGATGCGCTCGGTGATGTCCCGAAGCACGGGGTTCGCCGGGCTTTGGAAGGTACCCCACGCACATGAACCACCCGCCGCGCGGCCCTTCCACCAGATGACCTCCCCCCGCACCAACAGGCCCAGATCCTGGAGGGTGCCGGTGACGTCAGCAGAGAGCGATCGGTACGGTCGTCGCCCGAGGTTGGCGACGTTGACCGCGATGCGGCCGCCAGGTTCGAGGACTCGCTTGCACTCCGAGAACACGTCGTGGAGAAGTTCGAGGTACTCGAAGTACGTCGCCGGCACGCCATCGACGCCGAGGCTCTCCTCGTATTGCTTCCCGGCGAAGTAGGGAGGAGAGGTGACAACCAACGCCACTGAGCCCGACGCTACCTTGGTCATGTCACGTGCGTCCTCGTTGAAGATCACGTCCACCGCCCCGGCGCAGTTCACGGTTGCATCGGTCGAGATCTCGGGCGCAATGAACCGCGAGTAGAAGGCCGATGCGTCGTGCGCTTCTCGACGGCCCGAACCGAAGTTGGCGGTCGTCGTGGACCCCCGTCGCCCGTTCCTTGGTGACCGTAGCGGTGTGATGCTCATGCTTCGGCCTGCGCCGAGATCAGTCTCGGGGCAGCTGCGCTCGGATCAAGTGCCGCCTCGGCGGAGGTGAGGCGCTCGAGGAAGTCCGTTACCGCCCGAGTGACCAGCAGGTTCGCGGACACGTCGCGCTCCAGCGCAGCCTGGTGCAGGCGTCGGTGCACGGAGACAGGAAGCCGCACCGCAGTGGCCACGCGGTCCTCGGAATAGGTTCGACGCCGGGCCATCTCCGCACCTTAACGGGAGGCGGTAACAGCGACGCGGATATCCGCGCGCACATCCGCGCACTAACTCACCGCCGGTCCCGAGCGGGTGGGCCCCGGACGTCGTTCCCTCAGCGGTCCCCTACGCGAGTCGTCCGGGCTCGACGATGTGGACGGTGTGCGCCCACGTGGGTGGCCGGACCGGGCTGCCCGGGATGCCGTCTTGCTCCAGCAGCCCGACGATGACCCGGGGGCCCTTGGGCGGAGCCTCTGGCCAGGGCGTGAACCCGTCGGTCAGCACCACGATCACCGACGGCGGCGGCTTCATCGCTGCAGCCGACAGGATGCCGGACCCCATGTCGGTCCCACCTCCGCCGGTCAGCTGCACCTGGCTCGCCCGGCTGACCCGGCGCACCGAGTGCACGTTCGTGTCGACGGCGAGGACCCGAAGCTGAGCGTGCCGCAGGCCGCCCTTGGTCAACAGCCCCTCGACCTCCGCCAGCGCCCGGGCCAGCAAGTCCCCGTGCATGGAGGCGGAGGTGTCGCACACCACCGCCACGTCGGGGAGCGGCCCGAAGAGCGACGGCAGCACCACGTCCGGTGTCAGGGCGTTGCGCCGCGACGGGCGCCGGTAGGTGTAGTCGACCTTGCCGGCGGCCATGGCCACGCCACGCCGGATCTCGGCCGCCAGCACCCGCCGCCAGTCGACCTGGGACGGGAGGCGCGATTCCGCCCAACGCAGCCAGCCCCCGGGGACGGTACCCGGGAGCTGGCCCTGATGCCGTTGGATCTCGGCCGCGACACCGAGGGCCAGCAGCTCGGCCTGTTCGGGGCCGATGCCACCGGTGGCGTCCCAGGGCCTCGGCCCCCCGTCACATCCCGAGCCGCAGTCCCAGTGCCGGACCGCCGGCCGGACCCGGGTGAAGTACTCCTCGGCCAGCCGACCTTCCTCGCAGCCCAGGTCGCCGGGCAGACCCCCAGCCACCTCGGGCACCGCCTGGTCCCGGCTCAGGTCGTCGTTGATCTCCGCGTCGGACGCCAGGTTCCAACGGGCCCGGGCCCCGTCCTCGTCGGCCCCGACGGCGGCGGCTCGCGCGGCGTGGTCCCGGAGGAGGTGCCCGGTGAGATGGACCAGGAGGTTGGCCAGTTCCGGGACGCTCAGCCCGTCGATGACCGCGGGATCGGCATGCACGTGCCAGCCGGGGTCGACCGCCACTGTGCCGATCGCCGGGCGGCCGAGCACCTCGGCCGCGAACAGGGCGCTGGCCAGATAGGGGAACCGGCTTCCCGCCCACACCCGGGCCGCCGCGATCTTCCGGCCGTCCAGCTCGGCCGGTGCCGCATTCAGGTGAGCACCCCGGCGTCCTCGAGCAACGAGGCAAAGGCGTAGACCTGCGGCGGGACCGCCGCACCGGGCGGGCGGCACCGAGCCAGGGTCCGAGCGGCCACCGCGGCGACGTCCGGCACCGCGTCGGCCGCCTTCCCGAAGACCACCCACCCGGCAGCCCAGCGCTGCTCCGTCGGCCGCGCCGCCACCGCGGCGGCGATCGAGGTCAGCGCGGCGTAGGCCCGGTCGCCCCGGGCCGGGAGCACGAAGGCATCGGGGTCCGCCAGGACCGCCTCGGGATCCGGCAGGTCCGATTCGACGAGCCAGCTCAGGAACTCCACCCCGGGGCCGGGCCCCACTGCGCCGCGGATCAGGAGTGACCGCGCCAGTTCGCCCGCCGCGCCCGCGTCCACTGCGGCGAGAAGACGGGCCACCATCTCCCAGGTGCGCGGGCTGGGCCAGGCGCGGCCGGCGGTCGCCGCATCGGCAGGAACGTCGAGCGCGAGGGTGGGGCGCGCCGTGATGAAGCCGGCCACCCAGCTTCGGGTCACCGGCACCCGGTGCTCCCATCCCGTCCCGAGCTCGGGCGGCGCCGGGGTCTGCCAACCGCCCGAAAAGCCCTCCGCCATGGTGCGCGCGTCGACGGGCCAGTCCAGGTGGCAGAACCGGTTGGCCAGCGGCGCCGAAAGGTCCCACCCGTCCGCCGCCTGCTCGGGGGGGTTGGCCGCGGCGACCACGGCGATGTCGGCCGGCAGCGTGAGGTCCCCCACCGTCCGCTCCAGGACCACCCGCAAGAGCGCTGCTTGAACGGCGGGGGGCGCGGTGGAGACCTCGTCGAAGAACAGCACGCCGGGCCCGGCCCCGGCCAGCCGTCTGGCCCAGCGGGGTGGGGCGAAGTCGACCTCGGGGCCCTCGCCGCCCGCGCCTCGCACCACCGGCAACCCCGCGAAGTCCGAGGGCTCTCGAATCGAGGCGATCACCGTCTCGCACGGCCAACCCGCGGCGGCCGCCATGGCCCGGATGGCCGAGGTCTTGCCGGTGCCGGGCGCTCCCCACAACAGCACCGGCACGCGCGCCGCGACGGCAATGGCCAAGGCCTCGCTGGCGACCGCTTGGTCGTTCATGACCCTCAGTCTGCCGTAGCGTCCCGACCCGCACCGGCGCTGCGGACGGAGCGGCGTGGGAAACTGGTCCAAGTGGCCGACGGCTTCGATTCCGAGCTCTACCTGCGCTTGGCCGGGGAGCGGGCGGTCCTCGACCCGGCGGCTCAGCAGGGACCGGCCGGGCTGACCCTTTCGGAGATCGCCGGCGCGCTGGCGGCCATCGGAGCCATCGACGGGGGCGTGGCCCGGCAGATCGTCGCGGACTACCACCAAGCGCTCGCACTCCGCGGCCTGGGCCACCTGCCGACGTTCCCACCTCGCCCGTCGCCTGCGAGCCGCCCGGCGGTGCCGCTCGTTGCGGCCCGGGTGGCCCGGTGCGAGTGCACCTTCGAACGCCAAGGGATCGAGGTCACGACGCAGTACGCGTGCCTAACCCCCGACGCGGCTTCCGTGGCGGTCATCCTGCGGGAAATCACGTCCGGTGCGTTACTCGGGAGTCCGGGTCGCCCGCCCGGCCTCCTGCCCTTTACGGTCCGGCTGGCTGACGACAGAGGGGCGGCCTCGCTTGCCAACTTCAGCGGCGGCGGCTTCCGGTCGAGCTACCACGGCGAGCTCACCACCACGCAGCCGCTCGCGCTCGACACCAGATCGATCGAGATCGACGGGCACCGTGTGGACCTCTGCGACCAGCCTGCGCTGCCACCGGTCCGGGTCGAGGAGCTCCGGTGCTCCAACCCGGCTGAGCGCTACCTCTGGTCGCGCATGAGCGCCGGTCGGCACGGCCCCCACGGCGGCCCCGTCCCCCCACAGATCGACATCGCGATCGACACGCTCGTGGCTGCCGGTGCCCTGTCACGCGACGACCCCCTGATCGACGAGCTTCGAGCGGTGCTGGGCGCCTTTTCGGCTCAACCCCTCACGACCCCGGTGCGACAGCCGTGGCAATCGCTCCTCCACTCCCAACACCGGCGGAGTAGCCGTTCCTGCATCGTTCCCCTGGGCATCGTGACGCCCGCCCTGTCCGGGCTCACCATCTGCTTCGACGCGCTGGTGATCACCGGTGGCGACGTCGAAGCCCATGTGCGGACCTCGTCCTCAGAGAACCGGGGCGGTCAGCCGCCCGAGCCCCGAGAGGCTCCCCAGGTGGGATGGTGGGCGGCGGACGAATTGGGCAACCACTACCTCGGCGCGGCGACCAGGGTGAGCCGGGGATCCGGTGGGTTCCGGGGGGTGATCTCGCTCTGGCCGTCGCTCGACGACCGGGCCGAGACGCTGCGGCTCCTTCCGACGGTCAATGCCGAGCGAGCGGTGATCGAGGTGCCCCTGTCCGACGAGAGGGCTGCAAGGTGACCACGCCCTGGTGGCAGCCGCTCGCTCCGACCGAGGCCACGGTGGACTGCTCGGGGGAACGGCACCCGATCCGGTGGGCCGAGGGCAGGTTGTCGGCTCCGGAGCATCCCGACCCAGAGGGTGAACGGATCCTCTCCGCGCTCGGTGGGACATCTTGCGCGTGCCTCGACACTCTGGCGGCGTGGGCCCGCCACAGCGACGACCTCCGAGTGCTGACGATCGGCAGTCGGGGGCCCGGCGACGGCCTCGGGCATGCCAGCCGGTTCGCCGCTTCGACCCCGCCGGTGCCGGGGAGCGCCATCGGGTCGCTGGCGTGGTCCGGCATGAGCGGGCCCGGACCGAGGGGGGGCCCTGTTGGTTATCCGGCGAGGCGGGCGCGCCGGACAAGGAGTTCGTCCCGCGTTGGCAGCGCCGGGACGGTCGTCATCGCCCAGCCCGGGCGCGGGCCGGGATTCGCTGCGCCGCCCGACGACGAGCTGCTCGC
>DASYAI010000013.1:0-103195 GCA_036501425.1 Acidimicrobiales bacterium | reverse complement strand
GGCCACCACGTCGCTCACCTTGGACGGGGTGCCCTACAGCTTCTACGACAACGGCGGCGAGCTGATGTTCTTCCGGGGCACCCAGGTCAAGTCGGGCGCGGTGGACATCCTGGCCGCCTTCGGGTGGTTGGTGACCCGGGGCCTGGTGAGCGCCACCGACGTCCCCACCCAGCTCGAGTACGGGGTCGAGGTCTGCTACACCAGCGGCAGCGAGACGTTCCCGCTCACCGGGCTGACCTTCAGCTTGAGCCAGTAGTCCGGTTTGAGCCAGTAGTCGGTGCGTCGTCAGGCGGGGCCGGGGACGCCTTGGGCTGCCACCCGAGCGCTGGCCCGAGCCGCTCGGCCACCACCTCTCGCACCTCGCGGAACGCCACGTCGGCGTAGAGGGCCTCGGCGACCTGCTCCGACGTCCCGATCAGGTCCGGCGCGAACATCATCCGGCCCGGTCCCTGCGGCTCGGCCGTGCGGGGCGTGCGGTTCTCGACGTAGGTCTGGTACTTGGCCCGCTGGTCCGGCGTCGCCCGGTCGGTGGGGATGACCACCAGCCCCTGCGAGACCCGCGCCCGCTCCCCGTCGGCGTGGGCGGCCCGGAAGGCCTCGATGTGGGACCGTTGGATCTCGGCGAAGTCGGCGACCTTCTCGCCGGGTGACCCTTCGGCCCGGACCACGTTGCTCGACAGGAAGTTGAGCCCGGCGCCACCGGCCCAGACGGCGGAGCGCCAGGCCCGCCCCGCCGTACCAGATCCGGTTGGCCAGCCCCGGCGAGTGGGGCTCCACCCGGCCGGAAAAGCGCTCGAGCCCCTCCACACCGCTGAACGTGCTCACCTGCTCCCCCGAGATGGCCCGCAGCAGGCGCGCCACCCGCTCGTAGCTGAAGTCCTCGGCCTCGGCCGAGTCCGGGTAGAGGGCGGCCCTGAGGTGCTCGAAGTGGCGCGGCTCGCCGACGCTCAGCCCCGGGTTCAGCCGCCCGCGGGAGAGGATGTCCACCGTCGCCAGGTCCTCGGCCAAACGGAGCGGGTTCTCCCAGCCGAGGGGGATCACCGCCGTCCCCAGATCGATGCGGCTGGTGCGCTGCGTCGCCGCCGCCAGGACGGCGACCGGGGACGAGATGCCGTACTGCAGGTGACGGTGCCGCACCCAGGCGCTGTCGAACCCCAGCCGCTCCCCCAGTTCGATGATCTCGAGCACGCTCTCGTGGCCGGTGCCCGGGTCCTCGGCGTCGAACAGCCCGATGGTCAAGAACCCCATCCGTTCCAACGGCATCCACGGCGCCGGCACGCTCAGGCATCTCCTGCTTTTCCCGTCGATCCGGGGTCGAACAACGGTATCCCGATGGGATTAGGTGATTGGGCTCACCGGTGATGCTAGCGGCCGGTCCGACGCCCGACCCGGTGGGCGGGCGGCGGGTCGGGACGCCGGGGCACACGTCGTAGCGTGGTGAGGTGGAGGTGGACCGGGCTCGGGAGCTGCTCGATGCGGAGCGGGAGGCGACCCGGTTGCGGATCGCCGCCCTGTCGGCCGACTTCGACGAGATCGTGACCGGATCGGCGGGGTCCAACGGCGACGACGAGCACGACCCCGAAGGGTCGACCATCGCCTTCGAGCGGGCCCGGATCGACGCCCTGCTGTCCGAGGCCCGGGCCTCTCTGGTCGACCTCGAACGCGCCGCGGCCCGCCTGGGCGCCGGCGGCTACGGGACCTGCGAGCGCTGTGGCGGGTCGATCGGAGCCGAGCGGCTGGCGACCCGGCCGGCGACCGCCCTCTGCGTCGACTGTGCGGCGTCGCCCCTCAGATAGTCGACTGCACGGCGTCGCCCCTCAGATGCCGACTGCGCGGCGTCGCTCCTCAGATAACGGTGCGGCTGCGCCGCCTTGGGCGGACGAAGAGCTCGGCCGAGCGGGCGAGGGCGTCTTGGACCTCGCGCTGGGCCTCGAGCACCTCGTCGGCCCAGAGCATCTGGAGCATCGTGCGAAGCGCCTCGGGCTGACCCCGGCGCCGAGCATCGTCGAACGCCTCGCGCAGGACGTTGCGGAGGACCTCGTCGTTGGCCGCCGGCGGCTCGAGCGTCGGGCGCTGCTCGGCCAGCATCCGGGCGAACTTCTCGTACCAACGGTGGCTCGAGGCATACGAATCTCGCAGGACCGCCCCGGCGATCGCCACCGACTCGAGGTCCCGATGGCCCTCGTCGGTCGTGCCGGTCGGCAGGGTGGCGAGCATGAACGCCGCCAGGCGGAGCCGGTTCGCTCCGGTGAAGAGGTTGGCGACCGTCTCGATCGGCACGACCTTGGCCCCCCGTTCGGCCAGGAACTGGCGGAAGGCGTCGTCGAGCCGGAGGTACGCGCGGTGCGACGCCCGCTGGCCCGCCAGGGTGTCGACGTCGCGGGTCGTGGTGGTGAGCCGGTCGACCGCGTCGGCGAGGTAGCCCGAGTTCTCCACAAAGGCGTCCGAAAGCGAGCGCCCCAGCGCCGCGGTGGCGCCGCGGGGCCAGAACAGGAGGCCGACCACCACGCTGACGCCGCACCCGATGGTCACGTCCTCGATCCTGGTCAGCCCGACCTTCCACCCGAGCGGCTCGATGATGTTGAACAGGATGATCACCACGATCGTGAACCCCGCCTGCCCGGCGGCGAACGAGATCATCGACGGCGCCACGCCCGAGACGAGCACCGCGATGGGCAGGAGCACCCACAGGAGGACCGCGTGGCTCCCCACCCCGATCATGATGACCGAGCCCACGACGAAGCCCACCGCCGTGCCGGCGACGGCACGGGCCGCCGTGGCCCCGGTGCCCAGAGCGTTGGAGCGCAGCACCGACAAGGTGCCCAGCACCACCCAGAAGCCGTGCTCGATGGCGGTGACCTCCACGACGGCGACCGCCGCGGCCAGCCCGGCGGCGCCGCGCAGGGCGTTGCGGAACCACACTGAGCGCAGCGAGAGGTAGGAGGCCAGCTGCCCGAGGAACCGGCGCGGGACGGCGTCTCGGTCGCCGCCCAGCCGGCGGTCGTCCCCGGCCCGGGACCCGGCGGCCTCGAGCGTGGCGTCGGCCACCATCGCGGTGGCGATGCCCAGGGCGCGGGCTTCGAAGCTCGGGTCCAACGACGAGGCGATCCCTGCGCCCCGGGGGACCGGGCGGCCGCCGTCGGACCACTCGAGCGGCCCGGGCGCGGGCCCGGGCGCGGGCTCGGCTCCGGTCCCGATCAGGGTCGAGATCTCGGTGTCCAGCTCGACCGCGACCAGCTCGTCGAGCCGCCGGAGGGCCTCTTCCACCGCCAGGGACCGTGCCGGGTCGTCGACCGGGTGGCCGTGGCCGTCGCAGATGAGCGACGCGCTCAGGGCGAGGAGCTCGGCCACCGCCCCCATCACGGCCCGGGCCGAAGCCGGTGGCGGCGTGTCGGCCTCGGCCACCATCGCGGCGTTGCCGATGACCCACTCGACCCGACCGACCAGCTTGGCCAGGCCGACCGCGCTCGCCGCGGCACCGGTCGGCGGGTACGGGGTCCCGCGGAACTGGCGCCGGAGCGAGGCCAGCTCGGAGGTCACCTCGGCGTGGGCCTCCCCGATGGGCCGGCCGTCGAACTGCGCCGACGCCAGCCGACCGACGGCCGCGACCGTGGCCGACAGGCGCCGGCGGAGGTCGTCGTGCCACGGGGTCGGCCAGACGAGCACGCAGGCGGGGATGCAGAAGGCGCTCGCCAGCGCCCATCCCACCAACCGGGGTCCGACGGCGCCAGCAGGCTGGGGCACCGCCACCGGAAGCACGAAGCTCAACAGGGCGGCAGTCGATCCGGTCGCCGCCTGCGGCGACACGATGCCGGCGAAGAGGACGGCGAACCCGATCACCGCCATCGCCGCCACGGCGGCCACCTTGGTGGTCGAGACCACCGTGCCCAGGGCGACGAAGCAGCTTCCCACGACGGCGAGCGCCACGTAGGAGACCACCCGGGTCCGCGCCCTACCGGGGAAGTCCACCAGCAAGAGGAGCGAGAAGGATCCGAACGCTCCGAACAGACCGACCTGGGCGTTGGCGAAGGCCAGGTGGGTCACCCCGAAGACCAACGGCATGACGACCGCGGCGCGCACCGACCGTTTCGCCGCCAGATAGCTCGGGTCCTTGGCCCTGAGCCACCCGAGGGGCCGCGACCGGGGGCGATCCTCGGCCTGCGCCGGGACGGTGGCCGTCGTCATCGGGCGCCCGACCACACTGCGAGCCGGGCTCGCCGGCGCCCGCAAGCCATACCGCGGCGAAGCTACTGCACCAGGTCCGAGGGCCGCGCCAGGCCCCCCGGTGGGGCCGGGCCGCGCCGGCCACCGGGCCGGTTCGCGAGCCTCTGGGCAGCTCGCTGGCCCAGGCCGACCCGGTGGAGCAGCTCGGGGGTGCGTCGGCCCACCAGCGGGCGTTTTTCAGGGCGGATGCTACGGTGCTTCACCGTTTCAGTGTCAGGAACCGCACCGATGGTGCAGATCAGCGCAGTTAGGGGGGCCGCCATGTCCGAGCCGTTTGCCACCGAACGAATCGTTCACGTGATCCACGCGGTGGACGACTACAACGCAACCCGGGTCCGCTACATGAACGTCCTCGGCGCCCTGGTGTTCGCCGAGCACTACCACCCCGATGCCGATCGCGACATGAACCTGTTCTACGTCGCCGACTTCATGATCGAGCCGATGGCGCCGCGGCGGACCCCACGGGCAGGCGAAGCGCACGATGGTCCGGCAGCGATGGCGTCGATCTATGCGAACTACCTCGATCGCTACGGCGAGGGATGGCACTCGTTCGAGCTCGCGGTCGACAACCTTCCCGGGGTGATCGAGAACCTGTCAGCCCAGGGGATCCGGGTCTCGCCGGGCGTGCCGTTCACCCATCCACGCGACGCCTTCGGCTTCTGCATCGAGATGATCCCGAAGGGGATGTCCATGCCGGGCGACCCGATCGGGTACCGGGGGTGGAACCCCAGGTGGTTCGAGGGCAACCCGATGACGCTGGAGGGCATCGCGGCGATCGCCCACACGGTCACCGCGGTAGGACCGGCACGAGACTTCCTCGTGAACACCTTCGGTGCTGTCGTGCTCGACGAGGACGCCGTCGATCGCCCCGAGCCGATGGAACGATCCCGGGTCGAGCTGGCCGGTGTCGAGCTCCTTCTGTTGGCCCCGACCGGAACCTCGGGCCCGGTGACCGAGCAGGTGTCCCGGCGCGGCTTTGGCATCTACTCGCTGGTCTGGAAGGTCGCGAGCCAAAGCGACGCCCGGCAGCGCCTCGCCCAGTTGGGGATCCGGGTGCAGGAGGGCTCCACCGCGCTGGGCGACTTCGCCATCGATCCGGCCGACATGTTCGGTGCCCGCCACGAGTTCCTCGAGACCTGACCGGTAGCGCCGACGGCGCAATGACCGAGGGAAGCGGCCTGCCACGTATGATCGGACGTCCCGGGTTGCTCACCGAGCCGCATCGGACCGGCCCAGCTCAGCCCACACCAACTTGCCGGGCGACACGACGGTGTGTCCCCAGCGAGAGGTGAGGGCTTCGACCAACGGGAGGCCCCGGCCGCCCGGAGCGACCCGGTCGTAGGGGCGGAGCCTCGGAGCCGACGTCTCGCGGTCGCCGATCGCCACGGTGAACGTGTCCGTCTCGCGGTCGTGGGCGATCGACATCGTCAGTGTCGAGCCGGCATGGACGACCGCGTTGGTGACCAGCTCGGTGACGATCAAGATGGCGTCGTCGACGAGATCCCCGCGGCCCCAGGCATCGAGGGCCTCGGCCACCAGGCGCCGAGCGCGACGAGGGGCATCTCCGGTGGCCGGGAGGGTCCTGGTGAACCGGGCTGCGGCCAGCACCGGGCCACCGACGACGTCGGAGTGCAGATCGCAAACGTCAGCGAGTGCCGCCCCGTCTCGGCCAGTCGTCGTCTGCTGCAGGGGATAGGCACAGAGGAGTGAGAGGGGGATGTGCGTTGCCAGGTCGTTCCACAGGCGCTCCAGCTCCACGGCGCCGACCACGTCGCCTGCGCTCCACAGCAAGCCGACCATCTCGCCGAACGCGCAGACGCGTTCACCACGGGGACTCAGTCGGCGGATCGCCGATCCGATGTTCGCTTCGAACCGGTCCGCGTCGGGAGCTCCGTTGACAACCAAGGAAGCGAGTGTGTCGGCAGCGTCGAGGAACACCAGTCGGTCCCCGGCGGCGGCCTTCGGGAGGTCGATCCCCCGCTGGCCCAGGCCTTCCCGGAACATGACGGCGTGTTCCGGCGTGCAGACGAGGATCGCGGGGCCGCCGCTCGCCAGTTCGGTGGCGACGTGGTCGACCACCACCGTCGCCAAGTCGTGGCCGTCCTTGTAGAAGTGAACGAGGTGCTCGCCCGGGATCGATGTGCCGGCTCCCGCCGATGCGTGCACAAGAGGATGCTACGCAGGCCCGGCCGCTCCGACCAAGCAGGTGGCGCGTAGGGCGGCGCAATGCCTATTGCTCCGTTGACCCGGTGGTGACCGCCTCCACCGGGTCCCCGCCCTCGAGCCCTCGGCGGTCCGCCTCTTCTCGCCCGAGGCCTCGATCAGGCCTGGGCGATGCGGACGAGGTTGCCCGACGGATCGCGCACCGCGCAGTCCCGGGGGCCCCAGGGCCGGTCCGCCGGCTCCTCGAGGATCTCGGCCCCCGAGGCCTTCACCTGCTCGAAGGTGGCGTCGAGGTCGCCGGTGCGGAAGATGGCGGCTTGCAGGGAGCCCTGCAGCACCAAGGAGAGCAGGGCATCGCCCTCGGCCGGCGAGCGGCCCCCGTGCGGCTGGAACAGGACGATGTCCACGTCCTGGCCGGGGGCACCCACGGTGACCCACCGGAACCCGCCGTTGGACACGTCGAGCCGGACCTCCAGCCCGAGGGCGTCCCGGTAGAAGCCGAGGGCGGCGTCTGGATCCTGGACCGGAATGAACATCGCGGAAACGGTGACGGCCATGGCGAGCAGCGTACGGGCGGCGCCCCCCGGTTGCTTCTCCGATCCTGCTCGGTTCGCGCCGGCGGAGGTCAGCGGAGGTTCACGACGGGGCAGGGGTCCGTTGCGGTCGGGTCGCGTAGCGGCTCACGCACGACGGGACCAGCTCGAGGTCGCGGTGGTCCCGGGCCCGGTACTGCGACGGGGTCTCGCCGACCATCTCGCTGAAGCGGGAGCTGAACGAGCCGAGCGAGGTGCACCCGACGGCGAAGCAGGTGTCGGTGACCGACGCTCCTTGGCGCAAGAAGGCCTTCGCCCGCTCGATGCGCCGGGTCATCAGGTAGGCGTACGGGGTCTCACCGTAGGCGGCCCGGAACTTGCGGGCGAAGTGGGCGGTCGACATGAGCGCCGCCCGGGCGATATCCGACACGTCGAGGGGTCGGGCGTACTCGCGGTCCATCAGGTCCCGAGCCCGGCGCAGGTGCACCAGGTCGGCCATCTCTGCGCTCAGCACGGGGTCGAGGGTAGCCACCGCACCGGCGCCGGGTCGGCATCGGGTGCGATCCGGGCCCCTCGTTCGCCCGGGTGCGGGGTCGGCCCACCTCTGATCGGGGTATGGACCACCCATGGCACGGGCACACGGCAAGGCGAGAAGAGAGCTGGAGGTGGTCGGCGCTGACCCGGCCACCGACGACACCGAGGGCACCGCGAGCGAGGACCGGTGGCTCGGTCGGGGCAGCCACGGCTGGTGGGACCGGCTGTTGAAGAAGCTGGGCCGGGCCTGAGCCGCCGCCAGCGACCGATGCGAGCCCGGCGGTAGATTTCCCGGCGGGCAGGGATCGAGGGGTGACCGGTGTCGAACATGGAGCGCCTCGAGCAGATCGTCGGCCAGCTCCCCGAGGCCAGCCGGGTCGACATCGAGGCCTGGGGAGGGGAGCCCACGTTCCGGGTCCGGGGGAAGAACTTCGTCTTCGCCAGCCCTGATGCGACCCGGATCAACGTGAAGCTGCCCACGGACGAGGCCGCGGCGGTCGTGGCCACCGACCCGCAGGTCGCCCCGGCGGGTTACGGCCTCGGTCGGCACGGCTGGGTGTCGATCGCCCTCGGCCGCCGGATCGGGACGGGCCGGTGGCGGGAGGTCGAGGAGTGGGTGCGCACGTCGTACTCCCTGATCGCTCCTCGCACACTGGCCGAGCGGGTGCTGGACGACGACCGGCCGGCCGCGGCGACGGCGCCCCGGCGGGCGGGCCGGACCCGGGCCGGCTGAGCCGCCGGGGGCTCGGCGCGGTGCAGTTCAGCCGAGAGCTCCGCGACGACGTGCGGTCGGGCGACATCACCCTCTCGTACCGGCTGTGGCGCCGGCCGAAGGTGAAGGCCGGCGGTCGCTACCCGATCGGCGATGCCCACATCGAGGTCGACTCGGTCGACCTCGTCCCGTTCTCCTCGATCGACGCCGACGACGTGGCCCGGACAGGCGAGCACGACCTCGAGTCCCTCCGTCGCCGGGCCGCCCATGCCGGTCCGGTGCACGACGACACGCTGCTCTACCGGATCGAGTTCCATCTCGTCGAGTAACGGTTTCGCCGCCCGGCCGTGCCCAGCGGGCGAACCGGCGACGTCGGGGCTGATACCCCGCTTCTCGGCAGCGACGATCACTGCCGCGCCACAGCAGGTGACATGGGCCCCTATCGCGCGCTTTGATGACGCCATAGCCGCGGTCCTCTCCAGCCTCGATCTGGCCGAGACATCCAACGACGAGAGGAGTCCGGAATGAGCGACCCGAAGTCGCCCGCGGACAAGCCTGTACCAAATGGCGGGGCGCAGACCCTCCGACTCCAGGGGCTGGTCAATCAGATCGCCCGGGCGATGCTACGCGCCCCGCTGCTCTGCCGGCTCGTCGGCAAACGCCTCCTCGTCGTCTACGTGGTGGGCCGCAAGTCCAGGCGCCGTTACGCCGTTCCGATCGCTTACACGCAGGCCAATGAGACCTTGTTGGTGAGCTCCCAGTTTGCCTGGATTCGCAACCTGCACAGCGGCGAACCGGTGCAGATCCGCCTCCTCGGAAAGCGGAGGCCAGCCGACGTCGAGGTGTTGACCGAAGAGACGACGGTCGTCGAGCATTTGGCCATCATGGCCAGAGACAACCGTCAATTCGCGAAGTTCAACAAGATCAGTTTCGACGATCGTGGCGAACCCCGTCCCGAGGACCTTCGCCTCGCCTGGGTCGCTGGCGCCCGACTGGTGATCCTGACGCCGGGCTGATCGCTACCGAACCGAGCCGCCTCCCACACGTGGAAGCCCGGCTTCAACGCGGTTGCCAACCGCCTACCAGCTTCGTAAGTCCGGCCTGACGGCGAGGCTGAGCGGGCGAGCTCAATCGGCGAGGCCCCACGGGCCGACGCCCGAGATCTTGCGGGGCGAGATGCGGGTGACGAACCCGTCGGGCCACTCCCCCTCGGCCGGGGGGAACTCGCCGTTGGTGATGCGACGGAGCACCGGCGCCGCCCCGCCCTCGACGACCCGGGCGATGCCGTGGATCACCAGGTAGGGGCTGTACCCCTCGAACTCGACGTCGGACTCGACCGACAGCGTCACCCTCGGGTCACGGCGGATGTTGCGCAGCTTCACGTAGTCGGCGAGATGGCCGGCGACGATCTCGTCCCCGTCCCAGCCGACGTAGATGCAGGTGACCTGGGGGGAGCCGTCGGGATTGATGGTGACCAGGTGGATGAGCCGCCCCGAGGCAACCGCGGCCTTGGTGGTCTCGTCGATTCGGATCGGGCCGTCGGCCATGGTGTCTCCTCTGCTCTGCCGGTGGGGCGGTCGGGTCAGGTGGGTCCGGCGCTGCCGGTGGGGTCCCCGGAGGCTACCGGGCCCCGGCGAACGGCGGTTTCAGCGGGGCGCCCCCGGCCCCGCCAGCCGGTGCTCGGATCGGCTCCACCCGTGGGTGGAGACCGGGGGGCCGCGGTTCCACCGGCCGAGCCACCCCCGGGCCGATTCGCCCGGCGCCCTCCCGTGTGACCGTTGAGGGGTACCCGGATGAAAGGTGGTTGCCATGCCAACCGACGTGCTCGTCGTCAATATCGCCGTGCTCTTCGCGGTGCTCGAGGCCGACCTCGGGCGGCGCAGGGTCGGGACCTTCCGGGTCCTGCGCCCGTTGCTCCTCGCCGCGGCCGTCATCCCGCTGTTCATCACCCACCCGGCCACCGGCGGGAACGGGGAGATCCTCGAGCTCGCGCTGGCCGGCCTGGGTGCGCTCCTCGGCGTGGCCGCCGGGGGCCTCATGAGGGTCAGCTACGACCGCTCGTCGCAGCGGACCGTGAGCACGGCCGGCGCCGCCTACGCCGCCCTGTGGATCGTGGTCATCGGGGCCCGGCTGCTGTTCACCTACGGCGCCAACCACTGGTACAGCACCCAGCTCGGCCATTGGATGGCGAGCAACGGCATCACCGCCGACGCCCTCACCGACGCCCTGATCTTCATGGCCGTCGCCATGGCGATCACCCGCACCCTGCGCCTGGCCGTCGGCCGGAGCCAGGCCCGCCGCCGGTCCACCCACGAGCTGGCGGTCTGAGATGGCCTGGACCACCGTTGCCATCGCCGCCGCCCTGATCGTCGTCGTCGTCGCCCGGCGCCTGAAGGGCGAGCCGGTGCCGGCACCCAAGCGGCTGTTCCTGCTCCCGGTGGTGGTGGGCGCCATCGGCCTGCAGGACCTCTCCCACGCCAAGCTGGACACGGTCGACGTCGTGGTGATCGCCGCCGGCAGTGCGCTCTCGCTCGCCCTCGGGCTGCTGCGGGGCCGGCTCGACCGGGTGTCCGTGGTCGGCGGGCTGCCCCACATGGCCTGGAGCGCCCGCTCGGTGGTGGCGTTCGCCGTCAACGTGCTCGCCAAGCTGGCCCTCGACGCCGGTGGCGTCGCCGCCGGAGGCACCAGCGCCGCCCTGGGCAGCTCCATCGTCTTCAGCCTCGGGCTCGCCCTGCTGGGCGAGGCGGTGGTCGTGTGGGTACGGGCCCAGGCGCTCACCCCCGGGGGCGCCGGAGGTGACCGGTACCGTGGGCCCGTGCAGGAGACCGACGGCCCGAGCATCTGGCCCCCGAGCCGGTGAACCCCACCGTCGGGTCGGGCTACGGGCTGCTCTACGAGGGCCGATTCGCCCGGGGGGCCCGGCTGGTCGCGCTGGCGGTCATCGTCGGCACCGCCTTCATCGGCAGCCCCCACCCCGGTGTGACGGGGCGGGGGCTGGTGATCCTGGTCAGCCTGGTGGTCGCGGCGCTCACCCAGGTCGCGGTCACGCTGTTCCCCGCCGGGCCGTGGGCCCTGGGCCGCAGCGTCGTCGCCGCCGTCAGCTGCGGGATCCTGGCCGGCTACGAGCCCACGGTGGGCACGGCCATCCTGCTGGTGTTCGTCGGCGCGGGTGCCGGCGCCAGCTTCGACTTCGGCACTGGCGGGGCGGTGGTCGCCCTGGTCGTGGTGAGCACCACCCTGGGCGTGCTGGCCTCGGGCGAGGGCGCCGCCACCATCAGCCTGGGCACGGTGGGCATCGTGGGCTTTCTGGCCGCCGCCGGCCGGCGGCAGTACGCGTTGCGGGCCGAGGAAGCGGAGCTGCGGCTGGCCGACGCCGAGCGGGTCCGGGGGGAGCACGCCCGGGCGGTGGCCCTGGCCGAGCGGGCCAACGCGGCCCGCGAGATCCACGACATCCTGGCCCACAGCCTCGGTGCCCTGGTGCTCCAGCTCGACGCGTTGGACGCCGTGCTCGAGGCCGAGACCCCGGACCGCGGGCGCGCCACCGAGCTGCTGACCCGGGCCCGGGCCCTGGCGGTCGAGGGCTTGCGCGAGGCCCGGCAAGCGGTCGGGACGCTGCGCACCGACACGCCACGGCTCATCGACGGGTTGCGCCAGCTGGTCGGCCGCGGCACGCCGCGCTGCCGCCTCAGGATCGAGGGGGCCCCGAGGCCGGTCTCGGCCGAGGCCACCGTCGCCCTGCTGCGCACCGCGCAGGAGGGTCTGACCAACGCCGCCAAGCACGCGCCCGGGGCCGAGGCGGCGGTGACGCTCTCCTTCGGGCCGACCGAGGTGATCCTGACGGTGACCGACGGCGGGAGTGTCGGTGGGGACGACAGCGTCCCCGGGCCCCTCGCCCACACCGGGGGCGGCTACGGGATCGAGGGGCTGCGGGAACGGGCGGAGCTGCTCGGCGGGACGCTGGCCGTGGGCCCGCTGGGAGCGGGGTGGCAGGTCGAGCTCCGGGTGCCCGAGGGCCCGGGCGCGCCCGAGCGGGAGACAGCGTGAGCCACGAAGATCCACCGGCCCTGCGGATCGTCGTGGCCGACGACCAACGGGCGGTGCGCGAGGCCCTGGCCACCGTGCTCGACGCCGAGCCCGGCCTGCGCGTGGTCGGCCTGGCGGCGGACGGCGACGAGGCGGTCGAGCTGGCCCACCGGCACGCACCCGAGGTGGTGCTGATGGACCTGCGCATGCCCAACGTCGACGGCGTGACGGCGACCAGGCGGCTGGGCGCCGAGCTGCCCGACGTGCGGGTCGTGGTCCTCACCACCTTCGCCGAGGACGCCAGCATCCTCGCCGCCCTCGAGGCGGGGGCGGCGGGCTTCCTCACCAAGGACGCGGGGCGCGAGCAGATCGTCCTGGCGGTGCGCTCGGCCGCCGCCGGCCAGTCGGTCCTCGACCCGGTCGCCCAGGCCAGCCTCCTGCGGGCGGCCTCGCCCGCCGCGCCGGTCGCGCCGGTCGCCTCGGCGGGGCCGGCACCGCTCCCCGACGACCTGACGCCGCGGGAGGGCGAGGTGTTGCGGGGGATCGCCGCCGGGCAGAGCAACGCCGAGATCGCGGCCGAGCTCTTCGTCTCCGAAGCCACGGTGAAGAGCCACATCAACCACCTCTTCACCAAGATCGGTGCCCGCAGCCGGGCCGAGGCGGTCCGGTACGCCTACGACCACGGGCTGGTGTCCCCGTCGCCGTAGGCGCGGCCCGGGCCATGGCCCCGCAGGCGGCCCGGGACATGGCCGCAGGCGGCCCGGGACATCGCCGGGTGGTTACGGCGCGCCGGTTCGGGGCATGTGCAGCCCGAACCCGGGGCTTGGAGGGCACGAGATGCAGGGTCCGTCGCGCGCGGCCACGAACGATCCGATCGCGCGGGCGGCGACCCCGCCCCGAGCGGCGTCCCGGGTCCCGAGGCGGCGCCGAGGGCGGGGACGGATCGGGGTGCTCGCCCTGGGGCTGGTCACCGGTCTGTCGGTCCTCGTCGGGGCGGCGACCGGTGCCTCGGCGGCGGCCACCGACTGGCCCGTCTACCACCACGACCTCGCCGGCTCGGGCGTCGATGCCTCGGGCACGAGCTTCGCCCCCGCCGTCCCGTCGTGGACGTCGGCGTCGCTTGACGGCCAGCTCTACGGCGAGCCGCTGGTGTCCGGCGGGCTGGTCTACGCGGCGACCGAGAACGACACCGTCTACGCCCTTTCGGCCGCCACCGGGGCGGTGGTGTGGGCGACCCACGTCGGGACCCCGGTGGCGAGCTCGTCGCTGCCCTGCGGGGACATCGCCCCGAGCGTCGGCATCACCTCGACGCCGGTCATCGACCAGGCCCGAGGGGAGATCTTCGTCGTCGCCGACGAGCTGGTGAACGGCGCCCCGGCCCACCAGCTGGTCGGGCTGGACCTGGCCACCGGGGCGGTCGAGCTCCAGCAGGACGTGGATCCCCCCGGCGCCTACACCCCGGCCCTGCTCCAGCGGGTCGCGCTCACCCTCGACGCCGGTCGGGTGATCTTCGGGTACGGCGGCAACTTCGGGGACTGCTCGACCTTCAACGGCTGGGTGGTCGGGGTGCCCGAGACCGGTGGGCCGATGGCCACCTTCGAGGTCGACCAGGCCTACCCGGGCCAGCAGGGAGCGGTCTGGATGGGCGGCGGGGCACCGGTCGTCGACGCCCAGGGCAACATCTGGGTGTCGGTCGGCAACAGCAACGTGACGTCCCCGACCGACGCCTACGACGACAGCGAGTCGGTGCTCGAGCTCTCCTCCTCCCTGGCGCTCGAGCAGTTCTTCGCCACGCCCGACTGGTACGCCGACAACGCCAACGACCGGGATCTCGGATCGTCGTCCCCGGTCCTGCTGGGCAACGGCGAGATCCTCCAGGCCGGCAAGTCCCAGACCGAGTACCTCCTCTCCCAAGCCCATCTGGGCGGGATCGGCGGCCAGCAGGCGTCGCTGCCGAACTTCTGCGGTGGCAACGTGGACGGGGGCAGCGCCGTGGTCGGCTCGGTGGCCTACGTGCCGTGCCAGAGCGGGGTGATCGCGGTCCAGACCAGCGCCTCGCCCCCCGGCCTGAGCATCCAGTGGAAGAGCTCGTCGGGCGCCGGCGGCCCGCCGATCGTGGCCAGCGGCCTGGTGTGGACGATCAGCTCGAGCGGCACCCTGTTCGGCCTGGACCCGACCACGGGCGCGGCGGTCCAGCAGTTCGCCCTCGGGGCGGAGTCGAACCACTTCCCCACCCCGGCGGTCGGTGACGGGCTGCTGCTGGCCCCGTCGAGCACGTCGATCCACGCGTTCACCGGCGCGCCCCCGGTGGTCGGGATGGCCGCCGGCGCCGACGGCGGGGGGTACTGGCTGGTGGCGGCCGACGGCGGGGTGTTCTCGTACGGCGACGCCGGCTTCCATGGCTCGATGGGCGGCCAGCACCTCAACGCCCCGGTGGTGGGCATCGCGGCCAGCGCCGACGGCGGGGGGTACTGGCTGGTGGGTGCCGACGGCGGGGTCTTCGCCTTCGGCGACGCCGCGTTCTACGGGTCGATGGGCGGCCGGCCGCTCAACCGGCCAATCGTGGGCATCGTGGGCACCCCCGACGGCCACGGCTACTGGGAGGTCGCCGCCGACGGCGGGGTCTTCGCCTTCGGCGACGCCGCCTTCTACGGGTCGATGGGCGGCCAACACCTCAACGCGTCAGTGGTCGGCATCGCGGCCGACCGCGCGACCGGCGGGTACTGGGAGGTCGCCGCCGACGGCGGGATCTTCGCCTTCGACGCCGCCTTCTACGGCTCGGCGGGCAGCCTCCGGCTGAACCAGCCGGTGGTCGCCATGGCCGCCATGCCCGACGGCGCCGGGTACCGGCTGGCGGGCGCCGACGGGGGGATCTTCGCCTACGGGGACGCGCCGTTCGCCGGGTCGATGGGCGGCCGGCCGCTCGCCGCCCCGGTGACCGGCCTGGCGACCGGTCCCGGCGGCGGCTACTGGGAGGTGGCCCGCGACGGCGGGATCTTCGCCTTCGGCGGCGCCCAGTTCTTCGGCAGCCGCGCCTGAGGGGGGCGCCTAGGGTCGGCCGGCGCTGCTCATCCCGCCCCCGAGCAGCGCCGGCAGGGCGGTGGCCCGCATCCGGCTGAGCACCCGGTGGGTGACCGGCACCGCGTCGGGGTGGACCCCGCCGTGCGCCTCGGCGGCCGCCCGCCACCGCGCCGAGCGGCCCGCCAAGGTCGCCGGGTCGTCGAGCTGCACGCAGTCGAGGCGGTCGTGGCGGAGATCGACGACGATGGTGTCCCCGTCCTCGACCAGGGCGATGGGCCCGCCGAGCAGCGCCTCGGGCGCGACGTGGCCGATGACGAGGCCGACCGATCCCCCCGAGAACCGGGCGTCGGTCATGAGGGCGACGGTGATGCCCCGTTGGCGGCACAGCCGGGTGATCTTCGACGTCGGGTCGAGCATCTCGGGCATGCCCGGGGCGCCCCGGGGGCCCTCGTAGCGGATGACCACCATGTCGTGGTCGGCGAAGTCGTCGGGCCGGTCGTCGAGCGCCTCGATCAGCGCCCGCTCGCCGTCGAACACGCGCGCCCGGCCGGTGAAGACCCCGTCGGAGATCCCGCCCTCCACCCCGGCCAGCTTCAAGATGGCCCCCCCGTCGGGAGCGATGTTCCCGCGCAGCAGGCGGAGGCCACCGGTGTCCTTGTAGGGGCGGGCCACCGAGTGGATCACCCGGTGGTCGGGGGCCGGGGGATCGAGCCGTCCGATCTGCTCGCCCAGGGTCTCGCCGGTGCAGGTGATGGCGTCGCCGTCGAGGTAACCGGCGGCCAGGAGCTCGCGCACCACGGCGGGCAGGCCCCCGGCGGCTTCCACGTCGACCATCGAGTACGCCCCGAAGGGCCGCATGTTCACGATGACCGGAAGGCGGCGGGAGAGCTCGTTGAACTCGGCCTGGCTGATCACGTCGGCCCACAGGTCGATCCCCGCGGCGCGGGCGATCTCCACGCTGTGCAGCATCACGTTGGTGGACCCGCCCATGGCGACCGCCACGGTCAGCGCGTTGCGCAGAGAAGTGGGCGTGACGATGTCTCGCGGTCCGATGCCCCGGGCGGTCATCGTCGCCAGACAGTCGACCAGCTGCTCGGGGAACTCGGCCGTCCGCCGGTCGTCGTCGGAGGTGGGCGCCACCATGTGCAGCGGCTCGAGGCCTAGCACGCCGATGAAGCTCTGCATGGTGTTGTACGTGAACATCCCGCCGCAGCTGCCCTGGCCTGGGCAGGCGTGGAGGGCGACCCGGGCCCGCAGCTCGTCGTCGGGGTCGCCGGCGACCTGAAAGGCCGCCACCAGGTCGATGCGCTCGCCCGTCGCCGGGTCCTCGCCCGGCCGGATCGACCCGTCGGAGAGGATCACCGACGGCACGTTGTGCTCGATCAGGGCGGCCACGGTGCCCACCGGCGGCTTGTCGCACGCCACCACCGCGATCAGCCCGGCCACGCTGTTGGCGGCGAGGTGCATGGCGGTGGCGTCGTTGACCAGCTCGCGCCCGATGAGCGAGAACCGCATCTGGGGCGTGCCGTTCAGCTGGCCGTCGGACACCCCCAACGTGAACGCCGGCGCGATGAGCCGCACCGCCAGGTCGTCGCGGCTGATCCGGCGGGAGAGGGCCGCCTGGACCGCCGCCACCTTGGCCTGGACGCCGAGGTAGCACTGGCTGTCGCCGAGGTTCCCGAGCACGGCCCACACCGGGTCGTGGATCTTGCCCACGTCCTCGCCCAGGAACCGGGCCGTGCCGACCCGCTGCACGTCGCGCCCCGGGTTCGAGGCGCCCCGGTCCGGGGTCAGGTTCCCGCCGGCGAGCTTCCCGCCGCTGCCGTCGGTTCGCACCCCCTGCGTCGTCACCCGGGGCAGCCTACCGAGTCCGGTCCCGGCGGATCCCGGCCGGCGGCGGTTCGCCGTCAGCCCACCGGCCCCCGCCCGCCCAGCCCATGCTCGAGCTCGGTCCGCACGACGGCGGAGGTGACCCCGAAGCGGGCGAAGTCGAGCTCGTGGTCGTAGAAGCAGGTGCCCGGGTCGGCCGGGAGCCCCGGGGGCAACCGGGCGCAGCCCTCGGCCCCGGGCGCGTCGAGCCAGCGCTGGACGATCGACCCCGGGCGCAGCTGGCTGGCGAAGCACCCGAGGGCGGTGGCCTTGCGCTCGAGGTCCGGCGGGGCCTGGGCCAGCCGGGTGGCGCCCGGATAGGCCCCGGGGTCGAGGGCGCCGAAGCACAGCGTGCCCGACGCGTCGTAGCCGTAGAGGCCGTAGACGAACCAGCGGTGCCGGTCACCGGTCGCGCGCCGAGCGAGCAGCGCGGCGGCGAAGGTGGCGTCGTGGTCCGGGTGGCCGCCCTGGTAGGCCGGGACGTGGACCGACGTGGGCGCCAGGGCGCCGAGGACGTGGGCGAGCAGCTGGGCCAGCTCGGGCACGGCGCGCCACACGCCGAGGTCCTCCAGCCCGAGCCGGACGACGTCGGCGACCTCGGCCCCGAGGAGCTCCCAGGCGGCCGCGCACTCCGCCCGGCGTCGGCGTAGCAGGCCGGGTCCCTCGCCCGGAGCAGCCCACGGGGGCACCCCGTCGCTCACGTGCACCACCGTGACCTCGGCGTCGCGCAGCACCCCGGACGCGCCGAGCACCTCGTCGTCGGGGTGGGGCGCCACCACGACGGCCCGGGTCACCGCAGGCGGGCGGCCAGCTCGGCGGCCAGCTCCCACACGTAGGCCTCGGCCTCGGCGAGCTCGGGGCGGGCCGATCGCCGGCGCCACTCGGCGTGGTCGAAGAAGGCGCCGACCAGGCTCGCCGCCAGCTCGCCCGGGTCGGCCCGGTCGGCCGCCGCCTCGAGCGCCGCCTTCAGGGCGTCCAGCCAGGCCCGCCGCGGATCACGACCGTCCATGGGCGGAGCCGGTCGGGCGGCGGGCGGGGACCCGGCCCCGTCGGGCTCGTGGGACTCCTCGGGCCACCGCAGCCGCCGCTCGTAGCCGGCCGGCCGGACGAGATCGGCCCGGTCCGCGGTCGGGCCCGCCGCCACCCGCTCGAACAGGGCCCGGGCCACCTCCACCATGATCGTCTCGCTGTTGAGCTGCCGACCGTCGTGCTCGATGCGCGCCACGACCACCTGGCCGACCCGGCCCCCGGCCTCGAGCACGGCCATCGTCAACGCGGCGTCGATGCCGTAGTCGTCGGGAAGGCTCGCCGGATCGAGGTGGCGCAGCGCCCGGTGGGCCAGCAGGCGCAGGCCGGCGAGCGGCTGGCGGATCTCGGCCCCGAAGAGCGCCCGCACCACGGGCACGGCGAGATAGTTGGTGGCATTGGCGTGGCCCCACGGCCGGCACCACAGGGGCAGCACCATGTCCGAGTCGTCGTCGTACCCGCTCGCCACGAACCGGGCGAAGTCGACCGGGACCGGGTCGCGGATGTCGCCGTCGACGAGCAGCAGGTCGGCGCCCCGGGCGATGGCGTGCTCCACCAGCAACCGGACATTGCGACCCTTGCCCGACGCCCCGGGCGCGGATCGCAGGACCCGCCGGGGCCAGCGGCCGGCGGCGGCGGCGAAGTTGGCGAGCGTGTCGTCGGTGCTGTCCTGGTAGGCCAGCACCAGCTCGGCGGTGGCGACTTCGCCGAGCAGGGACGCCGCGCCGTCCAACGCCGAGACCAGGGTGCCGATGGTCGCCCCCTCCTCACGCGCCGGAATGCCGATCACGAGGTCACGCACGGCCCTCCCTTCGTCGGCCTACGACGACCGCCATCGGGGTCGCCGTAGGCTGCCCCCTTGTGACACCCCGATGCACTCTAGTGAGCCGCCGGGCCGATCCGACCGGCGGTCGGTGGCGACGGATGCCCTGACGTGCAGGTGTCCGTCGTCCGTCCGGGCGATCTGGGTCCGGTCGAGGTGTCGGCCTGGCGGGAGCTCCAGCAGGGCCAGGTGGCCCTGTCCAGCCCGTTCCTCTCGCCCGACTTCGCGCTGGCGGTCGGCCGGGCGCGCGACGACGCACGGGTCGCGGTGGTCGAGGACGCCGAGGGGTTCGCCGGGTTCTTCGCCTTCCAGCTCGGCCCCGGCGCGACCGGTGCTCCGATCGGCGACGGGATCTGTGACGCGCAGGCCTTCGTCTGCCGGGCCGGGCTCGAGTGGGATCCCCGCTGGCTGGTTCGCTCCAGCGGCCTGGTCGCCTGGCGCTTCGACCACCTGCGGGTCGAGCAGTCCGCGTTCGAGCCCTATCACCGCGCGCTGCACTCGGCGCCGGTGATGGACCTCTCTGACGGGCTCGACGCGTTCCGGACGGCGGTCTCGACCGTGTCCAAGGACGTGCTGGCGCAGACCGCACGCCGGCGGCGCAAGCTCGCCCGCGAGGTCGGTCCCGTCGTCACCGAGTGGGCCGACCCGGCCGCCGAGCCGTTCGACGCGCTCGTGGGGTGGAAGTCGGCCCAGTACGCCGCCACCGGGACCTGGGACCGCTTCGAGCACCGCTGGATCAGGACGGTGCTCGACGAGCTGCGGGCGGCCCACTGCAGCCACTGCACCGGGCTGCTGGCGACGACCCGGGCCGGCGGACGGCTGGCGGCGGTGCACTTCGGCCTGGCCGGCCTCCACGGCCTCTCGTGGTGGTTCCCCGCCTACGACCCGGCATTGGGTGCCTACTCGCCCGGGCTCGTCCTCCTGCTCGATCTCGCCGAGTGCGCGGCCGAGCGGCGGGTGGCGACGATCGACCTCGGCCGGGGCGAGCACGGCTACAAGCGGCGGGTGGCGACCGGTCGCTACCTACTGGCCGAGGGCGAGGTGACCGCGCGGCGCGACCCGGCGCCTTCGGGAGACGAACGCTGACACCGCGCGGCGTCGCTGTCCGGGACGCAACCCTTTCGACAACACCATCGCCGCCATGGGCCGGAATAGCTATGCCCGACCGGCCGTTGTCATGCAATGGAGGGTCCGATACGAGCCCTTTGACAACCTACGCGTTGCCTCCACTCCATTGGAAGGAGAGCACTGATGCATACTCGGTTCATCACTTCGGTGGCCGCCGGCCTGGCCGGTGCGTTCGTCGTGGTCGCGTCCCAGGCGTTCGCCTCGGGGACCGCCGCCTGGATCGCGTTCGGGATCGGGCTGGGAATCTTGGTCCTGTCGGCGGTACCGGCGCTGTTCGGTGAGCGTCGCGCGTCCGGCCTGCTGCTCGACGGCACCGCCGGGATCGTGGCCCTCTGGACGGTCGTCGCCAGCGTGGTCTTTTCCGGCAACGTCGTTCGGTGGCTGTCCTTCAGCGAGGGCGTGGGCTTCGCTGCGCTCGCCCTGGGTGGCCTGGTCCTCAACCAGGTTCGCCTCAGCCAACGGGCTCGCCTGACGGCGCCCGTCGCGGTGGAGCCGGTCGTCGCCGAAAGCACGGGCACCGGCCGACCCTCGTCGGTGGCGGCCTGATCGCCGCTCCGTGTCCCCGGCGCCCGGGCCCCGGCTCGGGCGCCGGGAGCTCCGGCTGTGCCAGCCAAGGGCTCAGCCCTGGGTCACGATGTGGGTGGGTTGCAGGCGCACGGTGACCCGGTCCTCGAGTGGTCCTGCGAAGGACGCGATGTCGGTGTCGTAGGCGGCGAGCACCGCCCGTAGCGTCACCAGGTCCGGGTCGGGCTCGATCGTGACGTCGCCGCGCACCTCGAGGGTGCGGTAGGGGTTCGCCGGATCGGCGACGAAGACCGTCCCCTGCGGGCGGCCCCGAAGGTTCTTCAGCTTCTGGCGGGCGGTGGTCAACGACGTCACCAACACGTCGCCATCGAGGATCACCCAGATGTACGTGACCTGCGGGTGCCCGGTGGGGCCGACGGTCGCCAGGGCGACGGGGATGGGATTCTCGAGCAAGTCGCGGTGGGATACCGGAATGGTCAAATCAGCCATGGCGGCAGCCTAATGCGGCCGATCGACCATGGCTCCAGCTCGATTCCCACGCCGTGAGATGGAGCTTCGGCCTCCTACCGGCGACGACAGACGGATAAGGTGACCGAGTGAGGGGGGGCCAGAAGTGACGGGGGACCAGGACGGTTTCCATCGACATCTGTCCCAGGTAACTCCCGCGTCGCTGTCCGAGCACACCGCGCAAACTGCCGGCATGCGACGGCTCGAGGCGATATCGCTCCACGGCGTCGGTTCGAAGGACCTCTGGATGGGCCAGACGCACGTGGACCCGTCCACGGGATCAGGGAACCATCACCATGGAATCTCCGAGACGGGCATCTACGTGGTCAGCGGCCATCCCGAGTTCGTCTTCCTCGACGAGACGGGCGCGGAGCCGGTCGAGCGTCGCCTGCGCACCGGGCCGGGTGACTACATCTACGTCCCGCCGTGGGTGCCGCACCGCGAGGAGAACCCGGACCCTGACGAGGAGGCGATCGTCGTCATCGCCCGGACGACCCAGGAGGCGATCGTGGTCAACCTCCCTGGCCTGGCGTGGATCGGACCGGCCCGCCCACGGTCTGTGAGCCCCGATGCCAACAGACCGCACCGGCACTGATTCGGGGCCAGAGTTGGCTCCCCTGCACGGCGCCGCCGATTGTCGACTATTTACATCAAGTTGATGAGATCGTAGGCTCAGCCCGTGGCCGACATCGAACCGGGATCCGACGTTGCCAACGCGCTGCAGTCCGCCCAGTTGGGGTGGCTGACGACGGTCCATGACGGCCAGCCGCAGTCGTCGTACGTGTGGTTCCACTTCGACGGCAGCGACGTGTTGGTCCTGAGCCGTCCGGACGCGGGGAAGGTCCGCAACGTGCGCGCCCACCCGAGGGTCTCGTTCCACCTCGACGGCGACGGTCGGGGCGGCGGCGTCCTCACCATCGATGCCCGCGCGGTCGTGATCGAAGGGGACCTGGACCCGGTTCGGCTCGATGCGTACCTGGCCAAGTACGACGCGCCGATCCGCAACCAGCTCAACACGACGCCCGAGGACCTCCGAGCTCAGTTCTCCACCGCCGTCTTCGTCACTCCCGCCCGAGTCCGGTCGTGGTGAGCGACGCAGCACCAGCTTCGGCGAGAAGCCGGCCGCCCATCCGGGTCGGCATCATCGGCGCCAACCCCAACCGGGGCTGGGGCACGAGTGCCCACCTGCCGGCCCTACGGGAGCTCGACGAGTACGAGGTCACGGCGGTCGCCACCTCCCACCTCGACACGGCCCGGGCGACCGCCAAGGCCTTCGACGTCCCGTTGGCCTTCGCCGATGGGGCCGAGCTGATCGCGCGGCCCGAGGTGGACCTGGTGGCGATCACCGTCAAGGTCCCCGATCACGACCGGCTGATCCGGGACGCGCTGGCCGCCGGCAAGCACGTCTTCTCCGAGTGGCCGCTGGGGGTGGACCTCGCCCAAGCGCAGGCGCTGGCCGATCTGGCGCGGGACAGCGGGGTACACCACCTGGTCGGCCTGCAGGGCTACCACGCCCCGGGGGCGCTCTTCGTGCGCGAGCTGATCGAGCGCGGTGCCATCGGGCGACCGGTGGCGATCAGCGTGGTGTCGGCCGGAGGTCCCGCCGGGCGTCGGATCCCCCAGGCCAACGTGTACGCCACCGATGCCGCGGCCGGCGCCACGGTCCTGAGCATCTCGGCCGGACACATCCTCGCCACCGTGACCCGCGCCGTCGGGAACCTCCGCCGGGTGTCGGCCGTCGTGGCCTCGGTCAACCGCGAGACGACGGTCGTCGAGACCGGCCAGACCATCCCGGTCAGCGCGCCAGACCAGGTCGTCGTCGTCGGGCAGCTCGACAGCGAGGCGGTCGCCGCGATCACGGTGCAGGGTGGCGCTGCTCCGGCCGCGCCCGGGTTCGAGGTCCGGGTTGTGGGCACCGAGGCGACGCTGACGATCCGTCCGCGCACCCCCGGGGGCATCCACATCGTCGAGTGGGCCATCTCGATCGCCAAGACCGACAGTTCGAGCGAGGAGCTCGCGGTGCCCGAAGGGATGAGCCCGGTACCCGCCACGGTGCCGGCCGGACCGCCTCGCAACGTCGCCGCGCTCTACGTCGAGCTGGCCCGGGCGATGGCCGACAACCGACCGGCCGCGCCCGATTTCGCCGAAGCCGTCGCGTACCACCGGCTTCTGGCGACCATCCAGCGGGCGTCGGACACCGGGGTGCGCCAGGACGTCGACGGTGGCGAGCCTCTCGTGGGCCGTTGAGCGGTCCCGACCTGCTGCCCATCGTCGCCTGCGGCGAGCCGATCCTCCGCCAACCCACCGAACCGGTCGACGTGGCGGACCTCGGGACGCCCGAGCTCCTTCGCCTCATCGCACAGATGCGGGCGACCATGGAGGCGGCGCCGGGGGTCGGGCTGGCTGCCCCCCAGGTCGGCGTGCCGCTCCAGCTGGCGGTGCTCCAAGACGGCCCGGCCCAATGGGGGAGCGCGAGCGACGACGAACGCGCAGCGCGCGAGCGGCGCACGCTGCCCTTCACCGTCCTGGTCAATCCCGCGCTCGAGCCGCTGGGCGGTGACGACCTGGTCAGCTTCTACGAGGGGTGCCTCAGCGTCCCCGGGCTCACCGGCGTCGTGGCCCGCCACCGGGCGGTGCGGGTGCGCGCGCTCGACGAGCACGGCCAGCCGGTCGAGACCGTCTTTTCGGGGTGGCCGGCGCGCATCGTCCAGCACGAGGTCGACCATCTGGGCGGACACCTCTACGTGGACCGGGTGGAGACCAGATCGCTGTCGACCCTCGACACCTTCGCCCAACGATGGGCCGGACGCCCGCCCAGCGCCGCCGCCGAGGCGCTCGGGTTCACGCTGTCGCCGGGCGACGGAGCGACCTGAGCGGACTGGTGGCCCAGCGCGACGCCGGGCCGCAGAGCGGTGTGGACGAGCATCTGATCCTTGATGGCGTCGTCGCCGAACGCCTGCGTGGTCGCCGGACGCCTGCATTGCGCAGTACGTGTGGTGGCAGCGCCTGGCGCCCGTTGTCGGGGAGCGCCCGACGCGGCAGTCTCTCAGCATGCAGAAGTTCATCATCATGGGCATCCAGGGGAGCGGCAAGGGAACCCAGGCGAAGTTGCTCGCCGAATCCCTCGGGCTCGAGCACATCAGCGTCGGGGACATCTTCCGCTGGAACATCCAGCACCACACCAAGCTGGGCGCCCAGGTCCGGCGGACCACCGCCAGTGGCCATCTGGTGAACGACGACCTCGTCGAGGCCGTCGTTCGAGATCGCCTGGCCGAGCACGACTGGAACTACGGCTTCATCATCGACGGCTTTCCCCGTAACGCCCGCCAGGCCGAGTTCTTCCTCGAGAGCTACGACCTCGACGGGGTCATCAACCTGCTGCTGCCCGACGCCGAGGTCCGGCGCCGAGTGCTGGCCCGCCGGCTGTGCTCGCAGTGCGGTCTCGACTACAACCTCATCGCCCACCGACCGGCGGTCGAGGACACCTGCGACGTGTGCCACGGCGCCCTCGTCGCCCGGGCCGACGACAATCCCGAGGCGTTGGCCGTCCGGCTGGCCGAGTACCACGCCCAGACCAAGCCGGTGATCGAGATCTTCGAGCGCAAGGAGTACGTCGCGAGCATCGACGCGTCCCGACCGGTCGACGAGGTGCAGTCGGAGATCCGCGAGCGGATCGCCGGAACCCGCGGGAGTGCCCCGGGGCGCTGACCACCCTCGAGATGAGCTACGTCGTGGCGACCGGGCCGCCCGTCTCGGCCGGGCGACCGGCATCGGCTGCCCACTGCGACCACGATCCGGGGTACAGGCAGGTCGACGCGAAGCCGGCAACGTCGAGGGCCAGCAGGTCGTGGCAGGCGGTCACCCCCGATCCGCAATAGACGATGGTCGGGCCCTCCGGCCGCACCCCGAGGTCGAGGTAGCGGGCGCGGAGCTGGTCCGGCGGGAGGAACCGGCCGCTCGCCGGATCGAGGTTGTCCTGCCACGGGGCGCTGCCGGCGCCGGGTATGTGACCGGGACGGGGATCGATCGAGGGATCGCCGTCGCGGTAGCGCTCCACCGATCGAGCGTCCAGGACGGTGATGTTCCGGCCGATGGCGGCAACGGTGTCCGCGTCGACCGAGTCCGACGGCCGCCACGGCCGCCTCGTCCGCACGACCGGTTCGGGCCTGGGAACCTCGACGGACAGCGGGTGCGACCAGCTGGCGAGCCCCCCGTCGAGGACCGCCACCGGTTGGTCGACGGTCCGCAGGAGCCACCACAACCGCGCCGCGACGGACCCACCGACGTCGTCGTAGGCGACCACGGGCTGCCCCTCGGCGATGCCGAGGCGACCCAGGGCGTGGGCGAAGGTTTCGGGGCTCGGCAACGGGTGCCGGCCCTGCTCCGCCGAGGGCGGCGCCGCAAGATCCCGGTCGAGATCGACGAAGTGCGCTCCGGGGATGTGGCCGCGCTCGTAGGCCTCGCGGCCCGAGGCCCCGCGCAGGTACCAGCGGACGTCCACCACGCTGACGTCGCCGAGGTGGTCGAACAGCCAGCCGGCATCGACCAGGGGCCCTGCGAGGACGGCGCCCACCTCGCCCGGCGTCATCGGGAGGCCGACGCTCGGGCCGGCGTCCCACGATGGGCTGACGACCGTCGGGCCCGGCACGCCGCCACGTTCATCCCGGGGTCACCTCCTCGGCGAGACGGTGGTGCTCCTCGATCTTCCCGCCACGGGTCGCCGGAGCCAAAGGGTACACCGGTGGCCTGCTCGGGACGCGGGCCCGGTCCCCCGCGACGCTCGAGGATGGCGCTCGAAGATCCCGTCTCGGAGAAGTGCGCTACCTTCGGGAACCGAGCGCCGCCGACCGGAAGCGAGGGAGCACGAGATGAGCCAAGCGCCATCGGCAGAGGACGTGGCGGCCTGGGCGCCGATGCCCGAACCCGACGAGGTCAGCCGGTTCTTCTGGGACGGCGTGCGGGAGCACAAGCTGCTCATCCTGCGCTGCGACCAATGTGGGAAGTTCGTCCATTGGCCCCGGGACGTCTGCAAGTTCTGCCTGGCCACACACCTCACCCCGACGGAGGTGTCGGGTCGAGCGGCGCTCGAGACCTGGACCGAGCCGTACCAATCACCGCACCCGTGGTTCCAGCACCGGGTCCCGTTCATACTGGCGGTGGTGGAGCTGCCCGAGCAGGAAGATCTCAAGCTGGTGACCAACATCGTCGACTGCGCCGCCGACGACCTGCGGATCGGCATGGCGCTCGTGGTGGACTTCGTGGAGATCGCCCCCGGGTTGACCCTGCCGCTGTTCAAGCCGGCCGCAACCGGCGCCGGAGGTGTGGCGTGAACTCCCTCAGTCCCGTCTCCATCGTCGGCGTCGGCTTTTCGGAGGTCGGCCGACAGCTCGCGGCCTCCGACGACGAGCTGATCCGTCAAGCGCTCACCGCGGCGCTCGCCGACGCCGGCATGACCGTCGGCGATCTCGACGGGGTCTCCACCATGGGCGGCAATGCCATGGCCATCGGCGACACGTTCGGCACGGCGCCGCTCGATTTCTACTTCACCTCGGTCGGTGGCCCGGCCTTCGTGGAGCCGGCGATCCATGCCATCTCGGCGGTGGCGTCGGGACTGTCGACGACCTGTGTGGCGGTGCGGCTGATCCGCCGGGCGACGAGCACCGGTCCGGCGCCGACGGGGCCGGTGACGTTTCCGGGCGACGCGCAGTTCACCGCCCCGTTCGGCGGCCTCATGCCGGCGTCGATGATCGGCGGTCTCCAGATGCGCCGCTACCTCGAGGAGTTCGGCGCCACCGAGGAGGACTTCGGTCGCCACGTCGTCAACCAGCGCTACAACGCCTCGCTCAACGAGGAGGCGATCCTGCGCGAGCCGCTGACCATCGACGACTACCTGAGCTCGCGCTACGTGAGCCGGCCCGTCCGGCTACTCGATTGCGACTACCCGGTGGACTCGGCCTCGGCGGTCATCTTCACCCGCCGCGAGCGGGCCGGTGACTGGCGCAAGAAGCCGGTCAGCGTCGAGGCGTGGGCGCTGTCGAGCAGCGAGCCCAACTTCTTCCAACTACGCGACTTCGTGCGGAGCTCGCCCGTCCACTGCGCCCGGCAGCTGTGGTCGCGAACCGACTTGGGACCGGCCGACGTGGACTGCGCGCAGCTCTACGACGGCTTTACGGTCATCACCTTCCAGTGGCTCGAGGCCCTGGGCTTCTGCGGGTTCGGGGAGGCCGCCGGCTTCATCGCCGACGGCCACACCCGGCTGGGCGGGTCGTTGCCCCTCAACACCGACGGCGGCGCGTGCAACATGGGCCGGCGGCACGGCGCGAACTTCTGTATCGAAGCCGTGCGCCAGATACGGGGCGAGTGCGGAGACCGTCAGGTTCCCGGTGCCGAGGTGTCGGTGTGGACGAACTCCGTCGGCCCGTTCACCGGTGCCGTGCTCCTCACCGCCTGAGCGCCCGAGCGCCGCGGCATGGCCCCGGCATCCTGAGCCACGAGGTCGTCGGCGCTCACTGCCCGGCCCGGAACGACCGGGCCGCCGCTCGCGCCTCCTCGGTACCGAGGGAGCGGGCCAGCCGCCGGCTCTCGTGGTTGAGCTCCTCGGCCAGCGACATGGATTCGGCGTCGATGAGGTTCTGCTTGATCCCGAGCACCCCGGCCTGGGGGGCCGACGCGAGCCCCGACGCCACCAGGTCGACCTCGGGCAGCAGGAGCGCGTCGTCGATCACCCGGGCCACCATGCCGATGCGCAGGGCTTCCTCGGGCGACACCTTGGCGTTGAGCAAGAGGAGCTCGCGGGCCTTGCCCCAACCGACGACCCGGGGCAACGACCAATTGACGCCGTAGTCGCCCGACACGCCCACCCCGATGAACGCGGTGCGGAACACCGCCGAGCGGGCGGCGAAACGAAGGTCGCACGAGAGGGCCCACGACAGACCGGCCCCGGCGCAGGCGCCGTTCACCGCCGCGATGGTGATCTTCGGCATGCCCCACAGCAGCTCGGGAATCCGCATCCAGCGCCGGGTGGAGCCCACCCGGGCCTCAAACGGCGGGGGTTCGGCGGACGGGGCGGGTTGCGCCAGCGAGGCGATGTCCGCCCCGGGGCAGAACCCCCGTCCGGCGCCCGTCAGGACGACGACCCGCACCGCCTCGTCGCTCGCGGCGCGCTCGAGGGCGGCGAGGAGCCGGTCCAGCATGTCGGCGGCGATGGCGTTGAGCCGCTCGGGGCGATTCAGCGTGAGCGTGGCCACCGCGCCTTGCACCCGGTAGAGGACGCTGTCAGGCACTGGCCACGCTCATCCCTCCCCGGACCTCGTCGCGAGCTTCGGGTCCAAGTGTGCCCCACGGCGCCGACGGCCGCCTCGGGGTCCCTCGGGACGCCGGCCGTGGCGTGCGCTCGGTCGTGCCCACGGCCGCACCGGGCCCGACACCTGGTTTGGCGGCGCCCGGGTGGGGCATCCCTCCACCCGGGTGTTCCCCGAGCCGGCGCACGACAACGTCTGCCACGCCGGCGTCGCGGCAGTGAGGAGGCCGAGGATGAGCGAGACGGTTGCAGATTTTGTCCTGGGTCGGCTGCGGGCATGGGGTGTGGACCGGGTGTTCGCCTACCCTGGTGATGGGATCAACGGGTTGCTCGCCGCGTGGGGACGGGCGGGCAACGAGCCGAAGTTCATCCAGGCCCGGCACGAGGAGATGGCGGCGTTCGAGGCGGTGGGCTACGCCAAGTTCTCCGGCCGCCCGGGCGTCTGCGCCGCCACGTCGGGCCCGGGGGCGGTCCACCTGCTGAACGGCCTGTACGACGCCAAGTTGGACCACGTCCCCGTGGTGGCCATTGTCGGCCAGACCGCGCGGTCGGCGATGGGCGGCTCGTACCAGCAGGAGATCGACCTCGTGTCGCTGTTCAAGGACTGTTGCCACCAGTTCGTGGAGATGGCCACGGTCCCCCAGCAGTTCCCCAACCTGATCGACCGGGCCTTCCGGGTGGCGATGGCCACCTCGAGCCCGACCTGCGTGATCATCCCGTCCGACGTCCAGGACCTCACCTACGAGCCGCCGCCGCACGCGTTCAAGATGGTGCCGTCCAGCACCGGCATGGCCTGGCCTACTCAGGTGGCCGACGACGCCACCATCGCCAAGGCGGCGGAGATCCTGAACTCCGGTGACAAGGTGGCGATCCTGGTGGGGCAGGGGGCGCGCGGCGCCCGGGCGGAGGTGCTCGAGGTCGCCGACCTGCTCGGGGCCGGGGTGGCAAAGGCCCTGCTGGGCAAAGACGTCCTCGCCGACGACCTGCCGTTCGTGACCGGCTCGATCGGACTGCTCGGGACCCGGCCGAGCTACGAGATGATGACGGACTGCGACACCCTCCTGACGGTCGGGTCGAACTTCCCGTACACGCAGTTCATGCCGAAGCCGGGCCAGGCCCGGGCCATACAGATCGACCGGGACGGGTCGCTGATCGGCATGCGGTACCCCTACGAGCTCAACATCGTCGCCGAGGCCGCGTCGACCCTGCGGGCCCTGATCCCCCACCTGGAGCGAAAGGCCGACCGCAAGTGGCGGCACACCATCGAGTCCAATGTGGCCGGCTGGTGGGAGACGATGCAGCGCCAAGCCATGACCGACAGCGACCTTCCCGGGGTGGTGAACCCCCAGCGGCTGGTGTGGGAGCTGTCCGAGCAGCTCCCACACAACGCCATCGTGACCGCCGACTCCGGATCGTCGGCCAACTGGTACGCCCGCGACCTGCGCTTCGTCGGCGACGTGCGAGGCTCGTTGTCGGGCACGTTGGCGACCATGGGACCGGGCGTGCCGTACGTGATCGGGGCCAAGTTCGCCCATCCGGACCGCCCGGCGATCGCCCTCGTCGGGGACGGCGCAATGCAGATGAACGGCATGGCCGAGCTGCTCACCATCGCCCGGTACTGGCAGGAATGGTCCGACCCGCGTCTGGTCGTGGCGGTCCTGCACAACAACGACCTCAACCAGGTGACCTGGGAGATGCGGGCGATGGAGGGCGCTCCCAAGTTCGTCGAGTCCCAGTCGTTGCCCGACTGCCCCTACGCCAAATTCGCATCATCGCTCGGGCTGGACGCGATCGAGGTCACCGAGGCCGGCAAGCTCGCCGACGCCTGGCGGATGGCCCTCTCCGCCGACCGCCCGACCGTCCTCGACGTGTACACCGATCCCAATGTGCCGCCGATCCCGCCCCACACCACCATCGAGCAGATGAAGGCGATGGGACGCGGCCTGCTGCACGGCGACGAGGACGCCCTCCAGGTGCTCACCACCGGGGTGAAGCAGAAGGTGCAGGAGTTCCTGCCCGGCACCAAGTCCGAGTGATCCGCCCCCGATGATCCACCCCCGGCGCGGCGCCCCACCTGCGTTGCTCGACCGGGCGCTGCGGGACATCCGGACCGGCCGCTTCGAGCGGAGCCTCGCCGGCCTGGCCGCTGCGGGGGCGCTGGTGACCACGGGCGAGATCTTCACCTCGCACGACAGCGCCAGCTTCGGCAACAAGATGATGTGGTGGCCGATCGTCATCGTCCCCACCCTGCTGCCGGCGGGCATCGCCGCCGTGCTGAGCTCGCGCGCCGCCAAGACCGTGCTCCCGGCGGCCTCGGTCGTGGTCATCGCCAACGGGATGCAGGGCACGTTCCTGCACCTTCGAGGGATCAGCCGCAAGCCGGGCGGGTTCAAGAACCTGCGCTACAACGTCGAGATGGGCCCGCCGGCTTTCGCGCCGGCGCTCGCCAGCCTGGTCGGCGGCATGGGCCTTCTCGCATCGCTCCTGCGCCGCGAGGGCGACTGAGTGCCGTTCCGCCCACCGAACGCCAGAGCGGTCACACCCGGCGGGCGGGGCCGGTTCCCCGGGTTCGACGTCCTCGACGAGGTCGGCCGCTGGGACGACGTGACCGCCGGCGTGGTCCTCGCCCGGCTCGATCCCGACCCCGAGCCGTCGTTCTTCACGCCGGCCGAGCTGGCCGCGGCCGAGGCGCTGTTCGACCAGCTGCTCGGCCAGGACCGCGAGCCCAAGGTCCCGGTCCTGCTGCTCGTCGACCGCCGGCTGGCGCTCGGCCAGACCGACGGCTGGCGCTACGACGACATGCCCGAGGACGGCGACGCCTGGCGCCAGACGCTCGCCGCCCTCGACGACGACGCCCGCCTGGCCCACGGCCGGCCGTTCTGCGAGCTCGCCTGGCCCGTTCAGGGGCCCCTGGTCCAGGCGGTGTACGACGCCGAGGAGTGGCACGGGCTGCCCGCCTCGCGGGTGTGGAGCCTGTGGACCCGCTACACCAGCACCGCCTTCTACTCCCATCCGTGGGCATGGAACGAGATCGGTTTCGGCGGCCCCGCCTACCCGCGGGGATACAAGGCCCTCGGGGTCGGCAAGCGGGAGGGGTGGGAGGTGGCCGATCACCACAGCGCCGACCCGATCCCCTTCGCCGAGCGGGTCGAGCGGGCCCGGCGGCGGCACCGCCAGACGACCGGCGCACGGCGGCCCGAGGGGTGACCCGGTTCAGCGATCGGGCGATCCGGGCCCGCAATGCCTCGGCCTGGCTGGTGCCCGACGGCGACGACCGCACCGACCACCGCCTCAGGGCGAACATGCGCCGCTTCGCCGACACCGACGAGGTCGACCTGGTCGTCGTCGGCGCCGGCGCCGGCGGGTCGGTGCTGCTCCAACGGCTGGCCCGAGCGGGATGGAAGGTGGTGGCCCTCGACGCCGGACCGTTCTGGGACCCCGACGCGGACTGGGTCAGCGACGAGGCGGGCTCGCACCGGCTGTACTGGACCGAGCCCCGGGTCATCGCCGGCGCCGACCCGGTCCCCCTCGGGTCGAACAACTCGGGCCGCGGCGTCGGTGGGTCAATGGTCCACTACGCCGGATTCACCCCGCGCCTGCACCCCTCGGATTTCGCCACCCAGTCCCATGACGGCGTCGGCGCCGACTGGCCGATCTCTTACCGCGAGCTCAAGCCCTACTACGAGACGATCGAGGAAGAGCTGCCGGTGTCGGGACAGGACTGGCCCTGGGGTGACCCCCACTCCTACCGTTACAGTCCCCAGCCGGTCGGCGGCAACGGAGAGATCTTCTTGCGGGGCGCCGCCGCTCTCGGCATCGACGCCCGGGTCGGACCGGTCGCCATCGCCAACGGCCGGTTCGGCAACCGGCCCCACTGCATCTACCGCGGCTTCTGCCTGCAGGGCTGCAAGGTCAATGCGAAGGCGTCCCCGCTCATCACCCACATCCCCGACGCCCTGGCGCAAGGGGCCGAGGTCCGGGCCAACTGCATGGTCTACCGGGTGGAGATCGACGCCAACGGGCTCGCCACCGGCGTCGCCTACTTCAAAGACGGGGTGGAGCGGTTCCAGCGGGCCCGGATGGTGGCCGTGGCCGGGTACTCCATCGAGACGCCCCGCCTGCTGCTCCTGTCCGCCTCGAACCGGTTCCCCGACGGGCTGTGCAACGACGAGGGCCAGGTCGGCCACTACCTCATGGTGCAGGGCGCGCCGCAGACCGCCGGTCGCTTCGCCGACGAGGTCCGCATGTTCAAGGCGCCCCCGCCCGAGGTGAGCTCCGAGGAGTTCTACGAGACCGACCCGACCAAGGACTACAAGCGGGGCTTCTCCATCCAGACCGTCTCGCCGCTGCCCATCACCTGGGCCGAGCACGTCGCCGCCCAAGGACACTGGGGCGAGGTCCTGCGCGAGTACATGCGCGACTACGTGCACTGGGCGACGCTCGGCGCCCTGTGCGAGTTCCTTCCCCACTATGACAACGCCGTCACCCTGGCCGACGAGACCGACCGCAACGGGCTGGCCGTGGCCCGGTTCTCCTATAGCCAGTCCGACAACGACAGCAAGCTCGTCCGGGCCGCCCAGTCGGTCATGGAGAACGTCCTGCGGGCGGCCGGGGCCGAAGAGGTGATCACCATCCAGCGCTTCGCCCACCTGGTCGGCGGGTGCCGCATGGCGACCGACGCCGAGCACGGGGTCGTCGACGCCGACCAGCGCACCTTCGCCGTGCCCAACCTCTACGTGACCGACGGCAGCGTGCTGCCGACCCAGGGATCGGCCAACCCGGCGCTCACCATCATGGCCCTCGCGGCACGGTGCGCCGACCGTCTTGTGACCGGCGCTCACCGGGGGCTCCGGGCCACGGCCGGGCGCTCATGACCATTACCGACCGAGGAGGAGTGCCATGAGATCGACCGCAACCGTTCCCCCGCCCCAGGACCCGACGCCCACCCCGGGGCCCCAGCCGCTCGAACCCGACGTTCCGGGCCAGCCGCCGAAGCCGGTCGACGAGCACGCCGGGAGTCGTTGGCCTCCGGCGACCCATCCCCGACGTGGGCCAGGCCCGGCATGAGCTCCACCTGGGAGGACCCCAAGGAGGCGGAGTGGCCGGACGAAGCACCCGGTCCCACCGACGTGCCCACCGAGGACCCCGAACCGCAGACCGCCGAGGAGCAGGGCCATCCGGCCGAGCCGGGTCGCTCGGCTTAGCTTCGCCGGCGCGGGGTAGGGAGATCACCACACGACCAGCGTCGTGCCGCCGCCAAGAGCGCCGATGCGCGAGAGCCCATCCAACGACCGACCGATCCAACGACAGTGCCCGTCCACAGACCGAGCCGATCCACAACTGAAGGGTCCCGATGAACGACGACCAGCTCCACGAACTGTTGTACCAGGCCCTCGAGACCGAGCAGGGCGGCGTGCAGGTCTACGAGGCCGCGCTGCGCTGCGTCCAGAACGACGAGCTGCGCGAGGAGTGGGAGAAGTACCACGAGCAAACCACCCACCATGTCGAGGTGCTCGAGGAGGTCTTCGCCGCGTTCGCGCTCGACCCGGCGACCGAGACCCCCGGGCGCCTGGTGGTGCGCCACACCGGCTCCTCCTTGGTGAAGGCGATGGAGATGGCGCTGGCCGACGGGCCGCCCGAGGCGGCCGAGCTGGTGGCGGCCGAGTCGGTCACCCTGGCCGAGACCAAGGACCACCTCAACTGGGAGCTGATCGGCGAGGCGGCCAAGCGGTTGAAGGGCGACCGGGGCAAGGCCCTGCAGGCGGCGTTCGAAGAGGTCCAGAGCGACGAGGACGAGCACCTCTACCACACCACCGGTTGGGGCCGCGAGCTGTGGATCGACTCCCTCGGCATGCCGTCGGTCCTCCCGCCGCCCGAGGAGCAGAAGGACGTGAAGACGGCCATCGGGGCGGCGCGGGCCAAGCAGGTCCGAGAGGACCTGGCGTAACGAGTGGGGGCCGGTGGCCGGTGGCCCGGGGCGCCGGATGCCCCGGAGCCGGTGGCCCGGGCGCAATAGCCTGCGGCCATGGTCGCAGCGCTGCAGCTCGAGGGGCTGTGCCGCACCTACGGCACGCTGACCGCCCTCGACGACCTCTCCTTCGAGGTGCCGGCCGGGCAGGTGGTGGGCTTCCTCGGGCCCAACGGGGCGGGGAAGACGACGACGATGCGGGCCATCTTCGGGCTCACCGATCTCGATGCCGGCGTCGTCCGTTGGAACGGCGCGCCGGTGGGCCAGGCCGAGCGACGTCGCTTCGGCTACATGCCCGAGGAGCGCGGGCTGTACCCCGGCATGCTCGTGGGCGAGCAGGTCGAGTACCTGGGACGGCTCCACGGGCTCAGCGCGGCCGCCGCCGCAACGGCCACCGACGCCTGGCTCGAACGGCTGGACATCGCCGACCGCAAGCGCTCCAAGGTCGAGACGCTGTCGCACGGGAACCAGCAACGGGTACAGCTGACGGCGGCGCTGGTCCACGGCCCAGAGCTCCTCGTCCTCGACGAGCCGCTGTCGGGGCTCGACCCGACTGGCATCGATGCCATCGGCCAGGTCCTGGTCGACCAGGCCCAGGCCGGATGCTGCGTCCTGTTCAGCAGCCACCAGCTCGACCAGGTCGAGGACCTCTGTGAGCGGGTGGCGATCATCGACCACGGCCGCCTCGTCGTGGCCGGAACGGTAGACGAGCTCGCCACCGGCGGAGCCCGGCGGCTGGTGGTCCGGATCGAGGGTGAGCGAGGGTCCGAGTGGGCTCGCCACCTGAGCGGGGTAACCGTGTCCGAGGCCACCGCAGGGGCGGTACGTCTGACGCTGGCCACCTCGGTCGACAGCGACGACGTCCTTCGCGCCGCGATGGCGGTGGGGCGGGTCACCGAATTCTCCTTCGAGCGACGCCGGCTGTCCGAGGTCTTCCGGGAGGCCCTCGCGTGAAGCCCTTCATCGTCGCCCCCATCGTCGCGGTGGCCCTCGCCCTGCGGGTCTGGCTCTCCCGGACCCGGAGAAGGCGCCGATCCGAAGGCGACCGGGCGGCCGACGCTCGTCGCCCGGCCCGGCGGCTGGGCTCGCGATCGGCCAGCAGCGACCGGCGCGCCCGGTGGTGGCGGGCGAGAGAGGACTCCCTGGGCGCCGTCGGGATGGTCGCCGTGCGGGAGATCAGGGAACGCATCCGGGGGCGCATCTTCCGGATCGGCACCCTCGTCCTGCTGGTCGCCGTCGCCGCCGCGATCGTCATCCCGACCCTCCAGAGCGGGGGCGGCCCGACCACCCAACGGGTCGGGGTGGTCGGCGGTCTCTCCCTCCAAGCGCGACAGTTCGTGCGGGCTGCGGGCGCGCGGAACCAGGACTCGGTCACGTTCGTGCCCCAGCGCTCGGTCGAGGCGGCACGAGCGGCCCTGCGCTCGGGCCGGGTCGACCTCGCCATCGTCGATGCCGACCAAATGCTGCTCGATCGGCCGGCGGGCTCGAAGAGCTCACCCGCCGATCCCGCACTGGTCCAGGACACGGCCGAGTACCTCGGCGTGCGCACCGCGTATCGCGCCGCCGGGCTCAGCCCCGCCCAAGTGAGCACGCTCCAGGCGGCCCGGCCGGTGCCGGTCCATTCCCTGCGGTCGGGCTCGACCGGCACGGTGAAGGCCACCTCGGTGATCGGGCTGGTGCTGTTGTTCTTCCTCCTCAACCAGTACGACACCTGGATCCTCATGGGCGTCATGCAGGAGAAGTCGAGCCGGGTGGTCGAAGTGCTCCTGGCCACCGTGCGCCCGATCCAGCTGCTCGGCGGCAAGGTGCTCGGCATCGGGCTGGTGGCCCTGGGCCAGGTGGCGATTGTCGTCGGGTTCGCGCTCGCCCTCGGCGCGGCGGTCGGATCCGACCTGCTGCACGGCACCGCACCCCTGGTGCTGGTGTGCCAGCTGCTATGGCTGGTGCTGGGGTACGGGTTCTACTGCTGGGTGTACGCCGCCGCGGGCTCGACCGGGGAGCGCCAGGACCAGGTGCAGACGCTCGCCCTTCCGCTCAGCATCCCGGTCCTGGTGGGCTACATCTTCTCCATCACGGTGGCGACCTCGGGCGACACCGACCTCCTGTTCAAGGTCCTGGCCTACCTGCCGCCCACCGCCCCGTTTTGCATGCCCGTGCTGGTGGCCCTGAACCAGGTCACCTGGTGGGAGTTCGTTGCCTCGGCGCTGATCTCCGTCGCCGGAACGGTCGCCATGGCCATCTTCGCCGCCCGTGTCTACCGCCGCGCCGTCCTGCGCACCGGTGGGCGGGTGAGCGTGCGTCGCCTGGTCGGGCGGGCCGCCCGCTGATCGGGCGGGCTCCGAGCCCGCTCGGAGCGCTCAGCCCCGAACCTGGTGTCAAGATGGCCGCTGCCCACGCCGCACGGCTGCTGGGGGGTGGGGCTGGGGGAAGATGGAGGTTCTCGTCGCCGGTGCCGGTCCGGGTGGGTTGGCAGCCGCACTCGGGCTGATCGGCCGGGGCCATCAGGTCGAGGTCGTCGACCGGCTGGCCGATCCGGGCCAGGGCGGTGGGGCCGTCACCATCTACAGCAACGGCGCCGCCGCGCTCGACCGCCTCGGAGTGTGCCTGGGGGGCCTCGGGGCAGCGATCAGCGACCTGGCGCTGACTCGGGCCAACGGACAACGCCTCCTGCGCTTTGACTTCGGACCGATGACTCGGCGCTTTGGCCAACCGATCCGGACCATCCCCCGAGCCGACCTTCTCGAACGGCTGCGAGGCGACCTGCCGGCCGGCGTGGTCCGCGACAGCACCGCGATCGACTCGGTCCAAGTCACCGGCGCTCGAGTCGAGGTGGTGCTCGCCACCGGGGAACGGCTGGCACCACAGATCGTGGTGGGCGCCGACGGCCACCGGTCGGTCGTGCGTCGAGACGTCCTCGACCCGAACCCGGCCGCCCCCAGCGGCTGGGCCACCTGGCAGGGCCTCTCGCCGGTACTGCCGGAGGTGGCCGGTGGCACCACCGGGCGCCTGGTGGTCGGCGAAGCCGGGCTGGTGGGACTGATGCCGGCCGGTGGCGGGCTGCTGCAATGGTGGTTCGACGTTCGTTGGTCCCCTCAGGACCCGCCGATCGACCGGCCGGCGGACTGGCTGCGCGATCGGTTCTCGGGGTATGCGCCACCGGTCAACGCGCTCCTGGGGGCGATCTCCGACGAGGCGATCGGGTTCTTCCCCCACGTGGTGCACGAGGTGAGGGACCAATGGGGCGCCGGGCCGGTGACCCTGCTGGGCGATGCCGCCCATGTCTTCCCTCCCTCCCAGGCCCAAGGGGCCAACCAGGCGTTCGAGGATGCCTGGTTGCTCGTCCGGGCCCTCGATCTGGGGGTCGACCCGGTTGAGCGCCTCCGGCGCTACGAGCGGAGTCGAGCCCGCCGGCTCCGACTGGTCTCGCGCATGGCGGCCTCCGAGCGGACCAACCGGCCGACGGGCCGGTTGTTGGGCCTGGCCTCCCAGATGACCCCCGCCGCGGTGGCCGGACGTGCCTACGCACAGCTGATCCGCCGGTTCAGCAGCGTCCTGAACGACGACGAACCGTGATCGACAGCGAGTCGATCGGCGGTCCCAGGCGCGCCGGGCGCCCTGGATCGCCCGCGCACCACGCTCTAGGTTGGGTCGACGACGGCTCCGACGGACGGAGGATCCCGATGGACGACTACCCGAGGGCCATCGTCCCGGTCGACCACATCGAGCCGGTGCCCCGCCGGATCAGGGCGGTGGTCGCCGGCCACACGGTGTTCGACACCACCCGAGCCCTCTACGTGTGGGAGTGGGCGAACTACCCCCAGTACTACGTCCCGTTGGACGACGTGGTCGCCGATCTGCTGGTCGACGAGCAGCACGACCAGCACCTCCACCGAGGGACGGCCCGGGTGTTCGGGCTGCGGGTCGGCGACGTCACCCGGCCCGGCGCCGTCCGGTGCTTCACCGACGACGCCATCGACGGGCTGGCGGGAATGGTCCGCTTCGACTGGGGGGCCCTGGACGCCTGGTACGAGGAGGACGAGGAGGTCTTCGTCCACCCGCGCAATCCGTACGCTCGTGTCGACGCGCTGCGCTCCACCCGCACGGTGCGGATCGAGCTCGACGGGGCCGTGCTGGCCGAGTCGGCCTCACCGGTGATGGTCTTCGAGACCGGGCTCCCGACCCGCTACTACGTGAACCGCACCGAGGTGCACTTCGAGCACCTCGAGGCCTCCGGCACCGTGACCTCGTGCCCGTACAAGGGCACCACCAGCGCCTACTGGTCGGCGCACGTCGGGGACACCACGTACCCGGACCTGGCGTGGGCCTACGACTTCCCCACCCGCCAACTGCTCCCCATCGCCGGGCTGGTGGCCTTCTACAACGAGAAGGTGGACGTCGTGCTCGACGGCACGCTCCTGGACCGCCCGAGGACGCATTTCTCGGACTGAGCACCGCTGCAGGGACGCTGACCTGGGCAACCGAGCTCGTCGTGACCGCAGGGCCACCCAACCGGCAGGATGGGTGGATGCGCACCGACGATCGGCTGACCCTCATGGCAGTCCACGCCCATCCCGACGACGAGTCGTCGAGCACCGGAGGCATCCTGGCCCGCTATGGGGACGAAGGCCTCCAGACCGTGCTCGTGACCTGCACCAACGGCGAGTACGGCGACGGGCCCGGGCACCTCAAGCCAGGCGAGGCGGGCCACGACGCCCAGCGGGTGGCCCAGACCCGCCTGGGCGAGCTGAAGGTGGCGTGCGACCACCTGGGCGTCACCCACCTCGAGAAGCTCGGGTACCACGACTCGGGAATGGCCGATTGGGACTTCAAGGACCGGACAGACGTGTTCTGCAACATCCCCCTCGACGAATCGGTGGGGCGCCTGGTGGCACTCTTCGAGCAGTACCGGCCCGACGTCGTCGTCACGTACCACGACCTCGGTGGCTACAACCACCCCGATCACCGCCAGGCCCACCGGATCACCGTCGAGGCGACCGAGCGGACCGGCATCCCGGCCAAGCTCTACTTCATCGCCCACCGCCGCCGGGACTGGGAGAAGATGCGCGAGCAGATGGAGGCAGCCGGGGTGGAGATGCCGGTCCCCGATCAGCGCCAGGTCGACCCCGAGATCGCCAAAGCGATGGAGGAGATGGAGAAGCAGGTCACCACCACCGTGGACGCAACCCGGTGGGCAGCTCGCAAGCAGGCGGCGTTGACCGCCCACGCCAGCCAGCTGGACGAGTGGGGGCTGCTTCGCCTGCCGACGGACGTGTTCGCCAACGTCTTCGGCACCGAGGCGTTCATCCGGGTCCAGGACCGCACCGGGGCACCCGTGCCCGAGGAGGACCTCTTCGCCGGCTTGCGCTGAGCGTTCGGCGGGTGGCCCGACCGGGCCGGGCGAACCGGAGGCATCCGTTCTGTGGTGCCGACTGATCGGGTCCTCCTCCGATTGCAGCAATTTGGCAACGCCAGGGTGGCCGGTTCGGTAGGCGATCTACGTCACCCTCATGCGATGTGACGAGCCCGAGGCAGTCACTTTTGGGAGCAGCGATCGAGCGCGTCTCAGGATCGGCTCTCCGGTCTCATTGAGGGTGGCCTGTCGCCACACGAGGAGTGTGGTCTGTCGCCGCACGAGGGGAGCTCGGTCACCCATGCGAAGTTGGATCCGCGCCCTAGGCGTCGTTGTCGGTTCGTGCGTGGTACTGGCCGTCCTCCCGGTGACCGGCGCTTCGGCCCTGAGCGGTCCCCGGGAACCCACCGTGTTGACGCTCGACGAGTTGACCCCGACCGGCACGCCAACGGTCCCCTTCGGCAGCCAGGTCGAGTTCACCCTGGTGGTCACCGCGAGCCCGACATCGGCGCCCAGCGGCGACCAGATCATCTTCAGCTCGGGCCCCGACGGGACGGGGACCGTCTACTGCGCTCCGGAGCTGGAGTTCGACCAGGCCCAGTGCGAGACCACCGCGCTTCCCGTCGGGGTCGATGCGCTGTATGCCACGTTCACCGCGTACCAGGACCTGTTCGACGAGAACACCATCGGAACCACGATGTTCGTCGAGCAGGACTCGACGGTGACCCTGCCGACTGCCACCCCGAGCACCCCGGTCGACGGTAGCCCGGTCACGTACTCGGCCACGGTGTCGAACACCGACGTGCTCGGCATTGTGCCCGACGGGACCGTAACGTTCAGCACCGACGGTGTCCTGGCGCTGTGCTCGGCCCCGTTGGTGGCCGGCGTCGCCACCTGCGCCGCCACGACCACTCCGCTCGGCGCCGATACGGTGCAGGCAAGCTACGGCGGCAGCGGCAACTTTCTGCCGTCGAGTGCGTCGACGGCACTCACCGTGATCGCCCCGTCGGCACCTCCTCCACCACCGGTGACCCTGCCCGACCTGGTCCTGACCTCGCTCACGGAGAGCCCGAGCAATCCGACCGTGGGGCAGGCGGTCACCTTTTCGGCGACGGTCGAGAACCTCGGCGCCGGTACGCCGGCCGGATTCGGCACGGCGTTCTTCGTCGACGGTGTGAAGGTGGTCTGGAACGACGCCACCGCTCCGTTGGCCGCCGGCGCCGTCACCACGGTCACCTCCGACGACGGTCCGACCCAGTACGTGGGCACGTGGATCGCGACCGCCGGAACCCACACCCTCGAGGCGTGGACGAATGACGTCCCCTACTTCCCCGAGTCCGACATGGCGAACAACGCGCTCAGCGCGAGCTTCACCGTGACCGGGACACCGGCTCCTCCGACCCCGGCACCCCCGATCTCGCCGCCTCCGACCACCCCGCCTCCGGCCACGCCGCCTCCGACCACGCCAGCCGCACCTGGCGCCCATGGCTACTGGCTCGTCGGTGGTGATGGCGGCATCTTCACCTTCGGGTCGGCGCAATTCTTCGGCTCCACCGGCTCGATGAGCCTGCAGCGGCCCGTGGTGGGCATCACCCCCACTGCTGATCGAGCTGGCTACTGGCTGGTCGCCAGCGACGGGGGCATCTTCGCCTTCGGCGACTCGGGGTTCTTCGGATCGATCCCGGGGGTCGGCATCTCCCCCGCCGGGACCGTGGGCGCTCGCCGGGCCCTGGATGCCCCCATCGTGGGAATGGTGCCCTCGACCGACGGCGGCGGCTACTTCATGGTGGCCGCCGACGGCGGCGTGTTCGCGTTCGGCGACGCGAAATTCGCCGGGTCGTGTCCGGGGATCGGTGGGTGTGCCGGCGCCGCGGTGTCCGTCCTGCCCGACGCCAGTGGCGACGGCTACTGGCTGGTGACGGCTACCGGCAACGTGTACAACTTCGGCGACGCCCCGTACTACGGCGCACCCGGTCAGCAGGCCGAGCCGGTCACCTCGGCGGTCCGGACGGCTGACGGGGGCGGCTACTGGCTCCTCTACGCCAACGGCGCGGTCGCCGCCTTCGGCGACGCAACGAAGTTGGGCGGCCCTGTGGGAACCGTAGGGGGGCTGGATCCGGCGACCGCCATCTTCACGACCGCCGACGGGGGCGGGTACTGGGTCGCCTCGGCCAGTGGGTCGGTCTTTCCCTACGGGGATGCGCCGAACGAGGGCTCCATGGCGGGCCAGCACTTGAACGCTCCGGTCATCGCCGCAACCGGCTGGTAGCGCGGCACCAACCACCGCGCCGCTCCGGCAGCCCAGCGGTCCCGGCGCCCGGCCAGAGCGCCGATCGGGCCGCTTCGCGTGCCCCCGCGCCATCGAGTCGCGGCGCGCGACGCACCTCGGACACCGCTGGCGGCGAAGAGCGCCGCCGCCAGGCACTCGGCCAGAGCCGCCCGCCGCAAGCGTCGGCTGGCCAACGCGACGGCCGCCATGGAGGCCGAGTGGAGGGCATCGACCTCGGCCCCGAGCGCCAGCACCGCCGGCGTCGGCTCGGATGCCGACATGATCGCCTGCAGCAGCTGTCGAGCACCGAGCACCCGCACGACCCGTCGGGTCGGCGGATCGAGGCGTACTCCCATGATCCGGCCGGCGCGCCCCGGAGCCAGTACCTCCAGGAGGCCCAGGCCGGCCCGGATCGCGCCGGCCACCCGGATCGCGCCGGCGGTCCTCACTGGCGACGGCGGCCCACCGCGGCCCGCCCGACCAGCGTGGTCACGCCGGCGAGGGTCGCCCCGGCCAGTGGGCGGGCGTGCTGCGACGCCCAGAGCTCGACGCTGCGGCGGTGGGCTCGCCCGTCGAAGACGCCGTGCGCCCCATGGTCGTGGCCGCCACTCCCGTCGACCGGCTCCCACAGGTTGTCCGGCCGGTCCGGGCTGGCCTCGTCGGCGGTCTGCTGAGACCGATAGCCGGTCCGGGCCAGGTAGCGGTCGAGGAGCGGCGCCGCCAGCTTGTTGGCGATGATCGTGGCGGCGGTGCTGCCGCCAACCCAGTACTGCTTGCGCTCGGGATGGTCGGCCGCGTGCAGGACGCCGCGGGCCGCCACCTCGGGCTGGTAGATGGGCGGGACCGGCTGGGGGTGACGGGGAAGGCGGCTGCGCACCCACGAGAACTGGGGCGTGTTGACCGCCGGCATCTGCACGACGGTCACCCGGATAGCGCTCCCCTCGGCCATGAGCTCGGTCCGCAGCGACGAGGTGAACCCGTTGACGGCGTGCTTGGCGCCGCAGTACGCCGACTGCAGGGGGATGCTCCGATCGCCGAGCGCGGAGCCAACCTGGACGATGGTCCCCGCGTTGCGGGGTCGCATGTGGTCGAGGGCGACCCGGGTACCGTGGACATACCCGAGGTAGGCGACCTCGGTCACCCGCCTGAACTCGTCCGGCTCGATCTCCCAGAAGGGGGCGAACACCGAGGTGAAGGCCACATTGACCCAGACGTCGATCGACCCGAAGGCCTCGACCACCGAGGCGGCGGCCCGGGCGACCTGGGCGTGGTCGGCGACGTCGGTGGGCACGGCCAGCGCCCTTCCACCTGCCTGCTCGATGTCCGCCACCGCACCGTCCAGCCCGGCCTGACCGCGTGCCAGCAGGCCGACGCTGGCACCGCGGGCCCCGAATCCCTCGGCGACGGCGCGCCCGATGCCCGCGCTCGCCCCGGTGACCACCACCACCTGGTTCATGTGCGTTCCTCTCTGACCTCTCTGCCTGGCGTCTCGGGTCGACTGGGGCCCGGTGATCGTTGGCGCGAGGCGTGGGTGCTCACGCCGCCTCCCAGGGTCGCGCCAGGCGGGTGGCCGACTCGAGCAGCAGGGCGTGCACGAAGGCCTGGGGGAGGTTGCCCCGTAGCTGGCGCTGGCGCACGTCGAACTCCTCGGTGAACAGTCCCGACGGCCCGCAGGCCGAGCGGTTCCGCTCGAACCAGCCGATGGCGTCGGCCTGGCGGTGCTGCTGGTGGAGGCTCAGGGCCATGAGGAACCCGCAGAGCAAGAAGGCTCCCTCGGTGTCCCCGAGCGGCCGATCGTCGTGGCGGTACCGGTACACGTAGCCCTCTCGACCGAGCTCGGACTCCACCGCCCCGAGTGTGGCGACGCTGCGCGGATCGCCGGCGGGCACCGCTCCCCGCAGGGCCGCCAGCAGCAACGCCGCGTCCACCCGGGGGTCGGCCGGAGACCGCTGCCACCGGCCGGTCGGGTGCAGGCAGTCGCTCGCCGCGTCGGCTGCGATGGCATCGGCCAGGGTGCTCCACGGGCCCGCCTGGGCGGCCGACGCGTGGGCGGCCACCGCTCGCAAGCCGGCCACGCACATCAACCTCGAGTGGGCCCAGCGCTGGTCGTCGATCTCCCAGATCCCGGCGTCGGGCTCTCGCCACCGGGACTCGATCGCCCCCACCGCCGCCTCCACTGCCCGCCAGTGCTCCGAGTCGAGGTGGTCATGGCGCCCGGCGGTGCCGAACAAGAGGAGCGCTTCGCCGAACGAGTCCAGCTGGAACTGGCGATTGACCCAGTTGCCCACCTTGTCGCTCCCCCCGGGATACCCGGTGAGGTGAGGGAGGCTTCGTTCGTCGGGCACCTCTCCCCCGTCGATCCGGTACGCGGGGCGCAATCCGGGTCCGTCGTCGAGCAGGCGCGAGGCGACGAACCCCACCGCGTCGTCGAGCAACGGGGTCGCCTCGGTCACCGCCACCGCCTGGCCGGCGTAGCACTGGTCGCGGATCCACGCGTAGCGGTAATCGTAGTTTCGCCCGGCGTCGGACCGCTCCGGCAGGCTCGTCGTGGCCGCCGCCACCATCCCGCCTCCGGGCCTGGTGAGGCCCCGCAACACCGCGTACGCATGGCGGGCGTCCCTGGTACCGAGCGTCTCGTCGAAACCGGGGATCGTCCGCCGCCACGCCGCTTCGGTGGCCTCCCAGGCCGCCGCGGGGTCCATCGCGTCCGGTAGCGGCTGCTCGGAGAGCTCGAGCACCAAGTCGTGGTGCCCCCCTTCGGGCACCTCCAGCTCGCTCACCAACGCGCCCCGCCGAGTCCTCTTCGCCCCCCCGGCACCCGACCACCGCAGCCTGAGGTGGCCGGTGCGGGCGGTCCAGGTGCCTCCAGCGTGCTCGACGTGGTCCATTCCCCGGCGCCCGAACTGCGCCCGCGGGTCGAGCAGGGCGGTTACCCGGGCCGGCCCCCGCACCGCGGTGACCCGGCGCAGCACGACCGCCGTCTGCGGGTCACCGGGGAAGGCGAGGGCTTCGCGGCACTCGACGACCCCGTCCGTGGTGACCCAGCGGCTCCGCCAGATGAGCGAGCGGTCCTCGTAATAGCCGCCCCATACGAAGTGACGGTCGGTGGGCGTGACGGCGTAGACGCCGCTGCCGCCCACCAGTGACGAGAAGACCGCGTCCGAGTCCCAGCGGGGGACGCACATCCACGCGAAGTCCCCCAGCGGGCCGACGAGGACGGCGCGCTCCCCATCGGCGAGCAGGGAGTACTCACGCAGGACGTGGGGGGGGAACGACGGGTCGCCTTCTTCGTCCCCCACCGGGCGGTGCCTCCTGTGCTCGGGCGTCGACAGTGCGGCGTTGCAGCCGCTAGTGCCCTACCCAGTTCGCGCCGGGATTAGCCGGGCAGCGCCGAAGCTCCCGGCGGTGGCCCTGGTTCGGCCATCGGCTGCACGGCGACCTCAGCCTCGGCGCCGGGGAGCTTGTCCGTCTCGGGCCCCCGGTTGCGTAGCAGCGGCAGTCCGAAGATGCCCACCGCGAGCAGCGCACCGATGCCCCCCATGGCCATTCCCCACCGGGCGCCGGCCGCCTGGGCGACGACCCCGCACAGAAGGCTGCCGGCCGGCGTGAGGCCCTGACTCGCCAACGAGAAGATGGCGGTCACCCGGCCCCGCATCGCGGGGTCCGAGTCGAGTTGGATCATGGCGTTCGACGTCGAGGCGGCGACCACCTGCCCGGCCCCGATCAGTGGCATGAGGAGGAGGAAGGTGGTCAGGGTGGGGGCCATGGCCCCGAGGCACATGGCCAGCCCGAGCCCGAGGACGGCGATCGCCAGACGTCGCCCGTGGGGTCGTCGGATCGAGGCGATCACGAGGGCGCTGACCAACGCCCCGATGCCCATCGCGGAGGCCATCAGGCTGTAGGTGCTGGCGTCGCCCCGGAATGTCAGCTTGGCCAGCAGCGGCAGGATGACCGGAAAGTTGAAGGCGACCACGCTGACCAGGCCGAGGAGCAGGATGTTGGACCGCAGGAGCGGCATGCGCCAGGTGTAGCGCACGCCTGCTCGAACCTGTCCCCGACCGCGCACGACCGGCGATGGCTGGCGGAGGTCTCCCCGCCGCATCGAGCTCACGGCGGCGATCGTCCCGACGTAGGAGACGGCGTTGACCACGAAGCAGAATCCGGTACCCCCGGCTGCGATGACGATGCCGGCAATCGCCGGCCCGATGATCCGCCCGGCGTTGACCACCGCGCTGTTGAGGCCCAGGGCGTTGGGCAGGTCCCGGGGGCCGACCATCTCGACCACGAACGACAGGCGGGCCGGGGTGTCCGCCGCGGTCGCCATCCCGAATACGAAGGCGAACACGTAGACCATCCAGAGGGTGACCACCCCCGTCAGGTCCACGACCGCAAGAAGCGCGGCGATCGAGGCCAGGGAGACCTGCGTCCCGATGATGAACCGCCGCTTGTCGAACCGATCGGCGAGGAGCCCGGCCCACAGCCCGAACAAGAGGACGGGCACGAACTGGAGCGCGGTGGCCAGACCGACCGCGACACCGCTGTTGTGTGACAACCGCAGGACCAGCCAGCCCAGGCCGATGGTCTGCGCCCACGTCCCGCACAGCGACAGGACCTGGCCGGCGAAGTACCGCCGGTAGTTGCGGATCTTGAGGGAGGAGAAGGCGGTCGAGATCGACACGGCGCGGGTCCCCGTCGGCTACCAGCTCAGGCCATACCCGCCTCAAGCAACTGCTTCAGCCTCGCCAACGTCTCCTCCATGCCCGACCGGTTCCGCGTGGACGCCTTCTCGAGCTGCTCCGGCGAGATGCCGGCGAGACCGGGGTTGTCGAACATCATCCACGACTCGGTGACCTCCGTGCCGCCCCCGACCGGGGCGAAGCGGTAGCTCCAGCGGGACGCGGCCGGCGCGTCGTCGGCGACCGGCTCCGTGGAGCTGCCGATGTTCTCCCACGCGAACTCGCGAGGCGCGTCGGCCACCGTGACCCTCATCCGGGCCTGCCAGGTCCGATCCCGGACGGTGTTGGAGCCCACGAACGTCGCGCCGACTCCTCGCTGGTCGCTCTCCCAGGTGCCCCCGGTGCACACCGGGCTGATCTCACCCACCCTCGGCATGTCGGCGATGAACTCGTAGACCTTCTCCGGCGGCGCGGCGATCACGAGAGAGGCCGAAGCTCGGTACGCGGTGACGTCCATGGCCCGGGATCCTAGGTGAGACGCCGCCCGGCGGCTCGGCTCGCGCATCACCGGCGACCGCTCCGGGGCCCCCGAGGCGTAGATTCAGGGCCGGCGGGACCCACCCGACCGCCCGTGACCGAACCGACGTCGCGCAGGAGGCACCATGACCGACCCCGACCGCCGCACCGCCCTGGTCCGCTCGTACGACCACGCTGCCGCCATCGTCGCCGGCGTACGCCCCGACCAGCTGGGCGGCCCGACGCCGTGCCGTCAGTTCGACGTGGGTACCCTCGTCGACCATCTGGTCGGCGCCGGCCACCGTGCGGTCGCGCTGGGCCGCGGCGAGCCGGTACCGAACACCGAATTCCCCCACTTCGAGCTGTCCGACGCTCCGGGCGAGTTGCGCCGTGCCGGCCACGACGCGGCGTCGGCGTGGGCCGACGATGACCGGCTTTCGGCCACCACGACCATGCCGTGGGGCGAGCAGTACGCCGGAGCCATCCTCGTCGACATGTACCTGGCGGAGCTGGCTGCCCATGCGTGGGACCTGGCTCGCGCCACCGGCCAGCTGGACCGACTCGACCCCGAGCTGGCACGCAGCGCGCTCGACGGTGCCCGGTCGATGTTGAAGCCCGAGTACCGCGACATGGTCGAGCCGGGATCTCCCTACGGGGCGGAGGTCGAGGCGCCGGTCGGCGCCGACGACTGGGACCGCTTCGCCGCCTTTATGGGGCGCGACCCGAGCAGCGCCGCCTGACGCCTCGGGGATCCGGGGTCAAGCCGGCCGCTCGGTTCGCCATTCGAGGGCCAAAAGGGTGGCGTCGTCGTCGAGCTGCCCCCCTTGGTGCTCGAGCAGCGCTCGGACGACCCTGCGCATCAGCTCGGACGCCGGTAGCCCGCCGGCGAGATTCCGGACGACCAGATCGGTCAGCCGGTCCCGGCCGAAGTACTCCCCGGCGGGCGACCGGGCCTCGACCACCCCGTCGGAGTAGAAGAGCACCAGGTCGCCCGTCTCGAGCGGTTCCCTGCCGACCTCGAGGTGGGCGTCGGGCCTGAGCGCCCACAGTCCGAAGGGCAGCGCCGGGGCGACCTGCAATGGCCGTATCAACCGCCCGCGGCGGAACAGCAAAGGCTCCGGATGGCCGGCGTTGACCCATTCGAACAGGCCGGTGGTGGTGTCGAGATGCGCCAGCACGCCGGTCGTGAATGCCGCACCGTCGAACGCCGCGTCGACCGCCCCGTCGATGACCTCGCAGGTCGCTGCCAGCGGCGCGTCGGCGCGCCGGGCATTGCGGTAGGCCGAGACGGCCACCACGGCCAACTGGGCCGCGGTCAACCCATGGCCCATCCCGTCGAAGATGGCCACGCAGGTCTGGCCCTGGTTGACCGCGTAGTCGACCGTGTCGCCGGCGATCGCGTACGCCGGCTCGAGCGCACCGGCGACTGCCACTTCGCGTCCGGCGAAGGTGAGCGGGGGCAGGAGTGCCCATTGCATCTCGGCCGCCAGCCCCATCTCGCCCTGCCGGCGGAGCCTCACCAGCGCGTCGCCGTAGCGCGACTTGCTCACGACCAGCTCGGACAGCACCCACGCCAGGTCCTCCAGCCCCGCCATCAGCGACCGGAGCTCGCCGCCCGTAGCTACGGTCGCCGCCATCACCCCCAGTCGATCGGTGCCGTCGAGCAGGGGCACCCACACCCGTAGCGCCCCGTCGTGCAGCTCTTGGGTGAGCACCTCGAGGTGTTGGAACACCCGACCGGCAATCGTGGAGTCCACGGGAAGGAACTCCACCTGATCACCGGTCGGCGCGCCGACCGGAGGGACCAGCGGGACAAGAACCCGCTGCTGGAGATCGGCGAGGTAGACGAGGCCCGAGGAGCAGCCCAGCTCGTCGACGGCCCGGCTCACCACGGCGGCCAGCTCGTAGGGCGCCGCGGTCCGAGCCTCTCTCAGCGCCCGACCGGTGGCTCGGTGATCCTCGGCGGACGAGTCCAAGCTACGGCCGCCGGCCCCGGGGCCGGCCCTCGACGCGGACCCGTCGCATCGAGACGTCGGGTGGAGGAAGCCGATCGCGCATCGGAGCCATCCCAGCACCCGGCCGACGGGTTGTCCAGCTCTCTTGCCCTTGTGCGTGCCCATTCGACGGCTGGCGCGGGCCGCACTCCGGCCGGATATGGATCCGACCGGGCGGCAGTGGGTAAGGCGGGCGATCATGGGTGACTTCGAACGCTCGAGAGGCCGGATCACCGCCATGACCGTCGTCGCCGTGACCCTCTATGCCGTCGGCAGTGTGGGGGCCTGTGCGATAGCGGGATTTGCCCCCGTCGGGAAGCGGATGGACCGGCTGCAGTGGCCATGGCTGCTCCTCGTTGCGGTGGCGGTGCTGTTGGGCATGGAGGCCTACGGCCGGGCATGGGCCGGGCTGGCGAGGGCCGGAGACGGAGTCGAGCTGCCCCGCGGCGTGCTGCGCGCCACCTCGCGCGCCGGCTTCGCGCCGGTGCTGCTGCGAGGCGGATCGACCGTGGACCGCCACGCCCTGAGCGCCCTCGGTCGCTCAGGGCGCGAGATCAGAATTCGCGTGGCCTCCCTGGACGCGCTCGAACATGTCCCGATGGCAATCGGCTGCTTCGTCCTCGCCGTTGTCATCCTCCTGCGCGGCAACGTCGACCCTCCCCCGCTCGACTTCGTGTGGCCGTGGGCCACTGCCCCACCAGTCGGTGCGGTGTTGGCAATTTGGGCCGTTGCCCGCTGGCGAACACGCCTTGCGGACGCCGACGGGTGGTTGGGTCGGGTCGGATCCCTCCTCCAGAGCGTCAATCTCCTGTGGCTCGTGGCAACCGACCGGCGCGAGCTGGGACGACCATTCCTCGCCATGTCACTCTTCTGGGTGGCAGAGCTTCTCGCGCTGTGGTCGGCGTTCGAGGCGTTCGACTTCCGCATCGGGGTGGGTCCGTTGGTCTTCGCCTATGCAGTCGGCTATGTCGTGACCCGCCGGCCCGCACCGTTCGGAGGAGCCGGGCTGATCGACCTCGTGCTACCGCTGTGCCTCTGGGACTGCGGCGTCCCGCTTGCCACAGCAGCGGCGGCGTCGATCTCCTACCGTTTCTTGAGCCTCTGGCTCCCCCTTCCGGGCACCCTCCGGTCGGCCCGCCGGGTCTCGTCGTTCGGCGCCCCGACAGCCGAGCCTGAGCCGGCGCTGCAGCAGCCGTGAGGTACCCCGGGGTATCGGCCGGCCGCCCAGCCCAGCGGTAGGCTTGACGTGCCTCTCGTGGCAGCCGGTTCGATCTACGGGGTGAGGCGGCTCGGAACCCGGACGAGAAGAGGGACTGGGGTGCCTCGATGACCAAGCGCCGCCACGTCGGCTCTTCTCCACCAGGTGCCCGCGATCCCAGCTCCAAGCGGCTCGTCCGGTTCGACCGCCGCCTCTTCCTCCAGGGCCTCACCCTGGTGGGCGGTGCCGCTGCCGCCGGTGGCGGCCTGGATCACGTCGCCGGGGCGGCGCTCGACGCGGCCGGGGCTCGGCGGGGACCCAAGGGCCGCCACGCCTCCGCCAAGCTGCGCAAGATCGACGGCGTGAGCATCCCGGTGTCGGCGGCGATTCTCGCCGAGAACGCCAAGCAGGGTGACCCCTGGTGGGTGACCCGCGACCCGGTGCCCCGTGACATCGAGGGGTTCGCCAGTCAGGTGAGCGCGAAGATCGGGGACACCGTGACGCTCTTCGTGAACACCACCGCGCCCACGTTCCACGTCGAGGCCTACCGAATGGGGTACTACCGAGGGGTCGGCGGGCGGCTGGTGTGGCGCTCGGCCGAGGTGCCCGGCACGACCCAGCCGGATCCGGTCGTGGTGGCCCCGACCAACACCGTCGAATGCCAGTGGCAACCCTCGATCCAGGTGCGCGTCGGTCGAACATGGCCGCCGGGCGCGTACCTGCTCAAGCTGGTGGGAGCCGGGTCCGAGCAGCAGTTCGTACCGCTCTGCGTGCGCGACGACACGTCGCACGCCGCGGTGGTGATCCAGAGCAGCGTCACGACCTGGCAGGCCTACAACCGCTGGGGTGGCTACAGCCTGTACTACGGCAACTTCGGCAATTCCCTGTCGTTCACCCATGCCCCCGGCAGCGGCGACTACGCCCACCGGGCCCGGGTCGTGTCCTTTGACCGCCCCTACGACCACGACTGGGCATCGGGCGCGGCCGACTTCGTCGGCAACGAGCTGCCGGTGATCTTCGATGCCGAGCGGCTGGGTCTCGACGTGACCTACTGGACCGATGTCGATCTGCACACCCGCCCCCAGCTGCTGGCCAACCACCGGGCGCTGGTCAGCCTGGGCCACGACGAGTACTGGTCGGCCCCGATGCGCCAGGCCGGCGCGGCCGGGCTCGCGGGCGGTGTGAACCTGGCGTTCCTCGGGGCCAATGCCAGCTACCGCCAGATCCGGTTCCAACCCTCGGCGCTCGGGCCCAACCGTCGGCAGGTCTGTTACAAGTCCGCCTCCGAGGACCCCTTCCTCGGTGTGGACGACGCGCTGGTGACGGTCAACTGGCCCCAGGCCCCGGTCTCGCAGCCCGAGTCCCTGCTCATCGGCAGCACCTATCAGGACGTGGGGGCGGAGGCGGACATGGTGATCAGCGACGCATCGTCGTGGCTCTTGGACGGCACCGGCCTACGCGCCGGGCAGTCGCTGCCGCGGGTCGTGGTCGGGGAGTTCGATCGTTACGTGCCGGGGGCACCCGGACCGGACAACGTCGACGTGGTGGCCCATTCGGTGGTCCCCAACCGGGGGAACAACCACTCGGACGTCACCTGGTACACCGAGCCGGGCGGCGGCGGCGTCTTCGCGTCGGGCAACGCCAGCTGGGTGGGCAACCTCACCGACTGCCCCTACATCCCGCCCAACGTCCTGCCCGAACCGGACCCCACGGTGAGTGCGACCCTGCGCCGGGTGATGTTGAACCTCTACGGGGTGGTCGCTCTCGGGCCGGCGAGCGCCACCCAACCGTCGACCGGCAACTGGCACCAGGTCTACGCCGGGGGTTCGGGAGGCCCGGCGCCAGCTGCCACCAACACCGCCTGAAGCGACAGCGGCCGCGATGGGGCCGGCACCAACATGGCCTGGAAGCGGCACCAGCCGGCATGACACCGGCATGGCGCCGGTCGAAGCACCGCCCGACGACCGGCCCGGGGCCGGCCCCACCCGGGACCCGTCGAGACCCGCGAGCCCGAGTCAGCCCTACTCAGATCGGACGGGGCGATGTGGTTCCGGAGGGCGACGGGCGGCCGCGGTCCTCGTCGACCTGCTGCTGATGCCGCAGGCAGTAGCGGGTGGCCGGCAGCGCGGCGAGGCGCTCAGGATCGATGGCCTCGCCGCAGATGGCGCACCGGCCGTACACCCCGCGCTCGAGGCGCTCGAACGCGTCGTCGACCGCCGCCAGCCCGGCGCTCACCTGCTCGAGGACGGACCAGGACCCGGTCCGAGACTCGACGTCGGTGCCGGTGTCGGCCGGGTGCTGGTCGACCGCGGAGAGCTCTTCGCCCGTCCCCTCGTCGTCGACGTCCTCGGTGAGCTCACCGCGCAGCGCCGTCAGCCGGGCTCGCTCGCCCTCCAGCCACGTGCGGACCTGCGCGTCCGAGGGTCGAGTGGAGGCATCGTTGGCCATGGGTCGCCGTCCTCGCGTCGTCGAACTCGAGCTATCCGATCGGTATTCGAAGGCCCTACCCGCCGGCGACACGTGGAAACGGCGCCGGCCGAGGCCGGACCCATGGCCTCCCCGCCGGCGGCGACGGTTCACCGGTGGTCGCTCGTCACCTCACCGGGCTCTATCGGCACCACCGGCGCCAGGCGGTCCTCCTGCTCATCGAGCCATCGCTCGTAATGCTCGAGGCGGCGCTGGTACTCGTCGGCCCCTCGGCGCTCGAATGCTCGGGCCCGCTGCAGCGCGGCGCTCAGCTCCAGCCCGCCGTGCAACACCCTGACCCCGGGCCGGCCCGGATCGGAGGACGGCTCAGGGGGATCTTCGTGAACGTGACGGTGGAACACCGTGCCTCCTCTCTCCCGTCAGCTCGACTGCCTCTGTCTCTTCGACGCTCTGTGTGCTCGACTGCCTCTGTCTTCGACTTCCTCGGTCGCCGACGTTGACGACCAGATCTTGGCGACGACACCAGTCGGTCTACGACGACACCATTCGGTCTAGCGGGGACGGGGCACGCGCCGGTCCGCCCTCGCGCGCCCTCGTGCCGGTGGCCCCCGGAGCCCGATGTCGTCCGGAGCCGGCCCGCCTGTCCAAACCGGCCTGCCTGTCCAAACCGACCCGCTGCGCCGACCATACCGACGGGGGAGCAGTGCGTCCAGACCCCCCCCCAATGGGCGCCGACCGGGGCCACCAGCGCGTTGCGACGCGCTGGTGGCGTGGTGCACAGCGGACGTCTCGACGTGGGCCGAGCAACACGTGGACCGAGCAAGACGCGAGCAAGGATCAGCGCTCGTTCTGTCGGGGAATGGTCACCTCGTCGAGCAGCAAGTGGACCGTCGCCGCCACCGGGATCGCCACGAGCGCCCCGACCAAGCCGAGCAGCGAGCCCCCGATGAGGGTGGCGATGATGGTGAGCCCGGGCGAGACCTTGACCGTGTGCTTCATCACCCGAGGATTGAGCAGGTAGTCCTCGAGGTAGCGGTACACGACGTAGAAGACCACGGTGGCGATGGCGACCGGCAGGCCCTTGGTCAGCGCGACGGCCGAGACGATGACGCCGGCGATGGTCGATCCCACCATCGGGATGAGGTCGAACAGCGCGACGACCAAGGCGAGCAGCACGGCGTAGGGAACGCCGAAGGCGACCAGCCAGACGTAGGTCCCGAGGCCCGAGATCGCCGAGGTGAGGAGGTTGCCGAGCATGAATCCCCCCACCCGGCCGAACACCTCGTCGGTCAGGAGCTCCGTACGGACCCGACGGCTGCGCGGGACGAGCGCGAGCCACAGCCTCTTGACCCCGGGCAACGCGATGAGGAAGAAGATGGTGAGCGCGACGATGCTGATCGTCGCCACGGCCACCGACAGGATCTCCTTGCCCGCCCCGAAGACGCCCCCGATGGGGACGTGGAGCTGCTTGCCCTTCAGGTAGCTCGTCAGGTGCAGCTTGACGACCAGCTCGCCGGCCCAGCCCTTTCCGGCCAGCAGACTCGCCCGGTAGCGGGGGTAGTTCTTCACCAGGGTCTGGATCTCGTGGGTGAGGGGCGAGACGGCCGCCAGGACGAAGCCGACGACGACCAGCACGAAGCCCAGCGTGACCAGGGCCACCGCCACCCCGCGCCGGATTCGGCGATCGACCAGAAACCTGATGACCGGATCCAGCCCGATGGCGATGAACAGCGAGAGACCGATGATGATCACCACGCTCGACAGGTCGGCAACGGCGCGGAACATCTCGTAGGCGAGGGCAACGCCGAAGGTGGCGGTCAGCCCGACGAAGAACGGAGCCCGGTGGTTGAACGGGCGCCCGAGGGCGCCGAGCGCCTCGTCGGACTCGTCCAACTCGCGTTGTGCTCCCGGCGGCAGGCTCAGTACCGGCGGCGACGGGACCTCGCCGGTTGCTCCGGCGCCCGGCGGTCGGGCGTGCTCGGGGTCGAGGGTCATGGTCGTGGGCGGGCCCCGAGCGCGCTCATCGGACAGCGCGCAGCAGGTCGCGCAGGGTGACGACGGCCAACTGGCACGTCTGGGCGCAGACCTCCTCGGCCGAACCCGGGAAGTGCTCGGTCCGAGCAAGCTCGTCGTCGCCGATTCGCCACGCAAAGCACACGGTCCCCGGCTCGGCGCCGTCCTGCCCGTTCGGGCCGCCCGCTCCGGTCACGGCGACCGCGCAGTGGGCCGACAGCATCGCCGCGATCCCTCGCGCCATGTGCCGGGCGGCGGGCTCGTTGACGACCGGGCCCTCGGGGACCCCCAGCACACCGTGCTTGACGTCACTCGCGTACGCCACCAGGCCACCCCGGAACCACGCTGCGGCGTCGGGTCCGCGGGCGAGCGAGCTGCACAACAGCCCTCCGGTGAGCGATTCGGCGGCGGCCGCGGTCCAGCCACGCGCCACCAACAGCTGGGCCACCTCCTCCACCGCCGGAGCGCAGGAGGGCTCGGCGTTCGGGCTCGACATCGGAGACTGGGCGGTCAGCGCCGGTGCGGGGCGTGAACGGTCGAGACGACGGCCATGGGTGCAGCCCTACCCAATCCCGGTTGCCCCCAATCGCCCCCGCGAGCCGCCCGACGGCTGGGAACCCGCCGGCTCGGAACCCGACGGCTCGAAACCCGACCGCGGTCAACCCGACGGCTCGGAAGGGGAGACGTGGGTAGAAGGCGCGCCCCGCGGGCATGACCCGGCCTGTGCCGAGGCTCCGCCGGTCCGACTGTCACTCCCCGGGCATCCGCCGGGACCGGCGCGGGCGCGGGTTCTCCTACCGCTGGCCCGACGGCCGACGGGTCACCGACCCCGACGTCCTGGCCCGGATCACCGCCCTTGCCATCCCGCCGGCGTGGAACGACGTGTGGATCTGCCCCTGGCCCCACGGCCACATCCAAGCGGTCGGCACCGACAAGGCGGGGCGACGACAGTACCGCTACCACGATGCGTGGCGGGTCCTGCGGGACCACCAGAAGTTCGAGCAGGTGGTGAGCTTCGGGCGGGCACTGCCCCGCCTGCGCGACGCGGTCGAGCGCGACCTCGCCGGAACCGGCGTCACCGAGTCGCGGGTGGTGGCCGCCGCCACCCGGCTGCTCGACCTGGGCCTCTTCCGGATCGGAGGCGAGCAATACGCCCAGGAGCACGAGACGTTCGGCATCGCCACCCTGCAGCGCCGGCACGTCCGCCTGCACCAGGGCGAGGTGATCTTCGACTACCCGGCCAAGGGGTCGATCGAGCGGATCGTCTCGATCTCCGATCCAGCCTCCCTCGAGGTGGTCCGGCTCCTGAAGGCCCAGCGGGGCCGGAGCGCCGACGCCAACCTGTTCGCCTACAAGTCCGGCCAACGCTGGGTCGACATGCGCTCGGCCGACGTGAACACCTACATCCGCCAGGCGGCCGGCGGCGAGTACAGCGCCAAGGACTTCCGCACGTGGTCGGCCACCGTGCTGGCGGCGGTACACCTCGCGGCCGGCACCGGGCCGGCACCGCTGTCGGTCAACCGGCGACGCCACGTGGCCCGCCAGGCGGTGAGGGAAGTGTCGGAGTACCTCGGCAACACGCCGGCGGTCTGCCGCAACTCGTACATCGACCCGAGGGTCTTCGACCGCTTCGAAGGGGGCGAGACGGTGGCGAGCGCCCTCGGACACCTGGGCGCCGCTCGGGACATCGCCCGGCGCGACGTTCGCGAGCGGATCGAGGCCGCGGTGGTCGAACTGCTCGAGGAAGAGCCGGCCGACAACCGCACCGCCGCCGAGCAGGTGGCCTGAGGCAACGCGACCAGGTCACCTGAGGCAACGTGACCGTGACCGAGCCGCCCCCTGGACTGCACCTGCTCGTGCCCGGAGATCAGGGCGATCTCTGCGGGGACTCCAATGTGACGCCCGCCCCTTGCCCGTCTGCCTCGTAACCCCGCTGTCGGTACTCGTCCTCCTCCATCGGGCGGTCGTGGAACGTCGTGGTGACCTTCTGCTCGGGCCGGCGCTGGTTCTCGGTCGCCTGCAGCCCGGTCGACCGCTGGTCGGCCTCGGTCAGCGGCGGCTGGACCATGGCCCGGGGCCACAGGCGATGGAAGAGCACCGTGTTGATCTCCGCCGCGTAGAGCGTGATCTCGGCGCCCAGATAGATCCAGGCCATCAGGCCGAGCACCAGGCCGAACATCCCGTACAGGGCGCTGGCACCCTTCAGGTCGTGACCCACCACGTACCCGCCCAACGCCTGCAGGATGGTCCACGCGATCCCACCGACAATGGCCCCCGGCACGAGCGAACGGGTCTGGACCTGCTTGGGGGTGAGCACCCGGAACGCCACCAGGTAGAGCCCCACGTTGAGCAGCGCCGCCAGCACCTCTCCCCCCACGCCCAGCCAGAAATTGTGACGCCCGAAGGTGCCCACTCCGGCGAGTGCCGTCGTGAGGGCCAGCCCCACCCCCAGGACGACGAGAAACAGACCGCTCCGCGCCATCCGGCTGAGGTAGCTGGGCCGGGAGGCACCGGGGATGTTCCAGATCTGCGACATGGCGAACAGGCCGGACTGGGCCAACCCGGTGGAGCCGTAGATCAAACCGGCGATGCCCACCACGAAACCGAAGACCGAGCTGCGCTTCATCGCGTGGACGTTGTGGGCCAGCTGCTGACCGACCACGGGAAACTCCCCGAAGGCCGAATTGAGCACCCGCTGGCGGGCCGAGGCGTCGCCGGCGAGGATGACGCTGAGGATGGTCACCAACAGGAGGAGCAGCGGGAACACGGTAACGAACATCGAGTAGGTGAGCTGGACGGTCAGGTTGCCCGCGTTGTCGTCGCCGAACTTCTTGATCACGCCGAAGACGAAGCCCGGCACCAGATGGCGCTGCTGGGCCGCATCGACCCTTCGGGCCGCCCGTTCGAGGGCGTTCATCGTCGGCTCCTGGGCGGTCCCCCCTCGTGGTGCACGGCGTGGTCCTACCCAAGGCGGGGTCGACCTTACCGAGCACGGGCCCGGGCGTCGAAGAACGCTCGATGAACGTGCCGGCGAGGGGGTCGATCGGGCGAGGCCGGTGTGGTAGCCAACAGCTCTGGGACGTCGTCTCGCTGCCCTCCGATCGATGCCGGTGGCCACCACGTGGCGCGCCCCGCTCGCGGCGGCCGCGGTCCTCAGCCTGATTGGCACCTCGATCGCTGCCGGTGCCGGTGGGACGGTCCGCGCCCCGCTCCTCGGGGTGATGGGCGTCTCGGGCCAGCACTTCGGGGCCGAGCGGCGGGCCGGGGTCGGCGCGGTGACCCTCGACGCCGCGTGGTCGTCGGCCGAACCGGCACCCTCGCGGTTCTCCGCCCGCTACGCCCGCTCGCTGCAGCACCGAGTGGCCGCAGCGGTCGCCGCCGGCTTCGAGGTGATCCTCGATCCCGGTCTCCAGTACGCCCCGTCGTGGGTGTTCGCCCTGGGAGGTACCACCCGGTTCGTCGACCAGTACGGCGACACCTTCACCGGCGCCCCCGGCTCGGGCAACGACGTGGCCAACGGGGTAGGTGACTCCGCCGTGCGGGCGGCCGAGGGCACCTACCTGCGGTATCTGGGCCGGCTGTTCTCCGCCGGCGAGCTCTACGCGGTGCGGGCGGGCGGCGGGCCCCTGGGCGAGTTGCGCTACCCCGGCGCCACCTACCACGGCCACGGGGACTGCTACTGGGGCTACACCACCCGCCCGACGGGCCACGACCCGAGCGCGCCGTGGGTACCCGGGACCGGTACCCCCGCCCAGGCGGCACAATTCCTCGACCGCTACGACGCCGCCCTGGTCCGCTACGCCCAGTGGCTGGACCGGGTGACCTACCTCGACTTCGACACCACCGTCGTGCTGCTGCTGCCCGGCTGGGGTGAGCGGCCCGGGGTGGCCACGGCGGAGGTGGCCAGCCTGCTCACCCTGCCCTTCGACGAGTTCAACCAGGGCCTCGACTGGACCGACCTGCTGGGGGCGCTGCCCGAGCCGGCGCACACCGTCGCCTACACCACCTACCTCGACGCGCCCCCGGACACCGCCGATCCGGCCAACGTCGTCCCGGCGGACTTCCTCGCCTCGCTGGCGACCGCCGACCACCTGGCGCTCGGGGGCGAGAACACCGGCGATGGCACGGTGGCCGACCTGCAGCTGAGCCTGCAGCGAGCGGCGACGCTCGGCTTCACCTTGGTCGAGTGGATGGACGAGGCCCAGCTGGTCGCCTCCTCGGGTCCCCGGCACGCTCCGGGCCCCTCCTTCGCCGAGCTCGCGGCCGCCCGACGGGCCGCATTCGGGTGAGCGCCGCCCCGGGACCGCCCGGCCCGGCCCTCGGGATCGATGTCTGGATCTGTGAGATGGATCGGGTGGCCGCGGTCGGCGGTGGGGCGGGGACCGGGGTCGAGGCCGACCAGGCCCGGTGGCACCGCCTGGTCGACCCGCGGGATCGGCGCGACGCCGACCGGCTGCGCAGCCCGGTCGCCCGGCGGCGGCTCGTGGCCCGGCGGGCCGCCACCCGCGCCGTCCTCGCGGCGGCGCTCGGGACCACGGCCGGCGACCTGGTGGTCGAGCGCCGCTGCGCCCGATGCGGCAGCACCGAGCACGGCAAGCCCCGGGTGCCCGACGCCGACCTGGCGTTCAGCGTCGCCGCCAGCGAGGAGGTGGTGGTGATCGCCCTGGCGCCCGACGAGGTCGGGGTGGACCTCGAGCGCCGGGCCGGGGACCCGCCGGTGCCGGCCGCCCTCGCCCAACCCGAGCGGGCCCGACTGACGGAGCTCGGACCCGAGCAGCAGGCGGACGTCTTCGTCGATCTGTGGACGGCCAAGGAGGCGGTGCTGAAGGCCGACGGCGCGGGCCTCGCCGGCAACCCGGCGCTGGTGGACGCCTCAGACTTGGTCGACCGGGACCGGGCCGAGCTCACCTTTGCCCGGCGCCGCTGGCAAGTGCGCCGGCTCGGGCTCCCCGGCGGTCTCGGGGATCGGTCCCTGTCGGTCGCCAGCGCCTCGAGCACCTCCGTCGCCGGGGTGCGGGTGCAGATGTGCGACGGCCCCCCGGGCACCCGGTGAGCTCGGAGCTCATCGGACCTCTCCGCCCTTAAGGGGGCCCAGCGCCTCGATGAGGGCGTCGAGCCGTCGTGCGACCACCGCGGCCTGGGCCGGTTCGAACATCGTGTTGTGGGCGCCGGGTATCTCCACCGTCTCGACCTGGCCCCCGGCCACCCGGCGCCAGCCCAGGGCCCGGTTCCCAAAGGCCATCCGCCGTCCCTGCCGGGTCCACAGCACGGCCAGGTCCCCGGCGTAGGGCGGCGGGGCATAGCGGCTCACCGCCACGTTGTTGGCCCGGTAGAAGCGCTCGATGGTGCCCGCCACCCGGTCGGTTGGCTCGGCCCGACGGTGGTGGCTGAGCCGGCTCGAGATCACGGTGCGCACCATGGCCAGACGCTGGCGGGCCGAGGCCCGGCGGATGTCGGGCCAGTTGAGCACCAGCTCGCCCCACAGGTAATGGATGCGCGACCGGACGGCCGGCGAGTCGATCAGCAGCACCAGCGGGACGGTCTCGCCCTGGTCGACCAGCCGGCGGGCCACCTCGTAGGCGATGAGCCCGCCAGCCGAGTGGCCCCCCACCAGGTAGGGGCCCTGCGGTCGCACCGCCCTGATCTGCGCGGTCGCCGTGTCAGCCATCTGGCCGACGGACGTCCGGCCGAGCCCGCTGGTCTCGAGGTCGTGGACGTGGATGCTCACCACGGGGCGCCCGGAGGCGAGCTCGGCCCCCAGCCGGCGGTAGAGGATGCTGGTGCCCAGGTAGGCGTGGACCAAAAAGAGCGGCCCCCTCGGGACGGCGGGACCACTCCGGCCATTCGGGCGGCCCGGTGCGGTAACCGGGCGAGCGCCGGTCGCCAGCGCCGACAACCCGGCCACGGTGGTGTCGTCGAGCACGCCGCCGATGGCCAGCCGGCACCCGAAGGTCAGCTCCATCGCGCTCAGCAACCGGAAGAGGCCGAGGGAGGTGGCCCCCAGGTCGTCGAGGACATCGTCGGCCGGGACGACCGGTCCCTCCAAACCCAGCACCTGGCGTGCCAGCTCGATCACCCGGCCGGTCACCCGCTCGGGCGACGCCGGGCCCGGGCCGGGCCGGGGGCTGGGATCGTCGGGCCGCGCGGCGCGTCCCCCGGCCGCCGGGGGGGACCCGGCGCCCCGGTCGAGCTTGCCGTGCTCGGTCATGGGGAGCGCATCCAGCGTCACGTAGGTCGCCGGGACCATGACCTCGGGCAGCCGTTCGGCCAGCCAGCTGCGCAGCGCCCCGTCGCTGAGCGACGACGTCGGATCGGCTGGCGACGCCGGCGGCGGGACCGGGGGCGACGACGCCACGGGGGTGAGCACCACGAAGGCGGCCAGGTGGGCCGCCGGCCCCTCGCCGACCAGGCGGACCATGGCCCGTTCGACCGCCGGGTGGCGGGCCAGCTTGGCCTCGATCTCCTCGAGCTCGATCCGGTGGCCCAGCACCTTCACCTGAGCGTCGGTCCTCCCGCAGAAGTGCAGCTGACCGCCGTCGTCGATGCGGCCCAGGTCGCCCGTCCGGTACGAGGAGGCCGCCCCGCCCCCGGGCAGCGGCCGGCGCACGAAGCGGGCGGCCGTCTCGTCGGGGTCGCCCACGTAGCCGTCGGCGACCTGGGGGCCGGCCACCCAGATCTCGCCCACCGCCCCGGTCTCGACCGGCCGGCCCTCGGCGTCGAGCAGGGCCACGTCGACCCCGGGCAGGGCGGTCCCGACGCCGACCGGGTCGCGCACCGGCAGGGTCACCTCGTGGGCGGTCGACAGGACCGTCGCCTCGGTGGCGCCGTAGGTGTGCACCAGCCGCCGGACCGAGGTCCGGTGCAGGAGGTCGTCGGCCAGCTGCGCGCTGAGCGCCTCGCCCCCGGTCACGACCACCTTCAAGGTGTCGGGCAGCCGGCCCGCCCGGTACAGCTCGCCCACCACCGAGGGCGTGTTCACCAGCACCGTGACCGGGACGTCGAGGTCCGCCAGCGACAGGGCGTGCGGGACCACCCGTACTGTCCCCCCCGTCACCAGCGGGCCCAGCACCTCGATGACGAAGGGGTCGAAGGTGAGCGCCACGCTGGTCGAGGCCAGGGCCAGCTCGGCCGGGCTGAAGGTGGTCCGGACCCACTCGAGCACGTGGGCCACGCTGCGGTGGCGCACCCGCACCGCCTTGGGCCGTCCCGAGGAGCCCGAGGTGAACAGGATGTAGGCGCCGGCCTCGGGATCCGGGTCCGCCCCGGTCCGGGCGTCCCCCTCAAGACGGCGCGCCGGACCCGCCGCCGGTGCGGCGTCCCCGGTGGGCGTCACCGGGTCGATGCGCGGCAACCGGGCGCAGTACGCCGCCCCGACCGCTTCCGCGGCGACCAGCACCCGCACCCCAGCCTGCTCGGCCAGCTCGTCGATCCGCCGCGACGGTGCCGAGGGATCGATCGGCACGTAGAGCGCCCCGGCCTCCCAGATCCCGATCATGGCGGCGATGGCGAGGGACGAGCGGGGCAGGACCACCGCCACCGGGTCGCCCGGGACCGTTCCGCCGTCGACGAGCGCCCTCGACAGCCTCATCGCCGCCTCGCCCAGCTGGCGGTAGGTCAACGGGGTGGTCCCGTCGTCGAGCGCGACGGCGTCGGGCGTGGCGGCGAACCGGGACCGCAGCAGCGCCACCACCGTCGGCGGTCCGGCGGCCCGGGCGGGTTCGGCGGGACCGGCGGGTTCGGGGGGCGCGGCGGGCGCCGACCCGTCGGCGTCGGATCCGGCCGGGGCCAGGGGGGGACCGGGGGGCAGGCTCGGGAGGTCCGAAGCGCCGAGGGCCTCGCGGTAGATCGCCGCCTGGCGCTCGGCCATGGTCGCCCATCGCAGCGGGGTCACCCGGGCCGGACCCCGTTGCCCCAGGGATCGGCGCCGGACCGGGTCGAGGGCCAACGAGCGGAGCGCCTCGGCGTAGGCGGCGACGTCGTATGCCGGAACCAGCACCCCCACCCCCCCGTCGACCAGCTCGCGCAGGCAGGGGATGTCGAAGGCCACCACCGGGGTCTGCATCGCCATGGCCTCGGCGGCCACCATGCCGAAGGTCTCGTAGCGGCTGGGCATGACCACCAGGTCGGCGGCGGCCAGCCATGCGAAGCGGGCGTCGGCGGCGATCCGGCCGGCGAAGCGGACCCGGCCGGTCAGCCCGCGCTCGGCGACCATCGCCTCGAGCTGGTCGCGGTCGGGTCCGTCGCCCCCGAGCACCAGGTCCTGCTCGACGTCGCCGGCGATGCGGGCGTAGGCGTCGAGCAGCAGGTCGAGCCCCTTCTGGGCCACCTCGAGCCGCCCCAGGTACGCGAAGTCCCGGCGGTCGGTGGCCGGGGGCGGCTCGAAGGCGACCTCGTCGAGCCCGTTGGCCACCACCGACACCAGGGCCCGGGGGTTGCGACGGGCGAGCACTTGGCCCAGCTCGCCCGACACGGCGATCAGCCGGTCGTGCGAGCGCACCCCCAGTCGCTCCACCGCGCTGAAGGGCACGTGGTACTGGCGGGACTTCTCGGCCGCGAACAGCCACTGCACCACACCCACCACCGGTCGGCGGGTGAGCCAGGGGACCGCCACCGACGAGAAGGGGGCGCCGAAGTCCTCCACCACGAGGTCCGAGCGGTGCCGGGCCAGGGCCAGCGGGATGCAGGCGAAGTAGGCCAGCAGCTCGCTGAAGTAGCCACCGGGCAGCCCGACGTGTCGGTACTGCACGCCGTCCTCGCACCGGGGCCGGCTGCCCCGGTAGCGGGCGCAGACCACCGTGATGTCGAAGTCGGCCGCCAGCCGGCGGTTGATCTCGTGGGTCCGTACCGAGCCGCCACCGGCGCCCGAGCGACGGGGGTCCTCGTAGCCCAGGTGCAGCACCCGGGGCCGGGTGCCCGGGGAGTCGCCGCTCGACCCCGCCGCCAGCAGGGTGCGCACCGCCACCGCCATCGCCACGCCGACCGCCCACAGTGCCCACAGCACCAGGTGACCCCGCAGGAGCCACAGCGGCGCACAGGCCGCCCCGACCGCCACCAGCTGGACGGCCAAGCCGCGCAGGCTGCCCGGCCAGGTCCGGTGCACCCCGACCCCGATGGCCGCGGCCACGATCGCCCCCCCGATGGCCACGGCCACCGCCAGGCCGACCACGCCCCCCAGGTGCAGGGCGGTGACGTCGAGCAGCGCGCCCAGGCCCACCCCCCCGGCCAGCACCTCCACCGTGCGGCGCACCCGGCCGATCGCCTGGAAGTACGTCGTGGTGAGGTTGACCGCCCCCATCACCAGGCCGCCCGCCGCCGCGTAGGGCAGCACCCCGGCCACGTCGCCGTAGCGGGCCGGAAACAGGTGCACGGTGACGACGGTGGGCAGCGAGGCGGTGATGGCGGTGACCGGCAGGCATACCCGGACGAAGAAGTGCAGGCTGTCGCGGATGGGGACCACCGCCCGGTCCGGTGCGTGGACCAGCCGGGGAAACGCCACCGTCGAGAGCGCGGTCCCGAGGAACACCGGGATGCGGCCCAGGATGATGGCGGCCTGGTAGGTGGCCAGCCGGGGCTGGTCCCCGAGCACCAGGCTGCCCACCACCACGTCGAGGCTGGCCAGTACCGCCACCCCGGCCTGGATGGCGAACAGGCCCCGGGCGCTGCTGAGCAGCTGGCGGTCCGCGATCGCCGACCAGCTCCACCCCAGATCGGGCGCCATCACCACCAGCCCGACGGCCGTCACCACCCCCGCCCCCAGGGCGAACCCGGCGATGGCGCCCCCCGCACCGGCCCCCGCCGCCACCAGACCCACCCCGGCGGCGATCTTGACCACCACCTCGGCGATCCGCAGCACCGCGATCAACGGGAACCGGTCGGATCCCTGGAGGTACCCGACCACCGTGGCGGCGGAGAAGATCATCACCACCGCCCCGAAGGCCGCTCCGAGGGCGCCGCTGTCGGCGTAGGTCCGGGCCAGCACGAACAGGGCCAGGCCGCCTCCCACCCCCTGCGCCAGGGTGGCGCAGGCGCAGAAGGTCACCGCCCGGGTGCGTCGGGCCCGGTCGTCGCGCGACATGACCACCTCGCGGGTCAACACCCAGGGGATGGACGCGCTGGCGATGGTGCCGCAGATGAGCAGCAGGGCCGAAAGGGAGCCCACCTGGGCGAACAGCCGGGCCGGCAGCAGCCAGAGCAGCACGACGGTGTAGGCGTAGTTGAGGATCGACACGGCGCCCGTCGCGACCACGACGATCGAGTCGTTGGCCAACCGGGGCCGCGCCCGCCCCGCCGATCCCGGCGCCGTCGGCACGGCTACCAGCGGCTCGTCGACCGCGGTCACGACCGACCCCCGGTGTAGCGGGCCACGTCGTAGAGCCGCAGGCTCCCGTCCGAGGGCCCGTCGGCCGCAAAGGCCAGGGTGCCGTGGTGCTCGACGAATCGCTCGAAGGACGGCGACGCGTCGCCGTAGCCCTGGGCCACCAGCGACGTGGCGAGCAGCACGTAGCCCACCCGGTGCTGGCGCAGCTCGGCCGGGGTGTTCCACTGGCCGAGCACGGCCCGGCCGAGCAGGAACTGCGCCGTGTCCTCGGTCACGGCGATCACCCGGTCGGGGCGGACGTGACGGGACTCCCAGGCCAGGAACGTCCGGTACTCGTCGTCGCGGCGGGAGTGGACGTGGAGCCACACCGTCCCGTCGACCACCAGCGCCCCGACCAGCAGGGCAACCACCGCCGCCCGGCGCAGGAGCCGTCCCTGGCGCACGAGCGGGGCCGCCACCAGGCACAGGCAGGCCAGGGCGGGCAGGACCACGATGTAGTACATCTGCTCCTCGATGGAGCCGAACAAGGTGGCGTACGCCAGGTAGGCGGCGCCGCTGAGCGCCCACAGGCCGAGCAGGACCCGCACCCGCCCGGGGCGCTCGTCACCTGAGCCGGCCGAGCGGGCCCGCCGGTGCCGCCACACGAGGACCACCGCGGACACCGTCCCGGCGGCCAGCACGGCGTAGGTGACCCCGAACTGCGAGGCGTTGGCGAACACCCTCGACACCAACGTGACATGGGTGGTCGGCGCGGTGAAACCGGTGATCTTCTTGGTGCCGATCAGGCGCTGGAGTCCCTCGGTGTTGGCGTCCCACCATCCGGCGAACCCGCCGGTCGCCCCGGCCAGCACCACGTTGAGCAGGTAGCCGCCCACCGCGACCCCCGCCACGGCCGCGGCCTCGCGGCGGGCCACCACCCACCCGGTGACCCACAGCAGGACCACCAGCAACCCGATCACCAGGCCGAAGGTCTCCTTGGTGCACAGGACGCAGGCCGCCAGCAGTCCGCTGGCCACCAGCCAGCGGCGGCGGGCGCTCGAACCGGCGCCGCGCTCGAGGGCGCGGGCGAGGGCCAGCACCGATGCGACGGCGGCCAGCTGGGCAGGCGCCTCCAGCATGACCCGGCTGTCGTAGCTGATCACGAACGGGTCGAGCGCCAGCAGGGCCGCCGCCAGCAACGCCACCTTGGCCCCCCCGGCCCGGCGGACCAGCAGGAAGGTCGCGGCGCAGGTGAGCCCGCCCAGCACCGCGTCGAGGGAACGCAGGTCGAAGAGCAGGTGCTCGGTGGTGCCGTGGAGGTTGAACACCACGATGACCATGGCCAACAACCCGAAGGCCGCCGGGGGGTGCACGAAGAAGGGCTGCCCGTAGAGCACCACCCCCGAGCCGTGGGCCAGGTTGTCGGCCACCTTGGTGTAGGTCACCTCGTCGATGAAGATGTCGTAGGAGCGGCCCGCCGCGATCAGGCGCAGGGCGGTGGCCGCCACGCCGATCAGCACGGCCACGACGGCCGGCCGACCCAGCGCGCCACGGCACCGGGCGCTCCACGACAGCCCGGCGGCCGACGGCGCCGGATCGCGCCGCTGATCGACGACGGAGGTGGACTCGTCGAGGATCGACGTCATCAGCCCGCGAGCGTGTCCTCGCGCCAGTGGTCGTTGCCCAAGCTCCATCCCTCGACCCCTTCGGGCGACACGTGGTCGGCGGGCCGGGCCACCGACACCCGAACCGAAGGATGGTCGATCACCGCCGGGGTGAACCCGGCCCGGCGGAGGGCCAGCCGGGCGGTCTGGGTGTCCGCCCCTCGCAGCAGCACCACCAGGCCGCCGTCCTCCATGCGCACCCGGTCGGTGCCCCGGAAGACCGGCTGGGTGTCGGCACCGAGCAGCTCCTTGGGCACGGTGACCACCGTCGCCAGGTCGGTCGGGATCCGCCGCTCCCCGGGCAGGTGGGCCAGCCGGCCCTCCTCGGCGAGCAGCACGTCGAGCATGCCGTCGGTCATCGCCTCCCAGGTGAAGCGGCTGACCCACTGGCGGGCCCGTTCCCCCACCATCTCGGCGAACTCGGGGTCGGCGAGCTGCCCCAGGGCCCGGGCGATCTCGTCGGCCAGGTCGGCGTCGTCGTCGATCAGCCAGCCGGTCGCCCCGTGGCGGATCGAGTCGCGCAACCCGGGGCGGCGGTAGGCGAGCACCGGCACCCCCAGCGCGTTGGCCTCCACCACCGACAGCCCCCAGCCCTCGCGCTCCGAGGCGTTGACCGTCATCCATGCGGTGGCCATCAGCGCGTCCCGGTCGGCATCGTCGAGGGCGCCGTGGAGGACCACCCGGTCCTCCAGCTGCAACTGGCGGACCTGCTGGTGGAGCAGGACCCGTTCGGGCCCGTCACCCACCAGGTGCAGCTCGAGATCGGGGATGCGCTCGGCCAGCCGGGCCATGGCCCCGATCACCAGCCCGGTGCGCTTGTGGGGGACCAGCCGGCCGACGCACACCAGCCGGGGCTTGACCGAGCGGGGCCGGGGCCCGGCCGGGGGGTTCACCACCGCGTTGCAGCCGGGAGGCACAACCACGATGTCGCCCCGCAGCCCGAGCCGCCGCCGGGCCCCGCTTCGGGTCGACGGCGAGATCGCCACCACCGTGCGGTGCCGGTAGACCAGGCGCGAACCGGTCCGCTCGAGTACCCGCCCGACGGCGGCGGCCAGGGGCGAGAAGTACTGGGCGAACTGGTCCTGGTGCACGTGGTGGAGCAGCAAGAGGACCGGCGTCCGCCGGGGCAGCACCAACGGGGAGAAGAACGGGATGCCGTTCTCCGAGTCCACCGCCGCCCGCACGGCCCGGCGGTGGACCAGGATCCACGCCAGCGCCCACGGGTAGACGGTGTAGCGTCCGCCCCGCCGGATGATCGTGTACCCGTCACGCCCCTCCGTGGTCGGTGCGCCCTCGACCGCCGCAGTGAGGAAGACCACGTCCCACCCGTTGCGCCCGAACCCCCGGGCCAGCTCGTCGCAGAGGAGCTCGGCCCCGCCCGCGTCGGGGTGAGCAAGGTCCCGCCAGTTGGTGATGACCAGCACCGAGGACGACGACCGCTTGGTGTGCATCTCAGGGTGCGGCCGACTCGTCGAGCGAACGGCGAGCGGCACGAAGCTCTCGGAAGGAGTTCACCCCGTCGACCATCGGGCGGAACGAGGAGCCGGCGCGGTCGCTCCACAGGACCGGCAGCTCGATGATCCGGAGGTTCCGACGCTGCGCGTGGGCCAGCACCTCGACGTCGAAAGCGAACCCGTTCACCTTGCTGGTCGCGAACAGCGACTTGGCGACCGGGGTGCGGAACAGTTTGAAACCGCACTGGGTGTCCGAGATCGGCCCGCTCAGCCGTTGGGCCATGGTGCGGAACGCGAAGCTCCCGAGCCGTCGTACCGGCATCTGGCGCACCGCGTAGCCCGCGCCGACACACCGGCGCGACCCCACGACCACGTCCCACCCGCAGCGCAGCAGGTCGACCCCGCTCTCGATGGTCGATGGCGGCGTCGAGAGGTCGGCGTCGCAGTACCCCACGTACGCGGCTGTCGTCCGACCGACGCCCGCTCGCACCGCTGCTCCCTTGCCCCGGGTGCGGCAGCTCATGATCCCCACCGGGACCTCGGCGTCACGCAGGGTATCGACCACCTCGGCGGTGGCGTCGACACAGCCGTTGTCCACCACGGTGACCCTCAAGTCCAAGGACGCCGAGCACGCCGCCTCGGCGATGGAGGCCAGGGTCGCCCCGATCCGCGCCTCTTCGTTGAGGGCCGGGATCACGAGATCCAGCTCGTACCGTTCCTCGTTGCCCGCACCACGCCACTGCTCGAGTCTCTGCATGGGGCACCGTGCCTTTCCGTCAGGCGAAGGGTCCTGGACTGGCCGAGCGGGGACGGATCGACCGCCCACGCCACCTCGACCGCTTGCTCGGTCACGGCCCACGGTAGAGCCCAACCCATTGCCACCGAGTTTCCCCGCCATTACGGTCGCGTGAATCACCCGACGGAGAAACTCTCCCGCCGATGGACCCGGTATCGGTCAAAGAAGCCTTGTGGCATCGATAAAACCGATGCGCCTCGTCGTGACCTATTTTGCCGTCAACCAGCCGAGCGTGGCCCCGGTCGCCCCGATCAGCGCCGCCGGCTCGATCTCGATCTCGACTCCGACATCGCCGCTGCCGATGAGCACGGTCGGGTGCGCCACCAGCGACTGGTCGACCACCACGGGGATCGGCGCCGGCACCACCGGGGACACACCTTTCGGTGGCTGGGCCAGCAATCCCGCCAGCTCCTCGGGCCGTGCCATCTCGGCCCGCGCCCATCCCTGGGACCGCCCTACCGCGACGAAGTCGGTGCGCGCCGTAACCGGCACCACCGCCAGCGCGCATCGATCCCGGAGCCGCTGGTCGACCACCAGCAGGGTCTTGGTGATCCGGCCGATGTCGTAGCCGAGCAGCCGGGCCACGTCGGTCGGGGCCCGCACCGGGCCGCCGAGATCGGCGTGGCGGCGCAATTCGAAGCTGATCCCGGCCTCGGTCAAGATCGCAGCGGCGCCGGGGCCACCCCCGCTCATGCCCCGACGCTCATGCCCCGACGCTCATGCCCCGACGATACGGTCCACGACGAACTGGCGGACCGGGCTCGGCAGCCCGGGGGCGTAGCGCCGGAGATAGGCGTCGGCGTGGAGGTGGTCGTCCACCAGGAACGGCAGGTCCGAGGGGACCATCTCGCGGATCGCCAGCATCGGCAACGGCGACCGCAGTGGCCTGAACGATTCGTTCCACAGCCCCGGGACGTCACAACGGGGATGGAACTGTCCGATCATCAGCCCGTCGGCGACGAAATCGTCCTTCATCTCGCGGTGCAACGCCTCCAGCGGTGCCGGCGACTCGGGGTCGAACCTCGGCAGGATCACCAGGATGGTCACCAGGTACCGCAGCTGCTCGGACGTCTCGGCTTGCAGGTCGCGGAACCATTGACGGAACTCGTTCAGCACGGTGCGGGTGGCCCCGGTCTGGTGGTGCTCGTGACGAACCGACGACATGAAGAACAACCGGTTGTCCAGAGAGGACCGGGTGTACGGGCACACCGGACCGCGGCGCCCGAGCTCGGGGTGCGGCGAGCACAGGTACCGGCGGGCCCACCCGTAGGTCGTGGCCAACGCCGACGCGTCGGGCTCGCGGACGTCGTTGCCCGGGGCCGCCAGCTCGTCGGGCGAGTAGAGGAGGAGGTCGCCGCGCTTCAACGCCCCACCTCCTCCTCCTTGCATCCCCGGGGCCGGGTGACGTGTGACCGGAACGTGACGCCTGATGCGTGCGTGACGCGTGATGCGTGCGTGACGTGTGACCGGAACGTGACGTGTGACCGGAACGTGACGTGTGAGGAGTGGGGGATCTGGTCCTGGGTCATGGGCATCCTCGCTCAGCGATGGAGGGTGACGTTCTGCACGACGAAGTTGTCGGTGAGCCCACCGGTGGCGGCGGTGAACACCAGGTCGGCCAGCGGCGGCAGGTCGGCCACCGTGCTCTGGAGCACCTGCTTGCCGGCCACGGTCACCGTCAGCTGCTGGCCGCTGATCGAGACGACCACGTGGGTGGTCGCACCCTGCAGCGTCGGGATGGCCGTGGTGGTGGCGACCCAGTTCGGAATACCCGAGACCGGGCCGCCGTCGGCGATGCCGGCGAAGTTGGCCGACGGGTCGGCGCCCTGTTTGAAGTTGGCCAGGCCGACCGCCACGCCGCTGATCCCCGAGTAGCCGAGCGATCCTCCCGCCTGGCCGAGGAACGTCGACGACGACGGGCTGGCGAACGTGAGGGTCATGCCGTTGGCCCCGGTGCCGCCACCGATCTGGGCGTCGAAGGCCACGGTGAGCCCGTTGGTGGCCACCGCCTCGGGCGACACCGCCGATCCGGACTGGAATGTGGTGGCGGTCGACGCCAGGGTGAGGTTGGCGCCGGACAGCGCGGCGTTGCCGTGGAGGGTCCAGCCGCCCGCCGCGGGGGGTCCGGGCAGGGCACCCTCGCCGCGCCCTTCGAACGTCACGGTGGTCAGCACCGAGTTGCCCGTGCCGTTGATGGGCCAGCTGTCGGTGACCAGCCCGTTCGCGGTCGGCGTGAACACCACCTGTTCGGTCAGCACCTGGCCCGCCTGGATGGTGGTCCCCTCGGCCAGCGGCGTCGTGGCGGCGAACTGCCCCTCCCCGGGGGGTTTGGACTTGGTGATCGTCATCGCCGTGCCCCCGACGTTGGCGATGGTGAAGCTGGCCGCGACCGACTGGCCCACATTGACCGCTCCGAAATCGAGCGAGGTCGCCGACACCACCAGCTGGGCCGGGGTGCCGGCCGATCCGGACAAGTCGACCGTGGCCGACCCGCCGGCGTCGCTCTGGAGGGTGAAGGCGCCGGTGGAGGAGCCGGTCGCGGTGGGCGAGAAGGTGACGCTCATGGACACCGATGCACCCGGGGCCACCGTGGTCCCCGGCGGTGGCACCCCGCTCACCGCGAAGGGAGCCGGCGGGTCCACTTCGCCGGTCACCGTGAGCGTTGCGCTGCCCTGGTTGGTGAACACCGCGTCCTCGGTGGTGCTCGATCCGGTGGCGACACCCTCGAAGCTGAGCGCCGTCGGCTGGACCGTCAGCAGCGGGGACGCGCTCAGCCCGTTGCCCGTCACGCCCACGGCATAGCCACCGGCCGAGGTCGTCATCGACAACGTGCCGCCGACGATCCCGTACGTGCTCGGCGCGAACGTGACCGGGAACGAGATCGTCTGCCCGGCCGCCAGCGTGGCCGGTAGCGCGGGCGCCGGGGACCCCAGGGTGAAGACGCCGGTACTGCTCGAGATGGCCGACACGGTGACCGCCTCGTTCGCGGTCACCGTGTCGGTCAGGGTGGCGGAGCTCCCGACCGTGGTCTGGGGGAAGCCGAGCGAGCCCCCGGTGAGCGGGCTCTGCACCGGCGATCCGAACCCTCGGAGCACGCCGTCGAAGCCCCCGACGTAGATGCGGTTGCCCGCCACCCCGGGTTCGCTGAGCTTCACCGACGCCCCGCTCGGAGCGCTCCAGAGCAGGTCGAGGTTGCCCTGGGCGTCGGGGACGGGGTCGTAGGCACGCAGCTGCGCGTTGGTGGACCCCGGGCCATCGGCCCAGTTCACCCACAGGATGGAGGTGCCCGACGTTGTCCCCGACGACGTGACCACCGGAGAGCTCGAGCTGTACCCGTAGGCATCGGTGCTGGCTCCGACCTGGGCGAAGGTGGGGTTGCCTGAGCCGTCCACCCCGAACTTCCACGCCAGCAGCTTCCCGTCGGTGGCGCCCGGGGCCCCGTCCGCCGACCCCCCGTTGGTGACGAAGTACAGGTACCCCCCGTCCCCTCCCCACACCGCCGGCGACCCCCAGACGCCCTGGACCGGTCCGAGTCGGGCCACGACGTCGTCACCCCCGTCGGGCCCCTGCTCGTAGCCCCCCAGACGTTGGGCGTCCAACACGTAGAGGTAGCCCTCCTTGCCGATCTCGACCGCCAGCTCGGGGTACTTCGGCGTGCTGAACTCGGCCGGGGGCAGGATCACCGGCGATCCCGAGCCCAGATCGCCGTCGATCTGGTTCAAGTTGTTGGCGTCCAGCGGCACGAAGAAATCGGTGGCGACCAATGATCCGTTGGACTGCACGGTGAGGCGGACCACCGCCTCCCCCAGCTGTCCCGGCGCCGGGCTCCCGTCGTCGGGGCTGGGCGCGGTCGGGTCGTAGCCGTTGCCGGTGGACACGATGATCTGACCCGGGCCGTCGGACCGCAGGGCACCGGGGGCCCAGATCCCCCCTTCCCCGTCGCCGGTCTCGATGCCCGCCTCCGAGCTCCACAGGGTGGTGACCGCGCCCGCCTCGGACACCCCGACCACCCACCCGTTGGTCGGCGTCAGGTCGCAGTGGGACCCGAACCCCGCGTAGACCACTCCGTTCATGAGGAGCAGCCCCGGCCGCTGCAACTGGTAGGTCGCGTTGAAGGTCTGATTGGGGTCGTTGCTGGCCGCGCCCTCGATGAGCACGGGGAAGTTGGGCTGCTCCTGGCCGGTGGTGACGCTCAGCGCGTGCAGGAAGTACTCGGCCGGGCCACTGGTGCCTGCCACGTAGGTCTTGGACATCAGGTACTCGACGTTGGTGGCGGTGTCGACCACCGGCGTCCCGGTCACCCCGACGCCGGGAAGATCGGCGCACCCGAGGGCGGCGGAGCTGAAGGGGACTCCGAGGTTCTTGGACCACACGGTGGCACCGGTCGCCGGGTTCAAGCCGTACACGTTGTTCTGCTCGGTCTCGGCCAGGAGCACGCCGTCCTCCACCAACGGCTGCGCCTGGATGTCGCCGGCGAGCTGGCTGGCGAACAGCTGGCCGAACGATCCTCCGGTCACCGTCTGGGGCAGCAGACCGGTCTGGTCCGGGTACCAGCTGCTGCCACCCTGATCGCTGTCGACCCCCACCGACCCCGCCTGGGCCGCGGTGAGCTTGGAGACGACGACCGGAAGGACCGCCAACAGCAGCATGGCCCCGACCAGAGCACCCCGAAGCGGCAGCGCCCCGGAGAAGACCCCGCCGCCGCGGGGTTTGGGCCGACCCTGTGGCGCTCGGGCTCCGGCCATTCCCCATCTTCAACGGTGACCCGGACGGCTGCAATGGTCGGGTGTTAACACGTGGCGACACCCGCGTGAACGGCGCATGTCGCATGGGCGGGCCTACGTCCCCCGTACGACCATTTTGTCCGCCACATCGCCAATTTCGATCGGCGTATCGGCATTATCGATTACCGCTTCCCCGGTAGGGGTGTGCGAGGATGCTCGCACTGTTGGTCATCACCGCGCATTGCTCCTCGGCCGTCCCGACTCTTCGGAGTGCCCGGCGATGACCGCTCGTCACTGGTGGACATCGGCACTCGCAGTGTCCGCCCTGGCGCTGGGCGTGGCGGCCCCGATGCTCGGTGCGCCCGGGACCCACCGTCCAGCACGCGTCGCTCCGCTCGCCGCCGACGGCGCGCCCTACGAGGGCTCCCTCGGGGGCACCCCGATCAACCGGCCCATCGTCGGTATGGCGGCCACCCCCGACGGCGGCGGCTACTGGTTGGTGGCGGCCGACGGGGGGATCTTCGCCTACGGACCTCGGGGCACCGCGGTACCCGGAACCGGCGGCAGCGGGGCACCGGCAACCGGGTCGGCGCCGGCTTCACCTCCCGGTCAGCAGAACTCGGTGCCCTTGGTGGGCGTCATCGACCCCGACGGCTCGCACTACCGGACCGAGGTGGGCTACGGGGTGTCGGTGGTGACGCTCGGTCTCGCCTGGTCGGGGGCCGAGCCGCAGCAGGGCCAATTCGACACCGGTTACGTCGAGGGGATCCTCGCTCAGATCGCGGCGGCACGTGCCCAGGGACTCCGGGTGATCCTCGATCTCGGCATGCAGTACCCGCCCAGCTGGGTGTTCTCCCTCGGCGAAGGGACCCGTTTCGTGGACCAGTACGGCGACGTCTTCGGCGGCGCCCCCGACTCGGGCGACGCGATCGCCAACGCGGTGACCGATCCGACGGTGCGAGCGGCCGAGGCGGCTTACCTGGGGTGGCTCGGGACCCAGGTCCCTGCGTCCGAGCTATTGGCGGTCCGCGACGGCGGCGGTCCCCTGGGCGAGCTCCGCTATCCCGACGCCACCTACGACGGTCACGACAACTGCTACTGGGCCTACGACCCCGACTCGGCGTCCGAGCTGCCCACCCCGACGTGGGAGCCGGGGACCGGCACGGCGAGCCAGGCCACGCAATTCCTCGACGCGTACAACGGCGCCCTGGTGGCCTACGGCGACTGGCTCAACGCGACGGTGGGCTCGGACTTCTCCACCACCCAGTTGGTGATGCTGCCCGGATGGGGCGAGCGCCCCGGAGTGGCAGCAAACGAGGAAGCCAGCCTCATGACCCTGAGCGACAGCGAGTTCGACCAGGGGCTCGACTGGGCCGACCTGCTCCCGTCCCTGCCCGACCGCGCCACCTCGGTGGCGTACACCACCTACCTCGACGCCCCCAGCGCCGCCGACACTCCCCAGCTGGAGGATCCGGCCGACTATCTGGCCTCGCTGAGCGACCCGCTGGGCATCCGCCTCGGAGGAGAGAACACCGGCGGGGGCACCGTCGCCGACCTCGACCTCGTGCTGCACCGGGGCGAGACCCTCGATCTGTTCGTCGTCAACTGGATGGACGAGGGTGAACTGGTCGCTGCCACCGCGGGCGAGGACCCCGAAGGTCCCACCTTCGGCGACCTGGCGTCGGCGATCCAGGACTTCATCGGGAGCTGACCCTCGCGGTCAGCTGGCCCCATGGAGCCGCTGGACGTGCTGGCCGAAACCCGACCGAGCAGGATCGGGATCCCACCGGGCGGAGCGACGAGTGGCTAGCCTCCGCGGCGCGCTGGGAGAAGCGCACGTCTGGCAGGAGGCCCGCCCGTGATCCGCTCACCCCGTGTCCGTCGGGCCGACCCGAAGCCCCGGAGTTCCCCGCTCGTGCGGCGGGTCGCCCCGCTCGCCGCCGGGCTGGCCGCGCTGGGCGGCTTCGGCGGCGCGGTGGCCCTCGCAGCTCCGGCCGGTGCGGTCGGGACCACCTGGTACGTCGCCCAGGGAGGGACCAGCGCCACCTGCTCGTCGCCGACCGACGCCTGCGGCACCATCACCGCCGCGCTGGCGGTGGCCAGCAGCGGCGACACCATCGAGACGTCGGGCACGATCGACGACAACGTGACCGTGAGCACCTCGGTCACCATCGCCCAGCTGCCGGGGGCGGCGCCCACGATCGTCGACGGCGGCGGCCTGTCCTCGGTGTTTGTGGTCGATCTCGGCGCAGCACTCAGCCTCGAGGGCATCACCGTCGAGAACGGCAACAACTTCGAAGGCGGAGGCATCGACAACGACAGCGGCACGGTCACCGTCGTTGACTCGACCATCACCGACAACACGACTCTCGTCGGAATGGGCCTCGGCGGGGGGCTCTTCAACAACGGTGGAACGGTCAGCGTCTCGAACTCCACCATCGCCGGCAACTCCGCCCCGGACGGTTACGGAGGTGGCATCTTCGACGACGGCGGGACCATGACCGTCGCCGACTCCACCATCTCGGGCAATTCGGCCCACCAAGGAGCAGCGCTGGTCGCGGACGGGTCGACGACGCTGGTGGGCGACATCGTGGGCGCCGGGGCCGGCTCGGAGTGCTTCATCCTCCCGACCGACGGCGGCTACAACGTCGACGACGACGGGACGTGCGGCTTCTCGTCCGCCAACCACAGCGTCAGCGATTCGACCACCATCGACGGCTACCTGGGGTCCCTGACCGCCAACGGGGGCGACACGCCGACCGTGGCCCTGCTGCCCGGCACCCCGGCCAGCCCCAACCCGGCCCAGGCGGCGATCCCGGCCGGCTTCACCGCTCCGGCCCAGACCACCCCGTCGTGCAGCCAGCCCGACCAGCGGGGAGTGGCCCGAGGGGCGCCGTGTGACATCGGGTCCTTCGCCCTGTCGACGCCGCCGAGCATCACCAGCGCCCCGGCAACCGCGTTCGTGGCCGGCGCGCCGGGCAGCTTCGCGGTGACCGCGTCCGGCGACCCGACCCCGTCGTTCTCCGAGGTCGGCGCGCTACCCCCGGGCGTCTCGTTGTCGGCTGGCGGCTCGCTCGGTGGCACCCCGGCCGTGGGGAGCGCCGGCAGCTACCCGATCACGCTGCACGCCACCAACGGGATCGCCCCCGACGCCACCCAGGCGTTCACCCTGACCGTCACCGGTAGTGCCGCCTCGGTGGGCGGGGCCCGCCTGGCGGCCACACCCGACGGCACCGGTTACTGGATCTCGGGCGCCGACGGCGCCATCGCCTCCTTCGGGACCGCCACAGGGCACGGCTCGATGGGCGGCCAGCCGCTCAACGCGCCGGTGGTGGGCATGGCGGCCACCCCCGACGGCGGGGGCTACTGGGAGGTAGGCGCCGACGGGGGGATCTTCGCCTTCGGCGACGCCTCGTTCCACGGCTCCATGGGGGGCCGGCCGCTCAACCAGCCGATCGTGGGCATCGCCGCCGCCCATGACGGCGCGGGCTACTGGGAGGTGGCGGCCGATGGTGGGATCTTCGCCTTCGGCGACGCCGCCTTCGACGGCTCCATGGGCGGGCGGCCGCTCAACGCGCCCATCGTGGGCATGGCGGCCACCCCCGACGGCGGGGGCTACTGGGAGGTGGCGGCCGATGGTGGGATCTTCGCCTTCGGCGACGCCTCGTTCCACGGCTCGACCGGCTCGCTCACCCTGAGCAAGCCGGTGCTCGGCGTCGCCTCGACGTCCGACGGTGCGGGCTACTGGCTGGTGGCGGCGGACGGGGGGATCTTCGCCTTCGGCGATGCCGCCTTCGACGGCTCGGGTGCCGCATCCGGCACCACTGCGATCGGGATGATCGGGCTACGAGCCGGGTACTCCATCATCGCCGCCGACGGCACCCGGACCAACTTCGCAGTCGCCACCTAGAGCGAGCCGGCCGGCCGCCAGCTGCTGGCCGGGGCTGGCGGTCAGCGGCTGGCCGCGCTCTGGCGCCGGTTGGCCCGCTTGATCGCCTCGACCAGCTCGCCCTTGTTCATGGTGGAGCGGCCCCGGACGTCGAGCCGCCGGGCCACGTCTTGGAGGTGGCGCTTCGAGGCGTTGGCATCGACGCCCTCGGCCGAAGGGTACTGCCGGGACGACCGGGCGCCGCCCTTGGCCGACTGCTCGTCGGAGGGGCCGTTGCGGCGCTTGGGCTCCCAGTGGTCCCCGACCTTCTCGAACGAGTGCTTCAGGGCGCCGTAGGCGGTCTGGTTGGCCCGACGGCCCTCGCCGTACTCCTGGACCGCCGAGTCGTGGGTCTTGGCGAACGTCGCCTGAGCCTTGCGGGGTGACCGGCGCAGGGTGCTCGGGAGCTCCTCTTGCTTGACCGCGCCTCCCCTGGTCGTCTTCGGCATCGCTGGGCCTCCTTCACCATCGTGGGTCCTCGAGCGTTGTCTTACCCACCGGGCGCCGATCCGGCGCACACCGCCGGATCGAGCTGGGTTCGGCTCGGGATGGATTCGGCTGGCGATGGGCCGCCGGATGCAGCTGGCGGTCAGGCGGCCGGATGCAGCAGCACCTTGGTCCAGCCGTCGTCGCGGGCGTCGAAGTGCTCGTATGCCGCCGGCGCCTCCGCCAGGCCCACCTGATGGGAGACGATGAACGAGGGCGAGGCCCGGCCGGCGATAATGAGGTCTCGCAGCGCACGGTTGTACCGCTTGACCGGGCACTGCCCCGACCCCATCGAGATGCCCTTCTCGAACGCCGCGCCGTAGTTGAACGCCACCCGCCCGTGCCGCGCCAGGTCGTTGGGGGCACCGGGGTCCTCGGGCACGTAGACGCCGACCACGCCGATGTGCCCGGTCGCCCGCACCACCTCCACCAGCTTGTCGAGCACCAGCTCGGGGTGCTCCTCGCCCGAGGCGTCGTGCGCCTGGAACCCGACACACTCGACCCCGCAGTCGGCGCCGAACCCGCCGGTGGCGTCCATCACCACTTCGGTGGGATCGACCCGCGAGAAGTCGATCGGGATCGCGCCGACCCGCTCGGCCAGGGCCAGGCGGTCGCGCTCCTTGTCGACCACCCACACCTGGGCCGCTCCCCGCAACGCCGCGCTGTGCGCGGCCATCAGACCCACCGGGCCGGCGCCGAAGACGACCACCCGAGTGCCGGGGACCACCATTGCCAGCTCGGTCCCGTGGTAGCCGGTGGGGAAGATGTCCGACAGCATGGCGAAGTCGGCCTCGTGCTCCTCTCCCTCGGGCAGCTCGAGGAGGTTGAAGTCGGCCCACGGCACCCGGAGCAGCTCGGCCTGGCCGCCCCAGTAGGGGCCCATCTTCGGGTAGCCGTACCCGGCCCCCGGGTTCCCTGACGGATTGGCCCGCAGGCAGGCTGACGTGTAGCCCTCGTTGCAGTTGCGGCAGGTGCCACAGGCCAGGTTGAAGGGGACCGACACCCGGTCGCCGACCCGGATCCGGCCCACCGCGGGGCCGACCGCCTCGACGATGCCCATGTTCTCGTGGCCGAGCACCATCCCGTCGTCCATGTCCGCCCGGCCCTCGTAGGGGTGCAGGTCCGAGCCGCAGATGTTGGCGGTGGTGATGCGCACGATGGCGTCGAGCGGCTGCTCGATCCTCGGGTCGGCGACCTGGTCGACCGACACGTTGCGCGGGCCGTGGAAGACGACTGCTCTCATGGGGGCTCCTTGGCTCAGAAAGGCTGTTGCCCGTTGGCTGGGGGAAGGCTGTTGCCCGCATCGCCCACCCGATGCGTCGACACCTCCATACCCCGGCTCGACGTGGGTACACCCGCAGCTCCCCGTCCTCCGCCCGTCCTCCGCCCGTCCTCCGCCCGTCGTCGGCCTGTCGTCGGGGCCGGCCGAGCGCCACCGAAAACCGGGTGGGGGGGTAGGGCGAGCTTCGGGTCGAGCCGCCGCTCAGAGGGTGCGGGCCGAACCGCCGTCGACGTTGATCTGGGCGCCGTTGATGTAGCTGCCGGCGTCGCTGGCGAGCAGCAGGCACACGCCGACCATGTCCCGGGGCTGGCCGATACGCCGCATCGGGTTGGCGTCGCTGATGCGCTCGACGGAGCCAGCGGCCCAATGGGTGGCGATGTCGGTGTCGTAGGCACCGGGCAGCACCACGTTGGCGCGCACCTTGGGGTTGTAGGCCCCGGCCAGGCCGAGGGTGAGGGCGTTGAGGCCAGCCTTCGCCATGGCGTAGGGCAGGTCGCTCCAGTCCGGGCGCCACGACCCGGTGGTGCTGACGTTGATGATCGAGCCGCCGTCGCCGGCGAACATGCGGGCGGCGATGAGCGAGGACAGGCGGAACGGGCCCTTGGCGTTCACCGCGTGGGTCTTGTCGTAGAGCTCCTCGGTCACCGAGGGCAGGTCGGGGTAGAGCGGCGACAGTCCGGCGTTGTTGACCAACACCTCGCAATGGCCGAACGTGTCGTACACGGTGTCGGCCAGGTGCTCGCACTGCTCCCAGTGGCTGACGTTGCACTCGACGGGCAGCGCCCGGCGCCCGGTGTCGGCCGCGACCTGTTCGGCGAGCTGGCGGCAGTTGTCCAGCTTGCGGCTGGCGATGACCACGTCCGCCCCTGCGGCGGCGAAGCCCTCCACGATCGCCTTGCCGATGCCCCGGCTGCCGCCGGTCACGACCGCCACCTTGCCGGTCAGATCGAACCGCTCCACCGGGCTGGCCACGGCGCTCCCCCTTTGACCTGGTCTCGCAGGTGTCACCCGGCAGGCCCGCGCGACGAGAACTAGGTTCTAGCACTCAGGAACAGGGATCCCAGGCCGTGATGCGAGCGCCGCTCGGCAAGCTGCATCATCGGCGCAAGACGGCCCGGACGACCGGGTCCGGACACGGAGGGGGCGCGATGCCGGCGGTGCTCGACGATCTGGTCGTCGTAGAGGTGGGGTCCAGCATGGTGGGGTCGCTGGCGGCGATGCTCCTCGGCGACTACGGGGCCCGGGTGTGCAAGGTCGAGCGCCCGGGCGCCGGGTCCGAGACGCCGTCGGACCCCGGGCCCCTCGTGTGGGACCGCAACAAGGCCCGGATCGAGCTGGACCTCACCACCGAGGGCGGTAGGGCCTCGCTGCGCGAGCTGGCGGCGGGCGCCGACGTGCTCATCGAGACCTTCGCCCCCGGGCAGGCCGCCCGGCTGGGCGTGGACCTGGCGGCCTTCCGGGCAGCCCAGCCGCGGCTGATCACCTGCTCGGTCACCGGGTACGGCGCCAGCGGGGAGTGGGCCGACCGGCCGGGGTGGGACGCCCTGGTCCAGGCCCGCTCGGGCCTGGCCGGCGAGCAACCGGCCTGGCTCCGGGACGGACCGACGTTCCTGCACACTCCCCTGCCCACCTACGGCGCCTTCTACCTGGCCTCGTGCGGCATCAACGCCGCCCTGCGGGCCCGCGAGGTGACCGGCCTCGGCCAGCACGTGGCGACGTCGCTCATGCAGGGGGCGGTGCTGTGGACCACCATGATCTGGACCCGGGCCGAGCGGCCGACCCCGGATCTCACCACGGTGTTCAAGTACCGCGACCTCATGCCCACCCCCACCTACGGCGCCGCCGACGGGTGGTTCCACCCGATGCCCCAGGCCATCGGGGTCGGCAAGGCGCACTTCGGCGTGGAGGACCCCGACCTCGACCCTGCGCTCGGCCTCGGCGACCACGACAGTCGCCGGCGCTACCAGGACGCCGTCGAGCGCATGTTCCGCTCGCACCCCAAAGACGAGTGGCTCGAGCTGCTCTGGGCGGCCGAGGTGCCGGCCCAGCCCGCCCTCCCGCCGGGCGAGTGCCACACCCACCCCCAGGTGGTCCACAACCGGGTGGTGACCCAGGCCGAGGTGCCGGGCCACGGCCGCCTCGCCCAGCTGGGCCACCCGTACCACCTCCAGCTCGACGAGGAGCGCGATCCGGTTCCCCCGGTCCGGATCGAGGAGCCGGCCGAGCTGTTCGCGGCGCGTGGTCCGGCCGGCGCGCCCACCGCGTCCTCGGCCGGTGGTGCCCCGGACCGGGCGCCAGCGCGCCCGCTCGATCGGGCGCTCTCGGGCGTGCGGGTCCTCGACTACGGGGTGGCCCTCGCCGGCCCGTTCGGCCCGATGGTGATGGCCGACCTGGGCGCCGACGTGATCAAGATCGACACCGTCTCGCCGGCGGTGGGGACCTCGGGCGGCTTCTTGTGGGCCGCCTGCCAGCGCAGCAAGCGCAGCATCGCCATCAACCTCAAGTCGCCCGAGGGCCAGCAGATCTCCCACAAGCTGATCGCCTCGGCCGACGTGCTGCACTACAACATGCGGGTCGGGGTGGCCGAGCGGTTGGGCTTCGGCTACCAGCAGGCCCGGGCCGTCAACCCGAGCATCGTCTACTGCCACCTGACCGGGTACGGGAACACCGGGCCCCTGGCCTCGTGGCCGGGCGTGGACCAGATGGGCCAGGCGCTGGCCGGCATCGAGTGGGAGCAGGGGGGCGGCTTCGACGGGGGCGACCCGCAGTGGAGCCGCTTCGGGATGTGCGATGCCGCCGCCGGGCTGCTGTCGGTCATCGGCGTCCTCCAGGCCCTTTACCACCGCGAGCGCACCGGCGAGGGCCAGCAGGTGGAGACCAACATTCTCAACGCCGGCATGGTGTTCGCCTCCGACGTCCTGAGCGGGGGTGCGGGCCTGCCCGACCGGGCCCACCTCGACCGGCTCCAGACCGGCTTCGGCCCGCTCCACCGCTTCTACGAGACGGCCGAGGGCTGGCTGTGCATCGTGGTGAGCACCGAGGCCGAGTGGCACGCCCTGACCGGCGCCATCGGTCGGCCCGAGCTCGACCAGGACCCCCGCTTCGCCGACCCGAGTGCTCGCCAGGGGCATTCGGCCGAGCTCGCCGACGAGCTCGGCCGGGCCCTGGGCGCCAAGTCGGCCCGGGACTGGTTCGCGGCGCTCGACGCCGCCGGCGTCCCGTGCGAGGTGGTGCGCCAGAGCCCGGACGACGACCGCTCCTCGGGCGGGTCCGCGCCCACCTGGTTCGCCGACCCCGACGCCCAGCGCAACCGCTGGGTGGTGGCCAACGACCACCCGGTATGGGGCCGCCTCGAGCAGCCGGGCGGCCTGGTCGAGCTGTCGGCGACGCCCGGGCGGGCCCCCGGGGCGGCCCCGATCATCGGCGAGCACACCCGCGAGGTCCTCCTCGAGCTGGGCTACGCGGCCGACGAGATCGACGACCTTCGGGCCCGGGGCATCGTCGCCTGGTGACCCCGGAGCCCCACCGAGCCCACCCCACCGACAGATAACGGATAGAGGTCAGACCGTGCCCTTCACCATCGGCAAGAACTTCCACATCATCCACATGACCGACAACCTCAAGGAGCTCGACGCCTGGTACTACGACATCTTCTCGGTCCAGCGGTTCATGCCCGACAGCTACCTGCCGACCGAGGTCCGCGACGCCTCGCTCGTGCTGATCGGCACCCTTTGCGTGGAGCCGCTGGCCCCGTCGTTCCGGGTCGAGGGCTGGGAGGGCATGCCCCTCGGTCGCTTCTTCCGCCGGTTCGGCAAGCGGTGGCACTCCCTGGCCTGGTACGTCCCCGAAGGGCTGAACGACCTCTACCACGACCTGGTGGCGGCCGGGGTGCGCACCTACGGCTCGGGCGGGGTGAAGCAGGAGGGCGACGAGCCGGCCGGGGCCCTCTTCACCCACCCGCGTGACACCTTCACCCAGCTGGAGTTCGTCACCGGTCCGCGCCCGGGCCAGGACGAGCTGCGGCCCTCGCAATCCGACCCGCGATTGAAGCCGGGCTGGAGCCCCGAGTGGTGGGCCCGCCACCATCCCCTGCACATCACGAACTTCTCGCACGCCACCCTCGCCGTGCGGGATCTGCCCCGGGCGCTCGACGTGTACACCAAGGTGCTCGGCGGGACGCTGTTGCACCAGGTCGAGGTGCCGCTGAGCGGGACCACCAGCGCGTTCGTGCGCGTCGGCGAGGACATGGTGGTCGAGCTGGCCCAGCCGCGCACCGACGCCTCGCCGGTGGCCCTGGACATCGAGCGCAACAACGAGAGCCTCTACGCCGCCACCTTCAAGGTGGCCGACCTGGCGGCGGCCGAGTCGTACCTGGCCGAAAAGGGTGTCGCCTTCGCGGCCAACGACGGCGTCACGATGCTGAGCGACCCGGCGACCACCCACGGGGTGGTGATGGGCTTCACGACCTGGAGCATCCCCGGCGATCCCCGCCCCGACTGGTGGGACGGCCGGCCGTAGGTCCGGCGGGCCGTCCCGCGGCGGCCGGAAACGGGCGGGGCCCCGGCGCGGGTCCGGCGCTCAGGCGGCCGTCAGGGCCTCGAGCCCTTGGCGCCACGGCACGACGTCGGCGGCCACGTAGGCCATGGCCGCCAGCGCGGCGTCGTGGTACCCGGCGGGACCGCTGGTGCAGTCCGACGCCACCGTCACCGCGAAGTCGCGCTGCTCGGCCGAGCGCACCGTCGACTCCACGCAGACGTTGGTGGCCACGCCGCAGACGAGCAGGCGCCCCACCCCGAGCGCCCGGAGCACCTGCTCGAGCTCGGTGTAGAGGAAGGCGTCGTAGCGGTTCTTCTCCACCAACCGGTCACCGGCGTGGGGCTTGAGCTCGTCGGCGATCGCCGCGTCCCAGGTGCCCCGGACCAGGGCCTGTTCCTCGCGGTTCAAAACGCCGCGTCGCACGATGCGGGCGGGCGCGTCGAAGTAGTCCGGGTCGAGCACGTGGGCGGTGTAGACCACCGGCATCGCCGCGCCGCGGGCGGCGGCGAGGAGCTCCGACGTCTCGGCCACCACCCGCGCCGCCTCGGGCATCGGCGCGCCGCGCCGGGCCACCGAGCCATCGGAGTCCACGAAACCGTTCTGCATGTCGATCACCAGTAGGGCTGCCCCGGGTGGGTGGGCCATCTCAACCCCACTCGGCGTAGGTCGGGGTGGGATCGAAGTGCAGGCCGGGTAGCTCGTAGCGGGCGGCCGGCACCGCATGGAGCAGCTCGATCATGCCCTTGACCCGGTCGTAGCCGGCGACCATCAGGCCGATCTCCTCCTCGCTGGCCGGGATCCCGGCCGCTGCCAGCTGGGCTCGCACCAGCACCTCGTTGTCGGGGGCTCCAGTCGTCATCATCGTCTCCGTCTCGTGTCGGTTGGTCTGGGTCACTCGGCTCTCGCCTCGGGATCTCGGGTGCTCGGGGAACTCAGGCGGCCACCGCGGCCGCGGCCATCGCCGGCACTTGGCGGTGCCAGCCGGTGACCTGCTGGTAGGCGTCGCCGACCCCGAGCAGGGTGGCCTCCTCGAACGGGCGCCCGCCGAGCTGCAGGGACAGCGGCAACCCGCCGTCGGTGAAGCCCATGGGCAGCACCAGGACCGGGTTCCCCACCGCGTCCCAGTAGGGCGTGTGGACGTACTGGAAGATCTCGCCCACCTGCAGCACGCCGCCCGACATGTCGTCGTAGGGGGTGGCGCCGCGCGAGGCGGTGGGGGTCGCCACCACGTCGACGGCCTCGAACAGCTCCCCCAGGGCCTGCACGGCCACCCGGCGGACCCGCTGGGCCTGGACGAAGTCGGCCGAGGAGGCCATGGCGCCCTGCGCCACGATGAGACGGGTGCCCACGAAGTAGTCCGACCACCTCGTCCGCATGTCGGGCAGGTGGTAGGCGAGGGCCTCGCCCGCCATGGTCACCATGGTGGCCGCCTGCATCTCCTCGTAGTACGGGAGCACCACTTCGACCACCGTGGCGCCCAGCGCCTCCAGCGCCGCCACCGCCGCCTCGAAGCAGGGCCCGGCCGCCGGGTCGGCGCCGTCGGGCGAGTGGTGGGCCCGCTCCACGCCCACCCGGACCCCTTCGAGCGAGCCCCGCCCCAGGCCGGCCGAAAAGTCCGGCACCGGAAGGCTGGCGCAGTCCGGGTCACTGGCGTGGTAGCCGGCGAGGACCTGCAGCATGGCGGCGCAGTCCGCCGCCGTACGGGCGAGCGGGCCGATGTGGTCCAGGCTGTAGCCGAGGGGCGCGCAGCCCGACTTGGGCACCCGCCCGAACGTGGGCATCAGGCCGCTCACGCCGCAGAACGCGGCGGGGATGCGGATGCTCCCGCCGGTGTCGGTGCCCAGGCCGCCCAGGATGAAGCCGGCGGCCACGCCGCTGCCGGTGCCCGAGCTCGAGCCGCCGGGCCAGGTCCGGGTGTCCCACGGGTTGCGGGGCAGCGCGAAGGGCTTGGCGGGGTCCGGAGCGCCGATGGCGAACTCCATGGTGGACATCTTTCCGGTGATGACCGCGCCGGCCGCCTTGAGCCGGGCCACCACCGGGGCGTCCCGGCCGGCGCCCCACGCCGGGTCGAGCACGAGGCTGTTGGCGGTGGTCGGTCCCTCGGCGGAGGCGATGATGTCCTTGACGCCGAGGGGGATGCCCTGCAGAGGCCCGCGGTCGACGCCCTGGGCCAGCTCGCTGTCGGCCTTGGCCGCCGTGGTGAGCGCCTGCTCGTCGAACCGGGCCAGGTAGGAGCCGAGTTCGGCGTCGTGGGCGTCGGCCTGGGCCAGCACGGCGCTGGTCAGCTCGACGCTGGTCAGCGATCCGTCCCGCAGTGCGGCGGCGGCCTCGGTGATGGAGAGGGGAAGCTCGGGCATGGCTGGTGGTCCTTTCGTGATGGGGGTGCGGTGCGGTTGATGGGGTGCGGTTGGTGAGTGGTGGCGATGTTCAGCAATGCCGTCGTTCAGTGATGCGATGCGGTTGGTGATCCCCGCGGCGTTCAGCCGACCCAGACGGTGGTCAGGTTGACGAACCAGGACTTGGGCTCGATGAAGCCGTGGACGCTGGGCGCCAGTGCCCGGGGGTTCTCGTCGTTGACCACGAAGAGCCACGGGGCCTGCTGGGTGATGACGTTGCCGATCTGGGTGTACAGCTTGTTGCGGGCCGCCACGTTGCTGACCGACTGGGCCTGGGTCAGCAGGCTGTCGACCGTGGCGTTGGAGAAGTGGGCCGTGTTCAGTGGCGATCCCGTCATGAACAGGCCCGCCCAGATGGCTTCCTGCTGGAAGGTGAGCGAGATGTTGGTGGCGCTCGCTCCCCCGGGCATCGTGCCGGTCTCGAACTGGGTCAACATCGTCGACCACTCCATCGGGACCAGGTTGATGTGGATGCCCACCTTGGCCAGGTCGCTCTGCAGCTCCTCGTTCATCGGCTGGGGGATCATGTTCCCCGACCCGCTGGTCGGGTACGAGACGCTGGCGGTGAAGCCGTTGGGGTAGCCGGCCTGCTTCAGCAGCTGCTTCGCCTTGGCCGGGTCGTACTTGTAGGTGAAGCTGGACTTGCTGTAGGCGGCGTTCGCCGGCGGGATGAGCTGGTACGCCGGCAGGGCGGTGCCGTGCAACAGGTCGGTCGCCATGGCCTGGCGGTTGATGGCGTAGTTGGCCGCCTGGCGGACCAGCACGTTGTCCCAGGGCTTTTCGGCGGTGTTGAAGATCCAGGGCCAGATGTGGTCGTAGGCGTTCTGATCGATCTGGAAGCCCCGTGCCTTCAGCGACGCGATGTCGTCGGGTGTCGGGTACTCGATCCAGTTCACCTCGCCCGAGCGCAGGGCGGCGATGCGGGCCGAGGGATCGGGGATCGGCTTGAGGATCAGTCGGGAGAGCTTGGGAGCGCCGGCCCAGTAGTGCTTGAACGGCGCCAGCACCAGCTGCTGGCCCGTGGTCTCCGACACGAACTCGAACGGGCCCGTGCCCACCGGCTTCAGGTTGAACTCGGTGTTGCCCTCCGCCTGGACCGCCGTCGGGCTGGCGAAGTACAAGGTGGTGAGGTCCGACGGCAGGTGGGAGTCCGGCGTCTTCATGTTGATCTGGACCGTCGTCGGGGTGGGCGCGCTGTACGAGGCGACGCCCGAGGTGAGGGTCGACGCCTCGGCGGCGACCGCGGCGTCGTAGTACTTGAAGCTGGGATCGAAGTCCCGCTCGAGGTTGAAGAGCACGGCGGCCGAGTCGAACGGCGTGCCGTCCTGGAAGGTCACCCCGGACCGCAACGTGAACGTCCACGCCGTGGCGGTCGAGTTGGCGGTCCACGAGGTGGCGAGGTCGGGGACCACCGAGGGGACCTTGGTCGACTGCAAGAGGTTGAACCGGGTCAGGCCGTCGTAGAGGGAGTTGCCCACGAACCGGTAGCCCTCGTAGCCCTGCAGGCCGGCCAGCTCGGTGTCGAGCTCGGGGATGGCGCCGGCGGTCATGCCGACGATGAGCGTCCCGCCGTGGCCCGAGGCGGCCGAGGCCGGGCCACCGGTCCCGACCGTCGCCACGGAGGCCACGGTGGCGGCGGCGCCGACCAGAGATGCGATCCGCCGGCGGGCTGATCGCCCGCGGCTCCTGGCACCGAGGCCGGACTGCAGGCGGTTGAGGGGATGCAATGCACTCTCCTTTGTGTCGTGCCCTCCGGAGCGGGCGGTGATGGATGCACAGCGACCGGCTCCCCCCGAGCGGGCCGACTGTCCGGATCTGGTCTGCCCCCGGGCGGGGCGTGGACGGGCGAGGCGCCCGGCGGGGGTCCCGAGCGCCCGGTCACGGCGAGCGTTCGCGAGGGCCTCACGGCGGGGGTTCGCGAGGGCCTCACGGCGCGCCCGTCCCGACCGGCGAGCGGTCCGCCCCGGATCCTTCGGCCACCCGCAGGCACGCGGCCTGGTGCGAGCCGCCCTGGCGATCCGAACCGTCCGGGCTATCCGAAGCGTCCGAGCTCTCCGAGCTCTCGCCCCGGACGGCGACCGGCTCGGGACGGGCGTCGGCACAGCGGTCCATCGCCACCGGGCACCGGGTACGGAAGCCGCAGCCGCTGGGCGGGTTGGCCGGGCTCGGCAGGTCGCCGCGCAAGACCACCCGCCGGCCCTGCGGTCCGGGCACCGACGAGAAGAGGGCCTCGGTGTAGGGGTGGGCCGGGCGGCGCCACAGCTCCGCCGCGCTGGACTCCTCGACCACCCGGCCGAGGTACATGACCACCACCCGGTCCGAAAGGTGCTCGACCACCGCCAGGTCGTGGGAGATGAACAGGTAGGCCATGCCGAGCTCGCGCTGCAGCTCGACCAGCAGGTTGAGCACCTGGGCCTGCACGCTCTTGTCGAGGGCGGAGACCGCCTCGTCGCACACGACGAGCTTGGGGTTCGTGGAGAGCGCCCGGGCGATGGCCACCCGCTGGAGCTGGCCGCCCGACAGCTCGTGGGGGAACCGCTGCGAGTAGTCCCGGGGCACGCCGACCATGTCGAGCAGCTCGGCCGTGCGCCGGGCGGCCGCCTTCTTGTCCCACCCGTGGGTGCGCAGGTTGAAGACCACCGCCTCGGTGATGGTCAGGCGCGGATTGAGCGAGGTCTGGGGATTCTGGGGCACCAGTTGCAGCTGGGCCCGCAGGTGCTGGAGCCGGCGGCCGATCATGGTCTGGAGGTTCATGCCGTCGAAGGCGACGTAGCCGGTGTCGGCCTCCAGCAGGCGCAGGATGAGCTTGCCGGTGGTGGACTTGCCGCAGCCCGATTCGCCCACCACCCCGACCGTCTCGCCCGGGTACACCGTGATGCTGACGTCGTCCACCGCCAGCACTCCGTTGTCGAAGCGCTTGGAGAGATGCTCTGCCAGCAGCAGCGGGGCGGTCATGGCTGGCCCGTCTCGTCGGTGGTGGGCCGCTGGCCGACGACCACCGGTACCCGGCCACCCATCACCGGGCAGGCGGCGCTGTGGCCGGGTCCGACGGCCACCAGTTCGGGCTGCTCGTGCCCGCACTCCTCGAGGGCGTAGCCGCAGCGCGGGGCGAACGCGCAGGCGCCCGGCGTTTGGGCACCGGCCGCCGGTGGCTGGCCGGGGATAGCGTGCAACGCCCCCCGGGGGGTGTCCCGGGTGGGCACGGCGCCGAGCAGCCCGGCCGTGTAGGGGTGCGCGGGTCGATCCAGCACCTCGACCCCCGGGCCGTCCTCCACCAGCCGGCCGGCGTACATCACCGCCACCCGGTCGGCGATCTGGCGGGCCACCCCCACGTCGTGGGTGACGAACAGCAGCCCCATGCCCAGCTCCTCTTGCAGGCGGCCGAAGAGGTCGAGCACCTGGGCCTGGATGGTCACGTCGAGGGCGGTGGTGGGCTCGTCGGCGATGAGCAGCCGGGGCGAGCAGGCGATGGCGATGGCGATCAGGGCCCGCTGGCGCATGCCGCCGGAGAGCTCGTGGGGGTAGGCCCGCACCGCCCGGCGGGGATCCGACAGGCCGACCTGGCCCAGCAGCTCGGCCGCCCGCTCCCGCCCGGCCGCCGCCGAGTCCACGATGCGGTGGCGGCGCAGGACTTCGACGATCTGGGAGCCGATCCGGCGCAGCGGGTCGAGGGTGCCCGAGGCGTCCTGGGGCACGAGGGCGATGGCGCGGCCCCGCACGTCCTGCATGTCGCGTTCGGGTAGGGAGAGGAGGTCGACGTCCCCGAACGTGACCTGGCCGCCGACCGTCACCGCGTCGCCGTAGAGGCGCATGATCGACCGCGCGCTCACCGACTTGCCGCTGCCCGACTCCCCGAGCAGCACCAGCGTGCGGCCTGGCTCGACGCCGAAGCTGATGCCGCGCACCGCCTCGACGGTGCGGGCAGCGGTGCGGAAGGTCACCGACAGGTCGGTCACCTTCAGGGCACCCTCGGGCTCGAGGCGCTCGGCCGTCGGTCGCTTGCCGCCGGGCGCCCAGGCGCCGCGAGCGCCCCGGACCTCCCTCGTCCGGCCAAAGCTGGTCATGGTCACGACGCCGCCTCCGATCGGATGTCGAGGTAGTCACGGAGGCCGTCGCCCAGCACGTTGAACGCGAGGGCGGTGACGAAGATCATCACCGCCGGGATCAGGGCCAGCACCGGTTGGGTGTAGAGGTCCTGGTTCAGGTCGTTCAGCATGGAGCCCCACTCGGGATGGGGCGGGGCGATGCCCAGGCCGAGGAACGACAGTCCGCCGGCGAACACGATGGCCAGGCCCACCAGCGCGGTGCAGTACACGAGGAGGACCGGCGCGATGTTGGGCAGCACCTGACGCCCGGCGATGCTCGGCCAGGTGGCGCCGCTGGCCCTCGCCGCCTCCATGAAGTCGGCCGAGCGGAGGCGGGCCACCTCGGTCTCCGCCACCCGGGCGATCGGCGGGACGAGGACGATGGAGAGCGCCACGATGTCGTTGACCACCCCGGCCCCGAGGGCGGCCGCCAGGGCGATGGCCAACAGGACGGCGGGGAACGAGTAGATGACGTCGAGGCTCCGCATCACCAGCGTGTGGATGCGGCGCGACGACAGGCCGGCGACCATTCCCAGCGCGGTGCCGACGGCGCCCGCCACGGCGACGGGGATGATGCCCTCGAGCAGCGACGGGCGAGCTCCCCAGATCAGGCGGCTCAGGATGTCGCGTCCCTGGCCGTCGGTGCCCAGCAGGTGCCCCCCGGCGCCGATCCGCAGCAGGCGTTGGGCGACCGAGCCGGCCACGGGCGAGTCGGGCGCGACCAGCGGGGCGAAGATGGCGGCCAGCGCCACCAAGGCGAGGAAGGTGCCGGGGATCACGACGCTGAGCGGCAGCTTCCGACGGGTCCGCCGGGCGACGAGCGAGTCGGCGTCGAGCTGGCGCGGGGGAACCGGCCGCGGACCGAGGGGCAGCTCGATGGCGCTCATTGCCGCACCCGGGGATCGATCATGGCGTGCCCGGCGTCGATGACCACGTTGAGGAGCACGAAGGCGGTGGCGAGCATGAGCGAGCAGGCCTCGATCACCGGGTAGTCCCGGGCCGAGATGGACTGGTAGATCAGCTGGCCCAGCCCCGGCCAGGTGAAGAGGATCTCCACGAACAGCGCTCCACCGAGCAGGAAGCCGATCTGCAGGCCGGCCACCGTAAACAGCGACGGCAGCGTGTTGTGGATCACGTGGCGCAGCACGGTCCGACGGCTCAGGCCCCGACTGCGCAGGGAGGTGACGAAGTCCTGGTTCATCACGTCGATGAGGGAGGAACGGAAGATCCGGGCGATCACCCCCATCGGCGCCAGGCCCACCGCGACGGCGGGCAGGACCAGGTGGTCGAGCAGCACGAAGAAGCCGCCACCGCCCGACGCCTTGTACATGCCCCCCGAAGGGAAGACGGTGTTGTCGACGGTCAGGACGACCAGCAGTACCAGCGCCACCGTGTACTGCGGAGCGGCCACCACCAGCGCCGAGATGCCCGACGCCACGGCGCCATCGCGGCTGCGGTGCCGCAAGCCGCTCCAGAGCCCGAGGAGCGAGCCGCCCACGAAGGCCACCACCGCTCCGGCGAACGCCAGGATCATGGTGTTGCCCAGGGCACTGAACACCAGCGGGCGCACCGCGGTCTGCTGGGAGATCGAGACGCCGAAGTTCCCCCGCAGGGTGCTCCAGATCCAGTCGAAGTACTGGACCGGCAGCGGCGCGTCGAGCCCCAGCCGATGGGTCAGCGCGGCCCGGGTTGCGGCGGTGGAGTTGATGCCGGCCAGTGCGGCCACCGGATTCCCCGGGATGATCTTGATGGTGATGAAGACGACGATGGTGACGCCGATCAAGGTGGGGATGGAGATGAGCAGTCGCCGGCCGATGAAGCGCCCCATCAGACGGCGCCCTCGACGGTCCGGGCCATGTGCGGCGGGGCGGCTGCCATGGGGTCCACGCTGTCGTGCCTTTGTTAACCAGAGGTGGCCGGACCGTTACTACGCGATTACGCCGACCCCGCCGGGCAGCGGTGGGGCTTCGCCTGGACCTTTGGGTTCGCGCCGACCACAAACGCCGAGATTCGCCCCGCTACGCCGTCTGAGGGCCCACCCGGTTCGCGCCCCGCGGGCACCCAGCGGGCGGCGGGAAGAGGTGCGCGCCGGGTACGAGGTCCGAGAGATGAGGTGCCGCGCCACCGGGGCTCGGCTGGGCGCGGGTCACCGGGCACCGGCGAGCAGCCCGGCCGGCGCGCCGAACCGCCCGCCGGCCCGACGCCTACAGGCGGCCGGGCGGCGGGCGGCGGGCGGCGGGCGGCGGGCGGCGGCCCTGCCTAACGCTCAGGCCGAGGCCGCCTCGACCGCAAAGGCGGCGCGGTAGATGGCCTCCTCGCCGAAATGCGGCCCGATGAGCTGCAGGCCGATCGGCAGCCCGTGCTCGCCCGTCCCACACGGCACCGTAAGGGCAGGCTGGCCGGTCAGGTCCAGCGGCATGGTGTTGGTGGTGGCGCCCATCGACAACTGCATGCGCTCTGCCATCTCGCCCGGCTCGGCCCGCCGGTCCAGCAGCTCGAACGCCACCGTCGGGATGGTCGGGGTGATCAGCAGATCGAGGCCGGACAGGGCGCCAGCGGCCTGGCGGCGCAGCTCGAGCCGCAGGTTCTGCGCCTTGGCGATCGGGACGCCCTGGTAGCGCTCGAGGATGTGGTCGGTGGTGAGCAGGGTGGTCTTCAACATCTCGGGCAGATCGGCCGACTGCAGCTGGGTCTGGGCGGCCCAGGCGGCGGTCACCGCCGGGTCGACGCGACCCAGATGACCGAAGCCGATGCCGTAGGACATCGCCATGCCGTAGAGCCCGAGGCCGAGCACCCCCATGCCGATGGCCGAGCAGTCGTTCCACAGGGGAATGGAGACCTCCGACACCTCGGCCCCGAGGTCGGTCAGCAGCTTCTGGGCGGACGCGAACGCCTCCAGCACGTCGGGCGTGCACCCGGCCGCCTCGAGCGCCTCGGTGACGACACCGATCTTCGCTCCCTCGATGCCCCGGTCGGCTGCGGCGCTGTACGCCCCGGCGCTGGGTTGGGCCCGCACCCATTGCGGGTCGCGCCAGTCGGCGCCGGCCATCACCTCGAGCATCAACGCGTTGTCCGCCACCGTTCGGGTGATGGGGCCGATGTGGTCGACCGTGTGGTCCATGTAGGTGAGCCCATACGACGGCACCAGCCCGTGGGTGGCCTTCATGCCCACCAGACCGCACCACGCGGCCGGGATACGCACGCTGCCGCCCTCGTCGGCGCCCAGGGCCAGGTCGACCTGACCGGCGCCGACGGCGGCGCCCGATCCCGACGAGGATCCACCGGTGGCGAAGCGCGGATCGATCGGGTTGCGAGCGGCCCCGAAGGCCGACCCCTCGCCCAGCCCGAGCGCCAGGTCCTCGAGGTTGGTCTTGCCGGTGATCACCGCTCCCGCGTCGAGCAGCCGCTCGACCACCACCGCGTCCTCGGTGGGTACCACCGCCGGGGTGCGGCGGCCCCCGTTGGTCATCGGCACCCCGGCCACGGCGATGCAGTCCTTCACGCCCACCGTCTTGCCGGCGAGCGGTCCGTCGTCGGCTCCGCGGACCTCGCAGAAGCGGATGAAGGCGTTGTAGGGATCCTCACCGCTGCGGGGGGCGTGGCCGGGGTCGCGGTGGGGGTACTTGAGCGCGACGCTCGGCTCCTCCAGCTCCTCGACCCGGGTGAAGACCTGAAGGGACGCCGCGACAGCCTCTGCCATCGCCAGCGCCTCCTCGTCGCTCAGTTCGAGGTGGTGCCGGGCGGCGTAGGACTTGACCTGGGTAGTGGTCGGCGGGCGGAGATATCCGGTGGCGCGGACGTTGAACATGATGGGACCTCCTCGGTTCGGGTATGGCGGTGGCGGAACGGCGCCCCGGCCGGCGCGGCCGGCGCGCGTCACATAACGGTGTCGTCGGTGGAGTCCACCCGGGCCCGCGAGACGAAATTGGAGCGGTCGCCCCGGCTCGAGATGTGGGCGAAGTTGTAGGGACGGCCGTCGAGGTCGCGGATGACCTGCTCGATGGTGAAGATGGCGCTGCCGGGCTGGACCGTCAGGATCGCGGCCGTGCGCTGGTCGGCGTTGGTGCAGCCGATGATGAACTCCGACTCGCCCACGCTCAAGCCGCTGCGGGTGAGCAGGTTGTACCAGTTGTTGGTGAGGGCGAAGGGCTCCACCAACGAAGCCTCGGGATCGACCAGGTAGTTGGTGGCGATCCCGAAGACCTGCTCGTTGAACCGGGCGGTGTACTCGATCCGCAGGCACGAGAGGCCCGGCTCCACGCCGAGGCGAGCCGCGACCACCCCGGGAATGGGCAGCCACGACCGGTCGATCTCCTCGGCCCGATGGCGGTCGAGCATGCTCTCGTGCTCGGGGTGGAAGACGCCGTGGGCCTCGCGCAGCTGCATGGGCGGCGGATGGGAGATGGCGAAGGTCCCGGTGCCCTGCTGGCGATCGATCGCCCCCTCGTCGCGCAACATGCCGAGGGCCTCACGCACCGTGGCCCGCGAGGCGTCGTAGGTGTCCATGAGATCGAGCTCGGCCGGCAGGAAGCCGTGCGAGTAGACCCCCCAGTAGATGTTGGAACGCAGCAGGTCCCGCAAGCGACGGCTGGCGTGCTCGCGCTCACCGGGCGCGGTCCGGTGCACCCTCCGGCGGAACTGTGCGGGCTGCATTGGGCGCATCGTAGGAGGGGTCTGTTAACGGCCGAAGAATTGCCCGTGTCGTGCCGGTTACGCCGCTCCACCGGTCCCCACGACCGGCCCCCACCGGCCCGAACGGGCATTGGAGGCCCGAATCCGCCGCCGACCAGGGAGTCGGGCGCCGTCGTCCGGGTCGGCGCACCCCGGCATGGGCCTCCTCGTCGGTCGGGGGTCGGTCGGCGTGGCGGTCCAGAGCGGTCGAGCCCCGACCTCGCCCGGCCGGTCACTGCCCGGTTCGCGAGCAGAGTGGGGAGGTGGACCGCACGGTGAGCGCCTCCCTGAGGATCGGCGTCGAAGCGCCGGCCCGCCTGGCGGTCCAGCTGGCGGTGGCCGACCCCGACGGCTGTGGCGCGCAGGAGACGATCGGGATCACCCTCGACGGGATCGAGGTCCCGTGGAGCCAGGTGGACGCCCCGCACGGCGGTCGGGTGTGGCTGATCGACGCGCCGCCCGGATCGCTCGAGGTGCGGTATCAGGCCCACCTGTCGCGCTCCGCGCCCCCGCCGCCGGTCGACGTCGCCGATCAGCTGCTGTACCTGCGGCCCAGCCGCTACTGCCAATCCGATCGGCTGGTGGGCTTCGCGTCCCGGCACTTCCGCACCATCGACCGGCCGGTCGACGTGCTGTCCGCGGTGTCCTCGTGGGTGGGCACCCAGCTGGAGTACGTTCCCGACAGCAGCGGACCGACCGACGGCGCCATCGACACGCTGCTGGCCGCCCGGGGCGTGTGCCGCGATTACGCCCATCTCGCCGTGGCGCTGCTGAGGGCCATGGAGATCCCGGCCCGACTGGTGGCCGTCTACGCGCCCGGGCTGGATCCGATGGACTTCCACGCCGTTGCCGAGGCGTTCGTCGAGGGGGCGTGGTACGTGGTCGACGGCACGCTCCTCGCCCCCCGCCCTTCCCTGGTGCGCATCGCCACCGGCCGCGACGCCGCCGACACGTCGTTCCTTTCCAGCTACGGTGCTCAGGTCACCTTGGACGCCATGACGATCACTGCCACCGTCGAGGGGGGCCTGCCCGACGACGACGTGAGGGCGCTGATCCAGCTGGGATGACCGGCGGCGGACCGTGGTGCCGCCACGATCCATCGTCTCAGGGAGGACCGATGCCCATCTCAGCCACCGACACACTGTCCTACGAGGTCCGCCGGCGCACGGCGTACGTGACGATGAACCGGCCCCGGTCCATGAACGCGCTCAACGGCGAGCTCACCCGGGCCCTGGCCGAGGCGTTCGTCGAGGCCGACGGCGACGACGAGGTGCTGGTCGTGGTCCTGGGCGGTGCCGGCGGACGGGCCTTCAGTGCCGGCGGCGACCTGAAGGAGGCCTCGGACACCATCGGGGGCGACCGGGACCCGGCGGCGGCGGACGGCACGGGTGACTCTGGCGCCCCTCGGCCCGCCCGGCGCCGATCGACGGCGATCAGCGCGTATCCGGCGGTGGCCAAGGGTGGCTCGATGCCGGGCTTCGACCAGGTCAACCAATGCTCGAAGCCGGTCATCGCCGCCATCGACGGCTACTGCTTGGGTGGCGGGCTCGAGCTGGCGCTGTACTGCGACATCCGCCTGGCCACCCGCCAGTCCACTTTCGCCCTTCCCGAGCCGAAGCGGAACCTGCTGTCGGGCCCGGCGTTCGTCCACCTCTCGCGCATGATCCCGCTCGGCGAGGCCATGCGTATGGAGCTGACCGGCGAGCCGCTCGACTCGCAGCGGGCATACCAGATCGGCCTGATCCAGGGCCTGTCCGAGGACCGCGAGGGGCTCGACGCAGCAGTCGAGAAGACGGCCGACCAGCTGTCGGAGAACTCTCCCCTCGCCGTGCAGTTCCTCAAGCGGATCGTCAAGGACGGTCGGGACATGACGGTTGAGCAGCACTGGAAGTTCGCCGAGATGTTCGCCTACACGCTGGGCCGGACCGAGGACGCCCTCGAGGGACCCCGGGCGTTCGTCGAGAAGCGCAAGCCCGACTGGAAGATGCGGTAACCACCCCCGGGCGCGGAGCCCGACCGGGCCGCCCCCGACCGGCCCCCCAATCGGCTCAGCCCCGGTCGGGTTCCGGCACCAGAAGCTCGCACATCGCGTCGAGGGTCCCGACCGGCACACCGGCCGCCTCGGCCCAGCTGCGGGCACCGCCGTGGATCTCGTCGAGGCCCTGCAAGAAGTCCTCCATGGTGGCGGCTTCGACCGCCAGCGCGCTGGCCGGCAGGTCCCTCAGCTGGCGGTTGTCGCCGTCGGCGCGCAGCAACCGCCCGATGATCAGCTCCATGCGGCTGGCCGTCAGCACGTAGTCCTCGACGATCACGTCTCGCTCGACCCCCACGATGTCGAGGACCAGCGCGGCCAGCACACCGGTACGGTCCTTGCCCGCCGCGCAGTGGAAGACCATCGGGTAGCTCGACGGGTCCCCGACCACCTCGAGCGCCTCGACCAGGGCGTCGCGGCCGATCTCGAGGTACCACAGGTACCGCTTGGACAGGTCGCCGTCGGACGGGGCGGGAATTCCCCGGCTCTCCCCGCCGTCCTCGTCGATCACCGACAGGTGGACGTAGCGGATCGGCTCCCGGCCGAGCAGCCCCCGGCCGGTGCGCTCCAGCTCGGCCCGGGTCCGCAGGTCGACCACGGTGGCCAGACCCAGGTCGTGGAGCACCTCGAGGTCGGGCTCGGCCAGCTCGTGCAGGGTGTCGCTGCGGAAGAGCCGGCCCCAGCGGGTGGCCCGGCCGTCGGTCGTCGGGTAGCCACCGAGGTCCCGGAAGTTCGAGGCGCCCACCAGGGGCAGCAGGCGCTCCGGGGGTGTCGTGGTGCGATCCGCTGTCATACCGGCCAGGGTACGTCGACGCTCGGGACGCCCAGCCACCGCCAGAGGTCCGTGCGGGTTCGGGTGCGCTTCCACTCCTCGCGCACCGCGTCCCACCGGAACCGCCGGCCGCACCTCGCCTGGGGGGACGCCGAGCGGGCTGAGGGCTCGCAGGCGGCGAGGTACCCGTTGGTCCGGTGGGTTAGGTCGTAGCGGAGCACCCCGGGGCACCGGCCGGTGGGGCATGCCACCTCGAGGGGCCTCATCGCCGGGCTCCTCGAAGCCATCGGACGACGGAGACACCGGCTGCGGTGACCACGACGGCCATTCAACCATCCTCCGATGACCGCCGGGCGAACGCCCGATGACATCCAGCCGAACCTTGGGGGACCCGCGGTGCTCGCAGGGCGCCGCCCGGGGTAGCGGGGCCGCGGCAGCGGCGGCGACCCCCGGCCGGGCATCAGTGACTGAGGCTGACCGGTTCGACCTCGACCGCAGCGGCGCTCTGGACCGGCCGGACCGAGCGCAGCAGGACGACGGCCGCCAGCAGGCTCGCCGCCGTGCAGCCGGCCGCCACCAGCAGGCCCAGGCGGTAACCGTCGGTCAGGGCGACCTTGGCGACCGCATGCCCCGCCAGCAGGTGCGCGGTGCGCGACGTGGCCAGCGTCGCCAGGGCGGCCACGCCGATCGACGCGCCCAGCTGCACCGCCACGTTCGCCAACCCCGACGCCACACCGGCCTCGTCGGCACTGGCGTCGGACATGGCGATCGCCACGCTGGGCATGAACACCAGCCCGAAGCCGGCCCCGGTGAGGATCATCGTCGGCAGGACGACGGACCCGAAGCCGCCGTGCACCGGGATCCGGGTGAACCACAGCAACCCGGCGGTGATGAGGACCAGGCCGGTCACCACCAGGTGCTTGAGGGCGAACCGCCGCACCAGCCGGGGAGTGAGCGTCAGGGAGATGATCCCGGTCATCGCGCTGCTCGGCAGGAAGGCCAGACCGGTGCGCAGCGCGCTGTAGCCGAGCACGTGCTGGAGGTAGAGGGCGCCGAGGAAGTTCATCCCGAACGCGCCCATCGGGAACAGCGTGCGGACCGCCGCCGCGCTGACCAGGTTGCGGTGCCGGAAGATGCGCAGCGGTATCAACGGGGTCCGGACCCGCCCCTCGACGAGGACGAACGTCGCCACCAGCACGACCGAAAGGCCGAGAGGGACCACGGTCGACACCGATCCCCAGCTGTGGCTGCCGGCGTTGACCAGGCCGTAGACCGCCAGCATCGGCGCGCCGGTGACCAGCAAGGCTCCGAGGAAGTCCGCCCCCTGGGCGAGGCCCACCCCGGGCTGCTCCTCCAGCAGCATGGTCCCGAGGACGAGGGCGGCCGCCCCCACCGGGGCGTTGATGAAGAAGATCCAGTGCCAGCTCAGGAGCTCGGTGATCGCCCCGCCGAGCACCAGCCCGAGCGAAGCGCCCCCGACCGCGACGAAGGCGTAGACGCTGAGCGCCGTGGTGCGCTCGCGTGGCTCGGGGAACATCGGCGAGATGATCCCGAGGACCATCGAGGACACCATCGCCGCGCTGATCCCCTGGACGAAGCGGGCGACGACGAGCACGCCGGCGCTCGGGGCGAGGCCGCAGACCACCGACGAGACCACAAAGGCCCCCAACCCGACCAGGAACACCCGCCGGCGGCCGATGAGGTCCCCCAGGCGTCCCGCAAGGAGCAACAGGCCCCCGAAGGTGAGCAGGTAGGCGTTGATGACCCACGCCAGCGACGCCTGCGAGAAGTGCAGGTCCCGCTGGATGATCGGCAGCGCCACGTTGACGACGGTGCCGTCGAGGACGATCATCAGCTGCCCCACGCACAGCACGATCACCACGATCCAGCGCCGGCGGTTCGTCCGGCCGCCCAGCTCGGGCTCGGTGACGGTCAACGGTTTGCCTCCATAGCTCCTGCTGGTCCTTTCGTGCCCGACGCCGTTGCCCGGCCGGGTGGACGGCGACCTCGGTCACCGCCCGCTTCAGGGGCGCGCCCGCCTGCCGACGGCGAAGATGCGCCGGAACGGCAGAACCGTCCCGAATGCCTGCCCCGGATAGGCCTCGGCGAGCCGGGGTGCGAGCTCCCCACAGAAAGCCGCCTGCTCGTCGGGATCGAGCCTAGCGAGCACCGGCCTCAGCGCGGTCCCCTTGAGCCAGTCCAGCACCGGCTGCTCGCCCGCCAGCACGTGGAGGTAGGTGGTCTCCCAGACTCGTGGCTCGAGGCCCGCCGATTGTAGTTCCCCCAGGTAGTCCATGGGTTCGGCGACCGGGGCGTCGCGGATGGTGTCGCCGAGGGACTCCCGCCAGCGAGGCGTCCGGCACAGCTCCGCCATCACCAGGTGGGAGGGCGCGGCGAAGTTGCCCGGCACCTGAAAGGCCAACGTGCCACCGGCTGTGAGCTGGGAAGCGAGCCCGGGCAGCAGCGCCCGGTGCCGGGGGACCCACTGCAGCGCGGCATTGGACACGATCAGGTCCACCGGCCCGTCGGCCTCCCACCGCTCGAGGTCGCCGAGCCGGAACTCGAGCCGGCCGGGCTGCTCGAGGACCCGGGCCCGGGCGAGCATCTCGGGCGAGTTGTCAATGCCGACGACGCGCGCGGCCGGCCACCGGTCAGCCAGCGACGCCGTCAGCGTGCCCGGCCCGCACCCGAGGTCGACCACCGTGCCCGGCGACCCGTCGACCGCCGCCAAAAGGTCGAAGAAGGGACGGGAGCGCTCGTCAGCGAACTGGCCGTACCGCTCGGGGTCCCACCTCGCCACCGGGGCCGTCGAGAGGTGCCCGGTGCCGGCACGGGCAGGACCCGACAGGCTCACGACGGCACGTCGCCGAGCCAGCCGCGCCGGCCGAGCTCGGGGTGCAAGAGGTCGTCGCTCCAGGCCACGGTACCGGTCATGGTGTCGGGAGTGGCCAGGGCGAGGCGGACTGCGGCTTCGGCGAAGCCCTCGGGGCTGGCCCAATGGACCGTGCCCGGGGCCGCCACCAGGTTGCCGGGGGTGATCACCGGCGACGAGGGCGACAGCGCGTTGACCGCGATCCCGTGGGGCGCCATCTCGAACGCCACGGCCCGGGTCAGGTGCTCGAGGGCCGCCTTGTTGCCTCCGTAGGCAAAGGCGGTGGGGCCGCCGGAGCGCTCGTAGGGGCCCTCGCCGGGCACGGACGAGGCGACCGAGGTGACGTTGACGATCGCGCCGCGCCCCAGGTCCATCATGTCGGGCAGCACCATCTGCATGAGCCGGTACGCCGCGAACACCCCCACCTCGAAGTGCCGCCGGAACCCCTTCAGCGAGAACGCGAGGAACGAGCCTGGGTCCGCCGGCGCGGCGGCCGTCGGCGGGGCGGCGATGCCCGAGCCGACGTCGGTCCCGACGGCGGCTGACGCCGGGGTGGCGATGCCCGGCCGAGGCGCTCCGGGGGGCGGAGGCCGCCCGGGCACGGTCAGCGCGGCGTTGTTCACCAGCAGGTCGACCGGCCCCAGCGCGCCGTGGACGACCTCCAGCACCCCTTCGACGCTGCGGGGGTCCGCCAGGTCGGCGGCCACCGCCACCGCACGGCCTCCGGCCTGGACGATCTGCTCCACCGTCTCGTGGATCGTCCCGGGCAGCCGGGGGTCCCAGACCGACTCGGTCCTCGAGACGACGGCCACCGCCGCACCCTCGGATCCGAACGCCGTGGCGATGGCCTTGCCGATCCCCCGGCTCGCGCCGGTGACGATGGCGGTACGGCCCGCAAGACGCCCCGACGGGCTCCCGGAGCGAGCCCCAAGGGCGTCGGCCGTCCCGGTCACATCGTGAAGCGCAGGCCGCGCGCGAGCTGGTCGGCGAGCGCCGGGTCGCCCTCGCAGCGCACGAGACCCCGCTGGAGGATCTCGGTCGGGTCGACCCGACCGCAGGCGAGCAGCATGAAGGTGAGGAAGTCGGTGGTGAGAACGGCGTCGGGATGCTCGAGGTGGTCGACCACCCGGGCCCGGCCCTCGACGATCGCCGACAGCCGGGCGGTGACCGGGCCGGTGAGATCGATGGTGACGGCCCTGCCGTCGGGCACCCCCGCTCGCTTGCCCACGATGTACCCGAAGCTGGAGCGGACCTGGTCCAGGGCCATCTCCGCCGCCGGTCCGCCCTGGTGGCCCGGCCGGTCCAGCGGCACCCTGATGTCCTGCTCGTGGACCCAGAAGTCGAACACCCGGATGGCCATGAAGCCGCCGTAGGTCTGGATCCCGACCGGCGTCCACGACGTGGCGGCGAAGTCCGCCTCCTCCATGGAGCCCAACTCCTCCCGCCGCTCGGCCAGCACGGCGGCGAACCGGGCCAGCAACGCGGCGTGCGACCACTCGCGCGCCGCGCGCATCCACGGCTCCACCAGCTCGAAGGGTGCCGGCCGCTCGCCCTCGGGCCGCCAGCCGAGCAGTGCCGACTCGATCCCGCCCAGGTGGCTCACCACGTCGCGGACGCGCCATTCGGGGCACAGCGACTGGGCCTCCCACTCGCCGTCGGAGAGGTCACCGAGCAGCGCCAACAACGAGTCGGCGCACTCCGCCAGGTTCGAGACAGCAGCCGTGGGCATCGATCCCCAGGCTACGGCCGGGTCGCCCCGGGGACAATCATGCGGTCTTCCGGGCCTTGCCCCCCTCGAACAACTCTCGCCAGTCGGTCTCCGAGACCCCGACGTCGTAGCGCCGGGCCGCGGCGCCGATGCGGCGCCACGCCTCGTCGCGCTCGGCGTCGCTCACCCCCTCGACCTGGTCGAAGCGGGCGATCGCGTTGCGCACGTGCCGGGCGTCGACCAGCGGCTCCTTGCGCTCCTTGGGGAAGGCGAAGTCGTCGTCCGCCAACCGGTTCTCCTGCCGGGTCGTCATGCCCGGCGAGCGCCGGGGCGCCCGGTGGCCCTGGCGCCGAGCCGCCTGGGTCGCCCGCGCCTTCTCGAGGTTCCGCCGGGCGGCCGCTTTCTGCCTTTCGGTAGCCATACCTAGGAGGGTTCCCCGCCCGGGGCAGGTCAAAACGGGCCACGCTCAGCCCTTCGGGGTTGCGAGCAGGTACAACTTGCCGCACCAGGGCTTGCCTCCGTTCGTCGAGACGTACTTCCCCGCCTTCAGCTGGAGGTAGTAGTAGCAATCGGTCTTCGGCAGGGCCGCGGTGGTCCCGAAGTGGGTGAAGTCCAGCGGGGTGGGGAGGATCCCCTCGGCGTCGTAGTCGCTCACCTGGCGGAGGTGGGAGATGAACGAAGCACGGGTCGGCT
>DASYAI010000012.1:0-61991 GCA_036501425.1 Acidimicrobiales bacterium | reverse complement strand
CTGAGCTGCGTCCAAATATCGGATCGCGGTGCTTCCGGACGGGTGACCTGGGGTCGATGAGTTCTCGGTGGTCGAGAACCTCGAGAAGGTCCTAGAGGCTGGCTTGGGCCGGCAGAAGCTCGGCGATGCCGATGCGCTGGTAAAACTCAGCTCGGATGCGGTCGTTGACGGCGGAGACGACTTCGCTGCCGTCGCGGCTGGGATCGATGTGGACGCGGAAGGGTCGCTGCTCGGAGGGAAGGTCGATGACGCGGGCGATCTCCGTGGCGACCTCTGCGGCGGAGTGGCCTTCAGGGAAGATGTCTCTGAGACCCCGATCCATCCCCTCGCGAATTCCCGAAGCCACTCGAGGCCCCGGTGATGAGGATGACGCTCTTCCCAGCCACTTGGGCCCCCCTATCGCAGAGCTGTCAGTAGCCGACCACGGCACATCCCGCGGCGAGGCCGGTGATCGCCGAGCACGGCTATTTACCGTGGGGGTCGGTGGCGTTGAGGACTTCCACCACGTGGTCGTAGTCGCCGCGAGCTTCGCCGTACCGTAGGAACTTCACGTCCTCGACGAGGATCTCCTTGGCGTCGGGTTGGGATTCCAACAATGCCATGACTTCCGAGATGAACTGGTCCAGTGGCATGGCATTCTCGTTGGTCTGCTGGTCGGGGAGCAATCCGGTGCGCACCGACGGCGGAACGAGCTCCATCACCTTGACGGACGTGTCGGCGAGCTGCAGTCGGACCGACTCGCTCAGCATGTGGATGGCGGCCTTCGCGGCGTCGTAACTCGGAGTGGCAGCCAACGGGGCAGACCCGGTGCTCGACGAGACGGTGACGATCGTGGCGTCGGGTTGGGTCTGGAGGTGTTCGATGAACGCCGCGATGAACCGGATCGGGGCCCAGAAGGTCGGTCGTGATCACCGACTCGGCCGAATCGAGGAACGACGCCGGCCGGTGCCAGTCCTCGACCCGCATGATGCCAGCTACGGCCAGCCACGACGTTGAGATCGGGATGGTTCGCCAGTACCTGCTCGGCCGCGGCGGTGATGCTCGCGGCGTCGGCGGTATATCGGTTTGCACGATGTCGAGGCCGGGATGCTCAGCGGCGATCCGCTCCAGTTCGTCGGCCCGGCGACCGCCGATGATGACAGCGTTACCCTTTGCCTGGAGCTCCAAGGCGAGCGCCAAGCCGATCCCACTGGTAGAACCAGGAATGAAGACGGTGTTTCGGGGTGATATTCATTTGGAAATCGGGAGCACTGCCGATGTTCCCATCCTCCTTTCATAAATTGGCGACGCCGCGCGTTACCCCGAGATGGCGGCGATAAACCGGTGAGGAACGAGTGTGTCTGGCGGCAGCGAACAGACGGCGAGTTGCGGCGCCGACCACCGTGGCCGCCAGCCCGGTCCCGGCGATGGCGGCGGCCTGGCGGGCCGTCCCGGGCGGGTTCGGCCGGTCGCCGGGGCGAAGGTCACCGTCATGGTCCGACCGCCGTGCGGTCGGTGTGGCGGCACGGGCGAGGAGTTCGGCCAGGTGAATGGCCTCGCGGCCGCCGCTGTCGAGCTGGTGGATCTGGGTGCGGCAGCTGAAGCCGTCGGCGAGGACGACGGCATCGGGATCGGCTCGGCGGAGTGCCGGCAGGAGGGCATGTTCGGCGCAGGCGATGCTCACGTCGAGGTGGCCTTTCTCGAACCCGAAGTTGCCAGCCAGGCCGCAGCAGCCGGATTCGAGCCGGGTGGCGCGGGCGCCGGTGGCCTCGATGAGTTGCTGGTCGGTGTCCCAGCCGAGGATGGCATGGTGGTGGCAGTGAGCTTGGGCGAGGACGGTGGTCCCCTCGAGGCGGGGCGGCTGCCAGTCCGGCGTGTGGCGGGTGAGCAGCTCGGCGAGGGTGACCGTCTGGCGTTGGAGTCGGGCGATGTCGAGGTCGTCGGGGAGCAGGTCGGGGGCGTCGGAGCGGAAGGTGGCGGTGCAGCTGGGCTCGAGGCCGACGACGAGGCCCCCGGCACGGACGTGCTCGGCGAGCCGGGCGGCGGTGCGGTGGAGGACGCGTTTGGCGGTGTCGAGCTGGCCGGTGGAGATCCACGTGAGCCCGCAGCACAGCGGCTCGGTGGGGATGGTCACCGACCAGCCGGCCGCTTCGAGGACCTCTACCGCGCTTTGGCCAACGTGGGGGTGGAAGTGGTTGGTGAAGGTATCGGGCCAGACCAGCACCGTCCCGTGACGGCCCGGCGGTGCGGGTGGCCGGCGCTTCGACCACTCTTGCAGGGTGTCTCCGGCGAAGAGGGGGATCTCGCGGTGCTCGAGGCCGGCGGCGCCGGTGATCAGACGGGGCAAGAGCGGGGCGTGGCTGAGGGCATTGACGAGGTGTGCGGTCCTGGTGCGGGCGACGGCCCGGGCGGCGACGGGGAGCCAGCCGAGGGCGTAGTGGGCTCGGGGTCGGAGCCGGCCGGCGTAGTGGTGGGCGAGGAACTCGGCTTTGTAGGTGGCCATGTCGACGTTGACCGGGCAGTCGGTCTTGCAGCCTTTGCAGGCCAGGCACAGGTCGAGGGCGTCGCGCACCGCGGTGGAGCGCCAGCCACCGGTGATCGGGCCGTCTGAGTGGCCGTGCAGCATCTCGAAGAGGAGGCGGGCCCGTCCCCGGGTGGAGTGCTCCTCTTCGAGGGTGGCCTGGTAGGAGGGGCACATGACCGCGCCTCCGGGGTGGGCGTGTTGGCGGCACTTGCCGACCCCGACGCACCGGTTGGCCGCTTTGACGAAGGACCCGTCGTCTTCCGGGTAGGCGAAATGCAAGGGGCCGTCGAGTCGGGGAGCCCAGGTGGAACCGAGCCGGAGGTGCTCGTCGAGGCGGGCGGGGGCGACGACCTTGCCGGGGTTCATCTGGTCGTCGGGGTCGAAGATGGCCTTGAGCTGAGCGAACGCGGTCACGATGCGGTCGCCGAACATGCGGCCGAGGAGCTCGCCGCGCGATTGGCCGTCACCGTGCTCGCCGGAGAACGACCCGCCGTAGGAGGCGACGAGGTCGGCGGCGGCTTCCATGAAACGGCGGTAGGTGGTCACGCCGTCGGCGTCGGTCATCCCGAAGGGGATACGGGTGTGCACGCAGCCTTGGCCGAAGTGCCCGTAGAGGCTTGGTGCGGTGTCGTCGGCGTAGCCGAACCGTTCGTAGAGGGCGTTAAGGTCGCGGAGGTAGTCGCCGAGGCGGTCGGGTGGGACGGCGGAGTCTTCCCAGCCCTCCCAGGTGTCCCGCTCGGTCGGGACATGGGCGGTGGCTCCGAGCCCGGCTTCGCGGGCCTGCCACAGCTCGTCTTCTTGGGTGGGGTCGTCGAGGAACTGGACGTCGGGCTCGTGCTGGGATTCGCCGAGCGCGTCGAGCATCCGGTGGGCGGCCCGGTCGGCCTCCTCGGGGGTGTCGGCACCGAACTGGACGAGGAGATAGCCGTCGCCTTCGGGCAGCTGGTCGAGCGGACGGGAGTTGATGCCTTTGAGGCGCTGGTCGCGGATGAGCCGGTGGTCGATGCCCTCGAGGGCGATCGGCTCGTGGGGGAGGATGGTGGGGACGGCGTCGGCGGCGGCGAAGATGCTGTCGAACCCGAGTACCACGAGGTTGCGGGCTTTGACCACCGGGACGAGCTCGAGCTCGGCCTGGAGCACTGTGACGAGGGTCGATTCGCTGCCGATCAGACAGCCGGCAACGTCGAAATGATGTTCGGGCAGGAGCGAGTCGAGGTTGTAGCCCGAGACCCGGCGGGGGATGTCGGGGTAGCGGGCCCGGATGTCCTCGGCGTAGTCGTCGCGCAGGCGGCGGAGCTGGCGGTAGACCTCGGCTTGGCGGTCCTCGCGGCGGGCGAGGGCGGCGTAGTCGTCGTCGGTGGTCTCGCCGCACCAGAATCGGGTGCCGTCGTAGAGCAGCACCTCGAGCTGGGCAACGTTGTCCACGACTTTTCCGGTGCGCTGGGCGGTGGCGCCACAGGAGTTGTTGCCGATCATGCCGCCGAGCGTGCAGTTGGGGTGGGTGGCCGGCTCGGGACCGAACCGCAAACCGTGCTCGGCGAGTTGGCGGTTCAAGACGTCGAGGACGATGCCCGGCTCCACCACGCAGGTCTGCCGCTCGGGGTCGACCGAGATCAGCCGGTGGCAGTACTTGGCCCAGTCGATCATCACTGCCGTGTTCGTGCACTGGCCGGCCAGGCTGGTTCCCCCACCCCGCGAGACGACCGGGGCGGTGAACTGGCGGCACACGGCGATCGTTTCGGCGGCGGCGTCGATGGTGTGCGGGACGACGACGCCGATCGGGACCTGACGGAAGTTCGACGCGTCGGTGGAGTACGCCGCCCGGGTACCGGCGTCGAAGCGCACCTCGCCGTCAACCCGCTCCTGCAATGCCCGCTCCAGGCCGACGGCGTCGATCGGCCGCTGGGTCCCTCTGGTCACTGGGTCGGGAAGGCGGACCTCAGTCACGGTCATCCTTCCGACGAGCACGGCCCAGCGGTCGCCGGAAGACCTCGGAGCCGGGCTGATCGGTCCGGTTGGGCGGCCACATCTTCGAGCTCCTGTCCGGGTTCGATGTGCGGGAGGAACAAGGTGGCGCCGGCTACCGCACCGGGATCAATCCTCGCTGATCGTGGCGACGAGCTGGCCGACCTGGTCGGGCGGGCAGGACCGGGCGATGTCGGCCTGGCTGACCATGCCCACCAGCCTGGTGCCGTCGATGACCGGCAGGCGCCGCACTTTGTGCTGCTGCATCGTCCGGATCGCCTCTTCGACGGTGTCGTCGGCGCCGATGGTGACCGCCTCGCCGTGCACGAGGTCGACGACCTTGGTGCTGGCCGGGTCCTTGCCGGCGGCCAGAACCTCGACGACGAGGTCCCGGTCGGTGACCACACCACGGAGATGGCCGCTGGCGTCGCAGACCGGTGCGGCGCCGATCGACGCATTCGCGAGCCGCTTGGCGGCGTCGGCGACGGTCGCGTCTTCTTTCAGGTATTCGCTACCTTCGGTCATGATCTCGCGCGCCGTCGTCATCGGATCCTCCTCGCTGTAGTCGGGATGCACCCGAATTACCCACCGACACGGTTGCCAACCCTCGCGGTCCCCGTCGCGAACGAGATCTCGGTGCGGCTGGGAGGTCTGCGGTCGCGCTGCCTCCGGCGAACACGACCGCAGCGTGGACTGGCAGGCGGCGGCCGGTTCGAGGCGGCTGAGACCCTTGGCGAGGAGGAGGTCGTGCTCGGTGGTCATGCCGCCTTGTTCGTTGTAGCCGCGGATGTCGAACCGGTCGGCGCCGGGCCGGCCGAGCAGGAGCGATCGGACGGTGAGCGGGTAGCCCACAGATTGGCGTGGATGGCCGCCGCGCCGTGGCCCGAGCCGACGACCAGGAGTCCTTCGACGTCGGCGGGCAGGTCGCGCAGGAGGCGGCTGGCGCCGGCGTAGATGAGGTTGAGGGCTGGTGCTGGTGGTCGATGCCGGCTCGCACAGCCTGCGCCTGGTGGCGGTGACCGCCGACGGTCGTCGCCGTCAGGAACAATCCACCGAGGCGCCACCCGACTCCCCCGATTCGACCGGCCTCTACGACCGCTTCCTCGACGAGATCGACCGCCTCGACGCGGTCGGCTACCGGGTCGTCCACGGCGGCCCGCACGTACGCGCTGCCCGCCGACTGGCGCCGACGGTGGGAGCTGCGCCGCTTTGGCTTCCACGGCCTGTCGTTCGCCTCGGCGCTACCCCGGGCGGCCGGGCTGTTGGGCCGTCCACCGGACCCGGCTGCAGGTGGTGTTGGCCCATCTGGCGGTGGCTCGTCGGTCTGCGCGGTGCACGACGGGCGCAGCGTGTGGACCTCGATGGGTGCCACCCCGCTCGAGGAGCTGGTCATGGGCACCCGTAGCGGCAGCGTCGACCCCGGCCTGCTGCTCACCCTGGTCGACGCCTACGGCCTGTCGGTCAAGGAGGTGCGCCAAGGACTGGAGCGCCACTCCGGGCTGCTTGGCCTGTCCGACGGGCGCAGCTCCGACACCCGCGAGTTGATCCCGGCTGCGGCAGACGGCGACGCTGACGCCCGGCTGGCCCTCGAGGTGTTCGCCTTCCGGGCCCGCCAGGGCATCGCCGAAGCGGCGGTCTGCCTCGACCGCCTCGACGCGGTGATCTTCACGGGCGAGATCGGCGCCGACCAACCCGAGGTGCGCCGGGCGATCTGCGCCGGGCTGGCCGCCCTCGGCGTGGACAGCGCCCTCGAGCCCGTCGTGGACGGCGATGCCGTGGTGAGCGGCGCGGACACCCGGGTGCCCGTCGTCGTGCCCACCGTCGGCGAGGACCTCCAGGTCGCCGCTGAGACCCGCCGGCTGCTGGTGGGCGCTTAGCGCCCGCGGGAGGGCTCATCGGTACGGGTCCATCGGCCGACGCCGCGGTGGCGGTTGCCGGCCACCGCGGCGGGTAGTGCAGGGCCATGCGCTCCCGCGCGGCCCGCCTCGCCGAACACGGCAAACCACTCGCGGTCGAGGATGTCGAGTTGGACGAGGGTGCGGACGGCGCGGTGGTGGTGGACATGGCCTACGGGGGCGTCAACCCGGTCGACCGTTACGGGGCGCTCGGCCGGGTGGCAGCCGAAGGTCCTCTGCCTCGGACGCTCGGCACCGAAGGGTCCGGCACGGTCGACGGCCGGGCGGTACTCGTCCGAGGTCACGGGCTCGGCACCACGAGGGACGGCCTGTGGTCGACCCACGCGCTGGTGCCGGCCGACGCGGTCATCGACCTCCCCGAGGGCGTCGATCTGGCCGCCGCGGCGGCGATGGGTGTCGCCGGGGTCACGGCGTGGCGGGTGGTGACCGAAAAGGCGGAGGTGACCGGCGAGGACCGGGTGCTGGTGCTCGGCGCCAGCGGCGGTGTCGGCTCGATCGCGGTGTCGGTGGCGAGCGCGCTGGGCGCCGCGGTGTGGGGACAGACCAGCAGCGAGAGCAAAGCCGACTGGATCGCCGAGCGCGGCGCGGAGCGGGTCGTGGTCGCCGAGGCGGCCTCGCTGGCTGAGGCGGCGGCCGACCTGCACCCGACGGTGGTGGTCGACCCGCTCGGCGACGGGTTCACCGGTGCTGCCCTCGAGCTGCTCGAGCCGCGGGGCCGGCTGGTGATCTTCGGGACCTCGGCGGACGGCCATGGCGACGTGCCTCTGCAGACCCTGTACCGCAAGGGCCTGACCCTCTACGGCTATGCCGGGTTGATCGAACCCGACGACGTGCTCGCCGGCCACATCAGAGAGGCCCTGAAGGCGCTCCGTGACGGCGGCCTCCAAGTCACCGTCGACCGAGCCTTGCCGCTCGACCAGGTCAACGACGCCTTCGAGCTCCTCGAGCAGCATGCCGTGCACGGAGAACTGCTGCTCGACCTGCGCGGCTGACCAGCCTTCGAGAGAACCGAGGAGGAAAGCACCATGTCGTTCCTCGACCCGCAACGCTGGAACGGAAAGATCTTCACCGGCGACTGGGTGGAGACCGGCCGGTATCTGCCGGCCACCGAGCCGGCCACCGGCAAGGAGCTCGCCACGGTGGGCGCGGCCGGCCGCGACGAGCTGGCCACCTCGGCCCAGGCAGCGGCAACCGCCGGCCGGACGTGGGCGACGACGAGCTACTACGAGCGGGCCGAGGTGCTCCGCCGAGCCGCCGACCTGCTGCACGAGAACGTCGACGAGCTCCGATGGTGGCTGCAGCGAGAGTCCGGCAAGGTGCGCGCCCCGGCGGAGCTGGAGCTCTCGCTCGCCGAAGAGGAGATTCGCCAGGCGATCACGCTCACCACTCAGCCGTGGGCCCAGTTGCTCCAGACGAGCCGTCCGGGGCGAACCAGCATGGCTCGGCGCGTCCCTCTCGGCGTGGTGGCGGTGATCGCCCCATGGAACTTCCCGCTCAACCTAGCCCTGCGCTCGGTCGCCCCGGCGTTGGCATGTGGGAACGCGGTGATCTTGAAGCCGGCCTCCGAGACGGTGGTGTGCTGCGGGGTGACCGTCGCCCGCCTCTTCGAGGAAGCCGGCCTGCCCGGGGGAGTCCTCCACATGCTGCCGGGCAAGGGATCCGACCTCGGCACCAGCTTCGCCGACGACCCCAACGTCGACATGGTGTCGTTCACTGGGTCCACGCCGGTCGGCAAGAACCTGGGCGAGGCCGCCGGCCGGCACCTGGTGCGGATGGTCGCCGAGCTGGGCGGCAACAACCCCTTCGTGGTGCTCGACGACGCCGACGTCGAGGCGGCAGCGCAGGCCGGCGCGTACGGCAGCTTCACCCACCAGGGTCAGATCTGCATGGCCATCGGCCGGCACTTGGTCGCCGAGTCCATCGCTGACCAGTACGTCGACGCGCTGGCCGCCGCAGCGGACTCGCTGACGGTCGGCGACCCGACCGACGACGTGGACCTCGGGCCGGTTATCAACCAGAGCCAGGTCGACCACATCGACGACATCGTGGGACGCACCGTCGACGCCGGGGCCGCCCTTCGGGCCGGCGGCACTCGCGACGGCCTGTTCGTCCGCCCCGCCGTGCTGGCCGGGGTGTCCAAGGACATGCCGGCGTTCACCGAGGAGATCTTCGGCCCGGTGGCGCCGGTGACGACCTTCTCCGATGACGACGAAGCCGTGCAGCTGGCGAACGCCACCCCCTACGGCCTGGTAGCGGCCGTGCACAGCCGGTCCGTGCGTCGTGCCCTTTCGGTCGGAGATCGTCTCGAGGTCGGGATGGTGCACGTCAACGACCAGACGGTCAACGACGAGGTGGTCGCACCCTTTGGCGGGCGAGGTGACTCGGGGACCGGCGCCTTCGGCACGCTGACCAACCTCGACGAGTTCACCCGCTGGCAGTGGGTCACCATCCACGGCGAGCAGACCAGCCCCGCCACCTGACAGGCCTACAGAACAGAAGGGACGAGGGATCAGGGTGGCAGTGCTCGGGCTCGGCGCCGCTTGCTCGAGCGCGGTCGGGGTATAGACCGCCCATGACGGCGATCGGCTACACCATGATGTGCGAGCAGGCCGGCCCGAAAGAGCTGGTGCGGGACGTCCGGCTGGCCGAGGATGCGGGCTTCGAGTTCGCGGTGATCTCGGACCATTACTTCCCGTGGGTTGACGCCATGGGTCATTCGCCCTACGCCTGGTCGGTCCTGGGCGCCGCCGCCCAAGCCACCTCGCGCATCGAGCTCATGACGTACGTCACCTGTCCCATCAAGCGCTACCATCCCGCCGTGGTCGCCCAGAAGGCGGCCACCGTCGGGATACTCTCCGACGGCAGGTTCACGCTCGGCCTCGGGGCGGGCGAGAACCTCAACGAGCACGTCACCGGCGGCGGTTGGCCCCCGGTCAACGTCCGCCACCAGATGCTCGACGAGGCGGTCGACATCATCCGAAGCCTGTGGGCCGGCGGCTACGTGAACTACGACGGTCGCCACTTCCAGGTCGACTCCGCCAAAATCTGGGACCTCCCCGAGCAATCCCTCAAGCTCGGCATCGCCGCATCTGGCCGACAATCCGGCCGGCTCGCCGGAGAGAAGGCCGACCTGCTGATCGCGGTCGAACCCGAACCGGGCGTCGTCGAGGCCTTCGATGCCGCGGGCGGGCACGGCAAGCCACGGATCGGGCAGCTCCCGATCAGCTACGACACCCACCGCGACGCCGCCATCAAACGTGCCCTCGAGCTGTTCGGATGGTTCGGAGGTGGATGGAAGGTCAACTCGGAGCTACCCGGCACCGCTGCCTTCGAAGCGGCATCCAGCCCGGTACGCCCGGAAGACATCGCCGAGGCCATCCCGTGCGGCGACTCCGTCGACGCGGTCGCGGCGGCGGTCAAGAAGTTCGCCGATGCCGGCTTCACGCACGTCGCCCTGTGCCAGATCGGCGGGGACCGTCAAGCCGAGTTCATCGAGTGGTGGAAGCGGGCGCTCGGCCCTGCGCTGAACGGGACGTAACGGGAAACTGGCTCCTCGGCCATCGGATCGGAGGTACTCGTGGCGACCCAGAAGCAAGTGAAAGCGGCCCGGCGCAACGTTAAGCGCGCTCAGGCCGGTGCCCGCCAGAAGCGATCCATCGCCAGCATGCCGGCATCGACCCGCTCCGCTCTGGGTCGCCAGGGCGCGGCGGTGGCCGCCCGGAAGCGAACCGGACGTGCCTCTCCGAAGACTCGACAGGAACTGTACGAAGAAGCCAAGCGACGGAACCTGCCAGGCCGGTCCAAGATGGGCCGGGACGAGCTGGCGCGCGCCCTCGGACATAGCTGAAGCTTCCCGACGGCGGCATCGACAGCCTCAGCTTCGCGGCGGCGTGAGCCGAGGTCGCGGTCGCCGTCCGACTCTTCGGCCGGCGACCGGGTCGAGCGGTCCCCGGCTCGGTTACTCGTTCTCCTCGGCCCGTTCCTGACGGATGGAGGCCGGAAGGGTGAGAGTGCACACCAGCGCCACGACGACGAACCCGAGGTTGACCAAAGTGGCCGATTGCGCCGTGTGGACCAATTGGGGCATCACCTTCTGGGTCGACGAGCCCTGTTGGCCGCTGCCGAAAAGCACGGTGCCGATGACGGCGATCCCGATTGCCGCACCGACCCGCTGGGCGGTGATCAAGGAACCACCAGCCGTCCCGGCTTCCCGCTGGGGGATGGACCCGAGGGCGAAATCCTGGTTCGGGGCAACGACCAGCCCGTTGCCGATTCCGGCCACGGCGAGCGGGCCCACAAGGAGCCAGGCGCTCGGGCTCGGGCCGCCGAGGTGGAGGGCCAGCACGGCACCGGCCTGGCCGACGAGCATGCCAGTGCAGCCGATCATGATGGTCCGCCGACCGAGACGGGCCGAGACCCGGTTGCTCTTCGACGCGGTCAGCAGGCTGCCCAGGGCGAAGGGCACGATCAGGAGTCCGGTGGCCAGGGCGCTCCGCCCGAGCCCCTCCTGCCAGGCGATCGAGAGGGTGAAGAACAGGCTGGTGAAGCCGGCGAAGTAGCAGAGAGCCAAGAGCTGGCCGCCAGCAAAGGAACGGTGCCGGAGCAGATCGGGTCGGAGCACCGGCTCTCCTTCGCGGTGGAAGAGTCGGACCTCCCAGAACTTCAGGATCGCCGCGACGGGTACGGCGGCGGCCAAGACGACGAAGCTCCACAGCGGCCACCCTGCCGAGCGCCCCTCGACCAGCGGGACCAACATCAGGAGCAGGACCGCGGCCAGCAGGGCATTGCCGACCGGGTCGAGCTCGTGGCGCTGGTCGTCGCGGTCGCCGGGCAGTACCCGAAAGGCCACCGGCAGCACGACAGCCCCCACGAACAGGTTCACCAGGAAGACCCAGCGCCATCCGCTCTGCTCGCCGGCCAGCTCGATCAGGATGCCACCGAGCAGTGGGCCGACCGCGGTCGAGATGCCGACCACGGCCCCGAAGTAGGCGAAGGCCCGGCTCCGCTCGTCCCCGGTGAAGGTCCGCTGCAAGGTGGCGCTGATGGCCGGGTAGAAGACCCCGGCACCGACGCCCTGGATGATCCGGGCGACGATGAGCTCGCTCGAGTTCTGCGAGACGCCGCAGCCGACGCTTGCCAGCGTAAAGAGGAGGAGGCCACCGAGGAAGAAGGGCTTGGCTCCGTAGCGGTCGCCCAGTCGGCCCGCCGGGACTAGGGAGAGGCCGAAGGTGAGCGCGTACCCGCTGACCACCCACTCGAGGCCGGCCGAGCTGGCGTGAAGGCCCTTGCCGATGCTCGGCAGGGCCACGTTGACGATGGTGGTGTCGAGCACGGCCATGAACGAGCCGACCAGCACCACCGCCAGGATGTGCCATTGGCGTCGATCCCCAGGTCCGCCGCCCTCGTCGCCCGAGCGCTGTGTCCTGGTGACCTCGTCCGTGCTCATGGTGCCGCTCGGGCGACCGGATGGGCTACTACCAGGGGCAAGAGCCGGCACGGGAGCAGAGCAGGCACGAGAGCGCCCGTACCCTGGATCAGAGTGTCTCAATCGATCCTCGACCTGGGTGTCCCAGCCGTTCGTCGTCGCTTCCAGCGCGCCGGTGCCCCGGGGCCTCGTCTCCAAGGGTGGGGTCCGGCAGCAGTGATGTGGGAGACCGCACTTCCGCGTCAGTCAACCGTTTGCGATACTCGAGGAGTGGGTGCTGTGGAGCCCCCGCCCGGGTACCACTCGGTGACCCCACGGATGGTCGTTCCGGACGTTCCCGGCGTAATCGGATTCCTCCGAGCGGTCTTCGACGCCACAGGTGAGCTCCAGCAGGGGGCGCCCAACGGAGATGCACATCGGTGACTCACTCGTCATGGTGAGCGACGCCGGCCAACGCGAGCGATTCCCCGCTTTCCTCTACGTCTACGTCGATAACGCTGACCTCGCCTACGACCGGGGCCATCGCTGCTGGGGCCGTCACCGTGGAGGAACCTCTCGACACTCCCTATGGAGATCGTCGAGCGATGGTGCGTGACCTTTGGGGCAACGTCTACCAGATCGCGCATCGGCGAATCACGGCCTGACCATGGCCCGCCGTGAGCGCCTGGACAGGGATGTCAGCGGTCCGTGGGGTCGCTTAACGGCGGGTGCGACCCGGGCTCTGAGGAGGGAAGGGCGCTACTTACCGTCGTGCATCCAAGGCGCGAACGAGATGCCGAGGATGGCGCCCTCGGGCGACTGCAAGCGGGCGACCGTTTGACCCCACGGCTCAGTACGCGCCTCGTGCAGCATCACGAAGCCGTCTGCGCTGAGCTCGTTGGCCGCAGCCTGGACCGCCCCGAGGCTTTCGACTTCAAACTCGACGGACGCCTGGGGCACCGGTCGGTCGTCTGGCCAGGTGGCCGTGCCGAAGCAGGCCTGCGCCGCCTGGGTGAGTGGCCACACGCCGAAGTGGTTGCTGCCCGCGATGCGCTCGCTATGGAAGTAGTCGTCGCCCTCGCTGGCCTCGAGCGGCAGCCCGAAGGCGTCGATGTAGAGCTTGCGGCTTTCCACCGGGTCCGGGGCGATCACAGCCACGCTGGCAATGAACTGCACATTCATTTCTTCTCCCTTCTTTGTCGACGGGCTGGCTTCGTTGACTGGGCTGGCGTTGTTGACTGGCTTGCCACCCGGCCATCGCATCCTCGGTATTGACCCCAACGGGCGAGGCTGCCGCCCTTCCTCGGGGCGGCATAGAGCCGGTCGGAGTCGAGCTAGACCGGCGTGGTCGAGCTAGAGCTGATGAAAGTAGAAAGGGGTGCCTTGGTCGTCGCCGCAGAACGACTCCAGGCCGTAGGGACGTTGTGCCACTTCAGCGGCCCGGCCGCCCGATTCCCTTACCCGCTCGACGGCGGCGGCGATGTCGTCGACCCGGTAGCAGAGGATCACGCCGGTGGCTGGTCCGGCCTCGGGCTCGGTGGTCATGCCCATCTGCGGCGCCACACCGCTGACCTGGGCGCCCCCGGTCCGACTGTCAAACGTCCAGCCGAAGACCCCGCCGTAGAAAGCCCGGGCGGCATCCAGATCGGGCACCACCATCGTCAAGTACGAGAGATCGCCCTCGACGTCACCGTTCTGCGGAGCCGGACCCTCGGCGCTCGTGGGCATCTCGTGGAGGTAGAACGGGATGCCCTGGTCGTCGTGGCCCTCGGCGGCCATGGCGTAGGGCTCGGGGTGGGGGTCGCCGACGGTCCCGCCGAGGGCTCGGACGGCCGCCACTGCGACGGCGATGTCGTCGACCCGGAAGCCGAGAACGGCTCCGTGGGCCCGACGGCCGGCCGGCTGCTCGCCGTCCCACAGGCCCACCATGGGAACGACGTCGTCGACCTGGGCGCCGTGGTCGCTGCTGCCGGGGCTGTAGCGCCACCCGAGGACCGAGCCATAGAACGCCCGCCCCCGAGCAAGGTCAGGGAGCCCGAGGGTGATGTAGGAGACGTCGCCGTGGTGGACGCCGTTGCGGGGACGGGAGGTGAGGTCAGTGTTCATGGGACGCTCCTTTGGGGTAGGCGGGGCAGCGTTCTCGACCTACGACATCGTGGGCGGCGTGCAAGCGCGGTGCGCACATCAGTGCCCCGTCAGGCAGCCTTTGCTGCTCTGAGAGCCGACCGACCAGCTCGTTCACGGCTCCACAGAATGGCAACTCCTTCACCTCCCAAAAACGATACTTGGGCAACTGCCCCAAGCGGCACCGGAGACTTCCAATGACCGCTCGGTCATGGTCATGCGTGCCTGCCGAGCCCGTCGGCGCGAGGGGCCAGCAGTGCCGGAGCGGCCGAGGTCGAGCCGTTGGCCGCAGACGGCTCGCCGTTGAGCAGGGCGGGCGCTGGGTAAAGAACGAGGGACGGACGGTCCGGGTGTCTCGATGATAGGGAGGTGACTGTCATGCCCCTCGCACCCTTGGAGGACTACCGGCGCAAGCGGGACTTCGCCCGGACCTCCGAGCCGCGGGGCAAAGCGTCGCGTCGGCGAGGGGACGAGCCTCGCTTTGTCGTGCAGAAGCACGCGGCAAGGAGGCTGCACTACCCCCGCCTCGAGGCCGCCGGGGTGCTCAAGTCGTGGGCGGTGCCCAAAGGGCCCTCGACCAACCCGGCCGAAAAGGTGATGGCCACCCCGACCGAGGACCACCCATTGGACTACGCGGATTTCGAGGGCGTGATTCCCCAGGGTGAGTACGGGGCCGGGTTGGTGATGGTGTGGGATGGCAACCAGACCGAGCGCGACGGCGCGCTGATCCCGGTGGTGGAGGGTGTGGCCGCCGGGCACGTGTCGGTGTGGCTGGAGGGTGAGAAGCTGCGCGGCGGCTACGCGCTCACCCGTATGCGCAGGGGCCCCAAGGAGGCCTGGCTGTTGGTCACGGAACGCGACGAGGCGGTCGACGCTCGGCGCAATCCCCGTTTATCCCGGCCAGAGTCGGTGATCTCCGGCGGATCGCTGGAACAGGTCGCCCGGGACGGACGGTGACCGATCTCACTGGGCTGGGCGCGACCGCGGCGGAGCGGTTGCGGCCTGCTGCGCACCCCGCCTGGGTAGAGCCGATGCTGGCCACCTTGACCGAAGCCCGCTTCTCGGACCCGGGCTGGCTGTTCGAACGAAAGCTGGACGGCGAACGAATCGTCGGCTTCCGCCGCGGGGCCGAGGTCCGCCTCTCGTTCCGCAAACGCCAGCGCCTGGACGGCACCTACCCCGAGCTGGTGGACGCGCTGAGTGCCCAAGTCGCCGAGGACTTCGTGGTCGACGGCGAGGTGGTGGCCTTCGAGGACGGACGGACCAGCTTCGCCCGTCTGCAGGGACGGCTCGGGGTCACCGACGCGGCTCGGGCCCGGCGCAGCCCGATCAAGGTCTTCTACTACCTGTTCGATCTGATGCACCTCGACGGATGGGACACCACCGGGCTCGAGCTGCGGGACCGCAAGACCCTGCTGCGCCAGAATCTGTCGTTCTCGGACCCGCTCCGCCTTTGTGCGCACCGCAACACCTACGGGGAGGCCTACCTGGCCGAGGCGTGCCGGCGGGGCTGGGAGGGCGTGATCGCCAAACGGGCTGACGCCGTCTACGTAGGCCGTCGGAGCGCGCACTGGCTCAAGATGAAGTGCTCCATGGCACAGGAGCTGGTGATCGGCGGTTTCACCGATCCCCGAGGGTCGAGGGCGGGGCTCGGCGCCCTTTTGGTCGGGCACTACCAAGACGGCCGGCTGCGTTACGCCGGCAAGGTCGGCACCGGCTACAGCCGCGACGTGCTCCTCGACCTGCGCCGCCGCCTCGACGCCCTCGAGGAGGACCAGCCCGCCCTCGCCGACGCCGAGTCGGTGCGAGAGCGCGGCGCGCATTGGGTCCGGCCCGAGCTGGTGGCTCAGGTGGCGTTCACCGAACGGACCAGCGGCGGCAAGCTCCGCGACCCCCGCTACGAAGGTCTGCGGCCCGACAAGGCGCCATTCGACGTGGTCCGGGAGCGACCCACGGGGATGCCCCGTGGCTAGCGATACCGAGGTGCGTGTCGGCCGGCGCCGGTTCGCGCTGCCCAACCCCGACAAGGTGCTGTTTCCCGCCGACGGGATCACCAAGGCCGACCTGGTCGCCTACTACCGCGACGTCGCTGCGATGATGCTGGTGCATATGCAGGGTCGGCCGCTCATGCTCCAGCGCTGCCCCGACGGCATCGTCGGCGACTGCTTCTACCAGAAGCAAGCCTCCGGTCACTTTCCAGACTGGATCCGCACCGCCACCGCCGCCAAACAAAACGGTGTCATCCACCACGTGGTCTGTGACGACGGCCACCCTTGCCTACCTGGCTGGCCAGGCCTGCGTGGCATTTCACGCGTGGCTGTCCCGGGCCGACCGCCTCGAGCGCCCAGACCGGGTGATCTTCGACTTCGACCCCTCGGGGTCCGACTTCGCCCCGGTTCGCGCCGGAGCCCTGGCGGCTGCCCGGCTGCTCGAACAGTTGGGTCTCGATGCGTTCGTGGCCCTCACCGGGTCACGGGGCCTGCACGTCGTGGTCCCCATCGACCGCGGGGCAGGCTTCGACGAAGTGCGGGGCTTCGCCCGTGGTGTCGCCGACAGGCTCGCGGCCGGCGATCCGAACCACCTCACCGTCGAGGCCCGGAAGGAGAACCGCCGTGGGCGGGTGCTGATCGACGTCATGCGCAACGCCTACGCCCGGACCGCGGTCGTGCCCTACTCGGCGCGGTTGTTACCCGGGGCGCCGGTGGCCACGCCGTTGGAGTGGTCCGAGCTGTCGAGCCGCCGCCTTCAGCCGCAGGCCTACACGCTTACCACGATCGCTCGACGTCTTGATGCCCGCGGCGATCCGTGGGCCGATCTACCCCGCCGCACTCGGCCGCTGGCCCCGGCTCGCCGGGCGCTGGAACTGATGCCCGCGCTGAGCAGGGCCACGTGAGCCTTGTCGCCGGATCCTCGGGCCCTGTGCCCGATCGGGAACCGCCCGGGCACTCCTAGTCCCCTCGGGCAGCGCCCGCTTTGGCGAGCACGCCGTTCGGACAGGCGGCACGAGCGGCGCGGGCGCCGATCACCTCGGCGGACCGGCCGCGGGTGTCGTCCGCCGGCCCCAGCCCGAAGACGTCGAGCAGGTCGAGCAGTTCGAACACTCGGCGGACCATGCCCGTCGCGCCACGCGCTACCAGCTGGTCGCCGCTTGCTCGAGCCTGCCGCCACGCCATGATCAGGGCTCCGACGCCCGAGGCGTCGATGAACGAGAGGTCGGTGAGATCGACGACGAGCGTCGGGCCGCGGAGTCGTGCGAGCAGGTCGATCAGCCGGTGGCGGCTGAGGAGGTCGAGTTCGCCGCGGAGCCGGATGCGAAATCCGCCACGAGCCGGAAGCACCTCGGCCCGAAGCAGCGACGTGAGTTCCATCGCGGTTCTCCCTCGCCTGGCCAACGACAAGACCAGGGTCGCACCCATGCCGCGTGGTCGTCAATGGGCTGTGAGCTGGCCATTTGTGGGCCTAGCGGCAGGCGGTTCCGGGCAGACGGGCACGCGCCATGTTGTGTGGCGATGTTGTGCGGCGGCGGTCCCCGGGCCGCTGCCCGCCGAGCGGACCCGGTCGAGGCACCCCACTCAGTCCGGGGAGCGGTGGGCTGCCCGGAGCCGGTTGACCATGCCGCCCGAAAGTACCGCTGCTACTTGACGGGGCGAGAGTTGGTGGCCCAGCGGGTACCGCCGACCAGTGGCGTCGTCGACTGCCTCGAGGCGTCCGTCATCCTTCAGATGTCGGCGCAGTTCGGGCAGCCGGAGGACTGCTCCCGGCTGGATCTGGTCGTAGTCGCCGGGATGGGCGAAGGTGAGTCGTCGGTCGAGAGGTTGTCGCCCACCTTCAGCAGCACCGGCCCTTCGAGCTGGTCCGGGAGGGGATCGAAGTCGGGCAGGGAGGCGATGTTGGGCCCTTTGACCAGCTCCGTCGACGAGCCCGACCATGGCGGAGCAACGAGCATGTCGGTATTGATCCGGCCCTCGGCCGGCTCCGCGTACCGCGGGTAGCGGATGTCCAGCGTGCGGGGATCGGTGATCACCCCGCTCAGGGCAGATGCCGCCGCGGTCTCGGGCGAGCACAGATAGCGGATCCCTACCTCCGAGCCCGGGTGCAGGTCACCCTCGCCGAGATGCGAGCCGATCAGGTTGCGGGCGACGCTCCCGGGGGCCTCGACCCGGGCGGGGGCGGCCGGCATGGCGGAGCCCGGGTCCGTGATCATGACCGCTCGGCCCGATCGGCCAGCTCGGCGCCGCCCTCGGTCGCTCGGGCGCACCGGGCGTAGGCCTTTGCCGCACGGACCGGCATGGGGGCTCCTTTCGCTCCGTCCAGGAGGGTAGGTAGCGGAGATACCCGCGATTGGGTAGAGCTAGCTGAAGCGTGCACAACATGTCCCCCTGGCCTCAGCGGCGGTGCGCCCCGACCGTCCCGGCGGGCGCGATGTCCGAAGGGGCCCGCTGATGCCCGAGCTGCCCGACGTCGAAGGCTTCCGGCGCACCGCCGCCCGGGCGGTCGCCGCTCGCATCGACACGGTCGAGGTGACCGATCCGGGCGTGCTGCGCAACTCGACGCCCGACGAGCTGTCTCGTGCCTTGGCGCGTCGGAGCATCGAGGTGCCCGAGCGGCGGGGGAAGTGGCTGATCTTGCCGGCCAGCGGCCCGGCCGTCGTCTTCCACTTCGGCATGACCGGATCGCTCCACTGGCAGACGGAGCCCTCGGAACGCCATCCCCACGACCGGGTGACGCTGCGGACGGGCAGGGGTCGTCTCGTCTATCGCGACCAACGCAAGCTCCAGGGACTGTGGCTGGCTGCCGACACCGCAGCAGTGGACGAGATCGTCGGCGACCTGGGCCCCGACGCCCTGAGCCTCACCGCCCGGGACCTCGACGCCGCCCTGTCCGGGCAGCGCCGCGCCGTGAAGGCCGCCCTCATGGACCAGAAGGTCGTCGCGGGCCTCGGCAACCTCACCGTGGACGAGATCCTCTGGCGCGTCTGTATACATCCCCAGTCCCGCTCCGACCACCTCGACGCCGCGACGCGCCGTCGCCTGCACCGAGCAGTTGGCGCCGTGCTTCGCCCAGCGGCGCGCGCCGGCCACATCCCCAACGGGCGGGGCTGGCTCGCCTCTCAGCGCAGCCAACCCGATCCCCGGTGCCCCCGCTGCGGCGGCCGGCTGGCCCAGATCCGAGTCGACGGTCGCCGCTCCTTGGTCTGCCCTCGCTGCCAGCCTCGCGCCGGCAACCAGCCGCGGTGAGGCTGCGTCGCGTGCCGGCCAGGACGGTCCCAACGGGCCAGGCCAACGGGCCAGGCCAACGGGCCAGCCCAACGGGTCCCCAGACGGGGTTCGCCTCGTGCCGTTGGGGTACGACCGGCCCGATGGCTGTCCTGAACCATCACATCGTGGCGGCAACCGACAAGGACGCCACGTCGCTGTTTTTCGCCGATGTGCTCGGGCTGGAGCCGCCAGTCAGGTTTGGGCCGTTCGCAGTGCTGAAAGTGAGTGGCGAGACCACGCTGGACTTCGTGGACACCGATGGGGACATTGCGCCTCTGCACTATGCCTTTTTGGTCAGCGAAGAGGAGTTCGACCAGGTCTTCGCCCGTATCGGCGAGCGCGGGCTCACCTACTGGTCCGATCCGCATCGACAAGATCCGGGGCATATCAATCACTGGGACGACGGGCGCGGCGTGTACTTTCCCGACCCCAATGGTCACATGCTCGAGATCCTCACCCGCCCCTACGGAAGCGGCGGCACCGGGGCAACCCATCCCCACCCGCTGGTCGCCGCGCCAGTGGAGGCGACCAGGGACGGCCGATGGTCGATCGGGACAGCATGCGCCGAGGGCGAGCACCTGCTGCCGGAGAGATGACCCTGGACCGAGCCGTGTCCGCCCGTAGATCTCGGGTCGCAGGCTGGGCCCAGGGTGCGGCGGGTCGGCGTCGAGCCGGAGCGATCCGGCCCTGGTGTCGGGATCGTCGTCGTCGGCGCTGGCTCGGCCGGTTGTGGGATCGTTTCGAAGCCCAGCGAGGACCCGCGCCGCTCGGTCTTGCTGCTCGAAGCCGGACCCGACTTCGGCAGCGACCCCGACACCTCCCTGCCGACCTGGCCGATCCCTCTGCCAGCGAGGTGGGTCACGACTGGGGGTTTCACACCGAACCCACTCGGGACGGCCGCCGGATCAAGGTGGCCCGGGGCAAGGTCGTGGGTGGGAGCTCGGCCGTCAACAGTGTCTTCGCATTGCGGGGCAACGCCCGTGACTTATGTGGCTGGTCCGAGGCCGGCAACCCCGGGTGGGGTTTCGCCGAGGTGCTTCCGTCCTTCCGCCGGATCGAGCACGACCTGGACAAGAAGGACCATTGGCACGGATCCGACGGGCCCGTGCCGATCCGACGGTACTCGGGCCAGGAGATGACCCCCATCCAGCGAGTCTTCGTCGAGTCGGCCCAGGCCCTCGGCCATCGCTGGGTGGACGACCTCAATGGCGCGTAGGTGATCGTGCCGTCTCGAACTCTGTACCAGCCGGCGGTAGGGGCCGTGCCGGGGGCTGGGTGGTGACCAGGTCGTAGATCACGCGCCCGCATCGCGAGCTCATCTGGCATCGGCCCGCTCGTTCATGGTCATACCCTGCTAGGCGGGTCGAAGCTCGAACAGCGGGTGGCGCCGAGCTTCGAGGAAGTAATCCTGTGGGGTGTCGTCGACGCGTAGTCGGTATCGGCGCAGCAAGCCGACGGGCGGCCTGACCCGCGAGCCGAGCAATCGGCGCAGCAGGTGCACCTGACGGTACGGCTCGAGCGCCCGCCGAAGGATCGTTGCCGCCTCGTCGGGCGGGACTTCGATGGCGTGCACCGGAGTGCGCTGGCCGCCGGGGCGGATCATCGTCGCCTCGCCGGCCGCCCGGAGGTTGCGACCCCAGCCGGGCGCGCCGTACGTCGCCTGGACGTACGAGCGTCCTTCGAAGTCGAGCAGCGTGACCGGCGTCGTGCGCTCGGTCCCCGACCGGTGCCCGCGCACGACCAGCAGGACGTTCGGGGCACCCGTCGGCACTCCGGCGGTGATCATCCGGAGGGCAAGGGGATTGACTAGGCGGAATAGCTGTCGGATGATCCGCTCGCGGAGGTCGGGACGAGCGCTCGACGGACGATCAGCGGTCATCGGCCGGGCCTCCCCTCTGCGCCCAAGCGCGCCTCAGGCGGCTCCCATCCAGCCTACGCGAGGCCTGGCGGGTCAGGAGGACGAGAGCTTGACCAGCTTTCCGCACCATGGCTTGGCGCCGTTGGTGGAGTAGAACTTCCCTGATCGCAACTGCATGAAGTACTCGCACTGGGTCTTGGGGAGACCGGCTGGAGTACCGAAGTGGGTGTAGTTGAGCGAATCGGGGAGGAGGCCGCCGGCGTCGTAGCTCGCCAGCTTCCGCAGGTTGGAGATGAAGGACGCCCGAGTCGGGTCCGTGCCCGCCAACTGGAGCCCCGTGATCATGAGGTCCGCGGACAAGTAGGCCTCCCAGGTCCCGAGGTCCGGCAGCCCGCCGTCGTAACTCGGGTCGTATTTCTTCAGAGCGCTCAGCATCACCTTGGTCTGGGCGTCGGGATTGGTCATGTTTAGCTCCGACGTGATGTAGGCCCCATTGAGCGCCGACGCGGACAGCGGCTGGGACAGCACCTCTTGGTCGTAACCGGTGTCGTACAACTGCTTGGCGTCGAGGCCCGCGTTCTTGAGGGACTCCCCGATGCCCACGTCAGTGCTGTCGATCGCCACCCCGAGCACGCCGTTGCAGTGAAGATGGTTGATGGCCAGCGCGTCCACGGTGAAGTCGACGCTGCCGATCGGGGCCTTGAGGTCCTCGTAACAGGTGGAGATCCCGTCGCTCTTCAGCGCCTTGAAGTCTTCGTCCAGGCCCTGGCCGATGGAGCTGTAGGTTATCCCCGCCAGCTTCGAGACGCCGATCGACTTCAGGAACGGGCCGAGGTAGTCGTACAGGTAATAGGAGCCATCCAGCGGCCCCTCGACCGGTAGGTTGGCCCCGGCAGACCCGAACACGTTGGAATCCACCACGTTGGTTCCCCAGGTGGTCACCGGTACCTGCAAGCTGGCCAGCGCCTTGTCGCCCGATTCGTAGTCCTCGTCGATGGCCGAGTCCTCGATCACGCCGAAGACGCCGGAGTCCCCGAGCTCGGTCCCAACATCGGCGCTCACGGTCGTGCTCGACTGGTCGTCCTTTTCGACCAGCTTGAGCTTGCGTCCATCGATGCCTCCGTGCGCGTTCTGGAGCGCGAAGCGAGCCATGGCACCTCCGGCGCTGTCCGAAAAGGTCGGCGCGGCTGCCCCGGTCTCCGACGTGACGAAACCGATGGTGATCGTGTTGGACGTCACCCCTGGAGCGCTCGACGCGCCGCTCGAGGCCCCCCAGGCGGCCGGCTCGCAACCGATGACGAGCGCCGCCACGCACGACCCTATGGACAGCACTGCTTTATAGCTCCCCCGAACCATGCCCCCTCGACCCCCCATTGATCGATCCGGTGCGACGTACCGAACCTTCCCCCGTTCGGCGTCTCCGACCATTGCCGCCCGACGATTTCCACCTTGACGGTCTCGACAGAACCGTGCGAGGCCACACAGCACGGGCCACTTCGGCACCCCGCGACACTGGCCCGGGTGGTGCGTACCTCAGCGGTTCGTCTCGGTCGAAATGTGGTCGAACAGGCCGGGATGGACCCGGGTGCGCACCCCCTTGGCCCATGGCTCGTCCAGCTCGGTGACCTCGAGGGCGGCACCGGTGTTGAGCAGCATGCCGAAGGCGAGGAATGCCTTGATCGTCACCGGGTCGAGCTCGGTGACCGCGGCGACCGTTTGCCACATGCTCCCGAAGCCGTCGCGCACGGCGTCGCGGACCTCGGGGTCGCCGCATGCGGCGAAGCCTTGAAGCTGGAGCAGCAGCGAGGTGCGGTCGGCCAGCATCTCGTTGTACTGCGCACCCATCCGAGCAAGGGCCTCGCGGCCGGTGTCCGTCCCGGCGGCCTGGCGCATCCCTTCGGTCATGCGATGGAACGCCGAGACGACCACCTCGAGGAACAGCGCCTTCTTGGTCCCGAACATCCGGAAGATGTACGCCTGGGTGATCTCCGCCCGTCGCGCGATCGTCTCGGTCGACGCCCCACGCAGGCCCCCGGCTGCGAATTCCTCGGCCGCGATCCCCAGGACCTGCAGTCGGCGCTCCGGCCCGGTCATCTTCTGACGGCGCTCCACCCCGAAAAGGTTAGTACTCACTAACTGGTATCTTGAGGTGGTGAGCGACGACCCCTGGCAGAGCACCGGCCTGGCGAACCTGTTCGTCGACGGGGCGTATGCCTCGGTGAAGGGCTACGTGCGCACCTTCGTGCTGCACCGGCACCTGTTGGACCACCTGCCGCCGCCGCCCGCCCGAGTGCTCGATGTCGGAGGCGGCGCCGGCCATCAGTCGTTCCCGCTCGCCCGAGCCGGCTATGACGTCACGATCGTCGACCTGTCCTCGGCGATGCTGGACAGGGCACGAGAGCGTCTCGAGCAGTTGCCCACCGAGGCGCAGCACCGGGTGACCCTGGTGCAGGCCGACGGCGAGCATGCCGATGAAGCGACTGCGGGTGCCCGGTTCTCCGGCGTCCTATGCCACGGGGTGCTCGGCTACCTCGAGGACCCCGAGCCGTTGGTCGCCCAGCTGTGCCGGTGTGCAGAGGTGGGGGGCATCGTGTCGATCATGACCGCCAACGCGCACGCCATGGCCGTCCAGCCGGCGTTGGAACGCCGGTGGGCCGATGCTCTGGCCTCGTTCGACGCTCGAACGGGGATCGGCGTCCTTGGGGTGCGCGGCCGGGCGGACACCGTCGAAGAGGTCGGCGAGCTGATCGCCCGGTATGGCGTCGAGCCGGAGCGGTGGTACGGGGTGTGGCTGTTCGTGGACTGGCTCGAGTTCGCTGGCGCGGCCCTCGACCCGAGGCTCACCGAAGAGGTGGAAGCGATCGCGGCGGTCGAGCTGGAGGCGAGCCGTCGAGACCCCTACCGCCAGGTCAGTCGGGTATTTCATCTCGTGGGACGCAAGGGCGCGAGCTGACCCGAGCCGGCGAGGGAACCTCAGCACCGGTGCGGGCGTTGAGCCGGGCGGCCTGGCGGGTCAGGTGGTGACGCTCGGCGACGTTGGGCGCCCTTCGGGCGGCCTCGGCGTACAGCCGTGCTGCTTGCACGAGGTCGCCGTCGCGCTCGTGGAAATAGGCCTGCACCGCGGCGTGGCGGGGTAGCGAGTCGTCGAGCGTCGCCAGCGCTGCCAGGCCGGCCCGGGGTCCGTGGGCCTCGCCGACGGCCACGGCGCGGTTGAGCCGGACGACGGGGTTGTCGGTCAGGCGCACCAGCTCGTCGTACCACTCGACGATCTGCACCCAGTCGGTCTCCTCGGCGCTGGGCGCGTCGGCGTGGAGCGCCGCGACGGCGGCCTGGGCCTGGTACTCGCCCAGCCGGTCGCGGGCGAGCGCCGCCTGGAGGATCTCGATGCCCTCGGCGATCGACCGGGTGTCCCATCTTCCCCGGTCTTGTTCGGCCAGCGGCACCAGGTTGCCGTCGGGGGTGGTCCGAGCAGCGCGCCGGGCGTGGTGGAGCAGCATGAGGGCGAGGAGCCCCGCCACCTCGGGGTGGTCGATGCCGGTCGCCAGTTGCCGGGTGAGGCGGATGGCCTCGGCGGAGAGGTCGACGTCACCGGAGTAGCCGGCGTCGAAGACCAGGTACAGGACGCGCAGCACCGTGGCGACGTCGCCCGGCTGGTCGAAGCGCACGCCGGACACGGTGCGCTTGGCCCGGCTGATGCGCTGGGCCATCGTCGCCTCGGGCACGAGATAGGCCTGGGCGATCTGCCGGGTGCTCAACCCGCCGACGGCGCGCAACGTGAGGGCGACCGCGGACGACGGAGTCAGCGTCGGGTGGGCGCAAAGGAAGTAGAGCTGGAGGGTGTCGTCCACCGCAGGTCCGGGCCGGGGCTCGTCCTCGACGAGGTCCTCACGGCGGCGACGGGCGCTGTCCGCCCGGGTCGCATCGAGGAATCGGCGCCAGGCCACCGTGACCAGCCAGGCCTTCGGGTCCCGCGGCGGATCGGCCGGCCACACGCGGACCGCTTCGAGCAGGGCGTCCTGGACGGCATCCTCGGCCGCCGCGAAGTCGGCGCCGCGGCGGACGAGGATGCCGAGCACGCTCGGCGTGAGCTTCCGGAGCACGACCTCGTTCATCCCGGGGTCACTCGGTGACGGTTGGCGGCGCAGCCAGGAACGGGCGCACCTCGAGCCACTCGTGGAGCGGCTCCCCACCTGCCCCGGGCGCGGCCGACAGCTCCCCGGCCAGCTCGATGGCCCGCTCGTAGCTGTCGACGTCGATGACCATCCAGCCGGCGATCAGGTCCTTGGTCTCGGCGAACGGGCCGTCGGTGATCGGCGGTCGACCTTCGCCGCCGTAGCGGACGAACGTTCCCTCCGGGGCGAGTGCCTGACTGTCGACGAACTCGCCCGTCCCTTCCAGCCGGGCTGCGAAGTCGCTCATGTACCGCATGTGCGCCGACACCTCCTCCGGCGTCCACCGGCTCATCGGCACGTCGTAGACCGGTTCCGGTCCGCCGCGGTAGTGCTTGAGCAGCAGGTACTTGGCCATCGTGGTCCTCCTCGTACTGACGGGACCCATCTTGGTCCCGTGCCCATCGGGGACGGAGCCGGACAGCGGTTCTCGACATCGTCGTCGCCGCCCCTCGAGCGCCTGACGCCAGAGCGTCGGCCGGGGCCGGCCGAGCCGCTATCGTGCCCGGCACGTCACGACCGGTAGGGGCAAGGGCACGGGCCGACAGGTATCTCCGGCGCGACGGGCGGCTCCCCCGGATCGGCCGGGTGGCCCTGGGCGTGCTGCACGAGCAGTCCGGTCAGCGGGTCGGGCTGGCCGCATCCGGGGCGGCGTTCTGGTTGGTCATCTCGGCCTTCCCGACGGCGCTCGCCGCGATGAGCCTGTACGGGCTTTTCGTGAGCCCCGAGGCGGTGGCGACCGGCCTCGGGCGGTTGGCGAGCAGCTTGCCGGGCTCGCTCGGCTCGCTGCTGACCGAGCAGCTGCGACGGGTGGCGGGGACGGACAGCGCCCACCTCTCCTTCGGGCTCGTGCCGTCGCTGGTGCTCGCCGTGTGGAGTGGCTCTGCCGGCTTCAACCACCTCGACGGGGCCATACGCGTCGCCTACGGCCTACCGCCTCAACGGTACCTCGAGGCCCGCGGCCGGACCTTGTTGGGAACGCTGGCGGTCGTGGTGCTGCTGGGCCTGGTCGCCGTTGCGACCCCGCTGGTGCTGGGGCGGTCGTCGGTCGCCCTCGACGTCCTCGGCGTCGCCCTGGCAATCGTGGGCATGACGGTGGTGGTCGGCGTCCTGTACCGGTACTCCGTCAGCGCCCGTCTCGAGGTGCGTGCCACCCTGCCCGGGGCGCTCGCATCGGCGATCGGGGTGGTGCTGGTGACCGCCGGCTTCGGGATCTACGTTTCCTTCTCGCCCCATTACGCGGCGGTGTACGGCGCTTTCGCGGGGGCGGTGATCGCGATGCTCGCCATCTATCTCGCGGTGTACGTGGTGCTGCTCGGAGCCGTCCTCAACGTGCAGTTGAGTCGAGCCGTCCCGACGCCCCGGTGACACCGGCGTCGCCGGTTGGTGGGCCGGCGTGAGAGCGGCCGGATCAGTCGTGGACCTGCTGGGCCAGATAGTGGGCGTCACCGAGCCGATCGATGAGCGACAACTGGGTCTCCAGCCACTCGGCGTGGCCCTCCTCGCCTTGGAGGATGTCCTCGAGCAGGTCCCGGGTTCCGTTGTCCCCGTGGCCCACGCACTGGGCCATCCCCCGATTGAGCCGTTCGATCGCCTCCCGTTCGAGCTCGAGGGCCAGTGCCAGCTTCTCGGCCGGGGTCTCACCGGTGCGGAGGGTCCCGAGCCGTTGCAGGTTGGGATGACCTTCGAGGTACAACAGGCGCTCGATGAGGCGGTCGGCGTCCTTCATTTCGCCGATCGATTCGGAGCGGTAATGGCCCGCCAGCCGGCGGTAGCCCCAGTTGTCGAGCATCTTGGCGTCGAGGAAGTACTGGTTGACCGCGGTCAGCTCGGCCGTGAGCACCTCGTTGAGGAGCTCCACGATCCCTTCGTCACTGTGCATGGGCGCCCCTTCTCGGAGTCGCATCGCTGCATCGATGGTAGGCCCCCGCCCGGCAGCGGCCGTCGAGCGGTCAGGGCCGGTGCTCAGGCTGCCGAGGCGTCGGCCGGCTCCCGCTTGGCCATGGCGGTATCGAGGAGGGCATGGAGCAGGCGGTGACAGCCGCCGCAGCCGCCACCGGCCGCGCAGCGCGCCGTGATCTCGGGGACGCTGGAAGCGCCTGACGCGATCGCCGCGTCCACCGTCCGGTCGGTGACGGCCTTGCAGTGGCAAACGACCATCGTGCTATCGCTCCGAGCCCGGCCCGACGGCCAGGTGGCCGCGGGGGGAGCGGGCGACCCGCTGGGTGATCGACGGGATGCCCTCGGCGATCAACGCGGCGGCCGTCGACAACGGGATCGGGCAGGTAGCAGGGAGGCGGTGCCCGACACCCACCGCCTCGGCGTGAACCTCGTGGTGGTCGACCACCACCCGGATCCAGTCGACTCGGCGCAGGCCCGTCACGCCCGAGCCCGAGTGGCGTGCCCGAGCGAGTCGGCCGTGCTTCCCGCTCCGGTGCTCGGACACCCGCTCCATGTTCGCCCCCACACTGCTTGCCATAGGCATTCCGTCAAGTAAACGTATGGCCAGCCTAAGTCGGCCCGCCTCGGCCGTCAAGGGCCGGGCAAGGCTCCTCGTGGCCACGACCACCGCGGGGAGGCGCCGACGCCGACGCCGGCGCGACCCCGGCGCCGGTCCGGTCGGCGGAGCGCGTCACCTCAGATAGCCACCGCTGGGGGTCCGTCCGGGTCCAACCCCTGGACCACCCGGCTGCGGTGCCAAGCCGCGTAGGCCCGTCCAAGGAGGTAGGACGCGGCCCCGGTGACGCCCACGAAGAAGCCGATCGGCCAGTCGGTGACGTAGGAGAGGGCGATCGCTGCCCACACGCCGACGAGGGCGAAGACGACCGAGAGCCCGATGGCCAGCAGGGGAGTGGTGGTGAAGCAACGCGCGGCGGCGGGTGGGCCGATCATCAGGCTGAACATGAGCAGCGCCCCGACGACCGGCACGGCCATGGTGGTGGCCACCGCCACGATCAGCAGGAACACCAGCTGGACCCGGGGACTGTGCACTCCCCGGGCCTCGGCCAGCTCGGGCGTCACCGAGGTCAGCAGGAAGGGCCGGTACCACACGGCGACGGCCAGGATCGTCACGACGCCCAGCACCATGGTGGGCGCCAGCTCGCTGCTCGAGATGCCGAGCACCTCCCCGAAGAGCAGCGAGTAGATCTCGGGGGCGTACTGGGTGCTGAAGCTCAAGAAGAGCGAGCCGAGCCCCAGCATCGTCACGACGGCCAGCGCCGTCGCGACGTCGTGGCGGCCCCGCGAGCTGAGCGCGCCGATACCGAGCGCCCCGGCGACCGCGAACGCCAGCAGACCGCCCACGGTGCTCGCACCCAGAAGGCTGGCACCCGCCGCGCCGGCGAATGCCGCGTTCGGGATGGCATGGGCCACGAACGAAGAGCCGCGCAGCACGACGAAGAACCCCACGACGCCGGCCACGATGGCCACGATCGTTCCGACCACCCACGTGTTGACCATGAAGCTGGCGAACATCGTGCTCAGCCCGGGCCGTCCGGCGGCCGTCGGTCGTCGTGGCGGAGCGTCACGGGGCCACCGGGGTGTACCGGGTGCTCACCCGTCGGTTCCACCACCGCCGGCCGAGGTCGGCGGCCACGTAGCAGACGAGCACCAGGGCGACGATGAAGAAGCTCACCGGCCAACCGTGCCGGACCGGAGGCCAGTAGAAGCTGTCATACGCGAGCAGGCAGCCAACCCAGACCGTGACGACGCCGATCAGGGCGGCCGCCAGCATCGCGGTGCCCGGCCGCTTGGTGATGCGCAGCGCCGTGGCCGACGGACCGATGAGGAGCGCCGTGCTCAGGACCGCCCCCACGGCAGTGGCGGCGAGGGCCACCGCAACCGCCATGGTGAGGACGAAGAGGACTGCCATGAGCCGGACCGGGATACCGCGAGCTGCCGCGATGTCGTCGCTGAGCGAGCTGAGCAGCAGCGGGCGATAGAGCACGAGGACGACGGCCAGCAATCCGACGCTGCAGGCGATGACGACCGGGACCACCGACGTGGTGATGGCGAAGAGCGAGCCGAAGAGCACGGTGACCGCCGCGCCGGTGGTGTTGTGGACCGTGGTGTCGAAGTACAGCAGCAGAGCCGAGATCCCGAGGGCCGCCCCGAGGACGATGCCGGTCGCCACGTCGCGGCCCCGCTCCCGACGGACGCCGAGTGCCTCCATGCACCCGGCTGCGATCAGGCCCATACCGACGAACCCGAAGAGTGGGTTGATGCCGAGGAGGAAGGCTCCGGACCCTCCGGTGGCGCTGATGTCGCCGAGGGAGTGCCCGGCGAAGGACTGCCCTCGAAGCACGGTGAACACGCCCACGACACCGGAGATGGCGGCCACGACGCCGCCCGCCACGACGGCGGTGCGCACCACTTCGCTCGAGAAGAAGCCGGGCTCGACGACGTGGGACCACCACCCGCCCACCGGTCAGACCGCCGGGCAGTCGTCCGTCGTCACCGCCGCCCGGCCGAGCTGCGCGAGGAGCGCCTCGTCGACGTCCGGACCGTGTCCGGCCGCGACGAGGATCCGCCCGTGGAGGCGGATGACGTCGACGTGGTGCCCGTAAAGGCGGCTGAGCACCTCGGTGGTGACCACCTCCTCGGTCGTCCCGCTGGCCACCCGGCCGTCGGCCACGTAGACCACCCGGTCCACCACCGGCAGCAGCGGGTTGAGATCGTGGGCCGATATCAGCACCGCAAGGTCGTGCTCCTGGGCGATACGGGCGAGGAGGGCCACCACCTCCTGCTCACTGCGGATATCGAGGTTGGCGAGGGGTTCGTCGAGGAGCAGCAGCTTGGGTCGACCGATCAGCGCGTGGGCGATCAGCACCCGCTGCTGCTCTCCCCCCGAAAGGCTGCCGACCCGGGATTCGGCGAACCTCGTGGCGTCGACGGCGGCGAGCATCTCGTCGACCAGCTCCCGCCGACGCCGAGACGGGAACGAGATGCCGAGCCGGTGCCCGTCCAGGCCGAGCGCCACCAGGTCCCGCGAGCGCAGCGGCATGTCCGGGTCGAGGCTGACTTTCTGGGGGACGTAGCCCACCGAACGGTTCCGGCGCGGCCGGGGACGACCGTCGACCAGCACCCGGCCCGAGGTCGGCGCCAGAAGCCCCAGGACCACGCGGAAGATGGTGGTCTTGCCGGCCCCGTTCGAGCCGATCAATCCGGTGACCTCGCCCGGGGCGACGCCGAACCGGACGTCGTGGAGGATCGGTCGGCCTCCCAGCGAGACCCCGATGCCCTCGAGCTCGAGGGCGGGCGGGCGGCCGTTCGGGCTGGACTCGAAACGGTGGGGATCAGTGTCGAGATGGTTCGAGATCGAGGTCTTCACGTACTGGCCGCCGATCTGGGAGATGACGTGGGAGTGTTCCGTTCTTACGGAATGGTAACCACTCTTATTCGGTCTGTCCACCTGGTGGCGGACGGGCGCAGACCGGGCGGGGAGAGGCGGGAGAATCAGTCCACGAGGCAGTCGGGACAGAGCCCCAACAGGTCGACCCGATGCTCGGTCACCTGGTACCCCTGCTGGTCGGCGACGGTGCGCGCGGTGTCGCCGAGCGCTCGCTCGAGGCGGGGCGAAGGGGGGAGGTCCTCGACCTTGCCGCAGGTGGCGCAGACCAAGTGATGGTGGTGGCCCGACAGCTCCTCGGCCAGCTCGAACCGCCCGTGGTCGTCGGTGCCGCTGACCCGCCGCACCACCCCGGCCTCGATGAGCGTGGTGACGTTGCGATAGGCGCTGGACTGGGGCAGCTCCGGAGCCGCGGCGAGCACCTCGGGGATGGTCAGCGGCCGGCCCGAAGCCGCGAGGGTCTCCACCAAGACCCGGCGCAACCGGGTGTAGCGCTGGTCGAGACCGGCCAAGCGCAGGCCGACGGCGTGGTGCACCGCTGGGGCGATCGTCATCTCGTCTCCACTTTAGGCGGCGGAAGAATGGCGGTCCGGTGCCACCGGGCGTCGTGGCGATGCGGGCGAGATCCACGCTGCGTGGGACGATCGACGACAATGGCTCCCGAGGTGGGGAACTTCGAGCAACAGATCAGGGACGGCATCGACGAGGCCGACGCGGCCATCCCCGGACTGAAGCTGGCGGCTCGGGTTCGCGAGCTCGCGACCCGCCTCTTCGTCGGGCTCCTTCAACTGGGGCAGGGCCTCGACGGCGTGGTGCACGGCCTCGACGACCTCACAGAGCGGGTCGGGACCGAGTCGGCCGGCCGACACGCGCTGGCCGAGGAGGTCACGGAGCTGCGGGCGGAGGTCGGCCGGTTGCGCCAGGAGGTGGCGATGCTGCACGAGCGGGAGAAGTCAAGATAATTGACTAACTGGCGGACGGCCCGGTATCGTGGCGTCCGTGCCCGGTCCTGAGCGCCCCCGCTCCGAGGACCGCCCGCGCCGCCGCCCCGGCGCCCCGGACCGCGCCCACCTCGCGACCCCCACCTTGATGCGGTCGGCTCGGGGCGTGTACGCCCAGGCCATCCGGGCTCAGCTGCACGAACTGGGGATCGACGACCTCCCACGCAACGGCGCCTTCCTCCTCGCTGGGATCGGGGCTTCGCAGGGCCCGAGGCAGGAGCTGCAGGCGGAGCTGGGCGTCACCAAGCAGGCCGTGAGCCTGGCGGTCGACCTTCTGGTCCGCCGGGGCTACGTCGAGCGGGGGGCGGACGCCGGCGACCGGCGCCGGGTCGTCCTGCTCCTGACCGACCGAGGTCGACAGGTCCTCGACGCGGTGGTGCGAGCGGTCCAGGTGGTCGACCGCCAGCTCGAGGCGCGGGTGCCGTCCGACCACATCGAGGCCATGCGGTCGGTGCTGATCGCCCTGAGCGACATCAAGACCGATGGTGTTGCTTCTGGGACCGGGAGGCCCCGCCGGGTGCCCGATCTTCGCCGCTCCAGCCCGATCTTCGCGGTCCGCGACCTGGCCGTGGCGCTGGCCCACTACGAGACCCTCGGCTTCGCCACGACCGCGTATGAGGAGGGCGACGGCTACGGCTTCAGCCGACGGGACGCGGTGGAGCTCCACCTCGCTGCCGGACCCGCGCAGGATGTCGGTGGCCCGGGAGCCGCGTACCTCTACGTGCGCGATGCCGATGCTCTCTACGAGGAGTGGAGCCGTCCCGGGATCGCCGGTCATACGCACCCGGTCGGTCCGACCCCGTACCACCTGCGCGAAGGGTCCCACGTCGACCCCGACGGCAACCTGATCCGGTTCGGCTCGCCGGTGGAGGGCTGAGGAGCCCGTCTCGACCGGCGGGCCGTCAGGACCCGTCGGCGGGCAGCCCGAACGCCCGGGGGTGGAGCCAGCGAGCGATGGCCACCACGGCCGCCGCGTTGCGAGGGCTGGGCGTGACCTGGTCGTAGCTGAGCGGCAGGAAGCAGTGGTTCTGGACCGCCGTCAGGTGCCGGGTGGCCGAGTCGGTCTCGAGAAACTTCTCCTTCTGTGCTGCTGTCGGTGTGCCGTAGTCGTCGATGATGATGCACTGGGGGTCGGCCGCCACCACCTGCTCCCAGGACACCGAGGTCCAGCTCTGCTTCAGGCCGGCGAAGATGTTCGTGCCACCCCCCAAGGTGATCAGGGCGTTGGGCATGGCGAGGCCGGGACCGGTGAAGGGCGCCGACTGGCCGCTGTCGTAGTCGAAGACAGTGACCCTCGGAAGGGTGGAGATCTTGGACTCGACGGACGCCACCTCCGCCCGCATGGACGCGATGATCCTGTTCGCGCGGTCTTGCACTCCGAAGATCTTCCCCAGGTTGGCGAGGTCCCGGAAGGTGGCGGCGATGGACACCGACCGCTTCGACGGTTCTACGTGGGCGCAGGACTCGCTGAGGACCAGCGTCTTGATGCCGTACCGGGTCAGATTGGCGGGCGTCAGGTTGGTACCCGCCTGTAGCCCGTAGTTCCAGCCGGCGAAGAGGAAGTCGGGATGGAGGCCGACCAGCTTCTCGAGGGTGAAGTAGTCGGTCGAGACGTCGCGCACCTTCTCGAAAGCGGCCAGGTACTGACCGGGCACCGGCTTGCCGACCGGTCCGTCGTCGTCGACCCCGAAGTCGCCGACCATGCGCCCGCCGAGGCCGAGGGCCAGCATGTCCTCGGTGGTGTTGATGTCGTTGGACACCGCACGGCTGGGCGCCTCTTTGTACGTGGTTGTCACCCCGCAACTGGTCACGGTGACCGGGTACGTCCCCGACGCGGCCGACGCGGGGGCCGCGGTGAGCAACAGAGCGGCCGCCGGCAGGAGCGACACCGTACCGAGCGTCAGCGCTCGAGCTGCTCGCGCGATCCCGAGGGTCATGTCGACGGTCCGTCGGAGGGGATGGCACGCGGAGGCCGGGTCCGTCGGGGCACGAGGTGAGGCGTCCCGTCCTCAGGATGTTCGATCACGAGGACGTCGGCCCCGTAGGCGTGGCGAACCAGCTCGGCCGTGATGACCCCCGACGGCGCGCCACCGGCGACGATCCGGCCGTTGGACAACAGGTAGACGGTGTCGCAGAAGAGTGCCGCCAACGACAGATCGTGCAGCGCGGCCAGCACCGTGACCCCGAGGTCCGCTACCAGCTGGAGCACCTCGACCTGGTAGCGGATGTCGAGGTGGTTGGTCGGCTCGTCGAGCACCAGGTGGTCGGCGCCCTGCACCAGCGCGCGGGCGATGAGGACCCGCTGCTTCTCTCCCCCCGACAGCGTGTTGAAGCGACGCCGGGCGAGATGGCCACAGCCGACCCGCTCGAGGGCGTCGCGGACGATCATCCGGTCGTGCTCGTCGTCTCGGCCGAAGGCGGACTTGTGGGGGGTGCGACCGATCATCGCCATCTCGCGCACGCTGAAGTCGAACTCGACCACCGACTCCTGCGCCACGACGGCGACCCGTCGGGCCGCCTCCCTCGGGCGCATGGCGAGCAGGTCCTGCCCATCGAGGACCACCCGGCCGGTGGCAGGCCGGTGGACCCGGTAGAGCGTCTTCAAGACGGTGGACTTCCCGCTGCCGTTGGGTCCGAGAAGCCCGACGAACCGGCCGTCGGGTACGTCGACGTCGATGCCCGAGACGATCCGGCGATCCCCGATGTCGACCGACAGCCCCTTCAGGTGGAGGCTCACTGGGTCGCCCCGTAGCGGTAGGGACGCCGCCGTACCAGGAGGAGCAGGGTGGGCGCCCCGATGAAGGCCGTGATCACGCCGATCGGCATCTCCTGGGGGGCCACGATGGTGCGGGCGAGCAGATCGCCGATCACCATGAAGCTGGCCCCGAACAAGACGCCCACCGGCAGCACCCGCCGGTGGTCCGAGCCCACCAGCAGCCGGACGATGTGGGGCACCACCAGACCCACGAACCCGATCACCCCGCTCACCGCCACCGCCACCCCGGCCATGAGCGAGGTGACGACGAACAGATCGCGGCGGAGCCGGTGGACGTCGACGCCGAGCGCCGCCGCCGGTTCGGTCCCCATGGCCATGGCGTTGAGGGACCGGGCGTGCGCCACCAGGTAGGCCATCGCCGCCACCAGCGCAATGGCGGGGATCGGGAGCTGGGTCCAGTTGGCCAACCCGAACGAGCCGAGCAACCAGAAGAGCACGGACTGGGTCGCCTGCGGGTTGCCCCGGAAGATCAAGAAGCTGGTCACCGACTCGAAGAGGGCGGAGAGCACCACCCCGCACAGGATCAGCCGGGTCGGAGCCAGCTGCCGCCCGGTACGCGAGACGAAGAAGACCGCGGCCATGGCGCCGAGCGCACCGAGCGCGCTGCCCAACGAGATGGCCCACGTCCCGAGCGCGGCAAAGGCTCCGAAGAGCAGCACCGCCGTGGCCCCGACGCTGGCCCCCGAGGAGATGCCGAGGAGGAACGGGTCGGCCAGCGAATTGCGCACGAGCACCTGGACGACCGTCCCCGCCGTCGTGAGGCCCGCGCCGACGACCGCCGCCAGCAGCACCCTCGGGAGTCGGATCTGCCAGACGATCTCGTCGGCGACCGTCTTTTCGGGATGCCCGGTGACATGGTCGACCACCACGTGCCAGATCGTCCGGGGGCTGAGCGCCACCGAGCCGATGCCCACGCCCACGGTCAGCGCGACCAGCAGGAGGATGGCGCAGGCGACGAGGACCACGCCGAGCGGGAGGCGCTCACGGCGATTCGAGCCCCGCCCGGGCGGCGCGGCCCGTGGCGCCCGACAACGGCCGGTCGACGTGGTGGTCTGAGCCGCCCGCTCGGTCTGGGCGCTACGCACCGCAGCCCGCCCGCCTGCCAGGGGGGATGTGGCCAGCCCCACGACGCTACGTCGCACCATCAACCCCTTCTCCGAGGGCTAGGTCGAAGACGCGGACCAGGCGACCGGGCTCGCCCCCGAGGGGGACCACCGTTGCGGGACAGCGCCGGGATCTCACCGGACTTCGCTGGATCTGCGTCTGCTGGTAGATGATTCCGGCGAGAGACTAGGGGCGGGCGAACCCCTGGTCAAACCTCGTCAGCTAGTGAGAGATAGAGATGGAGTCGAGCGCGCCGGCGGTCGATCCAACCGGCCGGCCACGCTCACCCCAATCGAGACTGCACCCAGACGAGCGCCTCGCCCACGGTCTCGACCAGATCGCCGGGCGGGAGGGGCGGGCGCCGCACCATCACCACCGCCAGGCCCAGCCGGCGAGCCGCCTCGAGTTTCGCCGCCGTGGCGTGACCCCCGCTGTTGCGGGCGACGAGGACCTCGATCCGGTGCTCGGACAGCAATGCCAGCTCGGCGTCGAGCGAGAACGGCGCCCGGCCCACGACGACCGTTGCTCCTCGGAGGGGCAGGGTGGTCGGTGGCTCGATCGAACGGACGACCGGCTGCACGTCGAGGCCGGCAAACGGGTCGAGATGGGCGACGCCGATGGAGAGGAACACCCGCCGCCGCCCCAACTCGCCGAGCCGGCGGGCGGCGCCGGCCAGGTCGTCGACCTCCTGCCAGGCGTCATCGGGACCCGGCGTCCAAGGCGGACGCACGATCCGCACTCTGGGGACCCGGGCGAGGGAGGCGGCACGGGCGGCGACCATCGGCATCTGCGCCGCAAAGGGGTGGGTGGCATCGACCAGCAGGCGATAGCGGCCGCGCTCGAGCTCGCCCACCAAGCCGGTCACCCCGCCGAAGGGGCCCACTCGTCGCCGGTAGGGCGGCGTACCCGAGGTCCGGGCTGTCCCGAGCAGCGAGACGGTGACGTCCTGACCGCGCTGGGCCAGCGCTCGGGCGAGCTCGTCGGCTTCGCCCGAGCCACCGAGGACGAGGACACGCGACCCGTTCCCGCTCACGTGGCGCGACTCATGTGGCGCGCCGCAGCAGGTAGGTGTCGAACATCCACCCCTTGCGGGCTCGCCCCTCGGACCGGACCCGCTTGATCTCCTCGCCCCGCTCCCCGATGGTGCCCGCGATGAGGGTCTCGTCGGGAGTCCCGAGGAAGGCACCCCAGTAGATGGTGGTGTCCGGGTCGTCGAGGTCCTGGAAGGAACAGCGGGGATCGAGCATGACCACCGCCACGTCGTCGACGCCGGTCGCCCACCGCTTCGCCAACCCCCGGCCGGTCGTCACCAGGACCGAGCCCCCGACCTCGTTGAGGGGGATGGTGTGGCGAGCCGCGAGGGCCTGCACCGCGCTGATGCCGGGGACCACCTCGAGCTCGAGGGCGAGCCTCCGGCGGAGGCGTACCGCTTCGAGCACCCGGAGGGTGCTGTCGTAGAGCCCGGGGTCGCCCCACGCCAGGACACCGCCGCACTGCCCGTCGGGCAGCTCGTGCTCGAGGAGCGACGCCCACAGGTCGATGCGGGCCTCGTGCCACGTGTCGACGGCCCCGCCGTAGTCCGGGCCGCCCAGGTCCCGCTCCGGCGCCTCGACCTCGACGATCCGGTAGCGGTCGTGCTCGATGTAGCGACCGCAGATCTCGTGGCGGAAGTGCAGCAGATCGCCACTGTCCGCACCCTTGTCGAAGAAGAAGAAGACGTCGGTGCGGTTGAGCGCCTTGATGGCCTGGACGGTGAGGTAGTCCGGGTCGCCGGCGCCGATCCCGATGATCCCGAGGCGCCTCATGGGTGAGGTGCGGGGCTCCCGACGGCCGGGCGGACGGCGAACGGGCCGGCGCCCGGGCTGTGCCGCCGAGCCGCGCCATCCGCCGACCGGCCGCTCATCCCGCCGACGGTAGCGCCTGGCGGACCCGCGCGGTGCCGGGCACCAGGGGCCCCGATCCAGGGGCCGATGCGTCGTGTTCGTCGCACCGGCGCGACCGCCTCGACGGCCGGTGAACGAGGAGGGCTCCGTGGTAGCCTGCGGCCGCGAATGAAGTTGTAATGCCGTTGTGCAGGGAAAGCCGGTCGAACGCCGGCGCTGGTCCGCAACCGTAGGCGGTGGTCCGAAGACGGGGCCACCGCGAGCCGGGATTCCTGTACGGCGGTTGGGCTCCGAATGTCGAGACACGTGGTCAGGGGCTCGGTGATCCACCATCCCGCGGGTGTGGTGCTCCCGAGCTGAAGCCGGGAAGCGAGAACACAAGATGAGTCGTGCCCGCCGTCTGGGTCCCTTCGCGATGGTGGGAGCGATGGCCCTGCTGCTCGGCCTCGTGCCGACCGTGGCGCTCGGTGCTGTCGATCCCCGCGTCGCGGCTTCGGCTGCTCCGCAGTTGCCACAGCCCTCGGCGGCGCGCCAGGCTGCCCAGTGGCTGGCCGGCCAGCTCACCCCCCAGGGGTACATCCCGACCGCGCCCGGTTCGGGGGTCGCCGACTTCTCGACCACCGCCCAGAGCGTGCTGGCGCTGTCGGCGGCCAACACCGACCTCGCGGGTGCCCGATCCGCCCTGGCCTACCTCGAGGCGAACGTCGACCAGTACGTCGTGGACGGCGGTGTGGACGGTCCGGGTCAACTGTCGCTCTTGATCCTCGATGCGGAGGCTCTGGGGGCCGATCCCACCTCGTTCGGCGGCACGAACCTCGTCAGTCGCCTGCTGGCCACGGAGCAGGCGAGCGGGCCCGACGCCGGCCTGTTCGGCTCGGACGACCAGGCGGCGAATTTCTCGGCCGGCGGCTACCAGCAGGGCCTGGCCCTCGCCGCCCTCGCCTCCGCCGGCGTTCGGGGCACGAGCCAGGTGACCTCGGCGATCTCGTGGCTCGTGGCCGAGCAGTGCCCCGACGGCGGCTGGACGAGCCCCGACAACACGAACAACGCGTGCTCGGGCGACCCGGCGAGCTTCGCCGGTCCCGACACCAACTCGACCGCGTTCGCCATCGAGGGTCTGGCCGCCCAGGACGCGGTCACCCCCGCGATCTCGGCCGCCGCGCTGGCCTTCCTCACTGCCGGACAGGATGCCGACGGCGGATGGTCGTACTACCCGAGCACCGTCACCACCCCGGGATCGACCGACCCCGATTCGACCGCTCTGGTCATCCAGGCGTTGCTGGCCCTGGGCACATCGCCCACCGGCGCCTCGTTCACCAAGGGAGCGGCCACCCCGGTGTCGACCCTGCTGTCGTTCCAGCTCACCTCGGGCGCCGACGCCGGGGCGTTCTACTACCCGCCCGCCCCGGCTCCGGGTAACGCCATCGCGACCTACGAGGCCGTTCCGGCCCTGGCCGGGCTCATCCTTCCGTTCGGCTCCTCGGGCGGCTCGTACTGGCTGGCCGGCGCCGACGGGGGGGTCTTCGCCTTCGGCCGGGCCGGCAACTTCGGGTCGCTTCCAGCCCTCGGCATCGCGGTCCACGACATCACGTCGGTGGTCTCGACCGCCGACGGCAAGGGGTACTGGCTCGGCGCCCGTGATGGTGGGATCTTCGGGTTCGGTGACGCGCCCTTCTACGGGTCGCTGCCGGCGCTGGGTGTCCACGTGAGCGACGTGGTCGGCCAGTCGCCCACCTCCGACGGTGCCGGCTACTGGCTGGTCGGGGCGGACGGTGGGGCGTTCGCCTTCGGCGACGCCGGCTACGTCGGGTCGCTGCCGGCGCTGGGCGTCCACGTGAGCGACGTCGTGGGCATCGTCCCGACGTCCGACGGCCAGGGCTACTGGCTGGTCGGGGCGGACGGCGGCGTCTTCGCCTTCGGCGACGCCGGCTACATCGGGTCGTTGCCGGCACTGGGCGTCGCGGTCACGAACGTGGTGGGGATCGCACCCACGGCCGACGCTCTCGGCTACACGCTGGCCAGCCGGACCGGCGGCGTGTACGCCTTCGGCGACGCCCGCTTCGCCGGATCGGCGGCGGGGCTCGGCGTCTCGGACATCGTCGGCATCGCCGCCAGCCCGGCCCGTCCTTCGTAGGAGGCCGCCATGGGACCCGGGCTCGGCCGGACGGGGCGGTGCGCCGACCGAAGTGCGACCTCACCCGGGGGCCAGGCGGTGAGGAGGAGCGGCTGGAGATGGGCCGCGGTGGCGGCGCTGGTGGTGGCCTGCACCGGGATCGGAGGGGCGGTCGAGGTCGCCGCGTCCGGCCTCGTCGCCGGGCCGGCGGCGGCCGACCCGATCGGGGACTGCAGCACCACCTCGGGGGTGATCGTGGCGGTGGACTTCGGCCCGTGGGGCGGGGACGTCCAACGTGGTTGCGACGCCACGCTCACCACCGGGTACGCCGCCCTTCAGGCTGCGGGGTTCACGACGGCCGGGGACGATCACGACGGTCCGGCCTTCATCTGCCGGATCGACGACGACCCCCCTCCCAGCCAGGACCCCTGTGTCGCGACGCCCCCGGTCGCCGCGTCCTGGTACTACTGGCATGCCGACGCGGGCCAGGACGCCTGGAGCTTCAGCCAGCTCGGGGCGACGAGCTACCAGCCACCACCGGGGAGCGTCGACGCGTGGGTGTTCGGCGGCCCCAACAGCCCGCCCAGCTTCTCGCCCGCCACGGTCCGGGCCACCGAGGCCGGCCCGGCGGGGAGCGTCTCGGTCCCGACCGCCCCCTCGGCGACCAGCCCGCCTGCCACCACCCCACCGACCGGCGCCACGCCGGCGGCTACGCCCGGGGGTAGCGGATCGTCGGCCACCGGGCTCGCCACCTCGCCGGCGGCAGGCTCGTCGGGCCCGGGGTCGAAAGCGCCCGCCGCCGCCACCGTCACCGCTCCACCGGGCTCGGTCCCGACGACCGCCCCCTCCGGCTCGACCACCCCGGGGGCCGCCGGTGGCGCCAGCAGCGGCGAACCAAGCTCGGGGCGCGCCGCCACCGACGGCCGGTCGGTACACAAGATCGTGGACGCCTCGCCCGCCGCCGCGAAAGGGCCGCCACCCGGTTCCCCCTTGCCCTTCGTCATCGGCGCCATCGCGGTGGTCGTGCTGGCCGGCGCCGGGGGCGCCATCGCCTGGCGCCGTCGACGGGCCGGCCAGGTGGGCGCGCGATGACCACCCACCCGCACCGGTGGAGCGTCCTCGACCACCGGCGGGTGCCCCGGCCCGCGCACCCGATCGCGTGGTGGATCTGGGCGATCGGACTGGCCACGGCGGTCAGCCGCACCACCAACCCGCTCCTTCTGGTTCTGGTGCTGGCGGTGCTCGGGGTGGTGGTGGCCAATCGCCGCAGCGAGGCTCCCTGGGCCCGGGGTTTCAAGTACTACCTCGCCCTCGCCTTCGTCGTCGTCTTCCTCCGGGTCCTCTTGCGCTCCGTCTTCGGTGGCGACGTCGTCGGCACGACCACGCACGTCGTCTTCACCCTGCCCCACATCCCCCTCCCGTCGTGGTTGGCCGGCATCCAGCTCGGCGGCCCGGTCACGCTGGAGGGCACCCTGTCGGCCGTCTACGACGGGCTCCGGCTGGGGACCATGTTGTGCTGCCTGGGCGCGGCAAACGCACTCGCCAACCCCAAGCGAGCCCTTCGGGTCCTGCCCGGTGCCCTCTACGAGCTGGGCATGGCCGTCGTGGTCGCCCTCAGCGTCGCTCCTCAGCTGGTCGAGAGCGTCCAGCGGGTGAGAAGGGCCCGGAAGCTTCGGGGCGGACCCACCGGGGGCCGCCACGCGCTCCGCACCATCGCCATCCCGGTGCTCGAGGACGCCCTGGAGCGGTCGCTCCGGCTGGCGGCGGCGATGGACTCACGCGGCTACGGCCGCACGGGCGCGGCGACCCGCCGGGCGCGGCAGGCCACCGGCGTCCTCATGCTGGCCGGCATGGCCGGCCTGTGCGCCGGCGCCTACGGGCTGTTGGACAGTTCGGCGTCGGTGGCGTTCGGCCTGCCCGCCCTCCTCGCCGGCGCCGTGCTGTGCTGCCTCGGCCTGGCCCTCGGGAGCCGCCGCGTCCGGCGATCCCGTTACCGGCCGGATCCCTGGCGGCTGCCCGAGTGGGTGGTGACCCTTTCGGGCGTGGTGCCGGCGGCGGTGGTCCTGGCCGGCGCCGGTTTCTCCGCCGTGAGCCTCGGTTCCTCCACCGAGCCCCTGACCTGGCCCGCCCTGCCGGCCGTCCCCGCGTTGGCCATCCTGGTGGCCGCCACCGCGGCGGTCGCCGCACCGCCACCGCTCCGTCCCGCCCGGAGGCGTCCGACCGGGCCGACCGGGTCGACCGGGTCGTCCGAACGGGGCGCCGCTTCCGAGCTGGTCCCGGTGCCGCCGCCGATCGAGGTGCCGGCATGATCTCCTTCGAACAGGTGACCGTCACCTACGCCGGGGCCGAGGCGCCGGTGCTGCGCAACGTGAACCTGCAGGTCGCCGAAGGGGAGCTGGCCCTGGTGGTCGGGCGGACCGGCGTGGGCAAGTCCACCCTTCTGGGTGCCGCCTGCGGTCTGGTCCCGCATTTCACCGGCGGCACCCTGGCCGGACGGGTGCTGGTCGGAGGTCGCGAGACCCGGACGCACAAGCCGCGGGAGCTGGCCGACGTGGTGGGGGTGGTCGGGCAGGACCCCCTGTCGGGGTTCGTGACCGACACGGTGGAGGAGGAGCTGGCCTACGTGATGGAGCAGCTGGCCATCGCCCCCGACGTCATGCGCAAGCGGGTGGAGGAGACGCTCGACCTCCTCGGCATCGCCGAGCTGCGAGACCGCCCGCTGGTCGATCTTTCGGGCGGCCAGCAGCAGCGGGTGGCCATCGGCTCGGTGCTGACCGCCCACCCCCGGATCCTGGTCTTGGACGAACCGACCTCGGCCCTCGACCCGACGGCGGCCGAGGAGGTCCTGGCGGCGATCACCCGTCTGGTCCACGACCTGGGCGTGACCGTGCTGCTGGCCGAGCACCGCCTCGAGCGGGTGGTCCAGTACGCCGACCGGGTCATCGAGGTGCGGGCCGATGGCGGGGCGGAGATCGGGGAGCCGGCCACGATGCTCGCCTCGGCCAAGGTCGCCCCCCCGGTGGTCGAACTGGGGCGCCTGGCCGGCTGGAAGCCCGTGGCCCTTTCGGTGCGCGACGCCCGCCGGCTGGTCGGGCCGCTCCGCCAGGACATCGCCGGCCGGCCGGTACCCGCCCCGCGGCGAGCGGCCAGGGTGGCCGGCGGCGACCCGGTGCTGCGGGCCCGCAACGTCGTCGTCCGTTACGGGGCGGTCGTGGCCGTCCGGGGCGTCAGCCTCGATCTGCGGCCGGGCGAGGTGACCGCCCTGATGGGGCGGAACGGCTCGGGCAAGTCCTCCCTCCTGTGGGCGCTGCAGGGCTCGGGCCCGCGCCAGAGCGGCGTCGTGGAGGTCGACGGTGCCGACCCGAGGGCGCTCTCGGCGGTCAAGGCCCACAGACTGGTCGCGCTGGTGCCCCAGACCCCGGCCGACCTGCTCTACCTCGACACCGTCGCCCAGGAGCTGGAGCAGGCCGACCGCGAGGCGGCAGGGGCGCCGTCGGGCGCCGCCCGCGCCCTGCTCGACCGGCTGGCACCCGGCATCCCCGACGAGGTCCACCCCCGTGACCTCTCCGAAGGCCAGCGACTCTCCCTCGTCCTGGCGGCCCAGCTCGCCCGGGCGCCCGACGTCGTCCTGCTCGACGAGCCGACCCGCGGCCTCGACTATTCGGCCAAACGGTCCCTGGTCGCCGTGGTGGACCTGCTGGCTGCCGAGGGGCGCGCGGTGGTCGCCGCGACCCACGACGTCGAGTTCGTCGCGGCGGCGGCCGACCGGGTGGTGGTCATGGCGGCGGGGGAGCTGGTGGCCGACGGGCCCACGGCCGACGTGGTGGTGGCTTCGCCGGCGTTCGCCCCCCAGGTGGCCAAGATCCTCGCCCCCCTCGAGTACCTGACCATCGACCAGGTGCGAAGGGCAGTGGAGGGGCTCGAATGACGGGTGAGCTCTGATGACGGGTGAGCTCTGATGACGGGTGAGCTCTTATGACGGGCGGGGTCCCGTGACGCCGAGGGCTCGGGCATCGGGCACGCGTGCCGGCCGGCCGGCGGTGGCGATCCGGGTGGGGCTGCGCTCGCGCGCGGTCATCGTCATGGCGTCGTTCGTCGGCTTCGTCGCCTTCCTGTGGCCGTTCGTGGTGGCGCCCCACGCCTTCGGCGACAGCGCGATGGCGCCGTTGATGTTCGCCGCCCTCCTCGTGCTGGTCCTGGCGATCGTGGTCTCCGAAATGGCCGACGGGGGCATCGAGGCCAAGGCCATCGCCATGCTCGGCGTGCTGTCGGCGGTCGGCGCGGCACTGCGCCCCCTGGGGGCCGGGACGGCGGGCATCGAGACGGAGCTCTTCACCCTGGTGATCGCCGGCCGGGTGTTCGGTGCCGGGTTCGGCTTCACGCTCGGCTGCACCACGCTGTTCGCCTCGGCCCTGCTCACGAGCGGGGTGGGGCCCTGGATGCCCTACCAGATGTTCGGCTGCGCCTGGGTGGGGTTGTTCGCCGGCCTCCTCCCGCCGGCGACCGGCCGCCGCGAGGTGGTGCTGCTGGCCCTCTACGGAGCCTTCGCCGGCTACTTCTTCGGGTTCATGCTGAACCTGTCCTTCTGGCCCTTCGCTCTGGACCCCCACAGCACGATCTCCTACCTGCCCGGTGCCTCGTTTGCCACCAACGTCGAGCGGTACCTGGTCTTCGACGGGACGACCTCGCTCGGATGGGACACCGGTCGGGCCGTCACCGACGTCCTGGCCATCCTGCTCGTCGGCCCCGCCATGCTGGCCACCTTTCGCCGGGCGGCTCGCCGGGCGGCGTTCGAGGTGCCGGTCGTGTTCGGGGACGGGGCGGGCCCCGACGTTCCTCCCTCGTGACGGCGGCCGCCCTCGGATCGGCGAGGTCGGGCCTCCAGCAGCACCGGTGACCCTCGGGGCCGTCGGATCGTCGACGCTCCGGGGGTAAGACTGGTGCGGGCGATCCGCAGCTGTGGGACAGTCGAAGGAGGAGGCATGCAGGCACGCGCTCTGGGAGGGCAGGGTCTCGAGGTGTCAGCCCTCGGGCTCGGGACCATGGGGATGACCATGGCCTACGGACCGGCGAGCGAGGAGGACGGCATCGCCACCATCCGCCGGGCGTTCGAGCTGGGCGTCACCTTCTTCGACACCGCCGAGCTCTACGGGCAGGGCACGGGGAGCAACGAGAAGTTGGTGGGCCGTGCCGTCGCTCCCTTCCGCGACGAGATCGTGATCGCCACCAAGTTCGGCTTCGATCTCAGCCGAACCCGGCCGACGGGCGTCGACAGCCGGCCCGAGCACATCGCAGAAGTGGCCGACAACAGCCTGAGGTATCTGGGCACCGACCACATCGACGTGCTCTACCAACACCGCGTGGACCCCGACGTGCCGATCGAGGACGTGGCAGGCGCCGTGCGCCAGCTCATCGACGCCGGAAAGGTGCGCTACTTCGGCCTGAGCGAGGCCGGGCCCGAGACGATCCGCCGGGCCCACGCCGTCCAGCCGGTCTCGGCGTTGCAGACCGAGTACTCGATCTTCGAGCGGGACGTCGAGGAGGCAGTCCTACCGGTCGTGCGGGAGCTCGGCATCGGCTTCGTTGCCTACTCGCCGCTCGGACGGGGCTTTCTCACCGCTGCCGTCAAGGCGCCGGACGAGTACGCGGAGAGCGACATGCGGCGCCTGCGCGATCCGCGCTGGCAGGGAGAGAACTTCGAGCGGAACCGCCGGGGCCTGGCGGCGCTCGAGGCCCTGGCGGCGGGCAAGGGCATCGCCGTCAGCCAGCTCGCGCTGGCCTGGCTGCTCGCGCAGGGCGACGACGTCGTGCCCATCCCCGGAACCCGCAGCGTCGCCCGGCTGGAGGAGAACGTGGGCGCGCTGGACGTCGCTCTCACCGAGGACGACCTGCGCGCGGTGCTCGCGGCGTTCCCCGACGGGGCCTACGGGACGCGTTACGCCGAGGCCAACCTGCCCACCTGGGTCTGAGGCCCGGTCACGCCGCCCGTCCCACGCAGCCCGGTCCCACCACCTATTTCTTGACAAATCCGATGGTTTTGATCAGAGTTGCTCACCCAGCGAGGGAGAAGGGCGTGCCATGGTCGGATCGGTTGGAGGGAAACCTGGGGTCGGGACCGCAGGAACGACGAGCGACGCCGGGTTTTCCGAGATGTACGAGGGCCTCGTGGCGGGGAGCCGTCTCCTGCCGGCCTGAGTCGCGCCCGGCGCCTGACCGGGGCCCACCATCCCGCTCGCGCCCAGCCCGGGCGGAGCCGCGCTCGGAAACGATAACGTCCCTCCTCGCGTTGTCGCGCTAGCCGTTCCCGATGCAACGCTCGGTGAACCAGGCGGGCTGCACGGGACTGGTGACGAGCCCGAAGGTGGTCGCGTCCGTGCTCCGGCGGGTCCGACGGAGCACCACCGGGTCGCCGTGGGCGCCCTGGCGCCGCGACACCCGTACTGCGATGAGGTGAAACTTGTAGACAGCGGGTTACGAAAGGTTTACCCTTGCGTCGTTGCGCTGGTTCGGGCATGCGCCAGGGGCAGCACGGGGGTTCTGACGACGGGGGGAAACGTGCGACGTGAGTCCGTAATTCGTCGGGTCCGTATCGCGGCCAGCTCGCTGGGCGCGCTGCTGCTGGGGTTCGGATTGCTGAGCATCCCGAGTGCCGGTGCGGCCTCGGCCAGCGCCCCCGGTGTGACTGCGACCACGGTCAAGGTGGGCATCCTGGGAGACCTGACCGGACCGGCCGCCTCGACGTTCCAAGATGCCCCCCAGGCCATCGAAGCGCGCTTCAAGCAGATCAACGCGGCCGGGGGCGTGAACGGTCGCAAGATCACGTGGACCGTGGCTGATACGACCTCGTCACCCAGCGGGGCCGAGACCGCGGCCAAGGACCTGGTGCAGACCCAGGGGGCGTTCCTGGTGGCGCCCGACAGCGCGCTGCTCTTCGGCGGGGCGCCGTATCTCAACCAGGCGGGCGTCCCCGTACTCGGCTACCCGGTCGACGGTCCGGAGTGGTACGAGCAGCCGAACACCAACATGTTCGCCTTCAGCGGGAACGATTCTCCCAGCATCCCCGGGTACACCGACGGCGGGTTCTGGAAGTCCCTGGGGGCCAAAAAGGTCAGCTTCGTCGCCTCGAACACCCCGTCGTCGACGTCCGGCATCAACCCGTTCAAGGACGACATGGCCAAGGACGGGCTGTCGGTCTGCGACGACTACGTCGTGCCGCTCGGAGCAGTGAGCTTCACCACCTATGCCCTCGGCTTCAAGACCGCGGGGTGCGATGCCGCCGAGTGCTCGTGCGTGCTCTCCTCGAGCCTCGCGATGTCCACCGCGCTCCGCCAGCAGGGGTTGACCGACGTCAAGCTCGTCTACGCGGCCGGGCCGGACAACCAGATCTACGCGAGCTCGGCCGACGAGGCGGCTGCCAAGGGTGCGTACTTCGTCGGCGGCAACTACTCGACGCCCGGTGGAAAGGCGATGCTCGCCGGACTGAAGAAATATGACCCCTCCTACGCCGGGGGAGTCCCGGACCTGGCGACGTCCTCGGGCTGGGAGGTGGCGAACCTGGTCATCGAAGGCCTGCAGGTCGCCGGCAAGAACCCGACCCGCCAATCACTGATCACCAACCTCCGCCAGGTGACGGGCTGGACGGACGACGGTCTGCTTCCCGCTGCGGTCTCCTTCGTGCACTTCGGCGTGGCTCCTGCGACGGAGTGCTCGACGTACACCCAGTTCGTCAACAACAAGTTCGTCCCGTACCCCAAGAGCGGCAAGCCGTTCTGCGGGAAGCTCATCCCGGGCAGCGGTACGCCCCCGGCCACCTGAGGACGCTCCGCCGGCCGGGCGGCGCGCCGGCCGGCGGTGTGCGACACTGACTCCACGGGAGCTCGGATGGACCGGGCTGAGAGGGTGCCTGACCGGCGCCGACCGTCGAACCTGCTCCGGGTAATGCCGGCGAAGGGAGGGCTCATGGTCGATGATCCGAGGGCGTCGTCGTTCCCGGCGTCGCGCAAGGTCTATGTCGAGGGCGGATCGCCCGATGTCCGGGTGCCGTTCCGCGAGGTCGCCGTGGGCGCCGGCGCGGGCCGTGACGGCTCGCCGACCCATGACCCGGTCCGCCGGTACGACACGTCGGGACCGGGGGGCCGGCCCGAGGTCGGGCTGCCCCCGTTGCGCCAGCAGTGGATCGTCGGGCGGGGCGACGTGGAGCGGTACGCCGGCCGGCGGGTCGAGATCCGCGACGACGGCCGCGCCGCCGCCCGGCGGGTGCGGGTCGAGGTCGGTCGGCCCGCCCGGACACCCTCGGCAGGCCCCGGGGGCGCTCTGGGACCGGGCCGCCCGCCCCTGCGCGCCACGTCGGTGGGTGCCGCCGGGCGCCGGGCGGTGACGCAGCGGCACTACGCTCGGGCCGGGCAGGTCACAGCCGAAATGCGGTTCGCCGCCCTGCGCGAAGGGGTCGAGCCCGAAGTGGTCCGGCGCGAGCTGGCGGCCGGGCGGGCCGTCCTGCCGGCCAACGTCAACCATCCCGAGTCCGAGCCCATGGTGATCGGCAAGCGGTTCTTGGTGAAGGTGAACGCCAACATCGGGAGCTCGGCCGTCACGTCGTCGATCACCGAGGAGCTCGACAAGCTGGCATGGGCGACCGCCTGGGGCGCCGACACGGTCATGGACCTCTCGACCGGGCCCGACATCCACACCACGCGGGAGTGGATCCTGCGCAACGCGCCCGTCCCGATCGGGACGGTGCCGATCTACCAGGCGCTGGAGAAGGTCGACGGCCGGCCCGAGGAGCTGAGCTGGGAGCTCTACCGTGAGACCCTCGTCGAGCAGGCCGAGCAGGGGGTCGATTACTTCACCGTCCACGCCGGGGTGCGGCTGGCCCACGTGCCGCTGACCGCCAATCGGTTGACGGGCATCGTGAGCCGGGGTGGATCGATCATGGCCGCCTGGTGCCTGGCCCATCGCCAGGAGAACTTCTTGTACTCGCACTTCGAGGAGATGTGCGACCTCATGGCTTCCTACGACGTGGCCTTCTCGTTGGGCGACGGGCTCCGCCCGGGGTCGATCGCCGATGCCAACGACGAGGCGCAGCTGGCCGAGCTGCGGACGCTCGGCGAGCTGACCGAGGTGGCCTGGCGCCACGACGTGCAGGTGATGATCGAGGGGCCGGGCCACGTGCCCCTCCACAAGATCGCCGAGAACGTGGCGCTCGAGCAGGAGCTTTGCCACGAGGCGCCCTTTTACACCTTGGGCCCGCTCACCACCGACGTGGCCCCGGGCTACGACCACATCACCTCGGCCATCGGGGCGGCAGTCGTCGCCATGCACGGCACGGCCATGCTCTGCTACGTCACGCCCAAGGAGCACCTCGGCCTGCCCGATCGCGCCGACGTCAAGGAGGGCATGATCGCCTACAAGATCGCCGCCCACGCCGCCGATCTGGCCAAGGGCCACCCCGGCGCGCAGGCGTGGGACGACGCCCTGTCCCGGGCTCGCTTCGAGTTCCGCTGGGAGGACCAGTTCAACCTGGCCATCGACCCGGGCACGGCCCGACGCTTCCACGACCAGACCCTTCCGGCCCCATCGGCCAAGACCGCCCACTTCTGCTCCATGTGCGGCCCGAAGTTCTGCGCCATGCGGATCAGCCGAGACGTGCGCGATCGTGCTGGGGCCGAGCGCGTCCTGCCGCCGCCGGCCCCGCCACAACAGGTGATCGCCGACCCGCCGGCGGGCTGACGGGCTGACGCGGGAGCCCGATCGCGGTCCGGACGCTGCCCCTAGCGCTGGTCGACCGGTTGCGCCGTCCCGACGTCGCCGATGGGTACGGGCGAACCGAGGGCCACGGACACCCGGTCGCCGCGCTCGACCTCGAGCCGGTCCAGCTCGCGCCGGGGCAGTTGGACGACCGTGGTGCTCTCGTCCTCGAGGGTGACCTCGACCCGCGCTTCGAATCCCAGGCGGGTGATCCGCGTGACGCGGCCCTGCCGGACGCCGGGGCCGTTGCCCGCGTCGTCCCTGGTCAGGATCAGGTCGTGGGGCCGGACCCAGAACCCGTCGTGACGGGTGGCCGAACCCAGGAACGTGAGGACGAATTCGTTCGCCGGGTGGTCGTAGCACTCGGCGGGCGTGCCCACCTGCTCGAGCCGGCCGCCGTGGATGATGGCGATCTGGTCGGCGACCTCCATCGCCTCCTCTTGGTCGTGGGTGACGAGCACGGTGGTCACCTTGACCCGTTCGACCAGCTCGCGGAGCCACGTCCGGAGCTCCTTGCGCACCTGGGCGTCGAGGGCGCCGAAGGGCTCGTCGAGCAGCAGGACCTTCGGCTCGACGGCGAGGGCGCGGGCGAGGGCCATGCGTTGGCGCTGACCCCCGGACAGCTGCGAGGGGTAGCGGGCGGCCAGCTCGTCCAGTCGGACTAGCTCGAGCAGCTCCTGCACCCGGGCGGCGATCTCGGCCTTGGGGCGCCGCCGAACCTTCAAGCCGAAGGCCACGTTCTGCCACACCGTCATGTGCCGGAACGGTGCGTAGTGCTGGAAGCAGAAACCGATGCCCCTCGAGCGCACCGGCACGTGGGTGACGTCGACGCCGTCGATGACGACCGTTCCCGAGTCGGGCACCTCCAGACCGGTGATCAGCCGCAGCACGGTGGACTTGCCGCCGCCGCTCGGGCCCAGCAGCGCCATCAACGAGCCGGCCGGCACCTCGAAGCTCACGTCCTCGAGCGCCCGGACCTGGCCGAAGCGCTTGGACAGCGAACGAACCTCGATGCTCACAGCACTTGTCGCTCGCGCGACTGGCTCACGCTGAGGGCGGCCAGGACGGCCATCGAGATCACGGCGATGAGGAGGGCGCCGGCGTAAGCCCCGGCCGAATTGAAGTTGGTGAACTCCGAGTCGACGTACAAGGTGAGCGTCTGCGTCTTGTCCAAGATACTCCCCGACACGACGGCCACCGCCCCGAACTCGCCGAGGACCCTCGCCGTGGTGAGCAGGACCCCGTAGGCGAGCGCCCAGCGGATCGACGGAAGGGTGATCCGCCAGAAGATCGCGAAGGGCCCGGCACCGAGGGTCTCGGCCGCTTGCTCCTGATCGGTGCCCAGCTCGATCAGCACCGGCTGGACCTCGCGGACCACGTAGGGCAGCGACACGAAGGCGCAGGCCATCACGATGCTCGGGAAGGAGAACAGCACCTCGATGCCGTGGCGCGAGAGGAAGGGACCGAGGAGCCCCTGGGTCGAGGAGTAGCAGAGGAGGAGCGCCAGCCCGGCGACCACGGGGGAGATGGAGAGCGGCAAGTCGATCAGCGCTTCGACCAGGGCGGCCCCGGGGAACCGGTGGCGAGCCAAGATGAGCGCCGCCGCCAGGCCGAAGGCGGTGTTGAGCGCCACCGCCAGCGCGCCGACCTCCAGCGTGAGGACCAGCGCGTGCACCGCCGGAGGGGTGGTGATCTGGGACCAGAACGAGTCGAGTCCCGGTCGCAGCGCCCGGAAGAACACCGAACCCACCGGCACCCCGACGAGCAGGCCGACGTAGAGGGTGGCGACGGCGCGGATCCCGTAGCGGGTGACGTACCGGCTCACCCGGACGCCTCCTTCAGCACGAAGCGCCGGCGCAGGAAGGAGAAGACCGTCAGCACGAGGATCGTGATGACCGACAGGGCGAGCGACGTGGCGGCGGCGGCGGGAAGGTTGTTGCTCTCGATGAGCCCGTAGATCCGGACCGAGGCAACCTCGGTCTTGAACGGGACGTTCCCCGAGATGAGCGAGATCGAGCCGTACTCGCCCAACGCCCGGGCGAACGCCAGACCGGCCCCGGTCAGCAGGGCCGGGGCGAGGCTGGGCAGCGTGATGCGGCGGAACGTGGTCAAGGTGGACGCGCCGAGCGACGCCGCGGCCTCCTCGGTCTCCCGATCAAGGGCGGCGAGCACCGGTTGGACGCTTCGCACCGAAAAGGGGAGCGTGACGAAGGAGAGTGCCAGCAGGATCGACCAGCGGCTGAACGCCGCGTTGAGGTGGAAGGGGCTTCCGGGGCCGTAGAGGCTGAGCAGGGTGACGCCCGCCACGATCGTCGGGAGGGCGAACGGCAGGTCGACGACCGCCGAGATCAGCCGGTTCAGGACGAACCGGTCGCGCACCAGCTGCCAGGCGACCACCGTGCCGAGCACGGTGTTCACCACAACCACCGCCAGCGAGCACAAGAGCACCAACCGGATCGAGGCGACGGTCTGGCGGTTGGTGATCTCGGCCCACATGGTCGAGAAGCCGCCGGTGAACGCGTTGGAGAACAACGTGCCCAGCGGGACGAGGACGATTAGGGAGAGATAGATGGCGGCGACGCCCGGTCCCGGAGCTCGCCGCACGGCGGCCCGGCCGATCCGAGCGGCGTTTCCGCCGAGCGGTCGGGGGGCGAGCTCCGCCGGCGGGGATTCGATGTGGACGCTCATGGCCCGCTCGAGCGCGTCCTACGTCGTCTGGCCGAGGTTGCTCTCGATCTTCGTCACGATGCCGGGTGACGAGCTCGACGTGGAGAAGAACTCATTGTTCACCTGGTCCCAGCCACCGAACGAGGCGATCGTGAACAGTTGGGCCGGCTGGGGGAAGCTCTTCTTGGTCGCCGCGGCCACCGAAGGGAGCACCGGCCGGTAGCCCAGCTTCGCCCATTCTTTCTGCGCCGGGGCCGACAGCAGGTAGTTCACGAAGGCCTTGGCGGCGGTCGGGTTCTTCGCGTCGGTCGTCACGGCGATCGGGTTCTCGATGAGGATGGTCTGCTTGGGAACGACGTAACTGATCTGGGTCCCGGCGTGGATGGCTTGGATGGCGTCGGACTCGTAGTCCAAAAAGACGTCACTCTTGTTGGAGCCCTCGTCGGCGAGGAAGGCCTGCAGCTCGTTGGCGGCCGAGGACGACTGGACGACGGTGTTCTTGAGGAGCTGGCCCAGGTAGCTCTGGGCCTGGGCGGTGGACTTGCCCAGCTTCAGCTCCGCCCCGTACGCGGCCATGATGTTCCAGCGGGCCGATCCCGAGCTGAAGGGGTTCGGGGTGAAGATCCGTACGCCGGGCTTCGACAGGTCGGCCCAGGTCTTGACGTGGTCCGGATTTCCCTTGGGCACCACCAGCACGACGACCGAGTCGGTCACCATGCCCTTCGTGGTCGGGTCGAAGGCCCAGTTGGGCGCCACCAGGTTGGCTGCCAGCAGTGTCTCCATGTCGGTGGCGGAGGCGAAGTTGACGACGTCAGCGGGCTGACCGGCGACGATGGCCTTGGCCTGGCTGCCCGACGGCCCGTAGGACTGGGAGAACGTGACGTTCTTGCCCTGCTTGGTCTTGTTGAACGCCTTGATCTGGACGGCGTAGGCGGGGGAGGGGACCGAGTAGGCGACCAGGTTCACGGTGCCCGAAGGTGCGCTCGCGGCGCTCGCCGGCAGGGCGCCGCCGATCATCGCGGTGCCCGTGGCGAGCATGGCGCTGGCCGCGAGGAGCAGCGAGCGCGTGCGGCCACCGGCACCCGCCCGACGACCGGTTGCCCCGGTGCCCGCTCCGCGTCGACATCCTGATGAGGTCATCTGGCTGGTTCCTCCCCTTCGTGGCGCGTCCCCCTCAGTGGCCACGATCGATGTCGGTGGCCGCTAGTCCTCCGATGAATGCGCGCGCACCGCTGACTCTTACATAGATGACTGGATGGGTCATCATTACAGGCCCATGAAGAGCTGTCAACGCACCCGCTCGGCGACCCGTTTGGATCAGCATGCTTATGATTAGCCGGGTGGAGCCCAACGAGCTCGGTCACCTGGTCAAGCGCACCCAGCAGGCGCTGCGCAACGCCATCGACCCGGCGCTGGGTGACCTCGGCCTGACGACGGCCCAGTTCGCCGCCCTCTACAACCTGGCCCGGCAACCCGGCGCGTCCAACGCCGAGCTGGCCCGCTCGTCCTTCGTGACGCCCCAGACCATGATCCGTGTCGTGGGGGGTCTCGAGCGTCGGGGACTGCTCAGCCGGTCGCCGTCCCCGACCCGGGGCCGGGTGCTCGAGGCGCAGTTGAGCGACCGGGGCCGGGGCGTCCTCGAGGAGGCGCAGCGACGCGTCGACGGTGTCCACGTCCGGATGCTCGACGGCGTCCCGCCGGCCGAGGTCGAGCGGCTCGTGGGGTGGCTGACCCACATCGCAGCGGCGCTCGAGACGGCCGGCAAGCCCCCCGGAGGCTCGTTTGGGCGGCCGGTGTCCGGCTAGAACGGATCGGGGCACCAGCCCGGGGCACCAGCCCGGGGAGCCGGCGAGGGAGGCGGGAGCGATGCACGTTGCGATCCTCGGGACCGGGACCATGGGGGCCGGGATGGCCCGGTCGTTGCGCCGCGCCGGCCTCGAGGTGGTGGCGTGGAACCGGAGCCGGGATCGGGCGCTCCCGCTGGCCGGCGCCGGGATCGCCGTCGCCGACTCGGTCGCCCACGCGGCGGGCGCGGCCGATGTGGTCATCACCATGGTCTTCGACGAGCAGGCGGTGTTGGCCATCGCCCCCGAGCTCCTCGGCGCCCTGCGCCCCGGCGCCGTGTGGATGCAGAGCGCCACCGTTGGTCCGGCCGGCATGGCCCAGGTGGCCGCGGTCGCCGGGACGACGCCGTTGCTCGACACGCCGGTGATGGGCACCAAGGAGCCGGCGGAGCGCGGGACGCTCACCGTCTTGGCCTCCGGAGCGTCGGGCCTCGTCGACCAGGTCCGGCCGGTTCTGGACGCGATCGGCTCCAAGACCGTCTATGTCGGGGAGCTGATCGGGCGGGCCAGCGCCCTCAAGCTCGCCGCCAACGCCTGGATCGCCGCCCTCACGGCCGCCACCGCCCAGTCCCTGGCGCTCGCCGCCGCCCTGGGCACCGACGGCGACCTCTTCCTTGCGGCCATCGAGGGCACGCCGGCGGACAGCCCGTACGCCCGGCTCAAGGGCGCCGCCATGGGCGTCGGCGACTATTCCCCGTCGTTCGCCGTCGACGGGCTGCTCAAGGACCTCGACCTGGCCCGGTCCGCCGCCCGTGATGCGGGCGTCGCCCCTCCGCTGCTCGACGCGATCACGGACCTCTACCGCCGGGCATCGTCGGCGGGTCACGGTGCCGACGACATCGCCGCGGTCAGGACCGCTTTCGACCCCGCTGGCGCTCCGAGGTGGGTCCGCCCTCCGAGCGCACCGTGATATCCTGGGCGACACCGCTGGTGATCTCCCAGCGTGACCCGTTCGAGTTCAGCCCGAGTTGGTCCCTTTTTCGCAACTCGAACGGAGCAGTTCCATTCCTTCTTTTCTCGATCTCGGCGTCAGCGCATCCGTCGCGGAACGCCTCGACACTCTCGGGATCGCCGATCCCCTTCCCATCCAGGCCGCCACCCTTCCCGACGCGCTGGGCGGCCATGACGTGTGTGGCCAGGCCCCGACCGGATCGGGCAAGACGCTGGCGTACGCCCTGCCGTTGATCGCCCGGACCGTGCAGCGGGCTCGGCCCGGTGCCCCCACCGGTCTGGTCCTGGTGCCGACCCGCGAGCTGGCTCAGCAGGTGCACGCGGTCCTTTGCTCCCTCTACGGGCCCGGCCAGCGCAGGGTTGCCGCCATCTACGGGGGTACCGGGTATGGCCCCCAGCGCCAGGCGCTCCGCCGGGGGGTCGACATCGTCGTGGCCTGCCCTGGTCGGCTGGAGGACCTGGTGGCGCAAGGAGACCTTCGTCTCGACGAGGTCGGCCTGGTGGTGCTCGACGAAGCGGACCGGATGGTCGACATGGGCTTCTTGCGTCCGGTCCGCCGACTCATGGACCAGACAGCCGACACCCGTCAGGTGCTGCTGTTCTCCGCCACGATGGGCCGCGAGGTGGAAGCGATCAGCCGCGAGTACCAGCACGCGCCTCGCCGGTGCGTGATCGCCGCCGAGGCGGCCGATATCGACGCGGTCACCCACCTGTTCTGGCGGGCCGAACGGCTCGAGCGAGTGGGGATCACCGCCAAGCTGATCGACCAGCACGGGCAGGCGTTCGTGTTCTGCCGCACCAAGCGGGGCGCGGATCGGGTCACCCGCCAGCTCCGGGCGGCCGGCGTGGCGGCGGCCGCGATCCACGGCGATCGATCCCAGGCCCAGCGGGCCCGGGCGTTGGCCTCGTTCGCGGTCGGTGACACCCATGCGCTGGTGGCCACCGACGTGGTGGCCCGGGGCATCCACGTCGACGACGTCCCCTGCGTGGTCCACTTCGATCCGCCCGACGACCCGAACAGCTACGTGCACCGGTCCGGTCGCACCGGTCGCACCGGTCGCGCCGGCACCGTGGTGTCCCTGGTCGCCGACGAGCACCGGGCCGAGGTCCGCTCCCTCCAGCAGGCGCTGGGGCTCCGACCCGGCTTGGGCGATCCGTTCGACGAGGAGGGCGGTCATGGCTCGCCTCGGATCGAGGATCCCGACCCCACCTCCAGCGGAGCCCGCCCGGCGTTCAAGCGGCCCTCGGGCCAGCGGTCGACCGGGCAACGCCCGACGGGCCAGCGCACCGCGGGCCAGCGTTCGACGGGGCACGCTGCCCGACGGCCCGGGGGATCGTCCCGACCCCGGAGCGCCGCTTCGCACCGCGGACGCTGACCGCTGTCGCGCCGGCCGGGCGCGAGGGCGGGGCGGCCGCAATCCGCCGCCCGGGGCCTGGGCTTCCCAGCTCGTGACGCGCCCACAATTCGCGAGGGGGTGGGAGTACGCTGAGGCCAGCTCGGTTCACCGCAACGCAGACCGAGCGTCCGACGATTCACTCTGGGTGGCCGGGTTCACGCGATGCGCGGCACGAAAGGCCACCGATGGAGAACGGACGGCCGTTCAGTGCGTCAGGTCTGACCCTCGTCGTCGCCCCGGCGGGAGCTCAGGGTCCGGGTGCCTAGGAACGGATCGAGGAAGCGCTCGGGCAAGTTCGACGCGGCCGCTCGGGCGCCCCGCGAACGCACCGAGCCGGTGCGCCGCAGGCCCGGGGGCGCCGTCGACAGCGAAGCGCTCCAGCTGCGCGAGACCGGCGCCTCGTACTCGGCCATCGCCCGGCACCTCGAGTTGCGGCGCGCCACCGACGCCCACCACGCCTTCGTGCGAGCCCTCCACGCGTTGCCGGACGCGGATCGGGCGCGAGTGACCGGCCACGAGGAGGACCGGCTGGACCTCCTCGAGACGCGGATCCGCGATCGTGACGCCGCCCAACCCGAAAAGGTCGAGCGCCGGCTGCACGCCGTCGGCCAGCTGCGGGCGGCCCTCGCCCGATGACCTCGACGTCCGCCGGGATCCGTCGCCCACCCCAGATCGCACGACTACAGATCGACCGACGAAAGCGAAGGAAAGAGCCATGACCGTCGTGTCCCAAAACACTTCTTCGAGTTGACCCCCGTGATCGCGTTGGACGCGTTGCGCACATCGCTCGCCGGTGCCCGGCCCGGCGATGCCCCCCCGGGGGACTACCAGATGCTGCGGCAGCGGGTGGAGCGAGCGGGCCTGCTCGAGCGGCGGCCCGGCTACTACGGCCTGAAGATCGGACTGACCATCGCCGGACTGCTGCTCGGCTGGGCGGCGTTCTTCTTGGTGGGCAACGCATGGGCGACCCTGGCGGTGGCGGCGCTGCTGGCCTTCCTGTCCACCCAGGTGGTGTTCCTCGGGCACGACGCGGGGCACCGGCAGATCTCGGGCTCGCGGCGGGTCAACCGGCTGGTGGGCCTGGTCGCCGGCAACGCCCTGACGGGGCTCAGCTTCGGCTGGTGGGTGCCCAAGCACAATGCCCACCACGCCTTCCCGAACCAGGCCGGACGGGACCCCGACATCGGCGGGGGGCTGACCGCCTTCGCTGTCTCGCCCGAGGCGGGGCAGTGCGGGAGCCTCGGATCCCGGGTCCGGTCCCGGACCCAGGGGTGGATCTTCGTCGGCGTGCTGATGCTCCAGGGCGTCGGTCTCCACGTGACGAGCGTCCAGTCGGTGCTCCGGGGAAAGCGCCGCGAGACGCTGGCCGACGGCCTGCTGCTGGCGGCCAACGCTGCGGTGTACCTAGGCATCGTCTTCTGGGTGCTCTCGCCGTTGAAGGCACTGCTGTTCATCGCCGTCCAGCAGGGCCTCTTCGGCCTCTACCTCGGCTCGACCTTTGCCCCCAACCACAAGGGCATGCCGGTCTTGGAGCGCGAGACGACGCTGCCCTTCCTCCTCCGCCAGGTGGGCACCGCCCGCAACGTCGTCGGGGGCCGGTTCACGACCTTGATCTACGGCGGGCTCAATTTCCAGATCGAGCACCACCTCTTTCCGGCGATGCCCCGTCCCAACCTGGCCCGGGCGCAGCCCATCGTCGAGGCCTTCTGCGCCGAGCACCGCCTGCCCTACCGCAAAGCGAGGCCCATCGCCTCGTACCGCCAAGCGGTGCGGGGCGCCTCGTTGCTCGGAGGAGCGGTGCTGCAGGCCGGCTAGCCGAGTTGTGGGGCGCGTCGATGCCGGCCGCCCGCCGGAACAACGACTGCGTCCCCCGGATCAGCCGGTCGTCGTCCGGCTGGTGGTTGCCGTAGAAGCCCGGGTCGAAGGCGTGCATCGTCATGTAGAGGAGGGTGGCGGCCGTTTCGAGGTCCTCCACGTCGAGGGCGCCGGCAGCCACGCCGTCCTGGATCACCGGTCGCAGGGCACCGACGAGCTGGGCGTACGCCGGCTGGTGGTCGGTCTCCGCATGCGGGCTCTGGGTGTCACGGTCATCGGCGTCAAGGTCTTACGATTCGTCCATGGCCCGGGTCCGCCCGGGGTCCTCTATCAACATGCTGATGCCGTTTCGGTGCTGCACGGGCGGCGCATCATGGTGGGAACCGGCCGATCGTGGTGGGAGGAGCGTGATGGACCGCAAGTGGTGGACCCTGCTCGTCGTCTGCGCGGCGACCTTCATGCTCCTGCTCGACGTCACCATCGTCGTGGTGGCGTTGCCCGAGATCCAGCACGGCCTGGGGGCCAGCTTCAGCGACGTGCAGTGGGTCATCGACGCCTACGCCCTCACGCTCGCGTCGGCCCTGCTGACCGCCGGGTCGCTGGCCGACCGGTACGGCCGCCGGTACCTGTTCACCATCGGCCTGAGCGTCTTTACGGTCGGCTCGCTCCTGTGCGGGGTCGCGCAGTCCTCGATCATGCTCATCGTCTCGCGGGCGTTCCAGGGCATCGGCGGGGCGACCCTGTTCGCCACCTCGCTCGCGCTGCTGGCTCAGACCTTCCACGGCAAGGAGCGGGGCGTGGCGTTCGGCGTCTGGGGCGCCATCACCGGCGTCGCCACCTCGCTCGGCCCGATCCTGGGCGGGGCGATCACCAGCGGGATCAGCTGGCGGGGCATCTTTCTGGTCAACCTGCCCATCGGCGTCGCCGCCCTGGTCATCACCCGCTGGAAGGTCGACGAGTCCCGCGAGGTCCACGCCCATCGCCCGGACTGGCCCGGGTTCGCCTCGCTCACCGCCGGGCTGGTCGCTCTCGTCTACGGCCTCATCCGGGCGGGCGAGATCAGCTGGTCCGACACCGGGGCCATCGTCTGTCTCTGCGTCGCCGCAGTGCTGCTGTCGGCGTTCGTGGTCATCGAGGCCCGGGTGGCGCACCCCATGTTCGACCTGTCGCTGTTCCGGGTGCCCACGTTCGTCGGCGGGTCGATCGCCGCGTTCGCCATGAACGGCTCGCTGTTCGCCGTGCTCGTGTACCTGGTGCTGTTCCTGCAGGACGACCTGGGCTACAACGCCTTGGGGACCGGGGTCCGGCTGCTCCTCATCAGCGGGGGCAGCCTGGTGGCGGCGACCGCCGCCGGGCGCCTCAGCAGCCACATGCCGGTGCGATGGCTCATCGGCCCCGGGCTCACCCTCGTCGGTGTCGGGTTGCTGGTGATGTCAGGGCTGGACGGCGCGAGCTCGTGGACTGCGCTGGTCCCGGGGTTCCTCATCGCCGGGGTCGGGAGCGGCATGGTCAACCCTCCGCTCGCATCCACCGCGGTCGGGGTCGTCGAGCCCCAGCGGTCGGGCATGGCATCGGGAGTCAACACCACGTTCCGCCAGATCGGCATCGCCACCAGCATCGCCGCGTTGGGCTCGATCTTCACCGCCACCCTGCGGCGCAACCTCGACCACACCCTGGCGCAGGTTCCGGGCCTGAGCGGTCACGGGCCGCAGATCACCTCCGCCATCCAGCAAGGCAACGTCGGCTCGATCTTCGGTGCGATCCCGCCCGCCCAGCGCGCCCGGCTGGCGGCGAGCATCCACAGCAGCTTCGCCTCCAGTTTGAACGACCTACTGGTGGTCACCGGCATCGTCGCCCTTGTCGGGGCGGTCTGCTCCGCCGCCCTCATCAGGACCAAGGACTTCGTCGTCAGCCGGCCCGCCGGAGCGCGAGCCGAGCAACCCGGTCTGGTGACCCTCGAGGGACCGCCGGCGCTCTGACCCGACCCCGGCGCTCAGACCCGGTTCCGGCCTTCCGCCGGCCCACTGAGCCGACCCGGCTCCGGCCCACTGAGCCGACCCGGCTCCGACCCGGCTCCGGCCCGCCGCCGGCCCGTCCCGGTGATTGGCCTACGATCCGGCCATGAAATTCGGACTACCCCTCTTCGGTGTCAGCCCCCGGTTCTACGCTCCCATCGCCAAGGCGGCCGAGGACAACGGGTTCGAGTCGATCTGGTTACCCGAGCACCTGGTGTTCCCCGAGCAGATCCCGCCCACATACCTCTACACCGAGTCGGGCTATCCGCCGGTCACCTCGGACACCGCGCTCTTCGACGTGTGGGTGGCGCTCTCCAACGTCGCGCAGGCCACGTCGAGCATCCGGCTGGGCACCAACGTCTACATCCTCCCCTTGCGCCACCCGATCGAGGTGGCCCGTTCGGTGGTCACGCTGGACCGGCTGTCCAACGGCCGGGTCACCCTGGGCGTCGGGGTCGGATGGCTCGAGGACGAGTTCCTCGCCGTCGGACGGAGCTTCCACGACCGCGGCAGGCGCGCCGACGTCATGATCCCGTTGTTGCGCCGGTTGTGGAGCGAGGACGTCGTTGAGCACCACGACGAGCACTTCGACATCCCGCCGGTCAAGTTCCAGCCCAAGCCCCGCTTCGGGAGCATCCCCATCGAGGTGGGCGGGGCCAGCGCGGCGGCGCTGCGCCGGGCCGGCCGCCTGGGGGACGGGTGGATCGAGATCGGGTCGGCGTCGCTCGACGACGTCGGCAAGAAGCTGGAGGTCATCGCCGGCCACCGGCGGGATGCCGGTCGCGAGGACCTCCCGTTCGAGGTGACTCTCGGCGCCGCCTACGGCCGTGACATCGACGGCATCCGCCGGTGCGAGGAGGCGGGTGCCACCCGGGTCGTGGTGGGACCGAGCGTGGCCGGGCGCATCGAGCTCGACGATGTCGTGTCGTTCACCAAGCGCTTCGCCGACGAGGTCATCAGCCGGTTCTGATCGCTCGCAGCTGGTTGACGTTGGGGAGTGGGAGGGAAATGATGAGCCCATCCACCGGTTGAGTGGGGGAGGTGCCCGATGGACATGGACCAGGTCGCGTGCTTCCTGATGCTGGCCGAGGAGCGGCACTTCGGACGGGCGGCCTCCCGCCTCGGCACGACCACGTCGAGCCTCAGCAAGCGTTGCGCCAAGTTCGAGGAAGAGCTCGGGGTCCGGCTGCTGGAGCGTACGAGCCGGCAGGTCCGTCTGACGCCCGAAGGGAACCTGCTGGTCGAGCCGGCCCGCCGGGTGTGGGCGGAGATGGCCGAGTTCAAGGAGCTGGCCACTGCGGCCGCGGGCGGCCGGGCCGGCGAGCTGATGGTTACCTACTCGCCCGGCAACGGCGAGCTGCTGGGTGGGATCATCCAGGCGGTCCGTTCCACCAATCCCGAGGTCAACTTCCGCCTCGAGCAACGGATCAGCACCGAGGTGGGCCCGGCCGTGCTGGGCGGCAAGGCCTCGGTCGGTGTCTGCCGGGCCGTCACCACCAAGGGGTTGATGGCCCTCACGCTCCGACGGATCAGCCGCGACCACATGGCGGTGCCCACCGACCACGTGCTGGCCGACCGGGACCAGATCGGCCTGGCCGACCTCGACGGCGAGACCCTGCTGGCGTCGGACACCGCCACCCGTCGCTGGGACTGGGCGGCCGGGGTGGCCGTGCGCTCCGAGCACTGGTCCACCGAAAGCCAGGTGATGGACTCGGTCGCCGCCGGGCGGGGCCTCGCCATCGTCGACGAGGGGTTCATCAGGCGCAACCCCCGGCCCGACGTCGTGACCCGCCCCCTGGCGTCCTCGCTCCAGCCCGATCCGATCGAGGACTACCTGGTCTGGCGGCCCGACGAGCCGTCGGAGGTCGCCCGTCAGTTCATCGACTGCGCCAAGGCGCTCGTCGCCGGCGGCCCCGATACCGGAGTGGAGCCGGCGGCCACCTTGCCCCGTCCCAGGCTGACCGCCCTGCCGGACTGATCGCCGGCCCCCGCCCCTCACCCCCGGTGCCGCCCCCGCGTGGCCCGGAGAGCGGAGCGGGTACTACGATTCCGGGCATGCTCGCAGACGACATCCAGATCATCTCGGTCGACGACCACGTGGTGGAGCCGCCCAACGTGTGGCAGGACCACCTGCCGG
>DASYAI010000011.1:0-4278 GCA_036501425.1 Acidimicrobiales bacterium | reverse complement strand
CCGCCGGGGGCAAGGACGTGGCGGTGGCCGGCGGCGGTGAGATCCTGCGCCAGGTGCTCGCCGCCGGGCTGCTCGACCAGCTCGAGCTGCACATCGCCCCGGTGCTGCTGGGTGACGGCCAGCGCCTGCTCGGCCCCGGCCTCGGTCTCGGCGCCGACGACGGGATCGAGCTGGTCCCGACCCGGGTCGTCGAGGGTCCGGAGGTCGTCCACGTCCGCTACACCGTCACCGGGAGGTCGAGGCTGGTGCTCGACGATCGCGGCGCGAGCGGCGACCTGGTGGGATCGGCCCAGCCGCAGCAGGCCCAGCCGCAGCAGTGAGGGAGGAACGCGCCGTGAAGTACATGCTGCTCATCTACGGCAACGAGGAAGCCTTCGGCTCGATCGGGGCGGAGACCCTGGCCGAGCTCATCCGCGAGACCGACGCCCTCAACCGGGAGCTGTTCGAGTCCGGGGAGCTGGTCGGCGCCTACGGCGTGGCCGACCAGGTGAACGCCCAGGTGGTCCTGGTGTCCGACGGGACCCCGGTGGTGACCGACGGCCCCTTCGCCGAGGCGAAGGAGTTCCTGGGCAGCTTCACGATCGTCGACTGCGACAGCCGGGAACGGGCCCTGGAGATCGCGGCCCGCAACCCGGCCGCGCGCCACTGGGGTGTCGAGGTCCGGCCGCTCATGCACGAGGCCGACGTCGGGCCGTGACCGACCGGAAGGCCGTGACCGACCGGCAGGCCGTGACCGACTGGCAGGCCGTCCGGCGGCTGGTCCCGGAGGTCCTCTGAGCTTCCCCCGGTTGCCCGGAGTCCTCGTTACCTGTCGGGACGGTCGGGAGTGTGTCGGTGGTGGGCGTCTTCGTACTCGTCGGGGGAGAGTCCACCGAGGCCGGCCTGGATGCGTCGCGGGTTGTACCAGCCGTCGATGTAGCGGACCAGGGCGTGCTCGGCCTCGGTGCGGGTGGCGAAGGTCGTGCCGGGCCAGTACACGAGCTCGATCTTGATCGTCGACCACAGGTTCTCGGCGAGGGCGTTGTCGTAGCTGTCGCCGGTGCTGCCGGTCGAGGGCGCCACCCCGGCGTCGAGCAGACGCTGAGTGAAGCGCAGCGCGGTGTACTGGGCGCCCTTGTCGCTATGGAAGATCAGGTCGCCCTCGCGCACGTCCCGGGAGCGCAGGGCGTGGTTCAGGGCGGTGAGCACCAGCTCGGTCGTGGCGCGGGGGTCGGTGGCCCAGCCGACGATGCGGTTGGCGAAGGCGTCGCGCACCGACGCGAGCCACAGCACGCCCTCGCCGGTGACCAGCCGGGTTAGATCCGCGACCCAGAGCCGGTTGGGTGCGGTGACGTGGAAGTCGCGTTCGACGAGGTCGGGCGCGGCGGTGTGGTTGGGGTCCTGGCGGGTGCCGCCCTTCCAGCCGCGCCGCAGGTGCGCGCCCTGGAGCCCGTGCTCGCGCATGATCCGCTCGACGCGCTTGCGCCCGGCCCTCACGCCCTGGCGGCGCAGCTCGAACCAGACCCGCGGCGAGCCGTAGGTAGGCGCGTACTCGTGGGCGTCGCGCACCTTGACGATGCGCTCGAGCAGCGCGGCGTCGTCGAGCGCGTGGCGGCTCGGAGATTGCCGGCGGGCGCGCCAGTCGTGGTAGGTCGACTCGGGGATGCCCAGGACCCGCAGCACGAGACCGACCGGGAAGTCATGGGCGTCGACGAAGCTCATGACCACCTTCGGGTCGGGCCGATCTCGCTGGCGAAATACGCGCTCGCGGCCTTGAGCACCTCGTTGACCCGCCGCAGCTCGGCGTTCTCCCGTGCCAGACGCTGGTTCTCGGCGAGCATGTCGGTCGTCGGCCGATCATCGCGCTCGCCGGCGTCGGCCTCGGCCTGGCGCACCCAGTTGCGTAGGGCCTCGGGGTGCACGTTGAGCTGCTCGGCCAGCCGCTTGAACGACGGCCGGGGCGAAGACCCCCGATACAGCCGCACCGCGCGTTCGCGCAGCTCATCGGCACCTCTCTGTGTCAACTTGATCTTCGATGGGGTTGTACTCTCTCGGGGCGGGCCCGGGCAGTGACTGGTCCGAAGAGCCGGTGGTTCGGGGTGAGAAGCTGGCCGCGCTGGACTACGGAGACGCCCCCGAGTGTCCGCCCGGGCCCGCCTGCCGGCTTCGTGCGGCGTCGCGGCACAGGCGGCGGTAGACCACGTCGGAGAGGCGTCGCTTCAGGCAGCGCAGCGCTTCCTTGTGGCTCTTGCCGGCCGCTCGTTTGGCTCGGTAGTAGGCCCGCCCCGGGGTGTCGCGGCCGAGCTGGGTGATGGCCATGGTGTGCAGACAGCAGTTCAGTGCACGGTCACCGGCGCGGGAGAGTCGATGGCGGACGACGTCGCCGGAGGACACCTCGATGGGCGCGGTGCCGGTGTACGAGGCGAACGCGGCTGCGGACGGGAACCGGGCTACGTCGCCGACCCGCGCGAGGATCTTGCCGGCGGTGAGGGCCCCGACGCCATGCAGCTCGGTCAGGGTCGTCGTGCTCGCGTGCACCGCGTCGGTGATCTCACTGGTGGCCGTAGCGATCCGCCGGTCGAGCGCCCGGAGGGCATTCACCAGGTCTCGAGCGAGCCGCTTGAGGGTGCGCAGTCCCGGGCTGCGGGGCCGGACCCCGCGTAGCAGCTCGGCGGCCCGGTCGGCGTTCAGGTTCCTGGGCGCCCCACCCGAGTGCAGCTGGGTCAGCAGCACGTGTAGCCGGTTGATCGTCTGGGTGCGGGTCTTGACCAGGTCGTCGCGGTGCTCGACCAGCGCCCGAAGCGCGATGACCGACTCGTCCACGACAGCGTGGCGCAGCCCCTCGGCGCTGAGCGCGGCCACCCCGACCGAGACCGCGTCGGCGTCGTCGTTCTTGCGGCCGTGTCCGGTCGAGAGCAGCCGCACCCGGGTGGCCAGCTTCGGGGGCACGTCCACCGCCTCGATGCCATCAGCATGCAGACGAGAGACCAACGGGGCACCCAGGCCGCCAGCGCCCTCGATCGCCCAGACCGCCCCCGGCCAGCGCTTCGCGAATCGCTGCAGCGCCCGATAGCCGTCACGGTTGACCGGCGCGCGCACAGTGCCGAGTGGCTTGAGATCGCCAGCCACCACCGCAGCCGCGGTCCACGAGGCCTTGTGCGGATCGACCGCGATCACCACCGGTCGAGTGTCCGTCTCCGTCACCAACGTCCCCTCCTCTACGCCGAGATCACGTGCTAGCGGCGAGGAGGGCACACCAACTTCGAGCCGTGCAGGCCTCTCTTCAGCCACTCCCGCCGGCGACCCCAGCCGGGCTGGCATGCCGATGACGAGTCAGCCCGCAGGCGACAGGGGTACTTCGAGCCCGCCCGACCGGAGTCTCGGAGATCATGGCTGCAGACCCGATCCCCTGCACGTAGTGAACAAGTTGGGGTACTTCTTCGGTGCTGGCAACAGAGCCTTCCTTCCTGGTCCTCAAGATCGAACCAGTCTTCGAAGACTCCGGAGAAGCGGGGGAACCTCAGACGGACGCGATCGCTGTGGTCGGGCAGCCCCGTACCCTGCGCTTTGCCACCGACCGGACCCGCCACCGATGACCGCCAGCACCGACTCCACCAGCACCGACCCCGCCGTCGACGGGGCGGGTGTGGAGCATCTGGGCTGTCTCTACGACGTTGCGACCGGGCTCGCGACCGGGGTGCTGCCCCTGGTCCGCGCCGCTCTCGACGCCGGTCGGCCCGTGTCGGTGCTCGTCGAGCCGGACGAGGCCGAAGCGCTGCAACGCGCCCTGCCGGACACCCCGGCGCTGCGAGTCACCGCGCCGTCACAGGTCCTCACCACCGACACGGACCTCCTGGAGCATCTGGACCGCGTCGCCGGCACGGGCCCGGCGCTGGTGCCGGCCCAGTACTCGGTGTTCGAGATCGGCGATGCCGCGCTGCGCCGAGCACGACGCCGTCCCCGACCAGTAAGCAGGCGCCCTGCGGCGGGCGACAACCCGCGCCACCCGGCGGTCCGCCGCCGGACGACCGCACCGTCACCGGGGCGGTGGGCCCCGTGGCCCTCCCGCCACGTTCACTGCTCGCTGATCACTCCACCCGGACCGTTCACTGGGCCCACGGGCTGCGGGGCAACACCCAGTAGTTGTCGGTGGCTGGTTCGGGGCCCGGCCAGGACACCCCCACGATCACGCCGAGATCGCACATGGCCTCCAGCGCGGCCACGATCTCGACGCGTCCCACCGTGATCGGGCTGCGCCGGGTCATGAGCAGCGTGCGTAGGCCGATGAGTTCGTCCACG
>DASYAI010000010.1:0-13454 GCA_036501425.1 Acidimicrobiales bacterium | reverse complement strand
GGGGACCGTGCGACCCGCTCCAGGCGTCGTTGTTGACCCACCAGTCCTCGGGTCCCCCGTCGACGTTCTCGGTCCCCTCGGCGTCGCTGGTCTGCCAGGTCGGGTTGGTGCAGTTGCCACCGGAGGGCGGCGCGGTGGCGGTGGTGGTCGGTGGCTTGGTGGTCGTCGTCGGTGGCTTGGTGGTCGTCGTCGGTGGCTTGGTGGTCGTCGTCGGTGGCTTGGTCGTCGTGGTCGGTGGCTTGGTCGTCGTCGTCGGTGGCTTGGTGGTCGTAGTCGACGGCTTGGTCGTCGTGGTCGGTGGCTTGGTCGTCGTGGTCGGTAGCTTGGTCGTCGTGGTCGACGGCTTGGTGGTCGTAGTCGACGGCTTGGTGGTGGTGGATCCACCGTCGGAGCTCCCTGATCCGGAGCGGCCATTCGGATCGGAATGACCTCTGCCGTTCGAACTGGAGCCGCCCTTATCCGAGCTTCGGCCGCCCGAAAACGACTGATGGTGGGAGAACCAGGTGAGCGATGCCCTCTTCGATGCGTCTTGGGTGGGCTGAGCCGACCCGATGACGGCAAGCGCCACACCGGTGAGCGACAGGACCAACGCCACGGTCAACAGGAGTCGCACGTGAGGGGTCCGCCAGATCTGAACGGGCATAGCGAGTACGCCTTTCGATGAGGGACGGATCCACGTTAGGCCAGTGAGGCGGGCTTATCTCTACTGCATATGACGTAGACCGGTCGGTGATAGAGCTCGCGAGGCCAACGCGATGTCCTGTGCCTGTGCCACTTTCGAACAACCTGTATCAGGACGACACCATGCAGCAGGGCAGCGAACTGCCTTCCAGTGCCGCATCACGAGACGTTCTCTCTGTCGATCCGAGCCGTGACAGCATTTTGGGATGGACACACGACGCCACGCTGACCGCTGGATCGCCGCTTGGAACGATCACGATATCGATGCGATCATGGCCAGCTACTCCGAGGACGTCGACTTCGTTGCCTCCACGGTCGTCCAAAGGTGGAGCCGCGAGGACGGCCGCCTTCGAGGCAAGGCTGAACTACGTCGGCATTTTGAACTTGGGCTCGAACTCGCACCTCACTTGAGATTCACCGAGGAATCCTTCCTCACTAGCCCGGCAGGGTACGCGTTGCTCTACCGGCGGGAGAACAGGAACCGTGTCCTTGATGCGGTCGAGTTGAACTCGAACGGTGAGGCGGCCAGGGTGCGAGCCTTCTACGAGAGCTCGCAGAGATAAACCTGAACGGACAAACCGTAAGGACGCCGTACGGGGCACGGGTCGTCGCCATGCGGGCCGCCGTTCTGGCCGTTCACTGTCCCAAACGGCGTCCCTGGATCCGCCGGGACACTGAGCATGAGTCCGTCGAGCGCATGCGGGCGTCGACACGACGTGCTGCGCCGGGCGCTGCCTCCTTCTCCACCTCGACGCCGCCCGACCGCTTCGAAGCAGGGCCGGTCATGACCACGGCCGTCACCGGCGTGGCACTGGTGGGTATCGGCGCGACCGCCGTCGTCTACGGCACCGACGTCTTCCGCGCTGGTGCTCTGCCCGCGGCCACCGATGCCACCGACGCCTCAGTGGCCGACCTCATCGGCCGGGTCCACCACTATGCCGATCGACGCCTGTGGTTACCCGGCATCGGGGGTCAGGAAGCGCCGCGCCGGGGCCATCGGGGGTACACGTCCGATGCCGGGGCGATGGCGGCGACGGCGCTGTGGGTCAGCTCGACGGTTGGCTCCGCCGAGCCCAGCGTCAGTTGCGGTGAGGAGGGGCCGGTGGTCCCACCGCCCACGCGCTCGAAGGCTACGAGAGATCCTCGTCTTTGAGGTTGGACTTCAACCAGCTTCGGAGCTCCCCGTCGTCCTCGTGGCCGTGCACGGTGGCGGCGTGTTGCGCCGCTGCGGCGATGACCTCGTCCTCCTCCCCGGCGATCGTCAGGGTGCAGCCGCTCTCGCTGGGGAAGTCTCGGCAATCGGCAACTTTTTCGGCCCATCGTGCTTCTCCTCTCGTGCGGTGCTCGGTACGGGTGGTCGCTCCCTACCGGGCGTAATTGCTTGCCCCGAACCAGTCCACCGTGACTACGGGCTCGTCACCGACCACCCAGGCGTCGTGGCCGCTCGGAAGCGACGTGGCGTCGCCCGGCCCGGCGACGAACTCGGTCCCGTCGTCCATGTGGATGGCCAGCCGCCCCGACACGTGGTATTGGAAGTGTGGGGCCGTGCAGCTGTCGGTGCCGGCGATGGGCTTCACGTCGTTCGACCAGCGCCAGCCCGGTTGGAACACGAGCCGACCGATCTCCACCCCGCCCATCGTGAGGATCTCGGCCCGCCCGTTGGGGAACTCCCGCACCTCGTGGGGTTGCTCGAAGCTGCGATGCTCGGTGGGCTGCACCACGCCGCTCCTCCTGTGGCCCAGGGCGGCGCCCCAAACAACTCTTACCTACTAGTAGGTAGACTGTCGATGGCCAAGAGGAAAGAAGAAGGAGGGTCGATGGCCCGAGCACGGCCAGCCGGATCGGCGGATACCGCCACCACCATCCTCGACATCGCCGAGGGACTGGTGCAGCGACGCGGGTTCAGCGGCTTCTCCTACGGGGACATTGCCGGCGAGCTGGGCATCACCAAGGCCTCGCTCCATTACCACTTCCCCAGCAAGTCGGAGCTGGGCGAGAGCCTCATCACCCGGTATGCCGCCCGCTTCGCCGAGGCGCTCGACGAGATCGGCGCTCGTGACATGGCCGCTGCAGCCAAGCTGGGGGCCTACTGCGCCCTCTACCGTGCCGTGCTCGCCCAACGCCGGATGTGCCTCTGCGGGATGCTGGCGGCGGAGTACGAGGTTCTGCCGGTTGAGATGCGCCACGCCGTCGTGGCCTTCCTCGACCAGAACCAAGCGTGGCTCGCGGCCGTCATCGAGGAAGGAAGGGTGGCGGGGACTCTCCGGTTCGCCGGCGGGTCGGAGAGCGCCGCTTCCAGCATCATCGCCGCCCTGGAGGGAGCGATGTTGGTCTCGCGCCCCTATGGCAACACCGCCGTCTTGGACTCGGTGGCCGACCGGCTCCTCGCCGAGTTCTCGGCGGCACCGTGACGTGGGGCGGTCGACCCGCCGCAGCCGCCAGACACCCGGGGCGTGGCTCGGGGTAGGGTGCAGAGGCCCGTTCGACATCCTCACGAGGATCCGGCGGGGACGCCCAAGTCGTCCGGTCGCTCGGCTGGAACCACCGTAGAAGAAGTGATGGGCGTTGCCGTGCCCGGAGCGCCGGGTATGGACCACCGCACCGGTAGTTGGCACCGCCACCGTTTCGACCATGAAACTCAGTGTTCGACAGATCACCGCCTCGGCCATCGGCGCCGTGCTCTCCGCGCTCATCGCGTCGCTCTTCGGGGTGAAGGGCACGGTGATCGGCGTGGCGATCGGGAGTGCCGTCGCCACCGCCGGCACCGCGGTCGTGGCGCAGTCGATCGAGCGCACCCACCGGGTGGTGCGCCAGGTCGTCGTGGCCAAGTCGGGAACAACGGGGCTCATCCGCCACCTTGGGGGGACCGGATCGGTCGGCCAAGCCAAACACGACGCCGTCGAGGCCCCGACCCCCCTGCAGGGTCCCGTTGACGGCGGCCAACCCTCGCCCACCGCCTCGAGCGAAGCGGTCACCGGGGAACGGCCGGTCGCCCGAGCCCGGACCTCCCGAGGCCGGCGCCTCCGGTGGCCGGTCCTGGTGACGGCCATGGTCGGGGTCTTCGCGTTCGGTCTGCTGGTCGTCACCGGCGTGGAGGTCATCGCCGGCAAACCGCTCTCCCGACTCTTCGGGGTCCAAGGGAGCCCGACGAAGGGCGCGTCGGTCTCCGACCTCTTCGGCTCCTCGGGCTCGACGACGACCTCGACCACCACGACGTCGACCACGGGATCGACCACCACGACCTCGACCACCACCGTGCCCACCACGACGGGCTCGACCGGCAACGGGGCGACGGGCGGGGGAGCGAGCAGCTCGACCACCACGACCACCCCCTTCACCACCACGACGGGGGTGTCGGGGGCCGGAGGGGGGTCCAGCACGACGCTGCCGATGGGGGCCTCGTCGTCCACCTCCACCCCATCGGGCTGAGCAGGCAAGCCAGACGAGTGTCAGAGCCAGCGGACGATCGAGCCCAGCAGTTCGGCGTGCGTCTGGCGGACCAGGGTCATGGTGTGACCGGTGTGCTCGGCCATCGCCCGGCGAGCTCCTTCCACGTCGCCATCGAAGATCGCACCTCGGATCGCGTCGTGCGCCTGCCGGGTGCCCTGGGCGAGCTCGTCGAGGTCGAGGTTGACCCGCAGATGCTGGTCCATGATCGACGAGATCGCACCGACGAGAAGGGTCAGGGCGCCATTCCCGCCCAGGCGGTAGACCCATTCGTGGAAGTCCGTGCCCTCGTGGGGCTCGGCCCGGTGTTCGGCGATGTCGGTGAACCGACGGGCGGCCTCGGCCGCCATGAGGGGCTCGAGGAGCTCGATGGCCGCCGCCAGCTCGGCGTAGGTGATGGCGTGCACCTCGAAGTGCAGGGCGAGCATCCGACCGAGGAACTGTGGATCGCGGGGCGCCACGACCGAGCCCCCGCCCTGACCCGGCTTGATGGTGATGACCCCCTGGGACTCGAGGATGCGGAGTGCCTCGCGCAAGCTGCCCCGCGAGACCTCGTACTTCTCGAGCATCGCCGATTCGTTGTCGAGCAACTGGCTCGGCGACAGCTCCTGCTCGGCGATGTCGCGCACGATCTGGCGGGCGACCACCTCGGACACCTTCAGATGCCGGGCCACCGCCGGGGGTGGTTGTGGTCCCATCCTCGTCCCTGGTTCGAATGCAGCTGTCCGGCTACTTGCCGCGGTCAGCAGGCGGCCATTACCTTCATCACAATTATCATAGATATCTCTGGTTCGGCCGGTGGGCCGGGCTGAGGCGACCACAGACTGGGGCAGGAGATGGACATCCTCGAAGGGGTACGGGTCGTCGACCTGACCATGTGGGCGTTCGTGCCCTCGGCCGGCGGCGTGCTGGCGCACTGGGGGGCCGACGTCGTCAAGGTCGAGCACCCCCGCCAGCCCGACCCGATGCGCCTCCTCGGGGGCTCGGCCGACCCAGGTGGTGCCAGCTGGCTCTTCAAGCACTACAGCCGCGGCAAGCGGGCGATCACGCTCGACCTGACCGCACCCGAGGGGCTCGAGGCCCTGTACCGCTTGATCGAGACGGCCGACGTCTTTCTCACGAGCTATCTGGCACCGACCCGGAAGAAGCTCAAGATCGACGTCGACGATCTGCGCGCCCGCAACCCGCAGATCATCTACGCCCGGGGATCGGGCCAGGGACCCCTCGGGCCCGAGGCCGATCGGGGCGGCTTCGACGACGCGTCGTGGTCCTGTCGGGGATCGCTGGCCGACACCACGATGAAGGCCACCGGGACCGACGTCATGCCGGGGGCGATCGGCCACGGCGACGGGATGTCGGGGATGACCCTGGTGAGCGGGATCTGCGCCGCGCTCGCCCGCCGGGCGCGCACCGGCGTGCCCACCGTCGTCGACGCGTCGCTCCTCGGGACCGCGATCTGGTTCAACGGTCCGGCGATCATCGAGAGCAAGCGCGGCGGCAGCTCGATGTTCGGGATGGGTCCGCCACGTCACGAGCGGCTGGCCAACACCAACAACTACCGGACCCGGGACGGTCGGTTCATCGTCCTGTCCATGCTGGGGGACTACGACACCGAGTGGTCCGACCTCTGCGCCCACCTGGGCCACCCCGAGCTGGCCACCGATCCGCGCTTCTCGACCAGCGCGGCGCGGGCGACCAACCGGGCGGCGGCGGTCGACCTGCTCGACGAGATCTTCGTCCAGCGGACCTACGAGGAGTGGAAGCGGATCCTGGTCACCACCAAGGGGGTCTGGGGACCGGTGCAGACGGCCAGGGAGATCCACGACGATCCCCAGACCATCGCCAACGGGTTCGTGCGCGATGTCCAGGACGTCGACGGCCCGCTTGCCCTGCCGGTGCCACCGATCCTGTTCGACGAGGAGGGGGGCGACCCGCCCAGGGCGCCCGATTTCGGTGAGCACTCCGACGAGGTGATGGCGGAGCTCGGCTACGACGCAGCCGAGATCGCGCGCTACCGGAGCGCTGGGATCATCGCCTGAGCGGCGGAGCCGAGCGCGCCCGCCGCCCTCATGCTCCGGCATCACGCTCCAGTTAATCTCAGGCGGATGAACTCGACGGCCCGCCGGATGTTCGAGCTCGTCGAGCCGATCGGCGTCATCCCGTACTCGGCCGATGAACCCAACGAGGCGATGTTCGCCCTGGGGTTCACCAACTACTGGGACACCTACTTCGCCGGACGGGCCGCGCCGCTGGGTCTGGCGCCGGCGGAGGTGGTGGACGCGCTGTTCTACAGCTTCGCCCCCGGCGAGGTGGCTCGCCACATCCCGAAGGTGTGGCGCACCACCACGCCCGAGGCGGCGATCGCCGCCCGCCAGACAGGCTGCGTGAAGGCGCTCCGGCGGATCCTCGGCGATCGCGTGGACCTTCCTGCCTTCGCCCGCGCTGCCGAACTGTTAACCACAGCGGCGACCAGCGCCCCGTGCGAGGGCCGGCCCATGTACGCCGCGCTGCGGGCGATCCCGATCCCCGACGACGTGGTGGCTCGCCTCTTCAGTGCCGCCTCCCTACTGCGCGAGCACCGTGGCGACGGCCACATCGCGGCCCTGATGGTCGAGGGGGTGGGCGGCCTCGAGGCCCATGTGCTCTTCGCCCTCGCCACTGACATCCCGGCGGAGAAGTTCGGACGGATCCACCACCTTCCGGCAGCGCAGCTCGCCGCCGTGATCGACGGGATGCGCGATCGCGGCCTGATCGGCGATGACGGTTGGTTGAGCGAACGGGGTCGCGCGGTGAGAGAGCGAGTCGAGTCGCTCACCGACGACCTGGCGGCGAAGCCCTACGAGAGCCTCGAGCCGGGTGAGCTCGACGAGCTGACGGCCATCCTCGAGCCGCTCGCCACCCTGCTTGTCGCGGCCCAGGACTAGGCGGGCCGACCCATCAGGAGTGGTTGCCCTGCGCCGGCCGATCTGCTGGAGATGCGGGTTGACCTGGAATGGAGCGCCTCCGGGAGGGGGTTGACGTTTCGCTGGACCTGCAGTCGGTATTGGTGGACGATGATGGTGGGCGTGCTCGAGGCGCCCCGACCAAGGAGCAGCCATGGCGCGAGTCAACACATACCTCAACTTCCAGGGCCAGGCGGAGGAGGCGTTCAGCTTCTACGCCAAGACCTTTGGCACCGAGGTCACCATGCTCACCCGGTATTCGGACCTGCCGGCCGCCGGACCGGGGGAGCTGTCGGCCGAGGAGCGGGATCTCGTCATGCACGCCGAAGTGCCGGTCCTTGCCGGCCACGTGCTGATGGCGACCGACATGCTGCAGTCGGTGGGACAGGAGACCCGCATCGGCAATAACACCACCTTGTGCCTCGACGTCGAGAGCAGGGAAGAGGCTGACCAGCTGTACGACGCCCTGTCCGAGGGCGGCTCGGAGGGGTCCCCGATGGCGGACATGCCGTGGGGCGCCTACTGGGGCGTCACCTTGGACCGTTTTGGCATCCGCTGGATGATCAACCACACCCCGGTCGTCTGAAGCACCCTCAGTCCGCGGTACCTGATCATCGTCTGCCGGTCTGCGGTGGCGCGGCCGGGAGTTGCACCGTGACGCAGAGCCCGCCCGCGGCCCGGTTGGTGAGGGTGAGGGCTCCGTCGTGCGCTTGGGTGATGCTCTTGACAATGGCCAGCCCGAGCCCGACGCCTCCGTCATCGGTGCGTGTCCGTTCGGTGCCGCGCTGGAACGGCTCGACAAGCGTGGAAGCCAGCTGTGTCGTCAGCTCCTCGCCGGTGTTCTCGACGGTGAGCGTCACATTGCTCGGGTGAACGCTGGTCGTGACCCAGACGGTGCCCTGCTCAGGCAGGTTGTGGACGATGGCGTTGTGCACGAGGTTCGTCGTCAACTGCAGCAGCAGCACGTGCGAGCCGAAGGTGGGAGCTATCTCGCCCGACGTCTCGATGGCGACGCCATGGCGTTCTGCGAGGGGGAGGAGGATCTCGCTCGCTTCCTCGGCCAATAGGGACAGGTCGACGGGTTCGGGGGTGAAGGACTTCTGATCGATGCGGCTGAGGAGGAGCAGTGCCTCGGTCAGGGCAATCGATCGGGCGTTGACGATGTGGAGGCGGTCGACGAGCTCGCCGGCGTCGAGCTTCGGATCGTTGCGGGCCACGTCGAGAAGGGTCTTCGTAATGGCGAGCGGGGTGCGCAATTCGTGGGAGGCGTTGGCTGCGAATCGCTGCTGTTCGGCGACGTGCGCCTCAAGACGGGCCAGCATGATGTCGAAGGCGTCGGCTAGGTCGCGGAACTCGTCTCGGCGGCCCGGTAGCTGGATGCGGTGGGAGAGCGATCCAGCTGTAGCCGTCCGCGCGGCGTTGGCTATCCGAGTCAGGGGAGCGAGCATTCGGCCGGCGAGCAGCCATCCTCCGACAAGCCCGACTACCAGCAGGATCACCAAGACGGCGGCTGCCTTCGGAGCGAACACATGCAAGAGGTTGGACCGGACGGGAAACACGCGGCGAGTGTTGGTGTCAGCGGAGCCCGGGACGATGAGCGCACGGTCGGGGACGTAACGCAGGAGGAACACCCACACGGCAGCGAGCAGCAGGACACCGGCGACCATGAGGAAGCCGGCATAGCTGAGGGTGAGTTTGACCCGAGCACTGAGACCGGGGGCTCTACCCACGGTCTCCCCCGTACGGCCGGGCGTCGGGTGCCGGGTCGATGCGGTATCCAACGCCGGCCACGGTGTCGATGATCCAAGGTTGGCCGAGACGCTTGCGCAGTGCCGACACCGTGATACGCACGGCGTTGGTGAACGGGTTGGCGTGCTCGTCCCACGCCGCCTCGAGCAGCGCTTCGGCGCTGAGGACACCGCCTTGGGCAGCGACGAGAACCTCGAGCACGGCGAATTGCTTGCGGGTGAGCGCGATGTAGCGGCCGTCGCGGAAGACCTCCCTGCGGAACGGATCCAGACGCAGGCCGGCCACCTCTTGCACGGGTGGCCTGTTGTGGGCTCGCCTACGGTCGAGAGCTCTGAGACGGAGCACCAGCTCGCGGAGCTCGAAGGGCTTGGTGAGGTAGTCGTCGGCGCCGAGTCCGAATCCGGAGGCCTTGTCGTCGAGCCGGTCGGCAGCGGTGAGCATGAGGATGGGCATGCCGCTCCCCGAGACGACGATGCGTTCGGCGACCTCGTCGCCGGAGGGTCCTGGGATGTCACGATCCAGCACGGCGACGTCGTACGCGTTGGTGCTCAGCAGTTCGAGGGCGGTGTCACCGTCACCGGCGATGTCCGCCGCGATCGCCTCCAGGCGTAGGCCGTCGCGGATGGCTTTTGCCAGATAGGGCTCGTCCTCGACGATCAAGACCCGCACCTTCGGGCCATACTACGCGCCCGGGCATATCGTCGGCGTATCGAAAACCGCATACTCGCTGGCAACATCGCGCTGCGTTGACTGGAGGGATGACTTCCAGCGAACCCCCACGCAGCAGATGACCGTCCTTGGGTCACGACCCCCTGAGGGCCGGGTCGGATCGAGACGAGGGATCACGCGTCCATCGCACCTGTGGGCGGTCGCGGTGGTGGCCCTGGGGGTCACCGCCGCCGGCTGCTCGGGCGGTTCCCCCGAACCGACCGCCGGTTCGGCGGGGGGAGCAGCTTCGGCCGGGGCCGGGGCCGGGGCCGGGGCCGGGGCCGGGGCCGGGTCGTCGCTGGCCCAGGCGGTGGCCTACTCCCAGTGCATCCGCAGCCACGGCGTCCCGAACTTCCCCGACCCGGTACAGACCCCCAGCGGGGGCTACGGGTACAGGACCAGCGGGATTGACCCCAACTCGGCCGCGTTCCAAGGGGCCCTGCAGGCCTGCAAGGCCTTGCCGTCGCCATGGAACTCCACCGAGCAGCAGCTCTCCCCCGACCAGCAGCACGCCTGGTTGAGCTGGGCCAAGTGCATCCGCGCCCACGGGGTGCCGGACTTCCCCGACCCGACGTTCTCGGGCAGCGAAGTGCACGACTCGGGCGTCGAGCCGAGCTCGCCCCAGCTGCAGTCGGCGATGGACTCCTGCAAGTCGCAGAGGCCGACCGTCGGTGGCCTGGGCGGGTGACCGGCAACGGCACGCCACCGCAAGCCCGGGGGGCGACAGATGGAACCTGACAGCTCACCCACCGAGCCGGTAGGCGTAGGCCGGCCAACGGGATTGGCCACTCAAGAGCGGTCCGACGCCCCACTCGACGTGGCCGCGAAGCCGGCCGAGCGACGTCGGCGGCGGGCGCGGTGGGTGATCGCGGTGGTCGTCGTGCTGGTCGTGGCGTGGGTGTCGGTAGCGCTCGTCGATCCCTTCGGCGCCGGCCCGACCAGCCACCCCGGTATCGACAGCGCCGACCCGACGTCGCTCTCCACCGTCGCCCGTCAGGACCTGTCGTCCCAGGCTCAGGTGTCGGCCACCCTCGGCTACGCCGGCAGCTACTCGGTGGTGAACCAGGCCCCGGGGACCGTCACCTCCTTGCCGGCACTCGGGCAGGTCGTGACCCAGGGCCAAGTCCTCTACGAGGTCGATGGGAGGCCGGTCGTGGTCCTCTACGGCTCGACCCCCGCCTACCGCTCGCTGTCGGAGGGGATGAGCGGACCCGACGTGGCCGAGCTGCGCGCCGACCTGGTCGCGCTCGGGTATGCGACGAGCAGCGAGCTGGGTCCGTCGTCGGACGACTTCAGCGCCGAGACGGCAGCGGCGTTGGAGGGTCTTCAGGCGGCGTTGGGGGTGACCGCGAGCGGCACGCTCGGCCTGGGTCAGGCGGTGTTCGTGGCCACCGCGCTCCGCGTCACTTCGGTGTCGGCCACCCTGGGCGGCCCGGCCCAGGCGGGGCAGCCGGTGCTCGCTGCCACCTCGACCACCCGCCAGGTCAGCATCCCCCTCGCCGCCGACGAGCAGACCGAAGTAGCCGTCGGGGACAAGGTGACCATCACCTTGCCCAACGATCTGACCACCCCGGGGGAGATCTCGTCGGTGGGTACCGTGGCGACCACCCCGTCGAGCAGCCCGGGTAATGCGAGTAATTCACCGACGATCACCGTGCTGGTGAACCCGAGCGATCCGGCGGCTACCGGAACCTGGGACCAGGCACCGGTGAACGTGACGATCACGACCGGGACGGTCACCAATGTGCTGGTCGTGCCCGTCGACGCCCTCGTGGCCCGATCGGGTGGCGGCTACGCGGTCGAGGCGGTGAGGGCGAACGGCATCCACCAACTGGTGCCGGTCACCCTGGGCCTCACCGACGACGCCGGCGGCCGGGTCCAGGTGAGCGGGTCCGGGCTGGCTGCCGGTCAGCGCGTGGTGGTGCCGCACCTATGACCGTGGGCACCGAAACAGTGACCACCCGCGGGCTCGATGGCGGCCGATGGCGCGCTGCGGATGAGGGGGGCCCGCCGGTGCTCGAGGTCGACCAGGTCATCAAGGTGTATCCGAGCGAGCCGCCGGTGACCGCCCTGTGGGGCGTCTCCTTCACTATCAGCCAAGGCGAGCTGGTGGGCATCGTCGGACCCTCGGGATCGGGCAAGACCACCTTGTTGCACCTGATGGGCACGTTGGACCGACCCAGCTCGGGCCACGTCCGCGTCACCGGCCTTGACGTGGAGCGGCTCGCTGATCGGGAGCTGGCCGCGCTGCGGGCCACTCGGATCGGCTTCGTGTTCCAGCAGTTCTTCCTGGCCGAGCACCAGACCGTGCTCGACAACGTTGCCGACGGACTCCTCTACGCCGGGGTCCCTCAGGTCGAACGGCGAGCCCAGGCCCTCGATGCCCTGGCCCGGGTCGGGCTGGACCGCCGACCCGGCGCTCGACCCAACCAGCTCTCGGGCGGACAGCGCCAGCGGGTCGCGGTGGCCCGAGCCCTGGTGGGCAGCCCGGCCATCGTGCTCGCCGACGAACCCACCGGCAACCTCGACCAGGCCACCGGCCAGGCCATCTTGGGGCTCCTCGAGGATCTCCACCGTTCGGGGGTCACCGTCGTCGTCATCACCCACGACCGGGACATCGCGGCCCGCTTGGACCGAAGGATCGAGATGCTCGACGGCCACATCGCCCACGACAGCGCGCAGGAGCCCCCGCCCGCGGTGGCACCCACCTCTGGTGAGCCGTTGCACCACGACGGTCCCCGGCCGTGAGCACGACCGGGATCCTGGCGGTGCAACGGCTCCGGCCGTCGGACCTCGGGCGCCTCTCCACGGTGGGGTTGCGCACCCGCAGACTGCGAGCAGCGCTGTCCGCGCTGGGCATCGCCATCGGCGTGGCCGCCATCGTCGCCGTTCTCGGGCTGTCCTCCTCGGCCTCGGCCGGCCTGTTGAACGAGATCTCCTCGCTCGGCACCAACCTGCTCGTGGTAGAGAATGGCCAGACCATCACCGGCGGCCCCGCCGAGCTGCCCAAGGCCGCCCCGGCGATGATCGGTCGCATCGACGGCGTTAACCAGGTCGAGGAGATCGGCACGGTCACCGGTGACGTCTACCGCAGCCCGCTCATCCCCTCCATCGACACGAACGCGCTCTCCATAGAGGCCGCCAGCCTCGGTCTGCTCCGCACGGTGGGCACCACGGTGTCCCGAGGCAGCTACCTCAATGCCGCAACCGCCCAGGAGCCAGTCGCCGTCCTCGGGGCAGCTGCCGCCCAACGCCTGGGCATCGACCGGGTGTACTCGGGCGAGCGGATCTGGGTCGACAACGTCTGGTTCTACGTGGCGGGGATCCTTGCACCCGCCGTGCTCGCCCCCGACGTCGACTCCTCGGTCCTGGTCGGGTTCCCTGCCGCCGAGCACTATCTGGGCTTCGACGGCCACCCCTCCGGCGTCTACGTGCGCGCCCAGTCCGGCGACGTCAACGCCGTCGACAACCTTCTCGCCCCGACCGCCAACCCCCAGAACCCCAGCGAGGTTGACGTGTCCCAACCGTCGGCCGCCCTGGTCGCCCAGGCCGATGCCCGAGGCGCCTTCGACGGCCTCTTTTTGGGTCTCGGGGCTGTCGCCCTGCTGGTCGGGGCGGTCGGGGTGGCCAACATCATGATCATCTCGGTGCTCGAACGTCGCTCCGAGATCGGACTGCGTCGCGCCCTCGGGGCAACGAGAGGCCATGTACGGCTCCAGTTCCTCGCCGAGGCCGTCCTCCTCGCGCTCATCGGGGGCGCGGTCGGCGTCGGAGCAGGGGCACTGTCGACCGCCGTCTACGCCTCCGCCAAGCACGAGGTTCTCGTCATCCCCGCCCTCGCCTGGGGCGGCGGTATGGGTGCCGCCGTACTGATCGGCGCCGTCGCTGGCCTCTGGCCGGCCCTACGCGCCGCTCGGATGTCACCCA
>DASYAI010000009.1:0-73296 GCA_036501425.1 Acidimicrobiales bacterium | reverse complement strand
GCTCACCTCCATCTCCGAGGGCTTCCCCTTCGCCGTGCTCGAGGCCATGGCCTCGGGCCGCCCGGTGGTGGCCACCGACGTGGGGGGCATCCGCGAGGCGCTGGGCGAGGCCGGGGTGCTCGTGGCGCCCCGGAGCCCGGGAGAGCTCGCCCGGGCGTGCCTGACCCTCTTGAGCGAGCCCGGCCGTCGCCGCACCATCGGTGACGCCGGACGGCGGCGGGTGCTGGCGCTGTTCACGGCCGAGCGCAGCCTCGACAAGTACCGCGCCCTCTACGGCCGGCTGGCCGAGCCGCCGTCCGCCGAGCGGACCCGCCTGGTGCTGCTTCCCCGTACGGTCGCCGTGCCCGAACCCTCCGACCTCGTCTTGGTCGGCGAGGAGGTCTCGTGACGGCTCCGCCCTTCGTGGGCCGTCCGGGCGAGACCGGCGGGCTCGACCAGACGCTCCTCGAGGCGCTGCCCGCTCGGGTGCTCGAGGTCGCCGCGGCCGCGGTCGACCCGCTGGAGATCGCCGCCACGCTCGAGGCGTGCGGGGTCTCCAATCGCATCGCCCGGGACCGGTTCCGCCAACCCGACCTGTTCCACCTGGCCCTTGCCCTGTTCGACGCCACGCCATTCCGCATGACCCCTCCCGTGACCGCCGCCCCCCAGCGGCCGGGCGGATCGAGGAGCGACCTGGTCCGGGGGCTCGTCTTCGCCTTGCACGGCCTCACGATCGCCGCCGCGATCCGCGGCGCCGGGCTCCACCTCTCGTGGTGGGCCGCCGCCCTGGCCCTGACCACCGGATGGGCGCTCAGCCAGGGGCTGGCGGCCGCCGGTCACTCGATGATGAACCGGGGACGGCGCCCAGGGCTGACGGTGGCCTGGGGGGCGATCCTCGCCCCGCTCATCGGCGCGGGCGCCGCCCTGGCCGGCAACGGGCTCCTCGGCGGTGGCTGGCCCAACGTCATCCTCGTCGCCACCTTCGCCCTCTACGTCTCCTGTTTCGGGATGCTCCTCCTCTACGAGGAGCTCCTCGTGGCCGCCGTCGCCCTGTCCCCCTGCGTGCTGACCGCCGTCGCCTACTTCACCAGGTGGCCGGTCAAGGTCCCCGGGCATCTGATGACCGGCCTGATGGCCGGCACGATCGTGGTGATCGTCCTCGCCGCGCTCCGCCACGCGCCGCTGCGCTGGTGGCACCGGTTCCACCTGAGCAGCGCCGACTGGGCCCTCGTGGCCCGGTACTTCGTCACCGGCATCGGCTCGGGCCTGGCGATCTCGATCATCGCCGTGCTCGCGTCGTACGAGGCTCGGCACAACGCCGTGGTCAGCCTGGTGGCCTACCCGGTGGTCGTGACGCTCGGCGTGCTCGAGTGGCAGCTGCGCTCGTTTCGTGCCCGGACGGTGGCCGCCATGGGAGAGATCCCCGAGCTCGGGGACTTCCGGGACATGGCGCTTCGGGCGTTCCTGCGGTCACTGGGCTGGTACGCCCTGTCGCTCGCCGTCGTCACCGCTGCCGTCGCCGGCTTGATCGTCGGGCACCACCAGCACGTGCCGGTGGCCCTGCTGCTGGCCGACGACGAGCTCGGCCTGACCTTCTTCACCGGCCTGGTCGTGGCGGCCTGCCTCCGGATCGACCTGGTGGTGCAGGGCTGGGCAGCCGGGGCCGGAGCCTTCGTCGCCCTCCTTCTGGCGGCCCATGCCATGGCGCTCTTCGGCTACGGCACGGTCGAGGCCATCACGGTGCTCGCCGTCTCGACGGTCCTGGTCCAGCTGCTGGTCACCGCCCGCCGGGTCGTCCGCCTGCCCTTCAGCTACGTGTGACGGTGAGGCGACCGATGGACCCGACGACCACGACCGGCGGCGAGCCCCGGGATCGCTCGCTCGACGCCCCGCAGGCCGTCGTCCTGGCCGGGGGCAAGGGTGTCCGCCTCCGGCCCTACACGACCTTGCTCCCCCAGCCGCTCGTCCCACTGGGCGACGAGCAGTCGGTGCTCGAGGTGGTACTCCGCCAGCTGAGCGACCAGGGTTTCAGCACCGCCCACCTGGCGATCGGCACCCTGGGTCAGCTGGTCCGGGCCTTCATCGGCGACGGCTCGCAGTGGGGAATCGACGTGGTGTTCGTGCCCGAGGACGCCCCGCCCGGGACGATCCGCCCGATCCTGCGCATCCTCGACAACTTGCCCGAGCACTTCGTGGTCGTGCACGGCGACTGCCTCACCAACCTCGACTTCCACGAGCTGCTGGTCCATCACCTCGGCTCGGGCCGGCCGCTCACCGTTGCCACCTACCAACGCGAGCACCGGGTCGAGCCCGGGGCGCTCGAGATGCCCGGGCAGCGCTTCGACAACTTCGCCGAGCTGTCGGTCATCAGCTGCTCGGTCAGCATGGGGGTCTACGCCGTCTCGCGCGAGGCCCTGCGGCCCTACGGGGCCGGCCTGCCCATGAACTTCGACGAGCTGATGCTCGACCTCATCGAGCGGGGCACGCCGCCGTCCACGTACCGGTTCGACGGCTACTGGCTCGACATCGGTCGACCCGAGGACACCGACGATCACGTCGCGATACCGGTGGCCGAGCACCACACCCGTCCCGCCTGAGATGAACACCGTGCTGGTGCTGGGAGCCAGCGGCTTCCTCGGCGCGAGCGTCAAGGGTCTGCTCGACGAGCATCCGGTCCTGGGCGACGGGGTCTACGTCGCCCGCCGGCTGCCCGCCCCCGGCACGCCCGGCCTCGACCGCTGGCTCCCCTTCGACGTGGTCCACGCCTCGGCCCGCGAGATCCGGGCCCTGCTGGCGCTGGTGCGACCCGACGCGGTCGTCAACTGCGTGGGAACGGCGTCGACCACCGCCTCGGACCTCCGGACGACCAACGTGCTGGTGCCGGACAAGCTGGTGCAGGCCTTGGAGGAGTACGGAGCCGCGCGGCTGGTCCACGTGGGATCGGCCTCCGAGTACGGGGTGCAAGAGGCCGGCATGCCCATCCCCGAGACCGCCCGTTGCCAGCCCGTCGGCGACCTCGGGGTCACCAAGCTCGACGGGACCGAGGCCGTCTGCTCGGCCACCGAGGAGGGCCGGATCCACGCCATCGCGCTCCGCGTCTTCGACCCGATCGGCGCCGGCTCGCCGCTCACCAGCACCGCCGGCCGGGCGGCCGCCACGATCCGCGATGCCATCGTCGCCGGCGAGCAGGTGGTCGATTTCGGGCCCCTCACCACCTATCGCGACTACATCGACGTGCGCGACGTGGCGTGGGCGATCCTGATCGCCGCCGCGACCAACGTGAACGAGGCCACGGTGTTCAACGTCGGCCGGGGGGAGGCCGTGCTCACCCGCAGCCTGGTCAGCGAGCTGGCCGCCCTGGCCGGGTTCGAGGGCGCGATCCGCGAGTCGCGGGTGCGACCGAGCCGACCCTCCCACGTCTTCTGGCAGCAGGCGGACATCACCGCCGTGCGGGCCCGGTTGGGATGGAGCCCCCGCTACGGCCTGCACGACGCGCTCGAGTCCCTCTGGCGCTCGGTGTGGCCGCCCCAGCACCACTGAGCGCCGTGGAGGGGCCCCCACCCGACCCTCGTTCGCCGCTGTACTCTCACCCTGAATCTCACGTTGAGGGTCTCGCGGGTGCCTGAGCTGGCCCAACGAGCATGGATCGGGCTTCTACTCGACCGTTACGCTCTTGGCCAGGTTTCGGGGTCGGTCCACCTCGTTGCCGCGCTCGATCGCGGCGTAGTAGGCGAGCAGCTGCAGGGGGATGCCGAGCAGGATGCCGTCGAGCTCGCGCTCGCTCCGGGGGATGCTGATCACGTCGTCCGCCAGCTCGGCCGGGATCGGGCGATGGGTGACGGCCAGGACGGGCCCGCGGCGCGCCTTGATCTCGGCCAGGGTGGCCAGGTTCTTCTCGAACAGCTCGTCGTCGCCCACGATGGCCACCGTCGGCACGTCCGGACCGATCAGGGCCAGCGGGCCGTGCTTGAGCTCGGACGCCTGGTAGGCCTCGGCGTGGACGTAGGAGACCTCCTTGAGCTTCTGGGCCCCCTCGCGAGCAACCGGCCATCCCCGCACCCGGCCGATGAACAGCATGCTGTCGTGGGACGCGTAGCGGGCGGCGAGCCGAGCCACCTGTTCCTCGCAGCGAAGCGTCTCGGTCAGCTGCTCGGGCAGCTGGAGCAGGGCCCCGGTGATCCGGGTGCCCTCGGCCGGCGACAGGTCGTGGATGCGGCCGAGGTAGAGGGCCAGCAGCGCCAGCGCCGCCGCGGTACACGTGAAGCTCTTGGTGGCGGCCACGGACACCTCGGGGCCGGCGTGGAGGTAGATGCCGCCGTCACACTCGCGGGCGATGGCGCTGCCCACCACGTTGACCACCCCGAGGGCGAAGCCGCCCTTGCGACGGACCTCCTGGACGGCGCGCAAGGTGTCGGCGGTCTCCCCCGACTGGCTGACCGCCACGTACAAGGTGGTCGGCTCGATGACCGCGTTGCGGTAGCGGAACTCGGACGCCGGCTCGGCGTCGGCCGGGACCCGGGCCAGCTCCTCGATCAGGCTGGCACCGATCTGGCCGGCGTAGTAGGCGGACCCGCAGCCGAGGATCTTGACCCGCTGGAAGGCACGGGCCTGCCGGGCGTCGAGGTTCAGCCCGCCCAGGTGGGCGGTGGCGAAGCGCTCGTTGACCCGGCCCCGCAGCGTGCGGGCCAGCGCCTGGGGCTGGTCGTGGATCTCCTTGTGCATGAAGTGCTCGTGCTCGTCACGCTCGTAGGAGGCGAGCTCGTCGTGCTCGAGCCACGAGGACTGCTTTTCGGTCCTGACCGCGTCGAGGGTGAAGGTCTGGAAGCCGTCCGCCCGGACCAGGGCCAGCTCGCCGTCGTCGAGCCGGACGATCTGGCGGGTGTACCGGATCAGCGCCGACGCGTCGGAGGCGACGAACATCTCGCGCTCGCCGATGCCCAGGACGACCGGGCTCCCGTTGGCCGCCGACACGATCCGGTCCGGGTGGCGGGCGTCGACGACGGCGATGCCGTAGGTGCCGCTCACCACCGACAACGCCTGGCGGACCGCCTCCTCCAGCTCCTCGTGACCGTCGTCGATGGCGCGGACGATGAGGTGGGTGAGCACCTCGGTGTCGGTCTCCGAGGTGAACACCACATCCTCGGCCTCGAGCTTGGCCCGCAGCTCGTTGGCGTTCTCGATGATGCCGTTGTGCACCACGGCGATCCGGTTCGAGCCGTCCACCTGGGGGTGGGCGTTGACGTGGCTGGGCGCGCCGTGGGTGGCCCAGCGGGTGTGGGCGATGCCGGTCGTCGCCGCAATGCGCTTGGGCAGGGTGGCTTGGAGGTCACGGACCCGCCCGACCGCCTTCCACACCCGCATCTTGGAGGCTCCGACCACCGCCAGGCCGGCGGAGTCGTACCCCCGGTACTCGAGGCGTGCCAGTCCCTCGATCAGGAGGGGGGACGCGGGCCGGGACCCGACATACCCGACGATGCCACACATTGTTCGCCGCCTTTCACCCGTAGATGAGCCGTCGGATCTGTCGGTGTGACAGCGTCCTGGGCATCACCCGCCGTTGGGGGACCTCTTGGGCGATGACCTCGAAGATCTCCCCGTTCTTCATGCCCCGTACCTGCAACTCGCCGTGCCGACGGCGCACGAATTCCTCGAGGGTCTCCGAAAAGTACGCCAGCACCTCGGCCACCAATCGCTGCGCCTCGCCCGTCGGCATTCCGGTGGTCCGGCACAGGTGACCGACGAGGTCGTCCCCCCCGGCCCCGGTGTCGGTCACGTCCAACGATCTACCACGATCTCGAAAATTGCAAGAAATCGACCCGCTATCGGGCAGATCGGGCCGCAGCTCTCGAGCCGGCGCCGGCACTCCACGCAAGCCTCCCCACGCCAGAGCTCCGGTGCTACCGTTCCCCGCGTCGTTGGTCACGCCTCGGGGGGGCGACCGGTTGGCACTCGATCAAGAGAGGATTCCCGATGGCTGGAGGCGTACCCAAGCAGGTGCTCGAGATGCTCGCCCAGGTGCCGCTCTTCTCGGAGTGCTCACGGGCCGAGCTCCGCCTGATCGCCGGGCTGGGGGCGAGCGTCCCGGTGGACTCGGGGGCGACGCTGACCAAGCAAGGCGCGGTCGGCAGGGAGTTCTTCCTCGTGACGTCGGGCTCGGCCCGGTGCTTCCGGGACGGCAAGCTGGTGGCGCGGTTCGGGCCGGGCGACTTCTTCGGCGAGATGGCGCTGCTCGACCGTGCGCCCCGGACCGCCACCATCGTGGCCGACGAGCCGATGGAGGTGCTCGTCCTCGACTCGCGCGAGTTCGAGACCATGCTCGAGGACGCCCCGTCGATCTCCCGCAAGCTTCTCAAGGCGCTGGCGGTCCGCCAGCGGGCGATCTCGGCCCTCCAGAACTGAGGTCGAGCAGGCTCAGGGGTCGAGCCGGGCGGTCGCCGAACCGTTCAGCACCGTCTCCCCGCGCTGGTTGACCACCCGTACGGCGAGATCGGCCAGCGGCGCGCCGCTCTCGTCACGGATGGCCTCCACCGTGGCCGTTCCCGTCAGGGTGTCGCCCGGCCAGACCTGGCTCCGGAACTGCACCCCGTAGTGGGTCAGCCGGCCGTCGCCCACCCAGTCGGTGAGGAGCCGGCCGGTGATGCCCATGGTGAGCATGCCGTGCCCGAACACGGTCGGATAGCCCGCCACCTGGGTGGTGAACATCTCGTCGGAGTGCAGCGGGTTGTAGTCGCCCGAGGCGCCGGCGTACTGGACGATCTGGGTGCGGGTGAGGTTGTCGATCAGCACCTGCTCACGGGCGTCGCCCACCTTCAGCTCCGAGGCCCGCAGGCTCACTTGCCCTCCTCCCGCTCCACCGTGCGCGACGTGAGCACCCCGACCGAGCGGGCGGTGACCACCAGCTCGCCGTGCTGGTCGCGGTACTCGGTGATCGACTCGCTGAACCGCATGGTCCCGCCGCGGCGACCTTCCTTCTCCCAGGTCTGGCCGGGCCGGACGGTGGCGCTGAGCACGTCGCCGACCCGCAGGGGGCGGGCGTACTCGTAGTGCTGCTCCGCGTGGAGCCCGGTGCCGCCTCCCCCGCCGCCCGCTCCCCCGCCGCTGCGATCGACCCCGGTCGCCTCGCGGCCCGAGCCGAACCAGGGTTCGCCGATCTTGGGCCGCAGGCCGTAGTCGGGGTCGAACTGGGCGCTGGCCTGCACAAAGGTGGGCGGGGCGATGATGCCCTCGAGCCCACGCTCCCGGGCGCTCGCCTCGTCGTAGTACACCGGGTTGGGATCGCCGATCGCCCGGGCGAACATCATCACGTGCCCCGCCTCGATGGGGAACCGTTCGACTGCCACCCCGAACCTCCTCGTTCGCTCCGGCATCCGACGCTCGGCGATCGCTACTCCGAACGTCGCTGCGGCACCGTCGGGGCCACGGTAGGCGGTCGCGGCGGCGGGTGCCAGCGCACCGGCGGCCGCCCGGGACGCGCCGCCCGGGACGCGCCGCCCGGGCGCCGACGGCGCCCCGAGCGCCCCGTCCGGGCACCGGCCCGAGGGAGGGCGGGTGCTACGTTGCGGGCGCAATGGTCTTGGTCAGCTTCGACATCGACGGCACCCTCGAGACGGGCGACCCGCCCGGGCCGGTGCTGCTCGAGCAGGTCGCCGAGGCCAAGCGGCGGGGGCACGTGATCGGCAGCGCCTCGGACCGCACCGTGGCCGAGCAACGGCGGATGTGGGAGCAGGCGGGCATCGTGGTGGACTTCGTCGGCCACAAGCACCACCTCACCGAGGTGACCTCGTCGTTCGGCTGCAGCCGCCTCGTCCACATCGGTGACACGTTCGTCGACGAGCACTACGCCCGGCTGGCCGGGTTCGAGTTCTGGCACGTCGACTCGCTGCCGGAGCCCAACACGCCCGGCTGGGTGTACTGAGGCTCCTCCCCGAGCCCGGGGGGCCGTGGGGCGTCAGCTGACGGCGCCCGGTAGCTCCTCGTCGGCGTAGTCGACCGCCCCCTCGAGGAGGAACGACGCCGCGCTGGTCTGCACGGCATGCCCGTCGTCGCCCACCGAGTCGCGCAGGCGCACGTCCTTCAAGAACAAGGAGAGGATGAAGGCCAGCGCCATGAGCGGCACCGCGCAGATGAAGACCGTGTCGAGCGACTGCGTGAACGCATGGAGGACCGGTGCCTGGACCGCCGGGGCCAGCTTGTGGACCGAGGCCGGGCTGCCGGTGATCGTCTTGCCGCCCGGCAAGTGGGCCAGGACTCCGGCCGGCACGTCGCGGGCGAGGTTGGCGCTCAGCCGGTCCACCAGGACGGCGCCGAAGGCGGCGGTGCCGATGCTGCCGCCGAGACTGCGGAAGAAGTTCACCGACGCGGTCGCCGTTCCCATGTCCCGCCAGCTCACCCCATTCTGCACCGCGATGGTGAGGACGGGCATCGACATCCCGATGCCGACCCCGAGGACGAGCAGCTCGAGGGACATCACGGCCTGGTTGGTATCGACGCCCAGGGTGGTGAGGGCGAGAATGCCGACGGCAGCCGTCGCCGTGCCGACCACGGCGAACATCCGGTAACGCCCGATGGCGGAGATCGCCCGGCCCGACAGGATGGAGGAGACGAGCAGGCCGCCCATCACGGGGAGCAGGAGCAGGCCCGAGACGGTCGGCGAGACCCCCTTGACCAGCTGGAGGTAGAGGGGAAGGAAGACGATCACGCCGAACATGGCGGTGCCCATGATGAACCCGGCGACGTTGCACACCGTGAACACCGAGTTGGAGAACAGGCGCAGGGGGATGATCGGCTCCGGCGCCCGCCGCTCCCGGAACACGAACGCGACCCCGAACCCGATGCCGACCCCTCCGGTCACGAGCACCTCGGCCGAGGTCCACGAGTACGTGTTGCCGCCCCAGACCGTGACCAGGAGCAGGCAGCTCACCGCCACGACCATCAGCAGCGACCCGAGGTAGTCGATCACGTGGTCGCGTCTCGGGAACTCCATCTTGAGGACCGCGCTGGTGACGACCAGGGCCACCACCCCGATCGGCACGTTCACGTAGAAGATCCACCGCCACGAGAGGTGCTGGACGAAGAAGCCGCCGATCAGCGGCCCGGCCACGCTGGCGGCGGCGAAGACCGACGTGAAGTAACCCTGGTAACGGCCTCGCTGGCGGGGTGGCACCACGTCCCCGACGATGGCCATGGCCAGGGTCATCAGCCCGCCGGCGCCGATCCCCTGCAGGCCGCGGGTCACGATGAGCTCGTTGATGTTCTGCGACAGCCCGGCCAACGCCGAGCCGATCAGGAAGACGACGATGGCGAATTGGAAGATCCGTCGCCGCCCGTAGAGGTCGCTCAGCTTCCCGTAGAGGGGGGTGGACGCAGTCGACGTCAGCAGGTAGGAGGTCACCACCCAGGTCAACCGGTTCAACCCGTGGAGCTGTCCCACGATCGTGGGCAGCGCGGTGGCGACGATGGTCTGGTCCAGGGCTGCCAGAAGGAGACCCATCATGAGCCCGGTGAAGACCACCAAGATCTGACGGTGGGTCAGGCCCTCGCCCGGATGCTGCCCGTCGGTCGCGGTCGCCGCGACCCCGCTCTCGCTCGTCGTACGGATCACCCCCCAAGCCGTTCACAAACGGCGCCGCCGCCGGGACCGGCCCCCCGCTGCGGTGACCGCCGCCGGGCGTCCCCTGGCCTCGTTCGGCCACATCGGGTCCATCCGCTCGGCGACCGTTGACGTTGTCGTCCACGTCAACGGAGGCTCACGTTAACCGACCGGGCGACCTCGCTGCCGAGTGGGGTCCGGATCCTGCCGGGGAGCCGCAGCCCCCTCGGGTCCCGGCGAGGCTTGCCCGCGCTCGGCTGCCTGGTGGGCTCGTAGCTCGCGATAGGTGAGCCGGTCCACGTCGAGACCGACCTGGGCCTTGGTCTGCTCTCGCAGGTGCTCGCGGTCGAAGGGGATCTCGGCCACCGCGACCCCCGTCTCGGCGCTGAGCTGGTCCCCGTGGTGGGTGGTGAAGTACTCGAACAGCGACAGCAGCTCGGAGAACACGTCGACGTCGGCGGCCAGGACCGCGATGGCCCCGTTCAGGTAGATCATCCCCTTCACGAACAGGAAGAGGTCCTTGGGCAGCCGGGCCCCGTGGTCGACCAGCAGGGCCAACAGCTCGCGCACCTCGGCCGCCAGCTCCTCGGGCGACAGCTGGCTCGGCGATGCGGCGGCCCGCTCGTCCAGCCGGAGCTCGTCGGAGACCTGCTGCAGGTCGGTCCCCTCGGGGAAACCCCCCAGGTCGGCGAACGCCCGCAGCTGGAGCTGCACGTCGTTGGTCGTGCCGCCGATCAGTAGCCGCACCAGGGCCGCCCGGGCCCGGGGGGACAACCGGCCGGTGATCCCGAAGTCGAACATCCCGAGCCGGCCGTCGACGGTGACCATCATGTTGCCCCCGTGCAGGTCCCCGTGGAAGACCCCGTGGACGAGGGCGCCCTCGAAGAAGCTGACCAGAAGGGCATGGAAGACCGGTGTCGGGTCGATCCCCGCCGCCACCATGGCCCGATCGTCGTCGATCTTGAAGCCCCGGAGGGGCTCCATCACCAGCATCCGCCGGGTGACCAGGGTCCCATGGGGTCGGGGCACCACCACGGGGCGTTCGTCGGTCCGGGCGAGAAGGGCGGCCACGTCCAGCATGTTCTGGGCCTCGAGCCGGAAGTCGAGCTCCTCGATGATCGTTTCGGCGAACAGCTCGAGGTACGCGGGAAGGTTGGCCAGCAGGGCCACCCGGAGCCGCTTGCCCAGGATCGGCACCAGCCAGGCCATCGCCGCCAGGTCGCGCTCGACGATCCGGTCCAGCCCCGGTCGCTGCACCTTGACCACCACCGGCTCCCCACCCACCAGGCGCCCGGCGTGCACCTGGGCGATGGACGCCGCGGCGATCGGCTCCTCGGTCAGCTCGGCGAAGCACGCGTCGAGCGGCCGGCCGAGCTCGGCCTCGAGGACGGCTCGGACCCGGTCGAACGGCGCCGGAGCCACCTGGTCCCGGCATGCCTTGAACTCGTGGACCAGCTCGGCGGGCAACATGCCGTCCGCCGAGGCGATCACCTGGCCGAGCTTCACGAACGTCGCCCCCAAGGCCTCGAAGGCGACACGCAGGCGGTGGGCCAGATCGGCCCGCGACCCGCGGCGCCCCCGCAGGCGGGCGGCCACCCACCACCGGGCCACCGCCCAGCCGAGGGTCGCCGCCACCGCCGCCAACCGGGCCGGCGGCAGGACCCGCGCCCGGATCAGGTCGGGAACCCGCCGGTGCTCGGACCGGCGCAGCGCGTCGACCCCCGCCCGCCAGGGCATCTCGTCGGGCCGCACGATCCACGGAGCGGTTGCCGAAAACGCCCCCACGTCGCGGTCCCCGGCGGCACCCGGGACATGGCCGTCCCCGACCGCTCGATCCTCGACCGGATCCTCGTCCGAGGGGTCCTCGATGAAGCGATCCTCCTCCATCGGCCCGGTCGGCATGGTTCACGTCACCGTACCGTGACGCCCGCGAGACCGGCCCGGCGGTCGGGTTCGCCCAGCTCGGCCCCTCCAGCTACGATCCCGGCCCATGGCAACGATCCCTGTGGTGAACTATCTGGACCTGAGCGGGGACCAACCGGTCCTCGTGGCGGAGAAGTGCAGCAACTGCGGCGCCCTCTACTTCGGACGCCGTAGCGCTTGCGAGCACTGTTTCTCTACCGGTCCGTTCGAAAAACAGCCGCTCGCCCGGACGGGGACCGTCCGGGCGTTCACGATCGTCCAGCGCGCCGCGCCGGGCCTGCAGGCACCCTACGTGTCGGCGGTGGTCGACCTCGACGGCGGCGGGCACGTGAAGGGGAACGTCATCAACGTCCCGCCCACCCCAGAGACCATCAAGACGGGAATGCCGGTACGATTGACGACGTTCAGCTTGGGAACCGACGATGAAGGTACGGAGGCCATCGCCTTCGCCTTCGAGCCTGCGTAAGGGGACGATATGCCAGACGACGTGTACATCATCGGTGCGGACCAGCACAAGTTCGGTCGGTTCCCCGACAAGGACTCCATGGACATGGCTTCGGAGATCGCCATCGGCGCGGTGCGCGACGCCGGCATCACCATGGCCGACATCGGCGTGCTCGGCTGCGGCTCGTTGCTCGAGCCGGGCTCGGGGCAGCGCATCCTCCACCAGATCGGCGCCACGGGCGTTCCGGTCTACAACGTCACCAACGCCTGTGCGACGGGCGCCACGGCCATCCGCACCGCCTACCTGACGCTGCGGGCCGGCGAGGCCGACTTCGGCTTGGCGGTCGGCTTCGAGAAGATGGGCAAGTCGGGGCTGCTGGGTGTCCAGCCGACCCGGGACCGCAAGGTCTTCACCCCCGCCGGCCGCACCGGCAACGTGGTGGCGAGCGAGGGCGTGCTCGGCACGGGCCTCATGCCCGGGGTGTTCGCCGAGGTGGGCATGGACTACGCCCGGCAGAACGACGGGGTGGGCTTCGAGCAGTTCGCCAAGGTGGCCGAAAAGAGCCACGCCCACTCGACGCTCAACCCCTACTCCCAGTACCGCAAGGCGTTCTCGCTCGACGAGATCATGAACGCCGAGGTCATCGCCTGGCCCAACACCCTCCCCATGTGCGGCCCGACCGGGGACGGGGCCGCGGCCGTCGTCCTGGTCACCGGGGAGCGCCTGAAGTCCCTGCCCGAGGAGACCCGCAAGCGGGCGGTCAAGATCTCGGCATCGGTCCTCACCAGCGACCGCTGGGTCGACTGGGGGATGGCCACCTCGGACGTGAACACCCTCACCCGCGAAGCGGCGGCCAAGGCCTACGAGATCTCGGGTGTCGATCCCCAGGACCTCGACCTGGTGGAGCTGCACGACTGCTTCGCCACCGCCGAGCTGGTGCACTACGACAACCTGGGGCTGTGCGCCCCGGGCGAGGCGGGCAAGTTCATCGACGAGCGGGGACCGTGGCGGGACGGCAAGATCCCGGTCAACGTGTCCGGCGGCCTGGTGTCCAAGGGCCACCCGCTCGGGTGCACCGGGGTTGCCAACCTGGTCGAGGTGACCATGCACCTGCGGGGCGAGGCGGGCGACCGTCAGATCGAGGGCGCCAAGGTCGGCCTGACCCACGTCATCGGGCTGGGATCGGCGTGCGCCATCCACGTGCTCGAGAAGGTGGCGGCCTAACCGCTCACCTCCGGCGGGGCGAAAGTCCGCACCGGCAACGCGACAGTGGCCCGGCTCTCGAGCCGGGCCACTGTCGCGTCCTGCCTTCTTCCGGGGAACCGGCGGTCCCCCGGAAGAAGCCTGCGGAACGAACGGGTCAGGCCCGCACCTTGCTGGGCTCGGCCCGGACCACCGGCGGCGCCTCGCGCCAACTCGCGACACCGTCCTCGGGCTTTGCGGCGGGCATCTTGTCCTCGTGGACCTCGGCCCAGTGGGCATGGTTGATCTGGTGGAGGCTGAAGCACGCCTGGAGCGCGTTGTGGAAGCCCATGTTGTCGACGGTCTGGTTGACCGACTCCTTCACCAGCAGACTGGTGACGGTGGGCAGGGCGGCGATCCGCCGGGCGAACTCGAGCGTCTTTTCCCCCAGCTCGTCCCTCGGGAAGATCTTGCTCACCATGCCCAGGCGATGGGCTTCCTCGATACCGATCGAGTCGCCGGTCAGCATCAGCTCCTTGGTCTTGCGGGGACCGAACTCCCAGGGATGGGCGAAGTACTCCACCCCGCACATGCCCAGCCGAGTGCCCACGACGTCGGCGAACTCGACCTCCTCGGACCCCACGATCAGGTCGCACGCCCACATCAGCATCAGCCCGGCGGCGTAGACGGTGCCATGCACCTGGGCGATGGTGATCTTCCGAAGGTTGCGCCACCGCAGCGTGTTGGTGAAGAAGTAGTGCCACTCCTGCAGCATCCGCTGCTCGGCCCCCTGGCGGGTCGCACCGTTGATCGAGAAGCTCGGGTGCTGGTCGGGCCCCGGGGTCCGCTCCTCGATCGCTTCCTTGGAGCCCAGGTCGTGGCCGGAGGAGAACAACGGCCCGTTGCCCGCCAGGATCACCACCCGCACCTGGTCGTCGGCTTCGGCCGCCAGAAAGGCGTCGTGGAGCTCGACGAGCAGGCCCCGGTTCTGGGCGTTGCGGCTGCGCTCCCGATTGAGCAGGATCCGGGCGATGCGTCCCTCGTCGTGGGACTCCACCTCGAGGTACTTGTAGTCGGTCAACTCGTTCCTCCCTCGTTCTGATGCTTCCTACGGCCTGTGGTCACTGCCTGGCGGGCCCGCCGGATCTTCGCCGGGGACCCGAGCCGTCCGGGGCTCGGGGGTTCGCTCCTTCCCGCCGTCCCCCCGACGGGCTCGTTCGGTGATCCGACCCCCTCTTGCCCCGACGCCCGCACCGGTCACGTGGGCCGACCGTAGACTATCGTCACCAGCTCGAACCCTCCGGGCCAGTCCGGGGGCTCGGCCCCTCCGCCAAACCGTGCCGCGTCCGACCCCGCCCAGACCGACCCTCCGTCTGCTCCACACGTCGGACATCCACCTGACCGACCACCCGGCGAGCGCCGAGGGCCTGGTCGCTGCCGTCGACGTCGCCTTGGCCCACCGGGTCGACGTCGTGCTGATCGCCGGAGACCTCTTCGACCACCCCAGGGTGGGCGAGCCGGCAACCCACGCGGCACTCCAGCAGCTCGCCCGCCTGACCCAGCCCACCGTCGTCATCCCGGGCAACCACGACCAGCTCGACGAGCAGTCGCCCTACCACCGGGTGGACCTCCGCCAGGCCGGTCCCCACGTGGTGTTCGCCGGCGAGCCCGAGGGGCGCCACGTCGTGTTCGACGAGCTCGCCCTCGACGTCTGGGCCCGGGGCATCGCCGACCACACGCCCCGGCACCGTCCGCTGGCCGGGTACGACCAGCCGACCGCCGGCTACTGGAACGTCGTGGTGACCCACGGCCACTTCGTGCCCGACGGCGAGGCGAGCGACCGCTCCTCGCGCATCACCAGGTCCGAGCTCGCGGCGTTGGGGTGCGACTACGTCGCCCTCGGCCACTGGCACCACTTCGTGGACGTGAGCGTGGACGGCGTGGCCGCCTTCTACTCGGGGTCGCCCTCGGAGCCGCCCGACCGGAACCCCACCGTCAGCGTCGTGACGCTCGAGGAGCCTTCCGGCGCCCGGGTCGAGCGGGTCGGCATCGCTCCCCGGACCCTCCGCCGGTCCGGGTGAACTACTTCGGGCACCTGCTCGTGGCCGGGGCGGCGCGGCCGCTGAGCGCGGCCCAGGCCCTCGGGACGGTGTTGCCAGACCTGGCGCCCATGGGCGGGCTGGATGCCGCGGCCCTGCCCGACGAGGTGCTGACCGGCCGGGCGCTCCACCACCTCGCCGACCGGGCGTTCCACGCCCACCCCAGCTTCGTGGCGCTGTCCGGGTCCCTGCGGGCCCGGCTGGTCGACGCCGGGGTGGGGCAGGGCGGGGCCCGCGGCTGTGCCCACATGGGAACCGAGCTGCTCCTCGACGGCACGCTCGGCGGGCGGGACCTGCCGGCCGTCCTGCGGGCGTCGCTGGCGCAGGCTCACCTGATCGAGCCTGCCCTGTCCCGGACCGCCGCCGTCCGTTGGGCGGCCACCGTGGCGTGGGCCCGGCGCAGCCGGCCCGAGGACCTGGCCGACCCGCGTGCCGTGGGGGCTCGGGTGCTGACGGTCCTCAGCCGGCGCCACCGGCTGGCCATCGATCCTTCCCTCGAGGCCATCGTGGCCGGCGCCCTCGGCGACCACCAGGCCGCGGTGGTCGAGTGCGCCGCCGAGCTCTTCGCCGACGTCGCCCGCTCGCTGGCGCCGGCCTGAGCTCGCGTCGCCCGCCGGGCGGCCCCGGCGCTCAGATGGCCAGGCCCACCAGCTTGGTGTCGAGGTACTCGACGATCCCCTCGCGGCCGCCCTCGCGCCCGAGGCCGCTCTCCTTCACCCCGCCGAAGGGCGCCGCGGCAGCAGTCGGGTTGATGTCGTTCACCCCGACGATGCCGAAGCGCAGCCGCTCGGTCACCCGGAACGCTCGACCGATGTCGCGGGTGTAGATGTAGGAGGCCAACCCGTAGTCGGTGTCGTTGGCCATCTCGATCACCTCGTCCTCGTCGTCGTAGAGGATCACCGGTGCGATCGGACCGAAGGTCTCCTCGCGGTAGATCTCCATGTCGGGCGTCACCCCGGTGAGCAGCGTCGGCGCGTAGAAATACCCTGCGTCGAGGCCGTCCGCCGTGAGGCGCTCTCCGCCCAGCTCGAGCGAGGCGCCCTTGTCCCGGGCGTCGGCCACCTGCCGCTCCATCTTGGCGATCGCCGAGGAGTCGATCAGCGGTCCGACGGTGACCCCGTCGGTGAGGCCCGACCCGGCCCGCAGGCCGGCGAAACGGTCCCGCATCGTCGAGACGAACGCGTCGGCGATCCCCCGCTGCACGTAGAAGCGGTTGGGGCTGATGCACGCCTGGCCCGTGTTCAGGAACTTCACCGCGGCCGCCCCCTTCGCCGCGTGCACCGGGTCGGCGTCGTCGAGCACGATGAACGGCGCGTGGCCGCCCAGCTCCAGCGAGACCCGCTTCATCTGGGCGGCCGCCCCGGCGGCAAGCTGCTTGCCCACCTCGGTCGAGCCGGTGAAGGCGATCTTGCGCACCCGGCGGTCGTCCAGCAACACCTGGCCCACCGGTGCCGGGTTGCTGGTGGTGACCAGGTTCACCACCCCGGGGGGAAGGCCCGCCTCCTCGAAGATGCGGAACATCTCGATCGCGCACAGCGGCGTCTGCTCGGCCGGCTTGAGGACCACGGTGCAGCCCGCCGCCAGGGCGGGGCCGACCTTGCGGGTGATCATGGAGATCGGGTAGTTCCACGGGGTGACCGCGCCCACCACGCCCACCGGCTCGTGCAGGACGATGAAGCGCTGGTCGGCCCGGGCGGAGGGGATGGTCGAGCCGTAGATCCGCTTGGCCTCCTCGGCGTACCAGAGGAGGAAGTCGGCGCCATAGCGGACCTCGGTGCGAGCCATCCGGATGGGCTTGCCCTGCTCCTCGGTCATCAGCTTGGCCAGGGCCTCCTGACGCTCGAGCATCAGGGTGTAGGCCCGGTACAGGTACTCGGACCGCTGGTAGGCGGTGGTGCGGGACCAGGTGATGAAGGCCTCGGCGGCCGCATCCACCGCCGCCGTGGCCTCGGCGGCCCCGCTGTCGGAGACCGACGAGATCACCCGGCCGGTGGCGGGGTCGCTCGAGTCGAACCGTGCTCCGGAGGCGGCTTCGCGCCATTCGCCCGCGATGTAATTGGTGGGACCAGCTGCTGCGTCACTCATCGGTGTATGGGGCCGGACCCTTCGGTGCCGGTGCCCCTACCCCCTTTCGATCCCGGAGCGGCCACGCCGCTCGCCTGGTCTCCTTCGACCGGCCGCCATGGTGACCCACGCAACCGGCTCCTGGCAATCCTCGTTCGTGCGTCGGCACGTCCCGACCACCGAGACGTTCGGGCCGGCCCGGCCGCCCCGCCTCCAGAATCGAGGCGCCAGCTGCCAGACTACCTTCCGGGCACCCGACAACGGCCACCGCGGAACAACGGGGCGAGCCGGCAATCCGACCGGGCGGCTCGCCCGTAGTACCCGAGGAGCGGGCGCTCCCGGCGACCCGGCGTTGCGCGGCGCCGGGGCTCGAGGGCAACGGTGTCTCAGCGCCTCGCCCGCGCACCCGCCGTCGGGAAGGGGCCATGGTCGAGCAGCCACCAGGGATCGAGCAGCCAACACGGGCCGGGTCGGGCCGGGTCGCGGGCCCCGGGGCGCGGCTCCGGCCACGACCGCGGCGCTCGGCCACCGATGGTGGCGCGCCGGGCGAGCCCGGTGGCCCCTCCGACGAGGCCCTGCTCGCCGGCATGGCGGTGCGCGACCACGGTGCGGCGGCCACGTTCGTCACCCGTTACCAGCGCCGGGTCTACGGCCTCGCCGTCACCATGCTGACGGACCGGTCCCTCGCCGAGGACGTCGCCCAGGAGGCCTTTGTCCGCGCCTGGAAACACGCTCCGGTCTTCGACGCCCGGCGCGGTTCGGCCGCCACCTGGGTACTGACGATCACCCGGAACCTGGCCATCGACGCGCTCCGCCAACGCCGGGCCGTCCCCACCGACCCCGACGTGGTCGCCGCGTTGGCCGGGGCCGGCACGGACCGCCCGACCGACGAACTGGTGGCTGCAGGGAGCCTTTCGGAGCAGGTCAGGAAGGCCATCGCCGCCTTGCCGGTCGAGCAGCGACGGGCCTTGGTGCTGGCCGCGGTGCTCGGTCGGAGCGCGGCGGAGATCAGCACCAGCGAGTCCATCCCCCTCGGCACGGCCAAGACCCGTATCCGCGCCGCCCTGCTCAAGCTGCGCACCGCCCTCGACGACCCCGGGTCGGACCCGTGAGCGCCGGCGACGAGCACCGCCCCGAGCCACGCCCCGACGGGCCGTCCGGGTCCGACGTCGAGCCCTCGGACGGGGACCTCGCCGATCTGGCCCTCGGGCTGCTCGACGGTCGCCGCCGGGCCGAGCTGTTGGCTCACCTCGAACGGTGCCCTCGGTGCCTGGCCCGGAGCGAGAGCTGGACCCTGGCGGCCGACCACGTCGTCCTGGTCGCTCCCCCGGTCGATCCCCCGCCCGGCTTCGGGCAGGCGGTGCTGTCGGCCATCAGCGCCCAGGACGCCGGCCCGGTCCCGACGCCCGCCGCGGCGACGGGCAGCGCGCCGAGGCGTCGCCGCCGCGTCGCCCTGGCCCTGGGCGCGGCCGCGGTCGCCGCGGTGGTCTCCGTGGGGATCGCGTGGACGGTCGGTACCGACGGCTCGGCGCCGCGTGCTCCGGCGGCCGCCGCCCGCGGCTGGGAAGCCCGCCTTGTCGACCGCGGGTCGGAGGTCGGCGACGTCTACGTCTCGCCCGGCCACCCGTCGTGGCTCACCATGACCATCTCTGCCGGCTCGTTGTCGGGGTCGGTGACCTGCGAGATCCGCACCGCTGCCGGCTCGACCGCGGTCCTCGGCGCCTTCACCGTGTCCGACGGGCACGACAGCTGGAGCTCGGCCCTTCCGGTGCGCCCCGCTCAGGTCGTGCGAGCGGAGCTGCTCGGCCCCGGCGGTCGCCTGGTGGCCTGGGCGAGCCGTCCGCGTTGATCCCGGCGGCCCCGGGCATCGAGCCCTCTCGCCCCGTCGGCCCGCTAGATCTCTACCTCAACGTGAGGTCGAGGGGATGCGAACGCCCTGGATAGCGCTTTGGTGCGGCGGCCTCAGTCCGACGAGGGCAGCTGCTTGGTGCCCTTCTGCGGCAGCGGGCCACCGTCGACCTCGAGGGTGCCCGGGCCGGCCTTGGTGCACAGCAGCTCGAGCCCCAGCTCGTCGTCGGCGTAGCGCTTTCCGAGCTGCACCCCGGCGCCCTGGTGGCCGCTACCGGTCGCGCCGGAGGCCACGTCGCCCAACGGTGCGCCCGAGCACGTCAACGTCACGTCGGTCGTCGGCGCCGCGATCACGATGACCTGCGTGGTGCACTCAGGGCACCCCAGTCGAACTCCGGTCTTCAGTGTGGTCACCGTGCTCCTTTCACCACCCGCTCCACCGACTCGTCGCTTCACGATCGACCGGCACCGCCGTCTCGACGGGCGGTCCTCAATGATACCAACCGGGCCGCCGGCCGTGGATTGAGGCGCCGGCGCCCCGAGCCTCGGGGCCGTTCTGGCCCGTGGACCTCCACCGTCGATAGGATGGCTCGACACGCGATCGTGCCCCATCCGGCCGGGTTTCCAACACGTCCCCGCTCCGAGATGCCCTGGGCCGAACCCGGCGACGAGACCAGACAACGCTGCCGCAACCCGACGAGAGGGCCGACCAGAAGGCCCAGCGAGAGGTAGGACACATGGACACCCTGAAGGATCGCGTCGCGATCATCACCGGAGCCGGGCGGGGGATCGGCCGCGAGCACGCCCTGCTCTTCGCCGCCGAGGGCGCGAAGGTCGTGGTGAACGACCTGGGCGGTGGGACCGACGGGAGCGGCTCGGACACCACGCCGGCCGAGCAGGTGGCCGCCGAGATCGTCGCGGCGGGAGGCCAGGCCGTGGCCAACGGGGACGACATCTCCACCTGGGAGGGTGCCGAGCGGCTCGTGAACCAGGCGGTCGAGACCTTCGGTGACCTCCACGTCTTGATCAACAACGCCGGCATCCTGCGGGACCGCATGCTCGTGAACATGAGCATCGACGAGTGGGACGCCATCATGAAGGTGCACCTGCGCGGCCACTTCTGCCCCACCCGGCTGGCCGCCGGCTACTGGCGGGACCAGGCCAAGGCGGGCAAGGAGGCGCCGCGAGCGGTGGTCAACACCTCGTCGACCTCCGGGCTCTTCGGCAACGTGGGCCAGACCAACTATGGGGCCGCCAAGACCGGGCTCGCCACCTTCTCGATCATCGCCGACGCCGAGCTCGGTCGCTACGGGGTACGGGTGAACGCCATCGCCCCGGCGGCGTCGACCCGCCTGACCCAGATGGTCGGGATGCAGGAGCCCGACAAGTCGGAGTGGAGCCCGATGGACCCGGCGAACATCTCGCCGTTCGTGGCCTACCTCTCCACGGCCGACTGCCCCATCCACGGACGGGTGTTCATGGTCCAGGGCGGGGAGGTCCACCTGTTCCAGCCCTTCGCCATCGTGGACAAGATCGAGAAGCAGGGGAAGTGGACGGTCGAGGAGCTCCAGAAGGAGGCGGCTCGCCTTCAGGACGTCGAGTTCCACCTGAACAACCCCTACGCCGCCCTGCTGGGCGGGTCCTGACCGGCCCGGGCTCGGGCTCCGACGAGATCGGCGGGCCGACGTGACCAACGAGCAGTGGACGGACCGCAGCGGGGTGCGGATCCGGTACCTCGACAACGCCGTGCCGGCGCAGCGGGGGACGTTGCCCATCGTGTTCTCCCCCGGGGTCGTCGACGACGCCGACGACTACCACGCCCTGCTGGAGCACTTCAGCGCCCGCCGGGTCATCGTGGTCGACGTGCGCGGTCGGGGCCGGAGCGAGTCGCCCCCCAAGGGCTACGCGGTCGGCCACCTGGCCGACGACCTGGCCGCCGCCATCGACGAGGCCGGGATCAACCAGTTCCACCTCATGACCTTCTCGCGCGGCACGCCCACCGCGCTGGAGGTGGCGTTCCGCCGGCCCGAACGGGTGGTCTCGCTGTCGATCGGCGACTACCGGGCGGCGGAGATCCAGCTGCCCGACTCGTGGCCCGAGGCCGAGTGGGGCCTGCGGTGGCGAGGCAAGCCGGTGCCCGAGCGGGTGCAGCGGCACGTGCTCGACGGCATCCAGCAGGACGCGGTCGCCCGGGACCTGTGGGACGACGTGGCCGCGCTGCGGATCCCGGTGCTGGTGGCGCACGGCACCGTGGCGGGGAGCATCGTGGACACGGGCGCCCTCGACCGCTTCGCCGAGGCCATCTCGGAGGTCGAGTTCGCCCCGATCCCCGGGGCTGGGCACGACCTCTTCCGCCCCGACCGCCTGGCGTACCCGCGGGCGGTGGAGCAGTTCGTGGCACGGGTCGAGCACAGCTGACGGCCCGAGCCGCGGGAGCCACGGCAGCGGCTCGAGCCGCGGCCAACGCAGCGGCCTGCTGGTTCACCACTTAGCTCAGTGTCTAGTGGAGGTTGAGATTTAGGGATCCCAGGGCGTGATCACCACCTTGCCGGTCGCCTGGCGCCGCGCCAGGCTGGCAAGCGCCTGACCCGCCCGGGCCAGAGGGTAGGTGGCCGAGACCATCGGGCGAAGCTGCCCGCGGTCGAACAGATCGATCAGCTCCTCGCGATCCCTCGCGGCCAGGGACCCGTGGTGGTCGGCGTAGCTGCGCATCTCGAACCCCCGGATGGTCACGCCCTTCAGCAGGACCAGGTTCAGCGGGATGCGGGGGATCTCTCCGCTGGCGAACCCCACGGTGACGAAGCGCCCGCCCCAACGGGTGGCCCGCAAGGCGAGCTCGGCGGCCGCGCCACCCACCGGGTCGATCACCACGTCGGCCCCGCCGGTGAGCTCCTTCATCGCGGTCTTGAGGTCCTCGGTGACGTAGTTGACCAGCGCCGACGCCCCCCGGCTGGCGCACAAGGCCAGCTTCTCGTCGCTGGAGGCCGCGGCGAGCACCCGGGCTCCGAGGACCTGAGCCACGTCGACCGCGGCCAGGCCCACTCCCCCGGCGGCACCGAGCACCGCCACCCACTCGCCGGGTCGCACTTCGGCCACGCTCCGCAGCGAGTGGTAGGCGGTGGCGTAGACGACCCAGAAGGCGGCGGCGTCGGCGAAGCTCACCCCCTGGGGGACCGGCGACAGCGAGGCGGCGGGCAGGCACGCCCGTTGGGCGAACGCACCGACCATGGTGGATCCTCGGACCCGGTCGCCGGGACGCACTCCCCGGACGTCTCGACCCACCCGCTCCACCGTCCCGGCCAGCTCGCTGCCGGGGGTGAAGGGCACCGGCACCGAGATCTGGTAGCGGTCCTGGGCGATGAGCACGTCGGGGAAGTTGGCCGACGCCGCCTCCACCCGCACCACGGCGTCGAGCGGGCCGGGCTCGGGATCGGGCACCTCCTCGACGACCAGGTCCTCGGGCGGCCCGTAGGCGGTGCAACGGAGCGCCAGCATCAGCGGGCCGGCGCGCCGCGGGGCCGATCGCCAGGGCTCGCCGACCGTCCCGCCGCCGAAGACCCGCCGGAGGGGTCCGGGCGGATCACCGTCCCTGAAAGTTCCCGGGACGGCGCTCCCGGAACGCCGTCATGGCTTCCGAGGAGTCGGCCGTGCTCGAGACGACGCCGAAATGGGAGGCGATCAGGTCGAGCGAGGTCCGCAGGTCGCTGCGGGCCGACTGGTATGTGGCCCGCTTGATCATGCGGACCGCCACCGGCGGGGCGTCCGCCAGCCGCCGGGCCAGGTCGGCGGTGGCGGCAGGCAGCTCGTGGTCGTCGACCACCCGGTTGACCATCCCGATCCGCTCGGCCTCCTCGGCCCCTACGAAGTCCCCGGTCAGCAGCAGCTCGAGCGCCTTGGGGAGCCCCACCAGCCGAGGCAGGAAGTAGCAGCCGCCGTCCCCGGGGACCAGTCCCACCCGGATGTAGCTCTCCGAAAACCTCGCCGAGCGGGCGGCGATGCGCATGTCGGTCATGAGCGCCATGTCCATGCCGGCGCCCACCGCCACCCCGTTCACCGAGCCGATCACCGGCTTGTCGAGGTCCTCCAGACCCAGCGCCACCCGGTGGATGTGCTCGGTGAGCTGCTGGCGACGGGCCAGCGGCGGAAGGGTCGCCCCGGGGTCCCCGAGCACGTCCAGATCGATTCCCGAGCAGAACGCGTCCCCGGTACCGGTGACCACCAGGACCCGGACCTCCGGGTCGTGCCGGACGTCACGGACGATGTCGCCCCACTGCTCGATCATCTCCATGGTGAACGCGTTCTTGCGGTGGGGCCGGTTGAGCCGGATCGTCCCCACCCCGTCGTCCACGGCGTACTCGAGGTCAGCCACCGTCCTGCTCGGTTCGGACCCGCCGCCTCAGTTCCGCAGCGTCTCGCTCCAGGGGATGCCCCGGTCGGGAGCGGGCTCTCGTGGCAGGCCGAGGACCCGCTCGCCGATGATGTTGCGCTGGATGTTGTCGGTGCCCCCGGCGATCGCCATGCCGGGGCTGCCCACGAAACCACGCTGGGCGGCGTAGGGGCCCTCCAGCGAACGCCGCCCGAACTCCGAGCTGACGTTGTCGTACCCGTCGAGCAGCGAACCCTGCATCCCGAGCAGGTCGAGCGTGAAGGCCGACAGGTCCCTGCTGGCCACCGACACGGCCAGCTTGCCGAGCGACCCCTCCGCTCCGGCGCTCCCCGCAGCCCGCAGGGCCGCGGCTCGGGCCTGCAAGAGCCGGAGCACCTCGGCGTTCACCCAGTGACGGAGCAGCTCGGCGCGCAGTGCCCGGGCGTGGGCCGAGCTCTTGTCCTTGCGGTCCTGCCAGATCCCCACCGCGATGCCGATGGGGCCACTGCCCCGTTCGGGCGTGCGCGGCATGTTGTAGCGCTCGGCCATCAGGGTGGTGTTCGACACCGACCAGCCCGCGCCGACGTCGCCGAGCCGCTCGGAGTCGGGGATGTGGACGTCGGTCAGGAAGACCTCGTTGAATTCGGCACCGCCGCTCATCTGGCGCAGCGGGCGCACCTCGACGCCCGGAGCCCGCATGTCGACCACGAACTGGGTCAGCCCGGCGTGCTTCTCGACGTCGGGATCGGTGCGGGCCAGCAGGATGGCGTACTGGGCCTGGTGGGCGCCCGACGTCCAGACCTTCTGGCCGTTGACGACCCACTCCTCGCCGTCGCGGACCGCCCTCGTCGAGAGCGAGGCCAGGTCCGAGCCACTGCCCGGCTCGCTGAACAGCTGGCACCAGTACTGCTCCCCGGTGAAGATGGCGCGCAGGTACCGCCGCTTCTGGTCCTCGCTGCCGTAGGTGAGGAGGGTCATGGCGATCTGCCCGGCCCCGATCGGGTTGGTCACCCGGCCGCTCGGCGGAGCGCCGGCGGCGGCCAGCCGGGCGTCGAGCCCCTCTTGGAGGTCGATGGAGAGCGACAGGCCGCCCCACCCCTCCGGGAAATGCAGCCACGCCAGCCCCGCGTCGTACTGTGCCCCGAGGAAGTCGACCGGGGGGGTCGAGGCAGGTGGGTGGTTCTTCAGCAGCTCCTCGACCGGTTGATCGAGAACCTCCTGCTCAGTGATCGTGACCATGGCGCAACACTAGCCATCGCACCCTACGGTCGCCGAGCCCGGGCACCGACCCCGGTCCCAGTAGGGTGGCCCGGTGGACGTGGTGGTCCTGGCCGACACCCACCTGAAGGGCGGGCTCGAGCTCCCCGGCGCGCTCCGGGCCGCGCTCGCCGACGCCGATGTCGTGCTCCACGCCGGCGACGTGACCTCGGCCCTCGCGCTCGAGCAGCTCTGCTCGTCGGTGCCGACCCACGCGGTGCTGGGCAACAACGACCACGCCCTCGTCGGCGCCCTGCCCGGGTCCCAGCTCGTCGAGCTCGACGGGGTCAGGGTGGGCATGGTGCACGACAGCGGGGCCGCCCGGGGCCGGGCCGCTCGGCTGAAGCGGATGTTCCCCCAGGCCGACGTGGTCGTCTTCGGGCACAGCCACGTGCCGATCGACGAGGTGGGGATCGGGGGGCAGATCCTGTTCAACCCCGGATCGCCGACCCAGCGACGCGCCCAGCCGTGGCGGACGTTCGGCCGGCTCCGGATCGCCGGCCATGTGGTCACCACCCGCTCGATCGAGACCCTCGGCGATTGAGCCCCCCGACGATCCGCTCCCCGGGGGGCCATGGGAGGTCGCCGGCGCCGGGGCCTCCGGAGCCGGCCAGGCCGTGAGCCTCCACCCACCGACCGGCGCGGCCGTCGCGCAGGCAGCGGCGCGGCTCGAGGCCGTGGTCCGGACCACCCCCCTCGAGCCGAGCGAACGGCTCTCCGACGAGCTCGGCCGCACCGTCCTCCTCAAGCGAGAGGACCTGCAGCTCGGCCGCTCCTACAAGGTCCGCGGCGCGTACAACCTGGTCTCGTCGCTCACTCCCGAGGAGCGACGCCGGGGCGTGGTCTGCGCCAGCGCCGGCAATCACGGGCTGGGCCTCGCCTACAGCTGCCGCATGCTCGAGATCCGCGGCCGCGTCTTCCTGCCGAGCACCACCCCGCGCCAGAAGCGGGCGCGCATCGTCTCGGTTGGCGGTCCATGGGTGGAGCCGGTCATCGCCGGACGGACGTTCGACGAGTGCAACGCGGCGGCCCTCGCCGACGGCGCCGGCCGGGGCGCGGTCTACGTCCACCCGTTCGACGATCCACGCACCATCGCCGGGCAGGGGACCGTCGCGGTCGAGCTGGCGGACCAGTGCGACGCCATCGACACCGTGGTGGTTCCGGTGGGCGGAGGGGGGCTCATCGCCGGCATCGCGCTCTGGCTCCGCCAGAGCCGCCCAGCCGTGCGGATCGTCGGCGCGGAACCCGAGGGAGCGGCCAGCATGCGCGCCGCGCTGGCTGCCGGGCACCCCCTGTCGCTCCCCTCCGTGGACACCTTCGTCGACGGTGCGGCCGTCGGCCGGGTGGGTGATCTGACGTTTCCGGTGGTACGCGACCTCGTCGACACCGTCGTCACGGTGGCCGAGGGTGCGGTGTGCACCGAGATGCTCGAGCTCTACCAGTCCGAGGGCATCATCGCCGAACCGGCAGGCGCCCTCGCCAGCGCGGCGGCCCGGAACCTGCCGAGCATCGCCGGCGGCGGGCGCGGGGCGACGGTGTGCATCGTGTCGGGTGGGAACAACGACGTGAGCCGGTACGCCGAGGTGGTGGAGCGATCGCTGCTCCACGAAGGCATCCGGAACTACTTCCTCGTCACGTTCCCCCAGGAGCCCGGCGCCCTGAGGGCGTTCCTCGGGGACGTGCTCGTCCACGGCGAGGACATCGTCCTGTTCGAGTACGTGAAGAAGAACAACCGCGAGACCGGTCCGGCGCTGGTGGGCATCGAGCTGAACGCGGCCGGCGATCTGCCAGATCTTCTGGCACGCATGGCGGCGAGCGGGTTGCACATCGACCCCGTCCCCCCGGGGTCCCCCTTGTTCTCCTTTCTCCTCTGAACCTGCCCCCTGGGGGGAGGACCGCGCCGGACGTCGCGGCGCGGCGGTGGTCAGCTGCAGGCGGCGCAGCGCCCGAGGATCGCGAAGTGGTGGGGGTCGATGGAGAACCCCAGCTTGGCCTTGGCCGTTCGGGCCAGGCCGCGGAACAGCTCGTCGGGGGCCTCGACCATGGCGCCGCACCGCTCGCAGACGAAGTGGGAATGGGCCGAAGAGCTCAGCTGGTAGGTCGCCGGCCCATGGCCCAGGTGCGAATGGATCACCACGCCGAGCCGCTGGAGCTCCTCCAGATTGCGATAGATGGTCGAGATGTGCACGTCGGGCGCCCGCAGCTGCACGGCCTCGGCCAGGGTCTCGGCCGTGGAGTGACCCTCCGCCTCGAACAGCACCTCCAGCAGGATGCGTCTCGACGGCGTCGCCCGGCCGCCGCTCGCCCGCACCAGTGAGAGCACCTCGTCCACCGTGGCCAGGCTGGCGGTGCTGCCTTCGGTCCCACCGAGTGGCTTGCTCACCCTGCCACATTAGACGGTCGCGTCCTGCGGGCCCGGCCGGGCCGGTCGCGGGCTCGGCGCTGTCGGTAGTGTCCACCCGATGACGACCATCCCGGTAGAGAAACTGCTCCACGTCAACCAGGTCCTCGACGACTTCGACGCCGCCAACCACTTCTACGAGGACGTCTTCGGGGCGGAGATCTACATGAACTCCTACCACGAGGCCGAGGAGCGCGACGCGTCGCTGTTCGTGATCGGGGACACCTGCATCGAGCTGTTCTCGCCCCGCACGGCCACCTCCCTCCTCGGACGGAATCTTGCGCGCTACGGAAACTCGTGGCACTCCTTCGAGTGGAAGGTTCCCGATCTCGAGGCGGCCAAGACCGCGCTCGAGGAGCGGGGTGTGCGGCTCGGGAGCTACTACGCCGGATCGTTCCTCATGACCCACCCCAAGGACACCCACGGCATGCTGCTCGAGATGTGCCCGAGCGAGATGGCCAACGACCCGAGGCTCGCGCCCGGCTGGTCCGCCGACCGGTGGCGAACCGACCACCCCCTGGGCATCCGGGGGCTGAACGCGCTCGGGGTCGCGGTCCGTGATCTCGGGGCCGCCGGGACCTTCCTCGAGGGTCTGGTGGGTGCACACGAGGTGCTCCGGCGCGACCGGGATCGGATCGGCGCACGTTCGGCGGCATTCCGGGTGGCCGACCACGTCATCGAGCTCAACCAGCCGGAGGGCGAGGGTGTGCTGGCCTCCTTCGTGGACCAATTCGGGCCACGACTGCGTTCCATCGAGCTCGAGGTCGAGAGCGTCGCGCGGGCCGCGTCGTACCTCGAAGAAAAGGGTGTGGGAGTGATAGAGGGAGACGACGAGGGAACGATCGCCCTCGATCCCGGCGACAACTATGGCGTGCGCTATCAGCTCAGCGAGCAGAATCCCTTCGGTCGATAGCGCGATTTCGTCGCAGTGCGAGGGCGTAGTGATTTCGCCGCCGCCGATCGGTAGTTTGATCCGGAGTTTTTCTTCCGGCTTCGAAGGGTATTATTGGGTCGTGCGCTTGACGCCCCGCCGACTAGGCCGAGTAGGTAGTTTCCGTCCACAGGCGCTATTCTTTGATCATGGGTAGCAACGACGACGTGAAGCAGCGCGAGCAAACCGCGGAATGGACACCGGCTGACGTGCGGGCGTGGGCAGTCGAGCAAGGGATCACGGTCGCCGCTCGTGGTCGGATCCCCAACCATTTGGTGGCGCTGTACCTCGCCCGCCCGGCCGTGGTGAGGGAATGGGCGCGGCGCCAAGGAATGGCCATCGGTGAACGGGGTCCGCTGCCCGGCGAACTGCTCAATCTCTACCTCGCCCGTCCGGCGGCCGTTCGGGCGTGGGCCCGCGAGCAGGGCATCGAGATCGGCGAGCGGGGTCGTATCCCGGCCGAGCTGGTCGAGTCGTACATGCGTCGGTTCGACGAGCTCACCCGGCCTGCCGCCTGAGGACACCGAGTTTCGCGGCCGTCGCCGCGCGCGGCCGAACACCGAGCTGGCCGTTCGCCTGGCGCCCGTTTCGGATCGGGCTCGGGGTGATAGAAACCTCGGTGTGCACATCGACATTCACGTTTCGCGCTTCGACTGGGCATCCGACGGGATCGGCCGCGGGCTGAGCGATCTGGCCCTGACCGCCGAGCGGGCGGGCCTCCGGGCCCTGTCGGTCATGGACCACTGGTTCCAGATGGAGCAGATGGCGCCGGCCGAGCACCCGATGCTCGAGGGGTACACCGCCCTCGGGTTCCTCGCCGGTCGCACCGACCGCCTGCGGCTGCGACTGTTGGTCACCGGTGTCACGTACCGACATCCCGGGCTGCTGGCCAAGACGGTCACGACGCTCGACGTGTTGTCCGAGGGACGGGCCGAGCTCGGGATCGGCGCGGCGTGGTACGAGCGCGAGCACCGGGGTCTGGGTGTCCCGTTCCCGCCGCTGGCCGAGCGCTTCGAGCGGCTGGAGGAGGCCATCGAGATATGCCTGCAGATGTGGAGCGACGACAACGGTCCGTTCCACGGAAAGCACTACACGCTCGAGGAGACCCTCTGCGTCCCTGAGCCGATCAGCCAACCACGGCCGCGCATCCTCATCGGCGGGAGCGGGGAACGCAAGACGCTCCGCCTGGTGGCGCAGTACGCGGATGCGTGCAACCTGTTCGGGCCGCCCGAGGTGGTCGCCGGCAAGGTCGAGGTGCTGCGCCGCCATTGCGACGACGTGGGCCGCGACCTCGCCGAGATCGAGGTGACCGCCATGCTGGGGGCCCCGCCCGACGCCACCGTGGACCAGGTGCTCGAGCGGGCCCAGGCGCTTGCCGCCGTCGGGGTCAGCACGGCGATGGTCGGGGCGGTCGGAGATGCCCCGGCCCGGTGGCTCGAGGAGACCATCGGCCCGGCGATGCCCCGGCTGGCCGACATCGTCCCCCGCTGAGCCGGGCCTCCTACCGGTGCACGACAGACTCGCTGCCGTCTGGTCGCCGGTGTCTCGCCCGGCGTCTCCCGCCGTGCACCGGTAGCATCCTCGCGCTGGCGCTGCCGCGCCCTGCGAGGCGAAAGGACTCCCATGGAACGACGAGAGCTCGAGTCGGTCATCTACGAGAAGGACGGGCCGATCGCCCGAGTCATCCTCAACCGGCCCGAAAAGGCCAACGCCCAGAACTCGACCATGGTGTGGGACGTCGAGCAGAGCCTTCGTGACGCCGAGGAGGACTTCGCCATCAAGGTCGTCATCATGAAGGCCAACGGCAACGGCTTCTGCGCCGGGCACGACGTCGGCGGTCCCGGTGGCCCTGCTTTCCCCGAGTTCACGGCCGCCGCGGAGGCCGGCCACCCCTGGGCCGGGCAGGCATCGCTCTTCATGTGGCCGGTGCTGCATCTCTGGGAGTTCCAGAAGCCGACGATCGCGGCGGTCCACGGTTACTGCGTCGGCGGGGGGACGTACTTCGCGCTGCTGAACGACGTGGTTGTCGCGTCCGAGGACGCGTACTTCCAGATGCCGCTGCCCCAGGGCCTCGGATTCCCCGGCGGCGAGACGATGGTCGAGCCGTGGGTGATGATGAACTTCCACCACGCCTACGAGTACCTCTACCTCTCCCAGACGCTCGGAGCCAACGAGGCGCACCGCCTCGGGATGGTCAACCGGGTGGTGCCCCGGGACCAGCTGGACGAGACGGTGGAGGTTATGGCGCAGCAGATCGCCCAGGCACCGCTTTCGGTGCTGATGGGGATCAAGGCCGGGGTGAAGCGAGCTTGGGAGGGCATGGGCATGCGCGTCCACATCCAGAGCCACCTTCAGGTGATGGAGCTGGTGGGACGGGCCGGCGATGTCGCGGCCTGGCGCAAGGAGAACGTCGACGAGGGCTACGGCGCCTCGCCGCGCCAGATCGCGGCCAAGCGAGCCGAGATCGCGGCGACACGAGCCCGCTCGAACAGCTCCGAATGAGCCCCGGCAGCTGAGGGCCGCTCGACCGTCGCGGCGTGGCAGCTGGCCCGACCGCAGCGGCGTGGGACCTGGCCCGACCGCCGCTGCGGGCCCGTGCGGTGAATGATCTCCGTAAGGAGGTACGCCGATGACCGAGCCCGCCCGGGTGCTGGTGGTGGACGACGAGCCGGGCATCACCGATCTGGTGGCCATGGCGTTGCGCTACGAGGGCCTCGACGTGCTGGCCGCTCACTCGGGGATCGAGGCCCTCGAGGTGGTGGGCGACTACCGACCCCAGGTGATCGTGCTGGACGTCATGCTGCCCGACCTCGACGGCTTCGAGGTCCTGCGCCGCCTGCCCGACGAGGGGCAGCGGGTGCCGGTCATCTTCCTCACGGCGCGCGGAGAGCTCGAGGACAAGCTGCGGGGTTTCACGCTGGGCGGCGACGACTACATCACCAAGCCGTTCAGCGTCGAAGAGCTGGTCGTGCGGACCAGGGCCGTCCTGCGCCGCGGCGGACGGGTGCCCCCGGCGAGCAAACCTCTCACGTTCGCTGACGTGGCGATGGACGAGGACCGCCACATGGTGCACCGGGCGCAGCACGAGATCAGCCTCACCCCGACCGAGTTCAAGCTCCTCCACTACCTCTTGCTCAACGCGCACCGGGTGGTCTCGAAGGGTCAGATCCTCCTCCACGTGTGGCAGCACGACTTCGGCGGGACCGAAAACGTGGTCGAGATCTACATCAGCTCCCTGCGACGCAAGTTGGAAGCACACGGGCCGCGGGTGATCCAGACGGTCAGGGGGTTCGGGTACCGGCTGCGCGACCCGGAAGGCTGAACGGTGCCGCTGCGCGCCAAGCTGCTGCTCGCCCTGGTCGGCTTGCTCACCGTGGGCCTGGTGACCGCTGACGCGGTGACCTACACCCAGCTGCGCTCGTTCCTGGTCGCGCGAATCGACCCCCAGCTGCAAGTCGCGTCGCTCGTCGTCGCCCGCAACCTCGAGTTCACCAACGGCCTCAGCCCTGCCGGCGGAGCTCACCGGGCGCCGGCCGGACGGGGCACGTTCGTGCCGGCCACGACGCCGACCACGACCCCGACGGGGGGCACGGGCAGCACCGGCACCGGCACGGGCACCACGGGCACGGGCAGCACCGGCACCGGCACGTTCGTGCCAGTCCCCGGTTCCAAGTCGGCACGGCGGCTCTCGGACCTCGCCCCGACGGGGACCTTCGGCGAGCTGGTGGAGCGCTCCGGTAAGCAGTACGGCACCGCCTTGCAGTCGGTCTACGGCAGCAAGCCCCCACCGGCGCCCCGCCTCCCCCACCCCCTTCCCAGCGACAGCTCCGGTGGCGGCGCGCTTTTCAGCGCCCAGAGCTCGCAGGGGGGCGGCGTCACCTACCGGGTGCTCGTCCGAAAGATCCCCTTCGGCTCGCTCAGCGCCGTGGTCGCCATCCCCCTGACCGATGTCAGCCAGACCCTCGGCCGCCTGCTGCTGGTCGAGGCGCTGGTCAGCCTCCTCGCGCTGGCCGGGCTGGGACTCCTGGCCTGGTGGGTGGTGCGGCGGGGGCTGCGTCCGCTCGAGGACATGGCGGGCACCGCCGCCGCCATCGCCGGCGGCGACCTGGGACGCAGAGTCGCTCCGGCCGACGACCGCACCGAGGTCGGGCGGCTGGGCGTGGCGCTCAACACCATGCTGGGCGAGATCGAGTCTGCCTTCGCCGATCGCACGGCGTCCGAGGATCGTCTCCGACGGTTCCTGGCCGACGCATCCCACGAGCTGCGCACCCCGCTCACGTCGATCCGGGGCTACGCCGAGATCTTCGAGCTCGGGGCTCGCCAGCATCCGGCCGATCTCGAGCTCTCGATGCGCCACATCCGCGAGGAGGCCGAGCGGATGGGCCTCCTCGTCGACGACCTGCTCCTGCTGGCCCGCCTCGACCACGAGCGTCCCCTGCACGTCGAGCGGGTCGACCTGGTGGCGTTGGTCGAGAGGTCGATGGCCGCCGCGCGAGCGGCAGCGCCCGAGCACCGCGTCGCCCTCGACGCGCCTCGCGAGCTGCCGATCGACGCCGATCCCGACCGGATCCGTCAGGTGATGGACAACCTCCTCGCCAACGCCGTTCGCTTCTCGCCCGCCGGCTCGCCGGTGGAGGTTCGGGTGGGACGGGACGGCGAGGCGCTGGTCGAGGTGGCCGATCACGGACCCGGGGTGCCCCCCGGTGACACCGAGCGAGTCTTCGAGCCGTTCCACCGCTCGGACCGCTCGAGGACCCGGGCGACCGGCGGTGCCGGGCTCGGGCTGGCGATCGTGGCCGCCATCACCCGCGCCCACGGCGGTTCGGTGGGCGTCGAAGCCAACGACGGCGGGGGCGCCCGCTTCTGGGTACGGCTTCCGCTCCCCACGACCGGTGACCCCGAGCTCGGGGCCGACCCCGACCAGGGCCTCGACGGCGACGTCGACCGCTCCACCCCGACCACCAACCGGACCCCCGAGGACCGTGACGGCCCGATCGGTCCCGGCAACGGCGACCCGGCTCCTTCGATGGGCGACGTAGGGGCCAATACGGCGCCGCCGGGCAGCGAGGCGACAAAGCTGACTTGACTCGTCGGATTTGTCGATATACTGGATGACGTGACCCGGGCCCGGCGGAGATGACCATCCCCGGTACCCTCGCGAGCCGACCGCTCAGCGAGCTGCCCAGCGGGGCGGTACGGGGCCGATCGGCCCACCCCGCCGGCTCCGAGCTGCATTTCTCCGACCGCCACCGCCTCTCGCCGGTCGAGCTGCTCGCCATCGCCCACGGCTTCGCCGGCCTGGCGCGCCGCTGGCCCGGCCTGGCCAACCCCGCCGAACGGCGATGGAGCCTCGTCGCCGCGACGGCGCACTTCGAGGCGTTCGTGATCGGCTGGCCGGCCGAGGGCCTGCTCGAGCTCCACGACCACGGCGGCGCGTCGGGCGCCATCGTCGTCGCTTCGGGCACCCTGGTCGAGACGTCGGTAGGGCGGACACCGACGGATCGGACGATCCAGGTCACCAACGTGCTGCATGCCGGACGCCACGTCGCCTTCGAAGCGGACCGGGTGCACGACGTGGTCAACGAGGGCCCCGACCCGGCGACCAGCGTCCACGTGTACTCCCCGGCGCTGACCTCCATGACCTTCTACCGACGGTCCGCCACGGGCTCTTTGGTGGCTGGGCGGACCGAGCGGTTCGCCCCCGGGTCCGAGCCCTGAGCCTGGCCGGGCCCAGACCCCGGCGGCCCGCCGTTCTGCGCGGCGCTCGCTTACGTGCCGCCGGGGCGAACTAGCCTCGACCGTCACCATGAGGCGTGGGTACGGGCGACTCACCTCCCACGCTCCCCCGTCGCCACCCACCCCCGGCCCGGCCCTCCCCGGTCCCCGACCGAGCGGCACCCTGGCGCTGATCACCGTCCTCGGGCTGGGCCTGCGCCTCGGGTACATCGCTCTCTACCGCCGCCACGCGACACCGGCGGGGGATGCGTACTACTACCATTACCAGGCGAACCTGCTGGTCGGCGGCCACGGCTTCATCAACCCGCTCACCTACGCCGTCGCCCACCGGGCCGTCCCGGCGGCGGACCACCCGCCGCTGTGGACCCTGGTGCTGGCGGTCGCGGCCCTGGTGGGGCTCAAGTCGTTCTGGTCCCAGATCGTGTGGAGCTGCCTGGTCGGCGCGGCGGCCATCGTCGTGGTGGCGCTGGCCACCCACGAGATCGCCGGTCGGCGGGCGGGGATCGCCGCCGCGTTCCTGGCCGCCTGCTACCCGGTGTTCTGGATCAACGACGGCGCGCTGATGTCCGAGACTCTCGTGCTGCTGACCTCCGCCCTGGTGGTCTGGCAGTCCTACCGGCTCCGGCGCCGGCCGAGCCTGGGCGCCGCCTTCTGGCTGGGGACCTGCTGTGGGCTCGGCGCGCTCACCCGGTCCGAGCTCTTCCTCGTCGTGCCGATCCTCGCCGCCGGCGTGGCGTTGACCCGGGTCCTCCCCACCCGCCGGCGCGCCGGCGCGGCCGGGCTGCTGATCGTGGTGGGCGCCATGGTGCCGCTGACCCCGTGGTGGATCTACAACAGCTCGCGCTTCGCGGACCCGGTCCTCCTCTCGAGCCAGCTCGGGGTCACCCTGGCCGGAGCCAACTGCCCGGCGACCTACTCGGGCCCGTTGCTCGGCTACTGGTCCTTCGGCTGCGACCTCGACGTGCATCCCGCGGCCCACACCGATGCCTCCCAGCAGGACGGCGAGTACCGGCACGCGGCGCTCCAGTTCGCCCAAGCCCACGTCGACCGCCTCCCGCTGGTCGCCCTCGCCCGAGTCGGCCGCGAGCTGGGGCTCTACCGCCCCTTCGAGCAGGTCGACCTCGAATGGAACGTGCTCGGCCGGCCCCGGGCCCCCGCCGTCGTCGGGCTGTTGGTCTGGTACGTGAGCGCCGCCCTGGGCGTCGTCGGGGCCGTCCTTCTCCATCGCCGGCGGGTCCCGCTGCTGCCGTTCGCCGCCCTGGCTCTCGACGTCGTCGTGGTGGCCGCGGTGACCTTCGGACAGACCCGGTACAGGGTCGCCCTCGACGCCACCGTGGTGATGCTGGCCGGCGTGGCCATCGGATGGCTGAGCGAGCCGCCGGCACGGCTCCGGCTCCGGCTCCGGCTCCGGCTCCGAGGGATGCCGGCAGTCAGTGCGGCGGAGGGTTCCACCGGGCCTGGGCCACCGGAGCCCTCAGGGCCGCCCGGCGGCCAGTCGGCGGAGCGGAGGGACGGTAGCCGGGGGCTGGCGGCGGGCCGGTAGGTCCCCCAGCAGCTCCGTGGTGGCCTCGGCGATCGCCGCCACGGCCCGCTCCACCGCCGCATCGGTACGAGCCGAACGCGCCTGGACCCCGCTCACCTTGCGGACGAATTGGCGGGCGGCCGCCTCGACCTCGTCGGGTGTGGCAGCCGGCTCGAGCCCTCGCAGGGTCGTGATGTTGCGGCACATGGCGCGATCTTACGATCGCTCGGGTCGGGGATCCCGGCCGGTCGGGATTGACGGGCGGGGGCCCGGCTCCGATGATGGCCCGGTGCCGGGGCGTCGAGGGTGGGCGACGGCGTCCGGCGTCCGGAAACCAGAAGAGGTGGCCGTGACCCGCACCATCGAGCCGGCGGACTCCCCCGATGGCCCGTTCGTGGCGTCCGTCCGCCCGGTCCTCGACGCCCTCGAGCCGCTGGTCCGGGGCCGGATGGCGAGCCGATCGGCGCGAGACGGACCCTTCGTCCTCGGGATCACCGGCGGGGTCGGGGCGGGCAAGTCCACCATGGCTCGCCGCCTCGCCCGACTCCTGGCGGCAGCGGACTGCCGCCCGCAGGTCGAGGTGGTGTGCACCGACGGCTTCCTGCTCCCCAACGCCGAGCTCGAGGCACGGGGGCTCCTCGAGCGCAAGGGGTTCCCCGACTCCTACGACCACCGGAGCCTGGTGGGCTTCCTCACCGCGCTCGGCTCCGGGCAGAGCGGGTTGGCGGTACCCCGCTACTCGCACCTGCGCTACGACGTGGTGGACGAGGTCCAGATCGTCGACCCATGCGACGTCGTGGTCCTCGAGGGCCTCCACCTGCTGGCGCCGCCACCGGGTCCGGTGGGGCCGGGCCCCGAGCCGAGCGTGCGGGACTTCGTCCACTACGCGCTCTACCTGGATGCCGAGGCCGATGCCCTCCGGCAGTGGAGCATCGAGCGCGCCACGGACCTGGCCGCGGCCACCACTGGCCCGCTGCGCCACGACGCCCACCCGTACCTGCGCCTGGAGCCGAGCGCCCTCCGACAGCTGGTGGCGGGTGCGTGGCGGCGGATCAACGAGCCCAACCTGCGAGAGCACATCGTGCCGACCCGGGCACTCGCCGACGCGGTGGTGGTCTTCGACCGCGGCCATCGGGTGACCGAGGTGTCGTTCAGCGCCCCCGAAACGGAGTGAATGGTCACTCAGTTACCATGGAGCCGTGAGCGCCCCGGCCCCCACCACCCGGCCAGGCGGGCGCAGCCTTGCCGGAGCCCGGGCGCGGGCCCTGCCACCCGAGCAACGCCGGGCGGCCATCGCCACGGCGGCCCTGGGGCTCCTGCTCGAGCACGGCACCGCGGTGACCTCCCGCCAGATCGCCGAGGCCGCCGGGGTGGCCGAGGGGACGATCTTCCGGGCCTTTCCCGACAAGGACGCGGTCATCGCCGCCGCGGTCGACCTGGCGCTGGACCCGGCGCCGGCCGAGCGGGCCCTGGGCGGGATCGATCCGAGCCTTCCCTTGGAGGACCAGCTGGTGGTGGCGGTGGAGATCATCCAGCGCCGCATGGCCGACATCGGCCGGCTGGTCTCGGCGATCGGGGGACCGGCCGTCTTCGCCGGCCGCCAGCGCCCACTGCCCCACATGGAGGCCCTGGTCACCTTGTTCACGCCGTGGGCGCACGCCCTGCGCTTCGATCCCGAGCGCGCGGCGCGCCTGCTGCCGGCGCTCACCCTGGCCTTCAGCCATCCGGTGCTCTTCGGCGACGAGCCCATGGACGCGCCCCAGATCGTCTCGTTGCTCCTCGACGGCATCCGGTGCCGGCCCGAGGCGCGGGCCACGGGTCGCCACCGCAGCTCACCATGCTGATCCACCTGCTGCGCACCTACCTGCGCCGCTACCGGGCGCAGCTGATCCTCCTGGTGGCGCTGCAAGGGGTGCAGGCCATCTTGAACCTCTACCTGCCCGACCTCAACGCCCGGATCATCAACCAGGGCGTGCTCACCGGCAAGACCTCGGTCATCTGGCACCTGGGCGGCACGATGCTCGGCGTGGCCGTGGTGCAGGCGGTCTTCGCCGTCGCCGCGGTCTACCTGGGCTCGAGGGTGGCCATGAGCTTCGGGCGCGACGTGCGCAGCGCCCTGTTCCACCGCTCGATCCAGCTCTCGGCGCGCGAGGTGAACCAACTGGGAGCGCCCTCGTTGATCACCCGTGTGACCAACGACGTCCAACAGGTGCAGATGCTGGTCGTCATGTCCTGCACCATGGTGCTGGCTGCTCCGGTGACCATCGTCGGAGGGGTGATCATGGCGCTGCGCCAGGACGCCGGCCTGTCGTGGCTGCTCGGGTTCAGCATGCCCATCCTCGCCGTGGTGCTCGGCATCATCATCGCCCTGATGGTGCCCCAGTTCCGCCTGATGCAGGAGCGCCTCGACAACGTCAACCGGGTCCTGCGCGAGCAGATCACCGGCATCCGGGTCGTCCGGGCCTTCGTGCGCGAGCGCGAGGAGGTGGAGCGCTTCGAAGGGGTCAACGCCCAGCTGACCCGGACATCGCTCGTGGCGGGCCGGCTGATGGCTCTCATGTTCCCCATCGTGATGCTGGTGATCAACTGCGCCAACTCGGCCGTCGTCTGGTTCGGCGCCAACCGCATCGCCCACGGCCAGATGACGCTCGGATCGCTCGTGGCGTTCCTGACCTACTTCACCCTGATCCTGATGGCGGTCATGATGGCCACCTTCGTGGGCGTCATGGCCCCGCGCGCCGCGGTGAGCGGCGAGCGCATCCAAGAAGTGCTCGACACCGAGTCCTCGGTCGTCCCCCCGGTGCACCCGATCACCGCCCAGCGGAGCCCCGGCACCCTCGAGTTCCAGGGCGTCACGTTCGGCTATCCGGGCGCGGTGGCGCCGGTGCTCGAGGACATCTCCTTCCAGGCCCTCCCCGGCCAGACCACTGCGGTGGTCGGCAGTACCGGCTCGGGCAAGAGCACGCTCGTCAACCTGGTCGCCCGGCTCGTCGACCCCACCGGGGGGAGGGTGCTCGTCGGCGGGGTCGACGTGCGAGAGCTCGATCCCGACATCCTGTGGCACCGCATCGGCCTCGTGCCCCAGAAGCCGTACCTCTTCACCGGCACGGTGGCATCCAACCTCCGCTACGGCAAGCCCGACGCGACCGACGACGACCTGTGGGGCGCGCTGGAGGTGGCCGATGCGGCCCGCTTCGTGACGGCCATGGGCGGGCTCGACGCGTGGATCGCCCAGGGCGGGTCCAACGTGTCGGGCGGCCAGCGCCAACGGCTCAGCATCGCCCGGGCCCTCGCCCGGCGGCCCGACGTCTACATCTTCGACGACTCGTTCTCCGCTCTCGACCTGGCCACCGACGCCCGGGTGCGAGCAGCTCTCGGCCCCTACACCGCCGGTGCCACCGTGCTCATCGTGGCCCAGCGGGTCTCGACCATCATCGGTGCCGACCAGATCCTCGTGCTCGAGGACGGGCACGAAGTCGGTCTCGGCACCCACGAGCAGCTCCTCGACCGCTGCACCACCTACGCCGAGATCGTGGCATCCCAGTCCACCGCCGAGGACGCGGCATGAGCATCGACGCGCAACCGGTGCCGAGCGAAGCGGTCGAGCCCGACGAGCCGACGTTCGTGCCGCCGCCGTCGGGGCCGATGGGCCGGATGGGTGCCTTCGGGATGCCGGTGGAGCGGTCGGCCGAATTCGGGCTCACGCTGCGCCGGCTCGGGTCAAGGCTGCGCCCGGACCTGGCCCGGGCAACGGCCGTCGTCGTCTTTTCGATCGCCGGTGTGGTGCTGTCGGTGCTCGGCCCCCGCATGCTCGGCAACGCCACCAACATCATCGTCGACGGCCTGCTCCACGGCGGCCCCCGGGCGATCGACTTCGGCGCCCTGCACCGCCTGCTGCTGGTCGTGGTCGGCCTGTACGTGTCCTCCGCCCTGTGCCAGTACCTGGCCTCGTACACCTTGGCCGGCACCGTGCAGCGGACCATGTACCGGCTCCGGGCCGACGTGGAGGACAAGCTCCACCGGGTCCCCCTCGGCTACGTCGACCGCTCGGCCCGGGGCGACCTGCTCAGCCGGGTGACCAACGACATCGACAACCTGGCGCAGAGCCTCCAGCAGACCCTCAGCCAGCTCCTCACCAACACCTTCATGCTGGTGGGCACGATGGTCATGATGTTCGTCATCTCGCCCATCCTGGCGCTGGTGGCGGTCGTCTCCATCCCGCTGTCGGCGGCGATCATCCGGGTCATCACCCGCCAGTCGCGCACCCGGTTCATGGAGCAGTGGAAGAAGACCGGTCGGCTCAACGCGCTGGTGGAGGAATCCCTGACCGGGCACGCCATCGTCAAGACGTTCGGGCGCCAGCGCGAGGTCGAGGAGACCTTCCGCCAGACCAACGAGGAGGTGTACCGGGCCAGCTTCGGGGCGCAGTTCATCTCCAGCAGCATCCAGCCCCTGATGGTGCTGGTGGGCAACCTCAACTACGTGGCCATCGCCGTGGTGGGTGGGGTACGGGTGGCGTCCAAGGCCCTCACCATCGGCGGGATCCAGGCATTCATCCAGTACTCGCGGCAGTTCGCCCAGCCCCTGCAGATGCTGGCGTCGATGGCCAACCTGTTCCAGTCCGGGCTGGCCTCCGCCGAGCGGGTCTTCGAGTTCCTCGACGCCGAGGAGCAGACCCCCGAGACGGCGGAGACGCCCGCCCTGGGCGAGCCGGTCGCCCCGGCAGCGGGAGCGGCCCGGGGCCGGGTCGAGTTCGAGCACGTGTCGTTCTCCTACGACCCCCGGCGCCCCCTCATCACCGACCTCTCGCTGGTCGCCGAGCCCGGGCGGACGGTGGCCATCGTGGGGCCCACCGGGGCCGGCAAGACCACCCTGGTCAACCTGGTCATGCGGTTCTACGAGCTCGACGACGGACGGATCACCCTCGACGGCCACGACATCGCCACCATGCCGAGGTCCCAGCTGCGGTCCCAGATCGGCATGGTCCTGCAGGACACCTGGCTCTTCGGCGGAACGATCCGCCAGAACATCGCGTACGGGAACCCCGGCGCCACCGAGGATCAGATCGTCGAGGCGGCCCGGGCGACCTACGTCGACCGGTTCGTGCACGCGCTGCCCGACGGCTACGACACCTTGGTCGACGACGAGGGTGGGGTCATCAGCACCGGGGAGAAGCAGCTGCTCACCATCGCCCGGGCCTTCCTCTCGAACCCGAGCATCCTCATCCTCGACGAGGCGACCAGCTCGGTGGACACCCGGACCGAGGTGCTCATCCAAGACGCCATGGCGATGCTGCGGGCCCAGCGGACCAGCTTCGTCATCGCCCACCGCCTCTCGACCATCCGCAACGCCGACACCATCTTGGTGATGGAGGCAGGCCGGATCGTCGAGCAAGGCCACCACGACGACCTGCTGGCCCGCGACGGCGCCTACGCCAACCTCTACAACGCCCAGTTCACCGGAGCAGCCACCGAGGTGGCCTGACCCGGGCCGGCTCAGCGAGCGGCGCGGATGGCGGCCGGGGTCAACGCCCGCAGGGTGGCGGTCACCGCCGCCGGATCGGGGCGCACGGTGATCACCCGCACGACAGCCTCGTCGAGGCCCTCGGCCAGCTCGGCGAAGCGGGCGGCGGCGCCGGCCGGGCTCCCGTAGTACCCCACCGCGTCGAGGAGCTCGTCGGGCACGACGTCGACCAGCTCGCTCGTCCGGGCCCCCCGGTCGCGCCGGGCCTCGAGCTCGCGCAGCGCGTCGTCGAACCCCATCCGGGCGAAGTGGCCCCGGTAGGCCAGTGCCGGATCGCCGCCCGGCCGGACCATGGCATAGCCGAGCACCTGGGCGGCGAACGCCCGCCGGGCCGCCTCGACGTCCTCGTCCACGCACACCCGGATGTACATGGAGAGGGGGACCGAGCCCGGGTCGCGCCCCGCGGCCCGCGCGCTCTCCTCGACCAGCCGGCGACTCGAGGCGATCTGGGTCGGGGTGGCCCAGTTGAGCGACACCCCGTCGGCGTGCGTGCCCGCCAGCCGGGTCATCTGCGGCCCCAGGGCGGCGAGGTAGACCGGGACCGGGGGCAGGTCGGTGCCGATCCGCGCCCGCTCGACGCTCAGGGCCGGGCCCGAGTAGGTCACCTGCTCCCCCGCCAGCAGGCCCCGGAGCACGATTAGGTAGTCCCGCATCACCGCCACCGGGCGATCGGCCAGCCCGAGGGCCGCGAAGTACGGCGCCCCGGCGCCACCGGTCCCGATGCCGAGCATGAAGCGACCGCCCGAGACCTGCCCGACGGTCGCCGCCTGGATGGCGAGGGACTCGGGCCGCCACTGGCGCGGGGCGGGCACGACCGAGATCCCGGTGCGGATGGCGGTACCGGTCGCCGCCGCTGCGGCGTCGGCCCAGGCGGCGCACACGTGGAAGGCATCGGGCACCCCGCCGGCGGGGGTCCACAGGCTCTCGAAGCCCAGCCCGACCGCTTCGGCTCCCGCCGCCCGCAGGTCGGTCAAGCTCAGACCGAGCCGGGCATCGAGCCCCGCTCCGATGATCACCCGCTCCCCCGTCCGCTCAGGCCGACGGCTCGCCGGCCGGCGCGCCGCCCTCGGGTGTGGCGAGCAGCACCGGGATCGGGCGCGTCGTCCGCTCCTGGTACTCGGCGTAGGGCGGGAAGGCGGCCACCGCCCGCTCCCACCACAGCGCCTTCTCCTCCCCCGCCAGCTCGCGGACCCGGACGGCCATCGGCTCGGGGCCGTCCTGGAGGAGCACCCCCGACGGGTCGGCCACCAGGTTGTGGTACCAGAGGGGGTGCTCGGGCGCCCCGCCCTTCGACGCCACCAGCGCGTAGCGCCCGTCGTGCTCCACCCGCATGAGCGGGGTCTTGCGCAGCTTCTTGGTGCGCTGTCCTCGGGTCGTGACGACGACGACCGGCAACCCGGTGTCACGCAGGGTGTTGCCCCGGCGGCCCCCCGAGCGTTCGTACTCCTCGACCTGGTCCCTCACCCATTGCGACGGGCTCGGCTCGTACTCGCCTTCGAGGGTCATGGCGCCCACTTTAGGGACCGGGGCGCCGGTCGGACACCTGCCCCGCCGCTCTCAACCGGCCGCTGGTTGCCTCGAGCGGTCCCGAGGGCCGCGGTCCCCGCCCCCGTCGTGCCCGACCACCGCGCTGGCTGCGGCGGCGAAGGCCTGATCCCCGGTCGCCGCGAGCCCGCGGACGCACGCCTCGACCAGCTTGACCTGGTGGGGATCCCCGCTGGCCGCCGCCTCGTGGGCCACCAGCGCCGACGACCATCGACCCGATCCCTCCGAGGAAGCGAGGACCAGCCCCGGGTCGGAGGCGGGGTCACGGCGGTCGGCCCCATAGAGCGCCCGGTGGTCGGCCGTCAGCTGACGGACGGCGCGTTCGGCGGCGCCGGCCGACAGGTGGGGGGTGAGGAGCTCGAGCGCCATCGCCCCGGTCACGCCGTGCAGGTGGAGGATGTCGGGCCGTCGCAGGTAGGCCCGGGCCGCCCGGGCGGCGATCTGCAGACCTCCGGGCGGCACCTCGCCCGGAGCCCCCCCAGCGCGGGGGATCGCGATCACCGGGCCGGGGCGATACCGGGCCGCCCAGTAGCCGAGGGCACGGGCCAACTCGGCCCGCCGAGCCGGGCTGTCGGCCTCCTCGATGGCCCGCACCGCGTGGGCCGTGCGGATCATGCAGTGGAACAGCGCCACCCCCAGCCCCGGGGTCAGCCGCGGCACCCAGCGATGGACCACCGTCGCCCATCCGTCGGCCTCGAGCTGCCGGCGGAACCAGCCGATCCACTCGGGCAGCCGGGCGTAGTCCCCGAGCGCGCCCTCCGGTCCGAGGTCCGTCACCCGGGCCGGAGGGCGCGGCACGACCGAGACTCCACCAAGGGCCACCGCGTGTCGGGCCCAAGTGTCGATCCAGTCGTCCAACCCGAGGGCGTCGAGCGCTTCGCACGCCATGGCCCCGTGGTTCACGAACCCGTTGGGCAACTCGAAGCTCGCCCCCTCCAAGCGGTCGAACGCCTCGTCGAGGACCGCCGTCGTCTCACCCATCTCGATCTCCGTCCCTTCGGACCTCGCTCACGACCGGCTCGCAGCGGGCCGGTCGCCAGCCTCACACTTCAAGTGCACGTGAAGTCAAGAGATCGTCGCGGTCCCGACTCCGGATCCGGGCCGGCCCTCAGTCGGCGTCGAGCATGCCGTCGGCGTCGAGCACGAACCGCGGCCCCGGACCTCCCCTGGCGGCCCGATCGTCGGGGTTCAGCAGCTTGCAGACGCCGAGCGACAGGCACCCGCAGCCGATACAGCTGCCGAGCCGGTCGCGGAGCCGCTCGAGCATCGCGATCTGCGCCTCGAGCCGGGGGCGCCACGAAGCCGAAAGCCGTTGCCAGTCCTTCCGGGTGGGCGTGCGGTTCTGGGGAAGCGTATCGAGGGCGGCGCGAACCTCCTCGAGCGACAGCCCGACCTCCTGCGCGACCCGGATGAAGGACACCCTCCGCACGGTGTCCCGCCCGTAGCGACGCTGTCCCCCATCGGAGCGCCCGGCCCGGACCAGCCCGCGGTCCTCGTAGAAACGCAGCGCGGAGGGCGCCACGCCGGTTCGCTCGCTCAGGGCGCCGATGGTCAGCTCCCCCTGCACCGCGACGATCCTATGGGAGCCGCAATACGAGGCCCACGGTGCCCGGTCGCCGGGCGCCGGTATCCCGGCCCACCCGCAACGACCTCGGTAGCATCCGGCGGTCATTCGGTGCACAACGAAGCTCGGAGGGCTCGCCAACCATGCGATCGACACGCCGGGCGGGAGTGGCAATCGTGGCGCTGGGCGCCATCGGCCTCGCCGGCTGCACGTCGGGAACGCCGGGCACGGTGCCCCCAACGACCGGGTCGACCCGGGCGACCACGACCGTGACGACGGGTGGTCGGGCAACACCCGCGAACGGCTCGACCGCGGCTACGCCCGCGAACGGCTCGGCCGCGGCGGCGGTCGACCTCGCCGTCACCGCGGGCGTGCGCAAGCAGCTTCTCGACGTTGGGGCGGCGCTCAACGGGCTCGACGCTTCGGATTACCTGGGTCTGGCCCCCGGCACCACCTACTACGCGTACGACCCGGCGACGAGCACCTACTGGGCCGGCGCCGCCCTGTCGCCGAGCCCGGGTTCGATGCCGGCGCAGGTCGCGTCCCAAGACGATGGCAGCTACCTCCTGTTCGACCGTCCAGCCGGCGGAACGTGGGCGGTCGATCCGGTCGGGTTGACCGGGACCACCGAGGGGACACCGTGTCCGCTCATCGTGCCTGCCACGATTCTGGGGCTCTGGGGATGGCCGCTCGGTACCTGTAGGCCCCCGGCCTGAGCCGCCACCGGCGGGCCGGAGCGGCATCGGGCGGGCCGGAGCGGCATCGGGCGGGCCGGAGCGGCGTTGCCTCCGGACCCCTCGGCGGCTGAGCGCGGGCCCGGGCTCCTCCGCTCAGCCGGTCGTCCGCCGCCGGTAGAGGATCGAGGCCAGCGGGACGAAGATCCCCAGGAGGAGCACCGACCAACCCACCGCCGCCACGACCGGGTGTTCCATCGGCCACACGTGGAGCGCGGCAGACGGGTTGGGATTGCCGAAGAGGTGCCGGGCCGCGGCGGTCACCGAGCTGACCGGGTTCCAGTTGGCGATCGCCTGCAGCCATCCGGGCATGCCCGACGTGGGCACCATCGCGTTGGAAACGATGGCCATGGGGAACAGGATGATCAGCCCGACCCCCTGGGCCGACTCGGGACCCTTGGAGACGATGCCCAGGCACGCGCAACCCCACGAAACGGCGTAGGCGAAGAGGAGTGCCACCCCGAACCCGGCGAGCACCGAGGCCCACCCGGCGTCGGTGCGCCAGCCGATCGCCAACCCGGTGACGGCCACGATGAGCAGGCACAGCGCCGCCGACAGGACGTCGGCGACGCTCCGCCCGACCAGGACCGCCGAGCGCCACATGGGCAGGGTCCGGAACCGATCGATGGCACCGGTGCTCAGGTCGCTGCTCAATCCGACCGCGGTCCCCATGGCCGACGTGGTGAGGTTGAGCAGCATCAACCCGGCGACGGCGAAGTCCTTGTAGCTGCCTCCGTGGACCGGCACGCCCGAACCGAACACGTAGATGAACAGCAACGTGAACAGCACCGGCTGGACCGTGACGTCGGACAGCTGCAACGGCTCGCGGGTGATGTGGACGAGGTTGCGACGGGTCAGCACGACGACGTCGCGCCACCGCGCCACGAACGAGCGCCTCGGCGCCACCAGATGCCCGGGCGCGGCGGCGTCGATGGCCAGGGTCATGCCGGTGCGACCTCCATTTGGAGCCCGGCGGGGCGCTCGGACGCCGGGCTCGGGTCCGTCTCGTGTCCGGTCACGGCGAAGAACACGTCGTCGAGGGAGGGCTGGTGCACCTCCACGTCGTCGACCAGGATGCCGGCAGCGTCCAGAGCCCGCACGACGGTGGTGGCCAGGCCGGTCCCGCTGCGCACCGGGGCCCGCAGCCGCCGCCCGTCGTGGCTGACGTTCACCGGACCGTCGACGAGCGGGCCCAGGGCATCGACCGCGTCACGGTGGGGCTCGCTGAGGGTCACCTCCAGCCGGGCGCCACCCGTGGCCGCCTTCAGTTCGCCCGGCGTGCCTTCGGCGATCACCCGGCCGTGATCGATCACGGCGATCCGGTCCGCCAGCTCGTCCGCCTCGTCGAGGTACTGGGTGGTGAGCAGCAGCGTGGTCCCGTCGGCGACCAGCTCGCGGATGATGCGCCACATGGATGCCCGGCTCGCCGGGTCCAGCCCGGTGGTCGGCTCGTCGAGGAACAGCACCGGTGGCCGGGTCACCAGCCCCGCGGCCAGATCGAGCCGCCGCCGCATGCCACCCGAGTAGCCCTTCATCACCCGGTCGGCCGCCTCGCTCAGGTCGAAGCGGTCGAGCAGCTCCACCGCGCGCGCCTTGGCCCCGGGCCGCCGCAAGCCGCTGAGCTCGCCGACCATCACCAGGTTCTGCCGACCGGTCAGGGCGTCGTCGAGGGTGGCGTCCTGGGCGGTGACCCCGATGTGCCGGCGCACCACCGCCGCCTCGTGCACCACGTCGTGGCCGGCCACGGTGGCCCGGCCCCCATCGGGGCGGGCCAGCGTGGTGAGGATGCGCACGGCGGTGGTCTTGCCGGCCCCGTTCGGGCCGAGCACTCCCAGCACCGAGCCGGTCGCCACCTCGAAGCTGGCCCCCTTCAGCGCCCAGGTCTGCCCGTAGCGCTTGGTCAGCCCCTCCACCTCGATCATCGTCGCTGCTGGAGACACGGCGGGGCTCACCCTTCGGGAGTTCGTGCTGATCGGTCGACCGGGATGCACTGGTTGGTCGACCGGGATTTACTTGCCGCATGGTAAGCGGCAACTTACCGGCCGTCAAGTACACTGGGAGCTGTGGCAGTGGTTGCCGGGAGGGCCCGGGCGAACGTCCCGGTCGACGATACGTCCCCTTCCACCCGGGACCGCATCCTCGACATCGCCCTCGACCTGTTCATCGAGCAGGGGTTCGACAAGACCTCCCTACGGGAGATCGCCGACCGGCTGGGGTTCTCAAAGGCGGCGATCTACTACCACTTCGCCAGCAAGGCCGACATCTTCATGGCCCTCCACCTGCGCCTGCACGAGTTCGGCCGCCGAGCCTTCCAGCGGCTCGCCGAGGAGCCGGCCGGCCTGGCCGCCTGGGCGCGGCTGTTCGACGACACGCTCGAGGAGATGCTGGCCAACCGCAAGATCTTCGTGATGCACGACCGCAACCGGACGGCGTTCGAAGAGCTGCACCGCAAGGAGCACGACGACGCGCACGCCGACATGGACGAGCAATTGCGTCGGGTCATGACCAACCCCGCCGTGCCGGTGAGGGACCGGATCCGCCTGGCCTGCTCGGTCGGCGCCGTCATGAGCGGCCTCGCCCTTTCGAGCGACCTTCTCGACGACGTGGGGTTCGCCGAGCTGGGCGAAGCGCTACGGGAGGTGGTCGGGCTGCTGCTCGGGACGGCGCGTCCCGCCCCACCCGACGCCGGCAGCTGACCGCAGGGCGCGTCAGCTGATCGCAGGGGCCAGCGGCTGATCGCAGATCGCAGGGCCCCTCAGCAGATCGCAGGGCCCCTCAGCGGGCCCAGCGGGTGGCGTCGCTCAGTCGCTTCACGACCGTCGGATCGAGCGCCAGGTCGAAGCCCACCATGTTCTGCTCGTACTGGTCGAAGGTCCGGGGGCCGATGATGACCGTGGTCACGCCTCGACGGGCCAGCACCCAGGCGATGGCCACCGCGGTCGAGGTGGTCCCGAGCTCGGCCGCCACCTTGGCCACCGCGTCTGCCGCGTCGAGGTTCTGCTCGTCGAGCATCCGTCCCCACATGGCGCCGCGAGCCGCCCGGCTGTCGGCCGGCGGCTCCTCCCCTCGCTTGTACTTGCCCGTCAACACGCCACCACCGAGCGGGCTGTAGATCATCGTCCCGAGTCCGTGGCGCTGGCACGCCGGCAGGACGTCGTCCTCGATGCGCCGAGCGGTGAGCGAGTAGGGCGGCTGCAAGCTCACGAACGGGGTGGTGCCGGCCCGATCGGCCGCCCACTGGCCCTCGACGATCTGCGAACCGGTCCAGTTCGAGCAGCCGAGGTAGCGGACCTTGCCCGCCTCGACGAACCCGTGGAGGGTGGCCATCGTCTCCTCGATCGGCGTGTCGGGGTCGGGCCCGTGGCACTGGTAGAGGTCCACGTAGTCGGTGCCCAGCCGCCGAAGGCTCTGCTCGAGTGCCCGGGTGAGGTACTTGCGGCCCAGCCCGCGATCGTTGGGACCATCGCCGATCGGCATGAAGCCCTTGGTGGCAAGGACGACGTCGTCGCGGCGCGAGCGGATGGCCCGTCCGACGACCTCCTCGGACTCGCCGCGCGTGTAGAGGTTGGCCGTGTCGATGAAGTTGCCACCGCCATCGAGGAAAGCGTCGATGATGCGCCGGCTCTCGGTCTCGTCGCAGGGCGCGCTCTCCGAGTGACCGAACATCATGGCCCCGAGACAGGCGCGGGACACGTGCAGGCCGGACCGCCCAAGCGTCACGTACTCCATGGACTTCCTCCCCATTGGTCAGGCCGGCGGCCACGGTCCGCCAGGCGTCCGGGACCGACCGGCCCATGTCCTTCGATCGTTGCGATCCGACCCTAATGGGGATCGACCACCGAAACCCACCGTAGGTCGGCTCGGGACCGCCGCCCCTCCTTGCCCCACTCCTTGCCCCACTCCTTGCCCCACTCCTTGCGCGGCTCCTTGCCCGACCGGAACGGGCTGGAGTACTCTGCTCAAAGTACTCCAGTCAGATTCCGGTTGGTCCGGACCGAGCGCGATCGGATGGCGTCACATGGCGAGCCGGAACCGGGGCAACCCTCTTGCCCTCGCCGTGCTGGTGTGCCTGAGCGAGCGCCCGATGCACCCCTACGAGGTGTCCACCGTCCTGCGCCAGCGGGCGAAGCACGAGAGCGTCCGGCTCAACTACGGGTCGCTCTACGCGGTGGTCGGCGCGCTGGAGCGGCGAGGCCTGATCGTCGCCAAGGAGACCGAGCGGGCCGGCCGCCTGCCCGAGCGGACGATCTACGACGTGACCGACGCCGGCCTGGTCGAGATGCACGAGTGGCTCAGCGATCTCCTCTCCACCCCGGTGAAGGACTACCCCAGCCTCGAGGCGGCGTTGAGCTTTCTGGCCGCCTTGCCCCCCGACGAGGTGGTCGACCTGCTCGGAGAGCGGGCCCGGCGCCTCGAGTTCGAGCTGGCCCACGTGTCGGCCACCCGCGAGCTCGTCGAGCGGCACCGGCTCCCCCGCCTGTTCTGGGTCGAGAGCGAGTTCCAGATGGTCCTCCGCCGGGCCGAGCTGGGCTACGTGCGCCAGCTACGCGACGAGATCGCCCGCGGCCAGCTCGAGGGGATCGAGTGGTGGCGGACCGTCCACGAACATCCCGACCGACCCCCGCCCGACCCGTTCGTCGATCCGGTCGCGACGGCCGAGCAGCTCGCCTCACCCACCGACCACGCCTGAGCGCACCGACCAAGGAGGTCGACCCGATGCCCCCGATCATCGAGACCAGCCAACTCAAGAAGAGCTTTCGCACCAAGCTCGGCTCCGTCGAGGCAGTCCGGGGGGTGAGCATCGAAGTGGGAGCGGGCGAGATCTTCGGCTTCCTCGGCCCCAACGGGGCCGGCAAGACCACGACGTTGCGCATGCTCACCACGCTGTTGCCCATCGGGAGCGGCCGGGCGATCGTGGCCGGAGCCGACGTGGCCCGCGAGGCCCAGCTCGTCCGCCGACGTTGTGGGTACGTCAGCCAGCTCGGAGGCGCCGACGACCTGGCGACGGGGCGCGAGAACCTGATCCTGCAGGGTCGCCTCTACGGCGGAGCGCTCGACTCGGTCGCATGCCGGGTGGAGACGTTGATGGACGTGCTCGACCTCCGCGAGTTCGCCGACCGGCGCGTCCGGACCTACTCGGGCGGTCAGCGGCGTCGGCTCGACGTGGCGCTCGGCATCGTGCACGAGCCCCGGGTGCTCTTCCTCGACGAGCCCAGCACCGGTCTCGACCCCCAGAACCGCGCCAACCTATGGGACCACCTCGTCGCGCTGCGCGAACGCGGCACCACCGTCTTCCTCACCACCCACTACCTCGAGGAGGCCGACGCGCTGTGCGACCGGCTGGTCATCATGGACCACGGCGAGGTGGTCGTTTCGGGCACCCCACGTGACCTGAAGCGCCAAGTCGCCGGCGACGCGGTCCTCCTGCAGTTGCGCGACGCCGCCCGCACCGGCGAACGCGCCAGAGTGCTGCTCGGCACCCAGAGCTACGTGCGCGAGGTCACCCTCGAGGGCGAGCAGCTCCGGCTCTACGTGGAGGACGGCGGTTCCTCCCTGCCCCAGATCCTCCGGCTGCTCGACGGCGAGCAGGTCGGGCTGCGCTCGATGAGCCTCTCCGAGCCAACCCTCGACGACGTCTTCCTGCGCCAGACCGGGCGGTCACTGCGCGACGCCGGTCCCGGGACGGGCGAGGGAGCAGCGGCATGAAGGCGCTGCGCGACACCCGGCTCCTCTTCGGGCGCCACATCCTCCAGATGCTCCGCAACCCGGTCTGGCTCTTCGTCGGGTTCTCCACCCCGATCCTCTATCTGGCGCTGTTCACCCCGCTGCTCAAGCACTTCGAGGGATCCGGTGCGGTGTCCAACGGGGTCGTCCTCGGACTGTTCCTGCCGGGGATCCTCTCCTTGCTGGCCTTCGCCAGTGGCGGCAGCGCCGGCTTCAGCACCATCTTCGAGCTGCAGGCGGGGGTCATCGAGCGCTTCCGGGTCACGCCGGCCAGCCGCTTCGCCATCTTGATCGGGCCGATTCTGTCGGGGCTCACGATGATGCTCGTCTTCGACGTGGTCGTGGTGGCGGTCGGGGCCGCATTCGGCTTCTCCGTGCACTGGTGGGGGCTCGCGGTGCTGGCAGTTCTCCTGTGCCTGCTGGCCGCGCTGATGGCCGCCTTCTCGATCGCCATGGCGCTGCTCACCAAGGACATCAGCAGCTTCGCCGCCATCATCAACGGCCTCAACCTCCCGCTGTTGCTGCTCGCCGGCGTCCTTCTGCCCATCTCGCCCGGCGGGCCCCTGTGGATGCGGGTCCTGGCCCACTTCAATCCGCTCTTCTACCTGGTGCAGGCCTCGCGGGTGCTGGCCGCCGGAAACTTTGCCCGGACTGCGGTCTGGCAGGCCTTCGCCGTGCTCGTGCCGCTGTGCGCCCTGGTGCTCGCCTGGGCCACCCGGGTGTTCCGGACCGCGGTGTCCTGAGCGGCGCACCGGAGCGGTGCTCTGCGCGGCGGACCGGGGCCGGCCCGCTCGCCCGCCTTCCCGCCAGGCGGGCGCGGCGCCCCGTAAGCTGGCGCCCCTACGTCGAGCACCGGCCTCCTTCCGGCGCCCCGAACCGAGGCCCCGCCCCGTCCACCCGTCGGTCGTCGCGCCGCGTCCCGAGGCGGGCGGCCTCGTGGCGCGTCGCGCCGCCGACCCACGCCACGTGGCGCGTCACGCCCCGGATCCACACTGGCCTCGCGGCGGGTGCGGCGCAACCGGAGGATCGCCGCGATCGTCCTCGTGATCCTCGTCGCCACGGTTGGGTTGGCGGTCGGACGTTCGGGCAGCGGCCGCCCGCCGGTGGACCCGCATAGGGCTCGGACGGGCGCCGCGCATCTTCGCCCCACCGCCAACCCCCGGCTCGGCCCGGACTGGGACGGTGACGGGCGACCGGTCACCTTGGTCTTCGGCGGCGACGTCCACTTTCCTGCCGGCACCAACCTCGGCAATCGTCTGGCGCAGGACCCGGCGACCGCCCTCGGGCCGACGGTTCCCGCCCTCCTCGCCGGCGCGAACCTATCGATGGTGAACTTCGAGTCGGCAATGGTCACCGGCTCGTGTACCGATCCCCAACCCAAGCAGTACGTGTTCTTCACCCCGACCACGGCACTCGCGGCCTTCCGAGGGGCCGGCGTCACGGCGGTCACCGAGGCCAACAACCACGGCGAGGACTGCGGCCGCCCGGGGCTCGAGGCATCGCTCAGCGCCAGCGCCGAGTCCGGGTACCCCGTGTTGGGAATCGGCCAGAACGCCGCCCAGGCCTTCACCCCGTACCAGGCGACCATCGACGGCGAGCGGATCGCCATCATCGCCGCCACCCAGGTCATCGACAGCGATCTCGCGACGAGCTGGACGGCGACCGCCAGCCAGCCTGGGCTGGCCTCGGCCTACGACGTCGACGACCTCGTCACCGCAGTGGAGTCGGCTCGCCGGACCGCCGACACGGTTGTCGTCTACCTCCACTGGGGAACCGAGCTCGACGACTGTCCCAACGCGCTCCAAGAGCCACTCGCCCAAGTGCTCGTCTCGGCCGGCGCCGACATCGTCGTCGGGACGCACGCCCACGTGCTTCTGGGAGCGGGCTACCTCGGGTCGGCGTACGTCGACTACGGCCTGGGGAACTTCGCGTTCTACGACAACTCGCCCCCGGAGAACGCCAGCGGAACGTTGGCCGTCACGGTGACCGGCCGGCGGATCGACAGCGCGACCTGGCGACCGGCAGTGATCGTGAACGACCTCCCCCAACCCCTTTCGGGCACCGCGGCGGCCCAAGCCCTGTCGAGCTGGAGCGCCCAGCGCTCCTGCACCGATCTCGCCGCGAGCCCCTCGGCGTCGATCGCCTCCTCGGCGACCGAGACGTCACCCGCCCCGCCGGCCGAGGTGCAGGGGCTGTCGACCGACACCGGATGATCGGCCGCGGGTGGGGAGCGCCTACGCTTTCCCGCCGCCGGTCCCCCCACCCGCCAGGCCCCCGGTGAACTGACGGGCGCCGCCCCCGAAGGTGAACGTGCCGCCCACTCCGCCGAACCCGTTGGTCGCCGTGCTCGACGAGGGGACGGGGGTGGCGAGGTCGGCCAGCACGACGGTTTCACCCTGCTCGATCCCCGAGAGGATCTGGGTGTACGTGGTGCCGACCACCCCCAACGAGACCCGCTTGCGTTCCTCGCGGCCGCCCACGAGCACGGTCACCGAGCTCTGGCCGGCGCCCGTGGTGCTGACGGCCGAGGTTGGCACGGCCAGGGTCCGATCGACCTGGTGCAGCACCACCTGGGCCTGGGCGTCGGAGCCGGCCGCGATCCCGTGGGATCCGGCGGGGAGCGCCACTACCAGGGGGTACGTGAAGGTCCCGTCGCTGTCGTCCACCGGCCCCACCCGCGAGACGGTGCCGTGGAGCGTGCCGCTCGCGCCGGCGACGGTCACGTCGACCGGATCGCCGATCCGGACCTCGGTCGACTGGGCGCTCGTGAGCGACGCGCTCAGCTCGAGGCTGCCGGCGCTCACCACGGTGATCACGTCGGTGGTGGAGCCGGCGCTCACGGCCTGGCCGGCGGTCAGGTCCACCTGGGCGACCGTTCCGGCGATGGGGGCGACCAGCGGTGCATCGGCGAGCGCCGCTTGGGCCTGGATCACCGCCGCCTCGTCGGTGTCGATCGACGCCTGGTCGCTGGCCAGCTGGGCCGGGGTGTCACTCGCCGCGCTCGTCGTGGCGTCCCGGGCCGCGCCTTCAGCACCGCTCCCGGAGCCCGAACTGGCGGTGTTCGTGCTGGCGGTGTTCGAACCGGCCGTGTTCGAACCGGAGCCGGCGGATGCCGAACCTCCGGTCCCGGTCGACGCCGCGAGGAGTTGGGCGAGGGCCGTCTCGGCCGCCGACACGGCCTTCTGGTCGGTGGCCACCCGCTGCTGGGCGCTCAGTGCCACGTTCAGCGCGGCGGTGCAATCCGACACTCCCGACGTCGGTGCGGTGGTAGTCGTGGTCGTAGTCGTCGGTGCGGTGGTGGTCGTGGTGGTGCTCGGCGGTGCGGTGGTGGTCGTGGTCGTGCTCGGCGGCGCGGTGGTCGTCGTGGCGCCGCTGGTGGCGCACGTCGATTGGGCGGACTGCAGGTCCGAGGTGGCCTGCTGGGTGTCGGCATCGGTCGCCTGCTGGGCGCCGACCACCGCCTGCTGGTCCTGCTGCAATTTGGCCGTGGTGGCGCTCGGCCCGCTCGGAACGGTCGTGGTGGTGGTCGTCGAGCCCGATCCGGACTGGGCGTCCTCGTCCTCGGCCAGCTTGGCCTGGGCCGACGACAGCCCCGACTGGGCCGAGGAGAGGTTCTGCTCGAGCGTGGTCGGGTCCAGTGCGGCAAGCGTCTGGCCTGCCGTGACCGCCTGCCCGGCGGTGACGTCGACCGACGCCACCGTGCCAGCCACCTGAAAGGCGACCGTCGCCTGGTCCACCGGATCGACGGTGCCCGATACCCCCAAGGTCTGACGTACGTCGGCGGTCGTCGCCTGGGCGGTGCGGAATCCGCTCGTGCCCGACGCCCCGGTCGCCCATACGGCGAGCCCCGCGGCGACCGCGGCGACCGCGAGGCCGCCGAGACCGAGGATCCTCGGGTGGCGACGCCAGCGCCTGGGGTCAGGCACTCGATCCTCCGCGGAAGCCCCCGAACCCGGCCGTGCAACTCTGACCGCCCGTCGAGGTGATGCGCACCGTGGTCGCGGTGACCGCCCCGGTCGAGCTGGCGGTCCCCGAGGCGCTGACGCAGTCACCGACGGCCAGGTTCGAGGCGGTTGCCGGCTGGGTCTGGGAGAACGTGGTGGTCGATGCCAGCTTCACCTTGACCGTGGTCGCCTTCGGCGCCGCAGGCGTGGCCTTTTTGGACGACTTGGCCTTGGACGACGCCTTGGCCGCCTTCTGCAGGCTGGCCGACGAGATGCCCGACAGCGTCAACGTCGTCGACGCGACCTTGGTGACCTGGCCGCTGGCGAAGGCGATGTTGGCCGCGCCGGGGAACGCCCGACCTCCACCGGCGCCCGAGCGTGCCGGTGGAGTGAACCGCCCCCCGGCCCGCGACGAGCCCGACGCTCCCCCGCCGAAGCCGCCTGGTCCGCCCCCGGCCCCCGGCCGGCCGGTCCCCGCCGCGGCGCACTTGCCGCTGACCGGCTGGCTGACGCTCACCGACCGAGCGGTGATGGTTCCCTTCGACGAGGTCCCGGTCACCGTGACGCAGGTGCCCGACGCCAGGGTCGACGCCCCGACGTCGACCGTCTGACTGAAGGTGGTCGACGGCGTCCAGTTGACCGTGACCTGTCCGCTCTGGGCGTTCTGCACCTCCATCGAGCTGCCGGTGATGGCGGCCACCGATCCAGAGGTGCCGGGGAACGAACCGCGACCCGGCAGCGTGGTGCTCGTCGTAGCGGCCCCGGCGGCGGTGCTCACCCCGAGCGACGTAGCCAGCGTGACCCCCAGCGCCACGGACATCCAACGGCGGACGGTGGGGGGGGTCATCGGTCGGTCATCTCCTTGGTGGTAGGGATCTGGAGCCACGGGAATCGAGGGTCGGCGGACGCGGTGGCCATGCTCATTCGCTCCGGAGGGCGTCGATGGGGGCCAGCCGGGCGGCACGGGAGGCCGGGTAGACGCCGAACACCAGCCCGATGGCGATGGCGATCACCAGGGCACCCACGCTGGCGAGCACGGACAGCGTGATCGGGTACCCGATCGCGTGCGGGAGGAGCCACGCCCCGAGCACGGCCAGCAAGGCGCCGAGGGCGCCGCCGGAGAGTCCGAGGACCGAGGCCTCGAGCAGGAACTGGCGCCGGATGAGCGTCGGCGTGGCGCCGAGCGCCTTTCGAAGGCCGATCTCCCGGACCCGCTCGGTCACCGAGACCAGCATGATGTTCATCACGCCGATCCCGCCCACCAGCAGCGAGATGCCGGCGACGCCGCCGAGGAGGATCGTGAGCGTCCGGTCGACCGACGTGGCCGTCGACACCAGTGACGCCGCCGAGGTGATGGTGAAGTCGGCATCGGTCGCGTTCGTGATCTGGTGCTGCGCGAGGAGCTCGTGGTCCGCCTCTTGGTAGGCGGCCGACAGCGTCGAGCCCGAGGTGGACTGGATGAGGATCGAGCTGAGCGAGCCGGACCCGAAGAGCCGGTCGACCGCGGTGCTGATGGGGACGATCACCTGGTCGTCCTGGTCGGCCGTGGTCGATGACGAGCTGGCTCCCACCGTGTTCAGCACCCCGATCACCGTCATCGGCACGCCGCCGACGCTGACGGTCTGGCCCACCGGGTCGAGGCCGCTGAACAGCTCCGAGGCGGTGTCCGACCCGAGCACCGCCACCGCCGTGTGATCGGTGACGTCCTGGTCGTCAATGAAGCGGCCCTGGGTGACCGTGCGGCTCCGGACCGTCGCCCACGCCGGCGTGCTGCCGTTCACCGTGGACGTCCAGTTGTTCGAGTTCGCCGTGTCGGTGAGGGTCTCGGATGACGAGACCACCGGGGCGACCGCCTTGATGTCGGGGGCGACAGTCCGCGAGGAGAGGGCGTCGGCATCGGCCTCGGTGAGCGTCGACGCCGAGCCGATACCGCCCCGGATGCCCTCGGCCGAGGTGCTGCTGCCCGGCGACACGGTCAACAGGTTGGTGCCCAACGCGTTGATCTCCGAGCTGACTTGGTTCTGTGCCCCCTGGCCCAGCCCCACGGTCAAGATGACCGCGGCGATGCCGATCATGATGCCCACAACGGTCAGGGTGGAGCGCATCCGATGGGTCCGCACCGCCTCGAGCCCGGTGCGCAGGGTGTCGATCCAGTTCACGCCACCACCTCATCGGCGCCCACGATCAGCCCGTCGAAGATGCGCAGCTCGCGCTCGGCCACCGCGGCCACCTCTGCCGCATGGGTGATCAGCACGAGCGTCCGTCCCGCCTGGTGCAGCTCGTCCAGCAAGACCATCACGTCGGCCGCCGAACGCGAGTCGAGCGCCCCGGTGGGCTCGTCGGCCAAGATGAGCGCCGGATCGCCCACCAGCGCCCGGGCGATCGCCACCCGCTGCTGCTGGCCCCCCGAAAGCTCCCCCGGGCGGTGCTGGACCCGGTCCGCCAGCCCCACCCGGTCCAGCGCCGCCAGCGCCCGCTCGTGGCGCTCGGCCCGATCGACCCCCGCATAGGCCAGCGGCAGCTCGACGTTGCGGCTGGCACTGAGCGAGGGCAGCAGGTTGAACTGCTGGAAGACGAACCCGATCCGCCGGTTGCGGACCGAGGCCAACGCCGCCTCGTCCATCTCGCCGACGCTCTCGCCGGCCAGCCGGTACGAACCGGTGGTCGGAACGTCGAGGCAACCCAAGATGTGCATCAGGGTGGACTTGCCCGACCCCGACGGGCCCATCACGGCGACGTACTCACCCTCGGCGATGTCGATCGAGATTCCCCGCAACGCGGCCACCGCGAGCCGGCCGCTCCGGTAGACCTTGGTGACGTGGTCCAGCTCGATGACGGGGGACCGATCAGCCACCGGTCCCTCCGCCGGTCGGGACCTGCCGCGCGAACCCGCCACCGCCCAACCCGCCACCGAACTCGCCGCCGCCCACCCGGCCTCCCGAAGGGCCCCGGCTCGCTCCGCTTCCCCCAAACAGGCTGCGACCGCCGCCCCCGACGGTGCCGTTGAACTTCACCACCCGCTCGACCACCTTGTCCCCGCTGCTCAGGCCGCTCGTGATCTGGGTCTCGCCGTTGGCCGCGACGCCGGTGGTCACGTTGCGGGTCACGTCCTTCCCGTTCTGCACCACGGTCACGGTGGCCTGGCCGCTCGAGCCGTACGAGATGGCGGCCGTCGGCACTTGCAACGCGTCCTGGATCTCCTCGACGACGATCGACACCGATGCCGACGCCCCGGCGTAGAGCCCGCTCGGCGAGCCGGTCACCGCGATGGACACGGGAAAGGCCGCCACTCCCGAGGTCTGCGAGGCGATCAGCCCGACCGAGGACACCGTGCCGTATACCGGCGTGGTGGACCCCGATGGCGTGATGACGGCCTGGTCACCCTCTTTGACTTGGCCGATCTGGGTGTCGTCGACGGTGGTGCTCACGACGTAGCTCCCCGTCGCCACCACGACGATCTGCGCGGACGATGAGCTCGAGGCCGACGAGCTGCCGGTAGCCGCGCTCGAGGCGCCCTCGCCCGAGGCGTCCGAGCCGGAGGCGCCCGAGCCGGAGCCGGTGACCTGCTGCCCGACGCTCAGGTCGACCGACGCCACCATGCCGGTGACCGTCGACGTGAGGGTGGCATCGGCCAGATTGCTCTGGGCCGTCGTGAGGGCCGAGGTCGCAGAAGTGACCGCCGCCTCGTCGGAGTCGACCTGACTGGCGTCGGCGCCGGAAGCCTCGTCGCTCGAGAGCTTTGCTTGGGCCGACGAGAGGGACGCCTGGGCGGCGTCCGCCAGCTGCTGGAGTGCCGACGGGTCGATCGTGGCCAAGGCTTGGCCGGCGGTGACCGCCTGACCGGTCGCCACGTCGACCGCCGTGACCTTCCCCGACACGGCGAAGTCGAGGTTCGCCTCTTGGGCGGGGGCGAGGGTGCCGGTGGCCGACACCGTCTGCTGCATCGTCCCGCTGGTGACGCTCACCACCTGCGTGGTGACGGTCAGTGCCGACGGCGAGGAGGAGCTGGTGCCGAGCCAGATCCCGATGCCGGCTCCGGCGACGACCACCACGGCCACCACCAGCAGCACGATCGTGCGCCGGTTGGGCAGACGCCGCCGGGGCCCCTCACTGCCGGTGACCCCCGGGAGCTGCTGGGTGAGATCCTCGGGGCGCTGGGCCGCGCGGACCGTCTCGGGCATGACCATGGCGGACAGTCAACCCCACCGACTTCAACGGTTCCTAAGGCGAAACTGTGCGATTCCTAAGAACCGGTGCGCGCCCTACCGGGACAAGGGCAGATTGCTCCGACGTCCGGGCACCGCCCAGCACGGGCGCCGAGCCCTCGGACGACCCGACCTCGCAGGGCCGGACGTCACCGGGCGACAGGCTCCCAGATCGCGCACAGCTCGTCGACGCCCAGCCGGGTGGCGAGGAACGGGATCGCATTCTCGAGCACCGCCCGGCCGTACGCCGCCGGCACCCCGGCCACCGCGTCGACCGCGACCGCCACCCGGTAGCCCAGGCTCACCGCCTCGGCGCAGAGGGCCACGATCCCGACGTTGAGCGAGATGCCCGAGGCCACCACCGTGGTGACCCCCAGGCGCCGGAGCACGCCGTCGAGCTCGGTCCCGGTGAACGGCGTCACCCCTTGGTGGCGCTCGACCACCAGGTCGCTCGGCTCAGGCCCGATCTCGGGCGCCAGGTCGGCCCGGGTGGAGCCCAGCGCGGCCGGCCCAGACGCCGGCACCCCGGCCCCCCGCCGGGCCATGGCCGCCGCACCGGGGTAGTTGGGGGGCGCACCGGGGACCAGCAGCGGACCGGCGGTGCAGTGGACGACGGCGACCCCGGCCCGGCGGGCGCCAGCCAGCAGGCGCCGGAGGTTCGGCAGGATGCCGACCTCCTCGACCGCTGCACCGAGAGCGGGCAGCCCGCCCAGCACGCCGCGCTGCACCTCCATGGTGAGGACGGCGGAGTGACCCGGGTCGAGCATCTCGGCCAGATCGATCGGCACGGCGCGTTCCCCTTCCCGAGGGCGCCGCGAGCGCCCGCGCCGACTCACCGTAGCCGTGGTCGGCGGGTCAGAGGCGCGTCACGGCGGCAGTGACGAAGGCGACCGGGCGGGCGTCGAACCCCACGTCGACCATCCGTACCTCCACCGCCTGCCCTCCCCCGACCGCCGAGCGGGCACCGGGACCCTCCAGCCGGGTGGCGGTCGCCCGCACCGGCCCCACGCGCACCCGGGCCAAGTACCGCACGTCGAGATCGACGACGGCTGCCCGCCCCGGCTCGGCGATGGCCCGCTCGGCGACCAGCTCGGCCAGTGTGGCGAGTACGCCCCCCTGCACGGTGCCGCCGGTGCCGTTGACGAGTCGAGGCACAAGGTGGATCTCCGCCGAGCCCGTGGCGTCGAACCGGGCCGCCATCAGGTCCTCCACGTGGACCGGCGCTCCGGCACCCCTCGGCGCGGGCCGGGGGAGTCCCGCCAGGACGATCGGCCGGTTCATGAACGTGGCGACCGAGGTGGCGAATGGAGCGACGTCGTCGTCGGCGTAGAACCGGGCGTGGCCGACGAACAGGTTCCGGCCGGAGCGCAACGCGTCACAGCGGACCCGGACCGTGGACATCGCCGGCCGGGCGAGCAACCGGACCCGCAAGTCGACGGTGGGGTTGATGGGGCCCTCCGGCCGGCTGCCCACCACCAGATCGGCCATGGTGGCCAGAACGCCGATGCGGGGGTGCTGGCTCCCCGGCGCGCACAGCTCGGGCCCGATGGCGGCCCGGCCGTTGGTCGTGGCGCCGTCGATCCACTGCTCGAGGCCCAACGCCGCCACGAAGTGCGGGCCGGACTCGTCGAGGCTCGGCTCCGCGGAACCGCTCGGCTCCTCGGCGTTCGTCACTGCTCCACCACCGTCACCTCCGCTCGAGCCGCCCCGGATGCTCGCGCAGGTGGCGGTGACAGCGAAAATCCAGCTCGACCGATCAGCTCGACCGATCAGCTCGACCCGCTGAGCAGGCTACGGGCGATCACCACCCGCTGGATCTGGTTGGTGCCCTCGTAGATCTGGGTCACCTTGGCGTCCCGCATGAACCGCTCGACCGGGTGGGCGACGGTGTACCCCGTCCCCCCGAGCAGCTGGACCGCGTCGGTGGTGACCGCCATGGCGGTGTCCGACGCGAAGCACTTGGCCATCGCCCCGGCCCGGTTCAGCTCCCCGCCCGGATCCCCGCCGTCCAGCAGTTCCATCGCCTGGTAGACGAGCAGCCGGGCCGCCTCGGTCGTCGTCGCCATGTCGGCCAGCATGAACTGGAGGCCCTGTAGCTCGGCCAGCGGCCGGCCGAATTGCACCCGCTCACGCAGGTAGCGCGCCGCGTAGTCGATCGCCCCCTGGGCGATGCCCACCGCCTGGGCACCGATATTGGGACGGGAGCGGTCGAGCGTGCCCATGGCGATGTAGAACCCCGCACCCTCCTCCCCCACCCGGTTCTCCAGCGGCACCCGGACGTCGCGGAGGAGCACCTCGCCGGTCGGGCTCCCGCGCACGCCGAGCTTGGATTCGAGGCGCCCGATCTCCACCCCCCACTCCCGCTCCACCACGAAGCACGAGATCCCACGGTGCCCGGGCCCCTGGTCGGTCCGGGCGAAGACCGTGTAGAGATCGCTCACCCCAGCGTTGGTGATCCAGCACTTCGTCCCGTTCAGCACGTAGAAGTCCCCATCGCGCCGCGCCGTCGTGGTCATGGACGCCACGTCGGAACCGGCGTCGGGCTCCGACAGGCAATAGCTTCCCTGCGACTGTCCCGACGCGATCCGCGGCAGGTAGCGGGCTCGCAATTCCGGTGAACCCCAGTGCAGCACCGGCGTCATCGCCAGCTTGGAGATGAGCGCGGTCAGCGAGGAGGAGGCGCACACCCGGGCGAGCTCTTCGATGAGGATGGCGCACGAGACGGCGTCGGCCCCGTCGCCGCCATAGGCCTCCGGGTACTGCATCCTCACCCAGCCCCGCGCCACGTACGAGGACCACGCCTCGTCGGGGTACCGGGGGTCGGCGTCGACGGCGGCGGCGTAGGGCGCCACGTCCGCTTCGGCCCACGACCGCACCGTCCGGCGCAGCTCGCGGTGCTCGTCGGTGATCACCGGCTCACCATCCTCACGTGTGCTGGGTCCATCGACCATCCGGTTCGCGGAGCCAGCCGCTCGACGCCCAGGTGCCCCCGTCGACGTTCACCGTGACGCCGGTGACGTAGTCCGACATCCGTGAGCAGAGCCATATGGCGGTGCTGGCGCATTCCTCGACGATCCCCTCCCGTCCGAGCGGGACCACCGAGGCCAAGGTGTCGAAGTCCGAGTCGGCCCACGATTCGGGGTCCACCGGACCGACCCGGTTGCCCCGCGTCCCAGGGGTGATCGTGTGATCGGGCGCGAGCGCGTTGACCCGGATTCGGTGCTCGGCGAGCTCGAGCGCCATCGACTTGGTGAAGCTCACCACGCCGGCCTTGCAGGCGGCATAGACCGCGAACCCGGGCGCCGCCCGCAAGCCCTCGATGCTGGTCACGTTGACGATCGAGCCGCCCCGACCGCCCTCGATCATCAGGGGAGCGGCGGCCTGGGTGGCGAAGAACAACGAGAACAGGTTGATGTCCACATGGCGGCGGACACTGCCGGCCGGTTGCGACAGGAAAGATCCGCTGCGCGAGCCGCCGGCATTGTTGACCAGGATGTCGAGCCGCCCGAAGTGCTCGCCCACCCGGGCGATCGCCCCGGTCAGGAATTCGGCGTCCATCACGTCACCGGGTATGCCGAGCCCTCGCCGGCCGAGCCGACCGATGGCGGCCTCGGTGGCGGTGCACCGCTCGGGAACGACGTCGATGACCGCCACGTCACAGCCGAAACGAGCCAGGCCCAGGGCGATCCCCTGCCCGATACCACCCCCACCCCCGGTGACGACCGCCACCTGATCGGTGAGGAGGATGTCGGAGGGATCGAGCTCGACGCGCTCGACGTCTCTCGCCACGACCATCAGGTTGTCTCGGTCGACCATCGGATCCTCCCCGGGCGGCTGCGCTGGCGACGGTGGCCCTCGAGGGCGTGGACCCGACGGCAGACCGTCGGTGAGCCTACCGGGGCCGGCGCATCCCTGACCGGTGACCGGGGACCCGGACCCGGACCGCCGGTGACCCGGACCGCGGAGCGGTCGGATCGAGGTGGCCGCTCGATCTCATAAGGTGGCCCCCCGATGCCCGGCTGCCTGGTCGTCCAGCACGTCGCCCCCGAGCAGGGCTTCGCGATCGACGAAGCGCTGAACGCGGCCGGAGTGCGGCTCGACGTGTGCCGCGTCTTCGCCGGCCAGGCGTTGCCCTCCGACGCCTCGCACCTCGACGCGTTGGTGGTGATGGGCGGGCCGATGTCGGCCGCCTCCGACACCGGATTCGAGACCCGACGGGCCGAAATCGATCTCCTCGCCGATGCCGTGGGCCGCGGGATCCCGACCATGGGCGTCTGCCTCGGCGCCCAGTTACTGGCGGTGGCCGGAGGGGCGTCGGTGCACCGAGGCGAGGCGGGGCCCGAGATCGGCTGGGGACCGGTGAACCTGGGCCCCCGCTGCGCCGACGACCCGGTGTTCAGCGGCCTGCCGAGCGCGCTCGAAGTTCTGCACTGGCACGGTGACACCTTCGAGCTGCCGGACGAGGCGGTCCCGCTGGCGTCGAGCGGGCGGTACCCGAACCAGGCCTTCCGGCTGGGCTCGGCGGCGTGGGGCATCCAGTTCCACCTCGAGATCACCTCCGCCGCAGTCGAGGGCTTCCTGAAGGCCTTCACCGCCGAGGCGGAGCAGTCCCCGGGTGGCTCCGACGCGCTCCGAACCGCCACGCCTGCAGCGCTCGGACGGCTGGTCACGTGGCGCGATCTGGTGCTCCGGCGATTCGCGCTGCTCGCCCTCGGCCACAGCGCCGGTGCGCGATGAGCCCCGATGCTGAGGGCTCCCACCGAAGGCCGGTCGATGGGTGCTCGAGGTCGCCTCGCGCCTCCTGAGCGCTGGTTCGGGGCCTTCTGCGAGAACCTGCTGCTCGAGGTCCAATCACTCCGCGTTGAGGGTTCCAACCGTCTTGCCACCCGTGCGCAACCAAAGGTCCCTCGACGGACCCTAGCGTTCAAATCGGGCCTTGCTCGGGGCACACGGGCAAGGGCGGAGCCTTGGAGAGGGGTCGTCGACGGTGGATGGCGGAGCAGCGCTGAGCACGGGCCTGACGGACCCTCGAGCTCTCCTTTCGGCCATCGTGGAGGGATCCGACGACGCCATCGTCGCCGTCCGGCTCGACGGGGTGATCGCCGGCTGGAATCGAGGCGCAGAGGAGCTCTACGGGTACCGCAGCGAGGACATCACGGGCAGCCACATCTCGGTGCTCTACCCCGAGGACGAGCTCGAGGTCGTCGCCGGGATCCTGGCCAGCGTCGCCCGGGGGGAACGCCACGACCTGGTCGAGGGGGTACGACGGCGTCGCGACGGATCGACGATCGAGGTCGAGGTTCGGGTCTCGCCGGTCTTCAATCAGGCAGGCACCGTGGTCGGCGCGTCGGCGATCGCCCGGAGCATCGGCGATCAGCGCCGGCGGGAGCGGGAGCTGCGCGAGAGCCAGGCCTTTTTGGAGCAGACCCAGGAGATCGGCCACATCGGCAGCTGGCGCGCCCGGATCGGCCCCGAGTCGGTGCTCACCTGGACGCCCGAGGCCTACCGGATCTTCGGGATGTCCCCGGGATCCGTGGTGCGGAACCTCGATTTCTTCAACATGATCCACCCCGACGACCGCCAGCTCCTCATGGAGAGCTTCATCAAGGTGCGCACCGAGCGGGCCCGGGGCGAGCTCGAGGTTCGGATCACCCGGCCGGACGGCGTCCCACGCTGGCTCCTTATCGCCGCCGACGCCGTCGTCGACCACTCCGGTGCGGTCGACGGGCTGAGCGGGGTCGTCCAGGACATCACCGAGCGCAAGCACGCCGAGCTGGGGCTCATGCTCGACGCCTTCTCCGACCAGCTGACCGGCCTCCCCAACCGGGGTCTGTTCCTCGACCGCGTCGGTCGGGCCGTCACCCACGCCCAGCGCAATGGAACCAAGGCCGCCGTGATGTACCTCAACCTCGACCGCTTCGAGCGCTTCAACGACGCGCGCGGACGCGAGCAGGGTGACGCCCTGCTGCGGGCAGTTGCCGACCGGCTGCGGGGCGCGCTGCGCGCCACCGACACGGTCGCCCGATTCGGGGCCGACGACTTCGGGCTGGTCTGCGAGAGCGTCGCCACGGCCGCCGAAGCGGCCGAACGGGCCGAGCGGGTCCTCGCGACCATCGAGCACCCCTTCGCGCTCGATGGGCCCGAGGCGCAGATCACCGCCAGCGTGGGCATCGCCGTCAGCGACCTGGACGCCTCGGCCGAGTCGATGGTCCGCGACGCCGAACTGGCCATGCACCGGGCCAAGGAGCAGGGCCGGAACCGCTTCGAGCTCTACGACCTCGGGCTGCGTCAACAGGTGCAGCAGCGCTTCGCGTTCGAAGCATCCCTCCGGGGAGCCCTCGACGGCCACGAGCTGTTCCTCGAGTTCCAGCCCATCGCCTCGATCGCCCAAGGGCGCTACGTCGGCGCCGAGGCGCTGGTGCGGTGGCGCCATCCCGAGCGGGGCGTCGTCCAGCCCAACGACTTCATCTCGGTGGCCGAGGAGAGCGGCCTCATCGTTCCGATCGGCACCTGGGTGCTCGACTCCGCCTGCCGCCAGCTGCGGGCCTGGCGCGACGCCGCGCCCGGGTGCGGCGACTGGTCCGTGTCGGTCAACGTCGCCGGGGTGCAGCTGCGCTCGCCCGAGTTCGCCGACGTCGTGTCGGCGGCGCTCGCCCGGGCCGAGCTCGAACCATCGTCCTTGTGCCTCGAACTCACCGAGTCCACCTTGATCGACGGGGGGGTGGTCACCGACCTCGTGTCCCGGCTCCACCAGCTGGGCGTCCGGATCTCGATCGACGACTTCGGCACCAAGTACTCCTCGCTGTCCTACCTCACCCGGCTGGCCATCGACGAGCTCAAGATCGACCAGTCGTTCGTGCAGGGCCTCGAGACGGACCGGTCGAGCCGGGCGGTCGTCGGTGCCATCGTGGCGATCGGGCGGTCGCTCGCCCTGCCGGTGACCGCCGAAGGCGTCGAGACCGAGGTGCAGCTCCGCGCGCTGCAGGAACTCGGATGCGAGACGTTTCAGGGCTTCTACTTCGCCCGGCCGGGCACGCCCGACGCCTGTCTGGCTCAGCTCGTCCAGCCGCTCGGGATGGCGGCGGCGCGCTAATCGCCGCGCAAGAGCCGATCGTCGGCAAGGGCGTTGACCGTCGCGTACCCGATCCTGCCCGCCACGTCGTACAGCGAGATGACCCCGACCGAAACGCCGGCGTCCGAGGTGCGGCCGATCACCTCGCAGCCCACCCACTCGCCTCGCGCCGGCCGCGCGAGCCCGAGCGTGAGGTCGGCGTTGATGTACCCCAGCCCTCGGTTGCCGGAGTTCGCCATCGGGTTGGCAAAGTCTGCCGCCAGCGCGGTGCGGACCAGCGGGCTGAGCGGGGTGCCGGCGACCAGCTGGTGGGTCTCCCGCAGCCACATCCGACCGGCCTCCTCGCCGCTGGACCACGGCGTCACCATCCGGAGGTCGCCGAACACCGCCCGTCGCCCGTCGTCTGCCGGGACGGCGTCAGGCCGGGGCACGTCCCAGGGGTCCGGCTCCCACACCGTGCCGGGCGACGGTGTCCCGCGCCGGAGCAGCACCGCCGAACCTCGGCAGACCTCGACGTCGTCGCAGCGGACCGACACGTCGAGCACCCGGATGCGGTGGCCGGAGCGGGCGACCCGGGTCACCACGTCGAGGGGTCGCATCGGCCCGGGACGGAACATGTCGACGGTCAACCGCGCCGGCTGGTAGACGTCACCGGGCTCCCCGTCGCGCTCGACGGCCCAGGCCACCAGGGCGGCGAGCTGACGCCCGCCGAGCATCTCGGGCGACCACGGGCTGGCCGCCTCGGGCCGGGGGACGAGCGTGGACCCTGCCGACACGAAGTAGGACGTCGGCTCGTGGACCCCACTCACCGGCTGCTCACCGGGCGCAGGGTACACGGGGCTCAGCCGTCACGGCCCCCCGAGGAGGAGAAGCGATAGCCGAAGGGGCAGCCCCCGTCCGCCCCGGTCGGCGTGAACTCGAACCAGCCGCCTTCGAGATGCCGGATGCACGCATCGGGAGGCGACACGAGGTCGTTCCCGACCACCGCCACCGCCCGAAGGGTCGCCAAGGTTCCCTTCGCCCCGGAGGCCAAGCGATCGCTCGAGCTCTCGCTCCGCGAGGCGCTCCGCCTGGGGCACGGCTACATCGGCACCGAACACCTCCTGCTCGGCCTGCTGCGGCAGGCCGAGGTCGAAGAGCCCAACTGGCTGGCACCCCTCTGCGACACCGCGCCCGAGTCGCTGAAGGGCGCCGTCGAAGAGATGCTCCACGGGTCGGGCGTCGACCGCTCGCTCTCGCCCGCCCTGACCGAGGCCACGGCCCGGGCGCGCCACCTCGCCGGCGGGGCGCCGATAACCACGGGCCACCTCCTCCAGGCGGTCCTCGAGGATCGTCGATGCCTGGCCACCAAGGCGCTCGAGGCCCTCGGCGTCGCCAAGGAGGCGGTCGACACCAGCCTGGGTCGACTCGACGTCGGCGAGTCGAGCGACGCCGCTGCCCGACCGGCGAGGGTAGAGCTCCGAGCCGGCGCGACCTCGGTCACCCTCGACGATCCCGGGATCGCTGCGGCACTGGCCGACATGAGCGCCGATCAGGTGCAATCGGTCCTCCGCCAGGCACTGGGCAACCGCGCCGGGCGACCGAGCGACCCGGCGCCCTGACCCGAGCCACCGGCCGGGCGCGCTGGTACCATCGGCACCCGGCACCCGGCTCTCCGCCGGTGCCCTGGTTCGGGGGGTGGTTACCATCGGCGCGCTCGACGGTGTGAAGGTTCTCGATCTGTCCTGGGGCATCGCGGGGCCTCTCGGGGTGATGCTGCTGGCCGAGCACGGCGCCGACGTGGTCAAGGTCGAGCCGCCCGGCGGCGGCCCGTGGCGGCAGGACCCCCAGCTGCGGGTCTGGGACCGGGGCCGGCGGTCGGTGGAGCTCGACCTCAGGTCGCCCGCGGGCAAGGAGCAGTTCCTCCAGCTGGTGAGCACTGCCGACGCGCTGGTCGAGGCCTTTCGACCGGGTGCGATGGGCGATCTGGGCCTCGACTACGAGTCCCTCCGCGATCGCTGCCCCAGGCTGGTCTACGTGTCGGTGCCCGCCTACCCGACCGGGACGCGCCATGCCGCTCGGCCCGGCTGGGACGCGCTGGTCCAGGCCCGTATGGGGCTCCAGTGGGAGCAGCCGGGATGGCGGGAGGGACCGATCTTCCTCCAGAACGCCTCTCCGAGCATGGCCGCCGCCTACCTGGTCCCGGCGGGGCTGCTCGCCGCGCTCTCCGCACGCGAGGAGACGGGACGGGGCCAACACGTGGAGACGTCGATCTTCCAAGGCGGCATGGCCCTCACGACGATGCTCTGGCTGCACGCCGAGCAGGGGCACAACGACCTGCAGGTGACCATGTCCAAGACGTACCCCCCGGGGATCCACCAGCGGAGCGTCTACCAGTGCTCCGACGGCTGGGTCCACGTCACCGGAGGACGACCCACGGGCGAGAAGAGTGCCAACCAGATCCTCGGGCTGCCCTCCGAGCTCAACCCCGGCATGGTGATGATGCTGGCGGCCAAGGGCACGCCCGAGGCACTGGCAGAAGCCCAAGCGGTGCAGGACCAGGTGCACGCCGCCTACAAGCGGTTCACCGTGGCCGAGATCGTGTCGCAGTTCGTGGCGAACGGCATGTGCGCCGAGGCGATCGTGCCCATGCACGAGCTGGTGAAGCACCCCCAGCTGGTGCAGACCGACTCGGTCGTCACCGTCGAGGACCCCGAGGTCGGCCCCCTGACCCAGCTCGGGGTCACCATCAAGCTGCAGGGCACGCCGGGGGCGGTGCGGGGACCGCGGCCCCGGCTCGGGGCCCACACGGTCGAGGTGCTGGCCGAGGCCCGGGCGGCCAAGCCGACCAGCCCGCCCCCCGCCACCCGGCCCCAGCCCAACGCCCTCAGTGACGTCCGGGTGCTCGATTTCGGGCGGGCGTTCGCCGGGCCGTTCGCCTGCATGGTGCTCGCCAGCATGGGGGCCGACGTCGTCAAGATCGAGGCGCCCGTGGGTGGGGGCGCGATGGCCGGGATGATGGGCAGCGGCCCGTTCATCGGCTGCCAACAAGGCAAGCGGGTCATCTCGGTCGACGGCAAGCGCCCGGACGGGCGCAAGATCATCGAGGAGCTCATCGCCACCGCCGACGTCGTCCATCACAACATGACCCTCGGGGTGGCCGAGCGGCTGGGCATCGACCACGAGAGCCTGTCGGCCATCAAGCCGGGGATCATCACCTGCAACACCTACATGTACGGCGCCGAGGGCCCCCTCGCCCATCTGGGCGGCCTCGACCCCCTGGGTCAGGCGGCGGCCGGGCTCGAGTACGAGGCCGGGCCCGTCTACGAGGGCAACACGCCCCTGTGGTACCGGTGGGGACATGGCGACACCTCCAACGCGCTGGCGTCGGTGGTCGGCGTGCTCATGGCGCTCTACCACCGCAAGAAGACCGGCCAGGGCCAAGCGCTGTGGACCTCGCTGCTCAACGCCACCGCCGTGTGGGGATCGGGGTCCTACGCCGACGCCAACGGGCAGCCGCCGCCGCTGCCCCGTCTGGACAAATTGCAGACCGGCTTCGACGCGCTGTACCGCCTGTACGAGACCCAGAGCGGATGGATCCAGCTGGCCGCGGTCCAGCCCGAGCAATGGCCGGCACTCTGCGGTGCCATCGGACGCCGCGACCTGCTCGACGACGCCCGGTTCGCCACACCAGAAGCTCGCACCGCCAACCGGGTGGCCCTGGAAGCCGAGCTGCTCCCGATCATGCGATCGGCCACCGCCCTACAGTGGCGACGAAGGTTCGACGCGGCGGGTGTCGCCAGCGAGATCGCCGTCGACACCCTCGACGGCGAGGCCCACCTCTTCGACAACGAGCTCATCGAGCTCGGGGTGGTGACGGCCAACTCCCACCCCCAGCACGGCCTGCTGCGCCAGGTCGGCCAGTACGTGCGCTTCAGCGAGACGCCGGGGCGCACCGAGCGGGCGCCGTGGGTGCCCGCTCAGCACACGGTAGAGATCTTGCGCGAGCTCGGCTACGAGGACGAGCAGATCGCCCTGCTGGCCAAGGATGGCACCATCGACTACCCCGAGGGCGCGCTCGCATAGGCGCGCCTCGCTGCTCGACGAGCCGGCGCGCGTTGCGTCGGTAGAGAGTCGGTAGAGATCCGATCGCGGTTGGGTTATCGTGACGACACCGAGGTGGTCCGGGCAGCGGGGGTTCGAGGCTCGGCCAGTCAGCGCTCGTCATGCAAAGGGGGGAAGCCGTGCCCAAGCCGTTCCGGCGGGCCGTCATCGCGGCAGCCAGCATGGTGTTGCTCGCCACGGGTCTGGCGGGCATCGCCGCCGGCGGAGCCGGGGCCAGTACCGCCGGCAGTTCGCCGGGGGTCACTGCCACCACCGTGAAGGTCGGGATCATCAGCGACCTCACCGGAGCCGCAGCCTCCACGTTCGAGGACGCCGCGCCGGCGATGGAGGCGCGCTTCAAGCAGGTCAACGCAGCGGGAGGTGTGAACGGCCGCAAGATCGTCTGGTCGGTCGCAGATACGACGTCGACGCCCGCCGGAGCGGAGACGGCCGCCAAATCGCTGGTGCAGAGCAAGGGTGTCTTTCTGGTCTCCGCCGAAAGCGCGCTGACCTTCGGCGGCTCCACCTACCTCCAGCAGGCCGGCGTCCCGGTCATCGGATCGTCGGTCGACGGTCCCGAGTGGTACGAGCAGCCCAACACCAACATGTTCAACATCACCGGCAACGACAGCCCGAGCGAGCCGGGGTACACCGACGGTGGGTTCTGGAAGAAGATCGGGGCGACGAAGGTCAGCTTCATCGCCTCCAACACCCCGTCGTCGACCCGGGGGGTCAACCCCTTTGAGGCCGACATGAAGCTGGACGGGCTGTCGGTGTGCGACAACACGATCGTGCCGCTGGGAGGGGTCAATTTCACCACCTACGCCCTGAGCTTCAAGACGGCGGGCTGCAACGGCGTCGAGTGCTCTTGCGTGCTCTCCTCGAGCCTGGCCATGGCCACCGCACTGAAGCAGGACGGCCTCACCAACGTGAAGATCAGCGCCTGCTGTGCATCGCAGGACGTCTACGCGAGCCCCGAAGACCTGGCGGCCGCCAACGGTGTGTACTTCTCGACCTACGTCCCGCCCAACGCTGCGGGCAACACCCTGCTGGCGGGTCTCAAGAAGTACGACTCGGCCTACAAGGGCGGCGTACCGGACCTGGGGGCGGCCGACGGATGGGAGGTGGCGAACCTGACGGTCGAAGCATTACAGGTGGCAGGCAAGAACCCGACCCGGTCCTCGCTGATCACCAACCTGCGCAACGTGACCTCGTGGACGGACAACGGGCTGGCCGCGTCGCCCGTCGATTTCAAGACCTTCGGGCAGGCGCCGGCCACCACCTGCACCTTCGACGTCCAGTTCGTCAACAAGAAGTTCGTCCCGTTCCCCAAGAGCGGGAAGCCCTTCTGCGGCAGGCTCATTCCCGGCAGCGGCACCCCGCCGTCGTAGGTCCGGGTCAAGAACCCACCCGGACGACCGCCGCACCGTTGAACCGGTCCTCGGCCAGGTCCGACAGCGCCTGGGGGACCGCGTCGAACGGGTACTCGGTGGTGGTCGGGCGGATGGCGATGCGCTCGGCGATGGCCAGGAACTCCTCGCCGTCCCGCCTGGTGTTGGCCGTCACGCTCCGCAGGCTGCGCTCCTCGAAGAGATGGTCCTGGTAATTGAGGACGGGGACGTCGCTCAGATGGATGCCGGCGACCGCCAGGGTGCCGCCCCGGTCGAGCGCACCGAGGGCCACCGGCACCAGGGAACCGACCGGTGCGAACAGGATCGCCGCGTCGAGCGGCTCGGGGGGCAGGTCCTGCGTCCCACCGACCGACGTGGCACCGAGCGCCCGGGCCAGCTGCTGGTCGACGGCAGAGCGGGTGATGACGTGCACCCGCGCCCCTTGGGCCAGGGCCACCTGCGCCGTGAGATGAGCCGAGCCACCGAACCCGTAGATCCCCAGCCGACCACCGGGCGGAAGCTCGGCCCGGCGGAGCGCCCGGTACCCGATGATCCCGGCACACAGGAGCGGGGCCACGGTCTGGTCGTCGAGAAAGTCCGGCAGCGGGTAGACGAAGGCTTCGTCCGCCACGAGGTACTCGGCGAAGCCCCCGTCGACGTCCCACCCGGTGAACCGGGGCCGCAAGCAGAGGTTCTCCCGACCCTGGACACAGAACCGGCACCGCCCGCAGGTCGAGCCGAGCCAGGGCACCCCGACCCGCTGGCCGACCACCAACCGCGCCGAGCCGCCGCCCAGGCGCGCCACCCGGCCGACCACCTCGTGCCCCGGCACGACCCCCGGATGCCGTGGTGCCAGGTCTCCTTCGACCAGATGCAGGTCGGTCCGGCAGACCCCACACACCGAGACTCGGATCAGGACCTCGCCCGGACCGGGCTCCGGCACCCCCCGCTCGACCAGGCGCAGGGGTCCGTCCGCCAGCCGCCCCGGGGTGCTGACGGCCCATGCCTGCATGGAAGTGGGCGCTGGGTCGGCCGACGCGCCGTCGAGCACGACTGCGACCATACCCTCGCGGGGCGACGGCCACCGATCCGTGCGGCATCGGGCACCGAGACGGGCCATGCTGTGCTCGATGCCTGAGCACCTCCCCTGCCCCGATGGGCCCGCCACCTGCCCCAATCGGCCCGCCCGCAGCGCCCCGCCCCGGGCACGAGGGCCTCGCCGCTCGTGACCAAGCGAGCGGCGACCCCGCCGACCACCGACACGGGAACGCACACCGCGCCGCCGCCGCCGCCGGCGTGGCGCCACTACCTCTGGGTGGTGGCGCTGGCCGCCTTCCTGCTGCTGTTCTTCACCCTTCCCGCCACCAAGACGACGTCGCCGGTGAGCCTCAACTACTCCCAGTTCCTTCACGATGTGTCGGCCCACAAGGTCAAGACGGTCACCATCCAGACCACCGGCGCGGCGAGCGGCAACCTGACCAACGGCACCTCCTACACGACCGCGATCCCGCCCCAAGCGGGCCAGCAGCTCCTCGACCAGCTCCAGAAGTCGGGCGTGCAGATCACGTCCAGCACCTCGTCGACCTCCTTCGGCTCCGAGGTCCTGTCCTGGGTCATCCTGCTGCTGCCGTTCCTCGTCATCGGCTACTTCTGGTGGCGGCTGTCGAGAGGCGCCGCCGGCCGCATGCAGGGCGCCATGGGCGTCGGACGGTCGAAGGCGAAGGTGTTCGACGAGGAGCGACCGACGACCCGGTTCGCCGACGTGGCCGGCTACGAGGGCGTGAAGGTCGAGATCCGCGAGGTCGTCGACTTCCTGGCGAACGCGGGCCGGTACGCCCAGGCCGGGGCGATGCCGCCACGGGGCATCCTGATGATCGGGCCCCCGGGGACGGGCAAGACCCTGCTCGCCCGAGCGGTCGCCGGCGAGGCCGAGGTCCCCTTCTACTCGGTGGCCGGATCGAGCTTCGTCGAGATGTTCGTCGGCGTGGGGGCGGCGCGGGTGCGCGATCTCTTCGCCGAGGCCCGCAAGCGGGCGCCAGCCATCATCTTCGTCGACGAGATCGACGCGATCGGCGGGCGGCGCTCCGGAACCGGTGCGGTGGTGTCCAACGACGAGCGCGAGCAGACCCTGAACCAGCTGCTCGCCGAGATGGACGGTTTCGATCCGGC
>DASYAI010000008.1:0-2910 GCA_036501425.1 Acidimicrobiales bacterium | reverse complement strand
TGGCCCTCGGTGTGGTGGGGATCCCCTTCTACCTGACCGCCCGCCGCCGACGGAAGGTGCCCGCCCACCGGGTGGGCGCCCCGGGCCGTCGGGGGGCCACCGACCCGGCCGGATCGCTCGCCCGGAGGGGGTCGTGATGCGGGTGCTCATGCTCGCCCCCCACCCGGTGTACGCCCCCCGGGGCACCCCGATCAGCGTCTTCAACCGGTGCCGGGCCCTGTGCGCCCTGGGCCACCGGGTGACCCTGGTCACCTACCCGATCGGCCAGTCGGTGCCGGTCGAGGGCCTCGCCTACCACCGGGCCTGGTGCCCCGGGTTCCGCCGGGTCGACGTGGGCCCGTCGTTCGCCAAGCTGGTGCTCGACGGCGCGGTGGCCACCCGCTCCTTGCTCGAGGGGTTGGCCGGGCGGGGCCGGTTCGACGTGGTCCACGCGCACGAGGAGGCCGGGCTGTTCGCCCCCGCGGTGGCCCGCCTGGCCGGCGCGCCCTTCGTCTACGACATGGGCAACGACTGGGCGGTGGTACTCGGCAACTACGGCCTGGGCGACGCCCACCCCGCGGTGCGCGCGGCCCGGCTCCTCGAGCGCTGGGTGCTGCGCCGGGCGGCGGTGGTCATCGCCCAGTTCCCCTCGCTCGCCCAGGCGGTCCGCGACGCGTCGGGCACCCCGGTCGAGACCGTCTACAACGTGTCGCTCGACCCCGACCCCGACCCCGGAGCGGTCGAGGGCTTCCGGCGCCGTTGGTCGCCGGCGGGCGAGCGGGTCGTGCTCTACACCGGCACCCTCGAGCCCTACCAGGGGATCCCCACCCTGCTCGACGCCGTGGCGCAGCTGGTGCCCGGGCGCCACGACTTGCGGCTGGTGATCGCCGGGGGGACCGAGCGCCAGGTCGAGGCGACCCGGCGCCGGGCGGTCGACCTGGGGGTGGCCGGGGCGGTGGAGCTGGTGGGCACCCTCGGGCCCGAGGTGGTGCCGGCCGCCCTCGCCGCGGCCGACGCGCTGGTCTCGCCCCGGGCCACGGGGACCAACACCCCGCTCAAGATCTTCTCGTACCTGCGCTCGGGGACCCCGATCGTGGCCACCGACATCCCGGCCCACCGCCAGGTCCTCGACCCCGCCAGCTGCGCCCTGGTCGCCCCGACCGCGGCCGGGCTGGCCGAGGGGATCGGCCGGGTGCTCGACGGCGGGCCGGCCGTAGCCGCCCAGCGCGCCGGGGCCCGGGCCCTCGACGAGCGCTACGGGGTCGCCGGCCACCTGGGGGCGATCGGGCGGGCCTACGCCCAGCTGGGCGCGCCCGAGCCGGGGCCGGGCGAGTTGCAGGCAGCGGTCGAGCGGCTCGCCGCCTGGTCGATGCCGGGGGTCGGGGTCGGCGAGCCGGGCGTGCCCGAGCCCGGGGGGCGCCGTGCGGCGGTGCCCGAGCCGGGAGTGCCCGAGCCCGGGGTGCTGGTGCCCATCGGCGCGGGGGCGCCACCGGCGTCCACGGAGGGGCCGGCAGCCCCGGTCGCGGGCGAGTGGGCGGTCGGGCAGTGAGCGCCCCGTACTTCGATCTGCACCCCTCGGTCGCCCCGATCGATCGCCCGTCGGGGGTCCACCACCCACACCACGAGGAGGCCACCATGACCGCAGTCGTCACCGGCGTCGCCGGGTTCGTCGGGAGCCATCTGGCCGAGGCGCTGGTCGAGGCCGGCCACCGGGTGGTGGGGATCGACTGCCTCACCGACTACTACGACGCCGCCGCCAAGCGCCAGAACCTGCGCCTGCTCGGGGGGCGGGCGAACTTCGAGTTCGTGCTGGCCGACCTGCGCACGGCCGAGCTCGAGCCGATGCTGGCCGGGGCCGACGTGGTCTTCCACCAGGCCGGCCAGCCCGGGGTGCGCAAGTCGTGGTCGACCGGCTTCGTCGACTACAGCACCCACAACATCGTGGGCACCCAGCGCCTGCTGGAGGCGGCCCGCCGGGTGCGCTGCCCGAGGGTGGTCTACGCCTCGAGCTCCTCGGTCTACGGCAACGCCCCCGCCTACCCGACGTCGGAGGCCAGCCTGCCCCACCCCCACAGCCCCTACGGGGTGACCAAGCTGGCGGCCGAGCACCTGTGCTCGCTCTACGCCGCCAACTGGGGCCTGCCCACGGTCTCGCTGCGCTACTTCACGGTCTACGGGCCCCGGCAGCGGCCCGACATGGCCTTCCGGCGCCTGATCGACGCCGCGGTCGACGGCCGCTCGTTCGCCCTGTACGGCAGCGGCCGCCAGGTGCGCGACTTCACCTACGTGGGCGACGTGGTGGCGGCCAACCTGGCCGCCGGTGGTGCCGACGTGGCCCCGGGGACGGTGGTGAACATCGCCGGCGGGGCCAGCGCGTCGATGAACGAGGTCATCGAGCTGGTGGGCGAGCTCACCGGGGCCCCGGTCGCGCTCGAGCGCCAGCCGGCCATGCCGGGCGACGTGGAGCGCACCGGAGGAACCATCGACGCCGCCGACCGTTCCCTGGGCTGGGCCCCGGTCACCTCGCTGCGTGACGGGCTGGAGGCCCAGGTGGCCTGGAGCCGCCGACGTCTGGCCGAGCGGGACCGGCGCTCGCCGATCGGGGCGGTCGACGGCCTGCCCGACCCGGCGTCCGACCCGGCGCCCGACCCGGCTGCCGACCGGGTGCCCGAACCCGCGTCCGAGCCGGCGCGCCGCCGGGGGCCCCGCACCACCATCCGGGTGCTGGACGGCCGGGCCCACCTCGCCCCGGTGCGCCCGGGGGACCACCGATGACCCAGCCCCAGGCGGCGGCCCGGAACCTCCCGCCCGACGGCGACGAGGACCTGGCGGACCTGGTCGACCTGGCCGGCGCCGGGGTCGGCCTCGGGGACCCGGCGGTCGAGCACACCACGTTGGCGGTCATCGCCGACCCCGACGCCCGCCCAGCGG
>DASYAI010000007.1:0-6664 GCA_036501425.1 Acidimicrobiales bacterium | reverse complement strand
TTCCGTTGTTCCGCCCGCCGATGTCCCATGGACACCGCTCGCCAACCGGCCGGTCGGGGTCTCGTCCTGCGCGTTCGTTCCGCAAAGGGCCACGACCACCGCCGTCGCGACCTCGCCCTCGTGGCTGAGGCTGACCGATATGTCCCGGACCGCGGCACGCTGGGCGAGCATTCGCGCCGTGCCGGTCAGGCGGAGGGAGCACCAGCCCTCCTCCTCGCGACGTACCTCGATCGAGCGCCAGTCCACCGCATCGCGCGGACCGGGACCGGGTCGCAGGACCTTCAACGTCGCCTCCTTCGCCGCGAAACGGGCGGCGAGCGAGGACGCGGCCACCCGGTCGGTTCCTCGGGCGCACGACAGCTCGTGCTGGGTGAAGACCCGCGAGAGATAGCGATCGCCGAACCGTTCGATCGCGCGTTGCACGTCGGACACCGAGGTGACATCGGTCCCGGCCCTCACCGAGATCGGGGTTCGCATGGAACGAGTCTGTTCCGCCACGGCTGCGACGCCTACCGGCTACCTGATGATCTTTCTCATCCAATTGAAGGACACCGGGCCGGTCCTCGCAGCGCGGGGCGTTCGCGGATCGACCGGATAACCACCGGAGATGGCCCTCGGGCCGCTCATCAGGCACTTCCGCCGCCTGTCGGGCCTTGTGCATCTCGATACCTCCGCCAGTTTCGGGGGTGACCGCAACGGCCACCCTCTCTCGACCCGCCGCCGCCGCCCGCGGTGCGGACGGTGGGATGAGACTCCGTACGAGCTCCGCCGAGCCACGTCTCCCCCAGATGACGTAGTGGATCTACGAGATCTGCCGGACCGAGCTGCTCGCCGCTACGCAGCGGGCTTGCTGGCGACGATGTGGAAGTAGCGGACGTCTGTGAGGTCGTCGTCGACCTGACGGACTCTTCCACGCTCAGCGTCGAAGACGGCCGACACCGAAAAGCCGATCTCCTCGAGCTCGCGTACCTCGGCCGCCAGCGTCGTGAAATGGATCAGCAGGTCGAAATCGTGGGCTTCGACCGGTCCGATTCCCCAGTCGCCCGCGTCAACCGCCTGGGCGTGAAGCCGCCGCCAGTTGCTGACGCTCCGGGGATAGTGCAAGGGATTGAGCATGATGCCGCCGACGAACCGGGCGATCCGGTAGGAGGCCGGCCAGCCAGGGCCCTGCGGGGGCCCGGCCCGATGCCACGGGGTGGCGTTGAACGCGGGGCCCTCCTTGTTGTGGGTCGAGAACAGCAGATCGCCCCCCGGGCGAAGAACCCGGAAGAACTCTCTCAGGGCGGCGGATCGGTCGTCGTGGTCGATCGCATCGAGCCCGTTGAAGCTGAAGACGACGAGACCGAATTGCTCGGAGGGGAGCGGGGCCAGGTCGCGGGCATCGGCCACCCGCACGTCGACACCGGGAAAGGCCTCCCGGCAGAGGTCGACCATGGCCGGCGTGTAGTCGATCCCGAGGTAGTCGTCGGTCATCAAGCGCAGGATCGGAACGGTGCGCCCACCGCCCACACCGACATCGAGCACCGGTTGGCCCCTCACCCGACTGGCAATCCAGAGGAACGCGGCGCGTTCTCCGGGGTCGCTCCACCATCCGGACCGGGGCGACGCCTCGCCGGCAGCGAACTCGTGGAGCACCCGCTTGTCGCTCCACGCGCTGCGATTGTTGCGATCGATCCCCGTGGTCCGGACCTCCCGGCCCGCGCCACGTCCAACGGTCACCACGATCCGAGCGTACCGGTCACTGTCGGAAATCCGTCGGCACCCGGGGCGGCCAGGGAGTTGGGCGCCCGAGGGAATTCGGGTGGGTGCGCGCTACAGTGCTGGCGGCTCGCGCGTCGGCGCGGGACGCAGGCGGGGCGGCGGCCCGAACGTCCGGCCACCTCGACGCCCGGACGGGACCGGTTGCAGTCGCATGGTGGGATGGCATGGTCGGACCGAGCGCGCTGAGACAGCTGAGACAGACGACGGGATCGAGGTGTACGGCGCCCGGGGCCGCCTCGTGTGGCGCACTTCGCGCCGTCCCCGGTCGGGACCGATGATCGGCGCCCCGACCGTCATCCTCTGCTACCACCGGGTGGCCGGGGGGGTCAGCGACCCGTACCGCTTGTGCGTGACGCCGGAGCACTTCGCCGCCCAGGTCGAGCTGCTCGGACGCCGTGCCTCGTTCGTCACGCTCGACGAGGTGACGGTCCCGTCGAGGTCGCCGCGCGTGGTCCTCACCTTCGACGACGGCTATGCCGACAATCTCCACGCCGCCGTGCCGATCGCCCGGCGGGCGGGGGTACCGCTCACCGTCTACGTGGCCACCGGCCTGGTCGGTGACACCCGCGGCTTCTGGTGGGACCGGTTGGCGCAGATAGTGCGGTTCGACCCCGGCGACGCGCCGGCGCAGGCCGCCCTGCAGGTGGGCGAGACCGCCTTCGCCGCCACCATCGACGGTCCGGACAACGCCCTGAAGGCCCGGGCCGACCTCCACCGCCTGCTCCGTCCGATGGCGCCCGATCGCATCGCCGCCGTGCTGGTGGACCTGGCCGAGCAGCTCGGCCGGCCGGCCGAGGCGCCCGCCGACGCACGACCTCTCACCGCCGGCGAGCTCGCCACCCTGGCGGCCGAGCCGGGGGTCACCATCGGTGCCCACACGGTCGACCACCCGTTGCTCCGGGCCCAGAGCGCCGACCGCCAGCGCGAGACGATGGTGGCGTCGAGAGACGCCCTGCGCGAGTCGCTGGGACGTGACGTCACGCATTTCGCCTACCCCTTCGGCGGGACCGACTCGTTCGACACGACGACCGTGACCCTGGCCCGATCGGTGGGGTTCTCGACCGCGACGACCACCGTTCCGGGGTCGGTCGGGCGCTCGCCCGATCCCCACGCCCTGCGGCGCCGGTTGGTCATGGACTGGCCGGCCCCCCGCTTCCGGGCACAAATGCTCCGATGGGGAATCCTCTGATCGACGGGGCGTCGGGGCGGCGCCCGGGTTGCGCAGCTACTCGTCCAGAGGGCCGTGATCGGCCGGCGAGCCGGCTTTGACCAGGCCTTCCGGCCCCGTGATGGCACCTCGGCCCGTGCGTCGTCGTTTCCGAATTCGAGGGTTGACAAGTACACTCGGCCCGGCGGAGAGGATGATGACGACGCGCGACCCGAGGCCCGAGCAGACCACGATCCCGCGACGGACATCCAGGCGCGCGTCCGGCCGCCCGAGCTCGGCGCCGTGACCGTCCTCAGCCCCCAGCCGCCGGCCGGTCGCCCGGACCGCCGCCGCCCCCCCGTGTGGGATCCCGACGGGGACGAGGGCCTTGGAGGGGACCTCGTCTCGAGCGAGCGTCTCCTCGAGCGGGACCAGGCCTTGCGCGAGCTCCGGGACCAGTTCGACGACACCAATCGGCTCCCGCCCGCCCCGATCGTGATCGAGGGCCGGACCGGGGTGGGCAAGACCGCGCTGCTGCGCTCGGTGCACGGCTACGCCGCCGATCGCGGGTGGCACGTCCTGTGGGCGAGCGGGAGCGACGTGGAGGCCAAGTCGCCCTTCGGCGTGGTCCGGCAGCTCTTCGCGTCGTTGCGGGGCCCCGACGCGTCGCCGTCCGCCGACCGCGAGGTCGAGGCCCTGCTGTCGGACCTGGTGACGGGAGCGGCGAGCCCCTTGTCGACCGCAGCGGTCTTCGACCGTCTCGACGGGCACCTCAACCAGCTCCAGGGCTCCACCGGCGTCCTGGTCTCGGTAGACGACGCCAACTGGAGCGATCCCCAGTCCGGCGAGTGGCTCTACTACCTGGCCCGTCGGCTCGAGCACCGCCGCACCCGACTGATCATCACCATGCCGTCCCGCTCGACCGGCCTGCCGGTCGGGACCATCGAGCGCATCGTCAGCACGCCGTCGACCCGGGTGATCTCGGTCGGCCCGCTCGGTTACGAGTCGGTCACCCAGCTGGTGGGGGCCCACTTCGCCGAGCGCCCGCACGAGCAGTTCGTGCGGGCGTGCCACCGGGCCACCGGCGGCAATCCCCGGCTCCTCTTCGCCCTGCTCAACGAGTTCCCGCCGATCGAGTTCCGACCGACCCTCCAGTCGGTGGAGCGCATCGCCACCATCGCCCCGGCCGCGGTGGCCCGGTCGGTGCTGGTCCGGCTGGCCAACCTCCCGCCGCACGCCCACGACTTCCTCGACGCCGTCGCGGTGCTCGGGGACCAGGCGGACCTGGTCGTCGCCGCCCAGCTGGCCGGCATCGACGTGTCGACCGCGAGCGCCATCGTCGACCAGCTCGCGGCGGTCGACCTGCTGCACCGCGAGCGCCCGATCCGGTTCTTGCACCCGCTCGTCCGGACGACCATCTACCACGACGTCGAGCCGGCCCGCCGCACCGCCCTGCACGTGGGGGCGGCGAAGTGCCTGAGCGCCCGGGACGCCCCGGTCCAGGCGCTCGCCCCGCACCTGCTCGCCGCCGAGCCGATCGGTGACGAGTGGGCTGCCCGGCAGATGCAGCAGTGCGGGCACCTCGCGTTGCGGCAAGGAGCGCCCGAGCTCGCCCTCCGGTGCCTGAGCCGGGCGCTGGCCGAGACCCCGACCGCCCGCGAGAACCCCGAGCTGCTGTTGGACCTGGCCCGGGCCGAGGCGGCCCTCGGGCTGCCGACCGCCTTCAGCCATCTCCGGGCGGCGGCGGAGCAGGGGATGGACGCCCTGCAGCTGGCCCGGGTCGCCCTCATGCTGGTCCGGGGCTTCCAGGACAGCCCCGACACCCAGGAGGCGCTGCGGATCCTGGCCCAGGTGGTGCCCAGGCTGCCACCCGACCAGATCGAGCTGATCGTCGAGCTGGAGGTGGTGGCCGGACTCCTCTCGCGGTCCAGCTCGGCGCTCATGGCCGCGGCCGAGGCCGTCACGAGCTCGATGGGCCAGCTTCCGGGGTCGGGGGGTCGGGTGGAGCGGATGGCGTGCGCCCTGCTCGCCACCGCCGGCTCGACCAGCGGCTCTCGAGCATCGGCCGAGCAGGTCGTCGACCTCGCCCGGAGGGCGGTGGCCTCCCAGGAGCTGGTGAACGGGGACCCGCTGGCCTTCCGCCTCTGGGCCCGAGCGCTCACCGCGCTCGCCCAGGCCGGCCACTGCGCGGAGGCCGACCGATACGCCCGCAGCGCCCGGGCGTCCGCCCTCGAGCTGGGACTTGACCTGGCGGTGGCCGAGTTCTCGACCGCCCTCGCCACCTCCCTCATCATCCAGGGCTCGCTGAGCGATGCCGAGACCGAGGCCCGACGGGCGCTGCTGGCCACCGAGGGTCGGCCCTGGATCGGTCGGCCGCTGGCGATCGCCGCCCTCAGCGAGGCCCTGTCGGGGCAGGGCCAGTTCGAGGAGTCCGAAGCGCTGCTGGCCACCTGCGACGAAGCCGACGTCGTGCCGTGGACGCTGGAGGGGCGGGCACTCCTCGAGCAGCGTGGCCGGCTGCGGGCCCTGCAGTCCCGGCCCGCCGAGGCCCTCGCCGACCTCCTGCTGGCCGGCCACCACGCGGACGAGGGACGGATCGACAACCCGGCCGTGACCTGCTGGCGGGCCGGGGCCGTGCTCGCCTTCCGGGCCCAGCGGCGGACCGACGAGGCCATCGGGCACTCCCTGCACAACCTGCGCTGTGCCCGCGAGGCCGGCGCCCCCTGGGCCATCGGCGCCGCCCTGCGCACGGCGGCCCTGGTGGCTCCCCTGGCCGACCGCCCGGTGCTGCTGCGCGAGGCGATCGAGCTGCTCGCCGACACCCCGGCGCGGCTCGAGCGGGCCGCGGCGCTCGTCGATCTCGGCTCGGCGCTCCACCACCTGGGTGAGTCCACCGAGGCCGCCCGCGAATGCCTCCGCCAGGGTGCCGACCTGGCCCTCCAGTGTGGCGCCGCGCCGCTGGTGTCGGCGGCGGAGACCGAGCTGCGCCAGACCGGAGCCCGGCCCCGGCGCATCGCCCTCACCGGCGCCGACGCCCTCACCTCGGGCGAGCAGCGGGTGGTCACCCTTGCGGTGTCCGGGCACACGAACGCGGAGATTGCCCGGGCCCTCTTCGTGAGCGAGAAGACGGTCGAGGGCCACCTGCGCCGGGCCTACCGGAAGCTCGGCATCCGCTCGCGGCGCGATCTCCCGTCGGCGGCGTCGGCCGTCGCGGACCCCGACCCGGCCGACGGCCCCCACGGCAGCACCGGACGGGTCGGCGACCTCATCGCCGAGTAGCCGGCCCCGGCCGCTGGGTCGGTTTCCGCGGGCCCGCACCGTGGCCGGGCGGCGGCCCCGGCACGCTGCCAGCACGATTTCCCGAGGGTACCGGCAGCAAATTTAGAGGGTTCGGCTGTCGGCTTCCGAGGGTCGGATCTCGGCTGTCCCCCGGCCCTGAACGGTAAATCCAGGGTGGTCGCTGTGGCCGCCCTCCCGTACCTTGTCCCCAGTCGCCCCACGCGGCGCGGCAGCGACCCGGGTACGGGCGATACCGCAGTCGTCTCGGTGCGCGACGCCGCTGGATCGCGGTGGCTGGGATCGCGATGGAAAGGGACCGAGATGACGTTCGGCGGGGACCTCGCCCCGGCGCTCACCGAGCAGGTCGGGGGCGGCCGCCACGTGGCGATGATCACCGAGGGCACCTACCCGTTCTCGCGCGGCGGGGTGAGCGTGTGGTGCGACCAGGTGGTGCGGCTGCTGGGCGACCACCGCTTT
>DASYAI010000006.1:0-19088 GCA_036501425.1 Acidimicrobiales bacterium | reverse complement strand
CTCATCTTCCCCAAGAGTCCATATCGACGGGAAGGTTTGGCACCTCGATGTCGGCTCGTCGCATCCTGGGGCTGAAGCCGGTCCCAAGGGTTGGGCTGTTCGCCCATTAAAGCGGTACGCGAGCTGGGTTTAGAACGTCGTGAGACAGTTCGGTCCCTATCCGATGCAGCCGCAGGAGATCTGAGGAAGGCTGTCCCTAGTACGAGAGGACCGGGACGGACGTAGCTCTCGTGTGCCAGTTGTCCTGCCAAGGGCACGGCTGGTTTGCGACCTACGGGTGGGATAAGCGCTGAAGGCATCTAAGTGCGAAGCCCGTTTCAAGATGAGATCTCCCACAGGGTTAACCTGGTAAGGCCCGTGGCCAGACGACCACGTTGATAGGCCGGAGGTGTAAGCACAGCAATGTGTTCAGCCGACCGGTACTAATCGGCCGAGGGCTTGGGGACTTGCTCGTGCTCGCTCTGGAACGCTCGAGGGATGCGCTGGTGCGCGCCCCACTGCCGGTCGTCGCCGCGTGCGGGGCCGGCGAGCGCACAGTTTCCGGTGGCCATGGCGGCGGGGAAACACCCGTTCCCATTCCGAACACGGCAGTTAAGCCCGCCAGCGCCGATGGTACTTGGGGGGAGGCCCCCTGGGAGAGTAGGACGCCGCCGGGATTTCTTTGGACGAGGACCACCGTTTTTCGGTGGTCCTCGTCGCGTCCGGACGCCGTGGAGTGGAGCCAGGGTTCGGGGCGGGCGGAGCGGTCCGGGCCGCCTACACTCTGCCGTGGCCCGGAACCCCCCTCGTTGGCCGGAGACGGAAGGGTCGGGCGAGCCTGGTCGCCGCGAGGGCTCATCGACCGGTCGCACCGGGGGCCGTCCCGATGCTGGCGGCCGCGGCGACCGTGGCGGCCCGCCGCGCCGGCGAGTGCCCAAGGGCGGAGCCCAGCAGGAGGAACGGTGGCGCAACCGTCCGGGCGGCGCGGGCGGCGCTGCCGGGCAGCGCGGCGCTGCCGGGGCGTCTCCACGTCGTACGCCGAGCCGTCCACCGCGCTCGGGGGCCGACGGCACGCCGGGCGAGACCTGGCGGGATCGGGCTCCGGCCAGGCGTCCCACGGACGCTGGCGGGCGTCCTGACCGGCGATCGCCGCGTCCGGTCAGCCGGTCCGGCGGCGACAGTCGACCCTGGCGCGGTGACCGGCCGGCGTCCCCAGGCCGAGGTCGCCCCGACGACCGGCCGGCGCGGCCGCCGTGGTCGGGATCGTCGACCCGGCCGCCGTCCTCCCGACCCCCGGCTTCGGGCGGCCGAACGGGCCGTCCGAGCCCCTCGGGCGGCGGGGCGCGACCGTTTCCGGGTGGGGATCGACGGGCTCCGGATCGGCGCCCGTCGGGCCAGAGGGCATCCGATCGGGGGGCGTGGGCGCGTCGGCCCTCCGAACCCGGCGCGACCGGCGGCGCGCCGGATCGTCGCCCACCGCAGCGCGATGGGCCCGATCGGGGCAGGCCGGGCTACAGAGGTTCGGAGCGCCGGCCGACCGATCGGGGGGCGCCACGTCGAGAGCCGTTCGGGCAGCGCAAGTCCTCGGAGTCCACGCGGGACCAGGGCGCCGGGTGGGACCGCGGCCCTCGGGCGGGGTCGATGCCAAGCGGGCGATGGGGCAGCGTGGCGCGACGGGGGGCCAGTCAGGTTCGCGAGTCAGGCCCGGCCCGCGATGAGCCCCGTCGATCGTCACCCCCGCCGCCCCCGCCGGCCCGGTGGGAGCGAAGCGACGGGGCGTCGGAATGGGACGACAGCGAGCAGCCGGTGCGGCGGGGTGGGCCCTCCCAGAAGGGGTCCCGCCGAGGGCCGGCGCCGGGTGCCGGGGGCCGTTCCCGCGGTGCTCTCGGTGTTCCGCCGGCTCCCGCCGGAGGCCGGCCCGGGTCGCTGCCGGCCGACGTGGCCACCCAGATCCGCAAGGCGGCCGTGACCGCCACTGCCCGCCACCGCGAGACCCTGGTCGCCACCATGGAGGAGGCGGTCGTGGCGTACGACCGCGGCCGCTATTCGGACGCCGCCCGGGGGGCGAAGCTGGTCGCCGACGAGGCGCCCGGGGTCCAAGCGGTCCGCGAGCTGGCAGGGCTGGCGGCCTACCGAAGCGGACGGTGGCGCGACGCGGTCCGTCATCTCGAGGCGCTGAGCGCCCTCGGCGACGGCACTGACCACGTCCCAGCCCTGATGGACAGCTACCGGGCCCTGGGGCGCCGAGCCCGGGTGTCCGAGCAGTGGTCCGAGCTGCGTCGCCGCTCGCCGGGCGCCGACATCCTGGCCGAGGCGCGCATGGTGGCCGCCGGTACCCTGGCCGACGGAGGTGACCTGACCGGGGCCATCGCCCTACTGGCGGGCAGCGGAGCGGCCAAGGCGCTGCGCAACCCGGCGGATCGCCACCTGCGGCAGTGGTACGCGCTGGGTGATCTCTACGAGCGGGCGGGCGACATGCCCCGGGCCCGCGAGCTGTTCGGGCGAGTGGCACGAGCCGATCCGGAGGCCTACGACGCCTCCGAGCGCCTTGAGGGACTGGGCCCCGAGCGCCCCCGTCGCTCCCGTCGCCAGCGGCCTGTCGCCAAGGAGCGGCCAGGGCCTGTCACCAGGGGACGGTCGGGTCCAGAGCACTAGGCTCGGGGGCATGGACCTCCAACAGCTCCTGGGCGACGAGGCCGAGTCGCTGCTCACCCACCAGGCCAAGGCGTTCCCGGCCGAGGACCTCGTGCTTCCGGGCCCCGATTACCTCGATCGGGTGCTGAGGGACTCGGATCGTTCTCCGACGGTGCTGCGCAACCTGGGGAGCGTGTTCGGCGCCGGCCGGCTGGGCGGGACCGGGTACCTCTCGATCCTGCCGGTCGACCAGGGCATCGAGCACTCCGCGGCGGCCAGCTTCTCCAAGAACCCCGCCTACTTCGACCCGGCCCGCCTGGTCGACCTGGCGCTCGCCGGTGAGTGCAGCGCCATCGCCACGACCCTCGGCACCCTGGGCGCGGTGGCCCGGCGCTACGTGCACAAGGTGCCGTTCATCGTCAAGCTCAACCACAACGACTTCCTGCATTACCCGAACACCTACGACCAGGTGCTGTTCGCGTCGGTGCGCCAGGCCGCCGACCTCGGGGCGGTGGGCGTCGGGGCCACCATCTACTTCGGGTCCGAGCAGTCCGACCGCCAGCTGCACGAGGTGAGCGAGGCGTTCGCCCAGGCCCACGCCCTGGGGCTGTTCACCGTGCTCTGGTGCTACCTGCGCAATCCGGGCTTCGTCCACGACGGTACCGACTACCACCTCGCGGCCGACCTCACCGGCCAGGCCAACCACCTGGGCGTGACCATCGAGGCCGACCTGATCAAGCAGAAGCAGCCCGAGAACAACGGGGGCTATCGGGCGATCGGCTTCGGCCGGACCGACGACCGGGTGTACGACACCCTCACCACCGAGCATCCGATCGACTTGACCCGCTGGCAGGTGGTCAACTGCTACGCCGGGCGGATCGGGCTGATCAATTCGGGCGGCGAGTCCAAGGGCGAGAGCGACCTCGCCCAGGCGGTGCGCACTGCGGTGATCAACAAGCGGGCCGGCGGAACCGGGTTGATCGTCGGTCGCAAGGCCTTTCAACGACCGATCGACGAGGGTGCGGCGCTGATCCGCGCCGTCCAGGACGTCTTTTTGGACCCGGCCGTCACCATCGCCTGACCACGCCGCCTGACCGGGCGCCACCGGATCGTCGCCGACCGGACGGTGGCCGCCCGCGGGTTCCATGGGACCCCGGCCCGGGCCCAGCACGGCCCGAGCCCGCCGCCGAGCTGCGCCGCCCCGGGGCCGAGACGAGGGCCGATATGCTGGTGCCGGCTGGGCGTGATGCCGGCAGGGCGCGGGTTCGGTCGTCATCCGTCCTGCTGTGGCCGGCCTTGCGTGGGGCACGACGACATGCGAGACGAGGGAGCCGGTGACCACGGGACGTGATGCGAGCATCGAGGTGCTCGACCGGGTCGTGATCCGTTTCGCCGGGGACTCGGGCGACGGCATGCAGCTCACGGGCGACCGGTTCACCACCTCGAGCGCCCTGCTCGGCAACGACCTTTCGACCTTTCCGGACTTCCCGGCCGAGATCCGGGCTCCGGCCGGCACCTTGGCCGGCGTCTCGGCGTTTCAGGTGCACATCTCGGACCACGACATCCTGACCCCGGGGGACGCCCCCGACGTGCTGGTCGCCATGAACCCCGCTGCCCTGCGGGCCAACGTCGACGCCCTTCCCAAGGGGGCGCTGCTCATCGTCAACACCGACGCGTTCGACGAGCGCAACGTGGCGAAGGCCGGCTACGCCGCCAGCCCCCTGGCCGACGGCTCGCTCGACGCCTTCAGCGTGTACGAGGTCCCCATGACCTCCATCACCCAGCAGGTGTGCAAGGAGGCCGGCGTCAAGCCCCGCGACGCCGAGCGCTCCAAGAACTTCTTCGCCCTGGGCCTGATCAGCTGGCTCTACACCCGCCCGATCGAGCCGACGCTCGAGTGGATCGCCCAGCGCTTCGGTGATCGGCCCCAGGTGGCCGAGGCCAACCGGCGGGCGTTGCGGGCCGGCTTCGACTTCGGCGAGACGGCCGAGCTGTTCGAGGCGAACTACCGGGTCAACCCGGCGCCCTTCGCGAAGGGCGAGTACGTCCAGATCACCGGCAGCTCGGCGTTGGCCTGGGGGCTGATCGCCGGCGCCCAGCAAGCCGGGTTGCCGCTGTTCTTGGGGAGCTACCCGATCACGCCGGCCTCGGACATCCTCCACGAGCTGTCCCGCCGCAAGGAATTCGGGGTGCGCACGTTTCAGGCCGAGGACGAGATCGCCGGCATCGGGGCGGCGCTCGGTGCCTCGTTCGGCGGCGCCCTCGGCGTGACCACCACCAGCGGTCCGGGCCTCGATCTCAAGTCCGAGACCATCGGGCTGGCGCTCAACCTCGAGCTGCCCCTGGTCATCGTCGACGTCCAGCGGGGTGGCCCGTCGACCGGGCTGCCGACCAAGACCGAGCAGGCCGACCTGCTCCACGCCATGTACGGGCGCCACGGGGAGGCCCCGGTGCCCATCGTGGCGCCCAAAACGCCGGCCGAGTGCTTTTGGGCCGCCATCGAGGCGGTCCGGATCGCCGTCAAGTACCGGACCCCGGTGATCCTGCTGTCCGACGGGTCGCTGGCCAACGGGGCCGAGCCGTGGCGCCTGCCGGACCTCGATCGTCTGCCGAGCATCGAGCCCGACTTCGCCACGGCCCCCAACCACCGCGAGCAGGACGGGACCGAGACCTTCTGGCCCTACCTACGCGACCCCGACACCCTGGCGCGTCCCTGGGCGCCGCCGGGGGTCCCCGGGCTCGAGCACCGGATCGGGGGCCTCGAGAAGGCCGACGGGTCGGGGAACGTCTCCTACGATCCGGTCAACCACGAGCGGATGGTCCAGCTGCGTGCGGCCAAGGTGGCGGGAATCGCCCACGACGTCGCCGAGGTCGAGGTCGACGATCCCGCCGGGGACGCCGAGGTGCTGGTGGTGGGGTGGGGCTCGACCTACGGGGCGATCGCTGCCGGGGCCCGCCGGGTCCGCGCCCGAGGCCTGAAGGTGGCCCACGTCCACCTCTTCCACCTCAACCCGTTTCCGGCCAACCTGGGGGAGGTCCTGGGGCGCTATTCGACGGTGCTCGTGCCCGAGGTGAACCTGGGCCAGCTGAGCCGCCTGTTGCGGGCCGAGTTCCTGGTGGACGCCCGCAGCCTCAGCAAGGTGCAAGGGGTCCCGTTCCGGGCGGCCGAGATCGAGACCGCCGTCATGGCGCTGGTCGACGGCGCGCAGGGAGGACGATGACCGGTACCGCGGTGCCGTTGACGACTCGCAAGGACTGGACGAGCGATCAAGAGGTGCGGTGGTGCCCGGGCTGCGGGGACTACTCGATCCTGGCCGCCGTGCAGATGCTGCTACCCGACCTCGGCGTACGCCGCGAGAGCACGGTGTTCTTGTCGGGGATCGGCTGTGCGGCCCGCTTCCCGTACTACATGAACACCTACGGGATGCACTCGATCCACGGCCGGGCCCCGGCCATCGCCACCGGGCTGGCGGCGAGCCGGCCCGACCTCGACGTGTGGGTGGTCACCGGCGACGGCGATGCCCTTTCGATCGGGGGCAACCACCTCATCCACGCCCTGCGCCGCAACGTCCGGTTGAACATCTTGATGTTCAACAACCAGATCTACGGGCTGACCAAGGGCCAGTACTCGCCCACCTCCGAGGTCGCCAAGGTGACGAAGTCGACCCCGTTCGGGTCGGTCGATGCCCCGTTCAACCCGCTCAGCCTGGCCCTGGGGGCCGAGGCGACCTTCGTGGCCCGGACCCACGACATGGACCGCGCCCACATGCAGGAGACGTTCCGGCGGGCGCACGCCCACCGGGGTGCCGCCTTCGTCGAGGTCTACCAGAACTGCAACGTCTTCAACGATGGCGCCTTCGACGCCATCACCGCCCGCGACGCCCGGAGCTCCATGCTCATCCCGCTGGTGCACGGCCAGCCGATCCGCTTCGGCGCCGAGGGCGAGCGCGGGGTGGTCCAGCGGGTCGACGGTCGGCTCGAGATCGTCGACGTGGCGGCGGTGGGTGAGGACGCCCTCCTCGTGCACGACGAGAGTCGACCCGATCCGAGCCTGGCGTTCGCCCTGTCACGGTTGGCCGGCGGTCCCACCGAGCCCACGCCGATCGGGGTGTTGCGCGCCGTGGAGCGGCCCGAGTACGGCGAGGCCATGGCGGCCCAGATCGTCCAGGCGCAAGAGGCACGGGGAACGGGCGACCTGGCCGCCCTCCTGCGCTCGGGCTCCAGCTGGACGGTGGACTGAGGGCGGAGACCGGCAGGGCCGGCGGGGCGACCGGCCCTACGAGCCGACGGGCCCGAGGTCGAGCGGCCGGAAGACCAGCCCCGTACGGGGCTTGGGGCTGAAGTAGGTGGTCTTGGGAGGCATCCTCCGCCCCGTCGTGGCCCACTCGGCGATCTGGGTCACCCGCACCGGTCGGAGGAGGAGGGCCGCCTGGGCGGTGCCGCCGGCCACCGCGGCGGCGGCCTCCTGCCAGGTGTGCCGGTGCGTCGCCTCGTACCCCTCGAGGTCGCCCAGCACCAGCTCGACCAGGCTGGCGTCGAGGTCGCTCCCCGCGGCGTCGAACGCGTCGGGGTTGGCCTGCAGCAGGTACGCCTCGTCCGGCGTGACGAGCGCCATCGAGCCCGCGTCGACCAGCGCCCCGACCGTGCGGGGGGTCGCCGGGCCGGCCCGGATCACATCGAACCAGCGACCGAAGGTACCCGGCACGTCGAGGGGCGCCGGACCGCTCAGGGTGCGGTGGATCGCCTCGACGTGCACCTCCTCCTCGCTGAGCTCCATGACCAGGGCCATCACCAGGTCGTAGAGCCCCGGGGCGCCGCTCGAGGAGGCACGCCGCTCTTGCTGGTAGGCGATCGCGGTCTGGTACCGGTGATGGCCGTCGGCGATGACGATCGGGGCTTGCTCGATCACCCCGCCGATCGTCGCCACCAGGTCGGGGTCCTCGAGCACCCACAGCTGGTGGCGGACCCCCTGGTCGTCGTGGGCGTCGGCCGTCGGGGTCCTCCCGTCGAGGTCGATCGCCGCCGACAGTCCTCGGGCGAGCGACAGACCCCAGATGGGCGACAGGTTGGTGGCGGTGGCCCGCAGGAGGTCCAACCGGTCGCTGCGCGGCTTGGCCAGGGTTTGCTCGTGGGGCAGCACGTCGTCCTGCCCGGCTTCGGGGAGGCGCAGGGCCCCGATCACCCCGGTCGAGCGCCTGCCGTCGGGCGAGGTCATCCGGTAGGGGTACAAGGAGGGCCGGGGATCGAGGGCGAGCACGCCGGTCGCCCGCCAGCCGGCGAGGAGATCGGCCGCCACGGCGTAGCGGTCCCGACGGCCCATCAGGTCGGCCTCGGGGAGCTCCACGAGCACCGCGTTGGCACGGTGACGACTGGCCAGCCGCTGGCGCTCGTTGGAGGTGATGACGTCGTAGGGCGGGGCGATGACGTCGTCGAGCCGCACCCTGGTCGCGTCGTAGCGCAGCCCCGCGAATGCCTCGAGGGTCGGCATCGCGCAACTCTCCCACATGGGGTCGGGCACCAGGGGGAACCAGCAGCCGGGGGCGGAGCCCCCGGCGGAACCAGGGCCCAGGGGCCGATCCCCCGGCGGAAGCGGGAGCCAGGGGCCGAGCCCTAGACTCGCCCCGTGGCTACGGAGCGTCCCGCCGATCCGGGATCGACCGGCCTCGCACCCCTGACGGACACCCCGCTGGACCGGTGGTGCACCTTGCCCAACGCGCTGAGCGCGGTGCGCCTGGCCTGCGTTCCCCTGTTCGTCTGGTTGCTGTTCGGCGCCCACGACCAGACGCCGGCCGCCGTCTTGCTGGCCGGGCTGGGAGCCACCGACTGGGCGGACGGCTTCCTGGCTCGCCGTCTCGGCCAGGTATCGACCGTCGGCAAGGTGCTCGACCCGGCGGCCGACCGGGTGCTGGTGGCCACCGCGATCGTCGCCGTCATGGCGCATGGCGCGGTTCCCGTCTGGTTCGGGGTGGTCACGCTCCTGCGCGAGGCCGTGGTGTCCGGGGCCGTGGTGATCCTGGCGGCCCTGGGCGCGGCGCGCATCGACGTGCTGCGGATCGGCAAGGCCGGCACGTTCGCCCTGATGGCCGCCTACCCGGCCTTCTTGCTGGCCCACGGGTCGGCCGGTTGGCAGGGGACGGTGCGGGAGCTGGCCTGGGTGTCCGGGATCGTGGGCCTGGTGCTCGCCTGGGTGGCGGCCGGCCGGTACGTGGCCCCGGCCCGGCGGGCGTTGGCGGCCGGGCGCCCGCGGGCGGGCCTCGGCTCCACGTCGGGGGCGGGCGGATGAAGGCCGTGATCATGGCGGGCGGCGAGGGCACCCGGTTGCGGCCGCTCACCTCCAACCAGCCCAAGCCGATGCTGGCGATGGCCAACCGGCCCATGATGGAGCACGTCGTGCTCCTGCTCCGCCAGCACGGGATGACCGACATCGTGGTCACCGTGGCGTTCATGGCGAACGCCATCCGGAGCTACTTCGGGGACGGCTCCGAGCTCGGCGTGAAGATGGTCTACGCCACCGAGGAAACCCCCTTGGGCACGGCGGGCTCGGTGCTCAACGCCCGCGAGGAGCTCGACGAGCGTTTCGTGGTGATCTCGGGCGACGTGCTCACCGACATCGACCTCGGCGCCGTGGTGGATTTCCACCAGCGGCGGGGGGCACTGGCGACCCTGGCCCTGTGCTCGGTGGAGAACCCGCTCGAGTTCGGCATCGTGATCACGCACGAGGACGGTGCGGTCGAGCGCTTTTTGGAGAAGCCGACTTGGGGCCAGGTGTTCAGCGACACCATCAACACCGGCATCTACGTCCTCGAGCCCGAGATCTTCGACTTCATCCCGAGCGGCCGGGCAGTGGACTTCTCGAGCGAGGTCTTCCCGGCGGTGCTCGAGGCGGGCCGCCCGATCTACGGCTACGTGGCGGACGGCTACTGGGAGGACGTCGGCACGACCGAGGCGTACCTGAAGGCGCACCAGGACGTGCTCGACCAGCGGGTGCAGGTGGAGATCGACGGGTTCCAGCTCCGTCCCGGGGTGTGGTTGGGCAAGGGCTCGACCGTCGAGCCGACGGCGGTGGTCGACGGACCGGCGATCATCGGAGCCAACTGCTCCATCGGGCCCGACGTCGTGCTGGGGGAGTACTCCACCCTGGGATCCAACGTGCGGGTCTCGGATCGGGCCGAGGTCCGCCGCTCGGTGATCAGTGACAACGGCCATCTCGGGCCCGGCGTCCGGGTCGAGGGCGCGGTCGTGGGGCGTTCGTGCGACTTGCGGCTCGGGGCTCGGGTCGAGCCGGGGTCGGTCCTCGGCGAGGGGTGCCTGGTCGGCGCGCACGCCGAGATCCGGGCCGGCGTGCGGGTCTATCCGTTCAAGACGGTCGAGGCCGGCGCCACCGTCAACAGCTCGATCGTCTGGGAATCGATGGGGTCGCGGTTGCTGTTCGGCCGCGAGGGCGTGCGTGGCGTCGCCAATGTGGACATCAGCCCGGAGCTCGCCGTCCGGCTCTCGATGGCCTGGGCGTCGACCCTCGACAAGAACGCCACCATCATCGCCTCGCGTGACACGAGCCGCACGGCGCGCATGCTGAAGCGGGCCATCATGGTCGGCTGCAACGCGGCCGGTGTCAACGTGGACGACCTCGAGGTGGCCACCGTTCCGGTGACCCGTCACCAGGTCCGGAGCTCCGGCGGCGCCGGAGGCGTCACGGTTCGTCTGGCTCAGGACGATCCCCAGTCGGTGATCATCCGCTTCTTCGACGGCGGCGGTCTGGACCTGCCCGAGTCGGCCCAGCGCAAGGTCGAGCGGCTCTACCACCGCGAGGAGTTCCGGCGCGTCCTGTCGCGCGAGATCGGCGACATCGACTTTCCGGGCCGCGCCGTCGAGCAGTACACCGCGTCGCTGATCGCGAGCACCGACCTGTCAAGCGTGCGGGCGGCCGGGCTGAAGCTCGTGCTCGATCTGTCGTTCGGCTCGGCCAGCTTCGTCATGCCCCAGCTGCTGTCCAAGCTCGACGCCGACGTGCTGATCGTGAATCCCTACGCCCACACGCCGGGGATGATCTCGGTGGACCGCGACGCGAACGCCGCGCGGGTGGCCGACCTCGTCCGGGCATCGGGGGCGCAGCTCGGGGCGGTCATCGACGCCGGGTCCGAGCACCTTGCGATCATCGACGACGAGGGCACCGTCCTCAGCGACGACCAGGCGTTGCTCTTGTTGCTGCGGCTGGTCATCGAGACCCAGAAGACCCCACGCGTCGCGCTCCCCGTCGCGGTGTCCCGTCACGCCGAGCAGATGTGCCGTGACGCCGGGGTTCCCATCACGTTCACCAAGCTGTCGTCGTCCCATCTGATGGAGGTGGCCTCCTCGGGCTCGGTGACCTTCGCCGCCAGCCAATCGGGGGGCTTCTTGTTCCCCGACTTCCTGCCCGCCTACGACGCCACGGCCACCCTCGTCGAGCTGCTCGCCATGTACTGCCAGACCGGGCGGTCCCTGTCGTCGTGGGTGCGGTCCCTCCCGTCGGTGCATCTGGCCCACGAGCCGGTGCCCACCCCGTGGGAGCAGAAGGGTCTGGTGATGCGCACGCTGGTCGAGCAGCTGGGCGACCGCGATCTGGTGCTCGTCGACGGGGTCAAGGTGCCCGAAGACGACGGATGGGCTCTGGTGGTCCCGGACCCCGAGGAACCGGTCACCCACGTGTGGGCCGAGGCAGCCACCGACGCCGCGGCCCGCTCGCTGGCCCAGCAGTACGCGGTGCGGCTCCGCAAGCTGCTCCGCTGAGCGCCCCGGGCTGCCCGGCTCCGGACCGCTCCGCCCGCTCGCGGCCGTCGCCCGGATCCGGCCATGGAGCGGCGGCCGGCGGTCCGGTATCGTCCCTCCGATGGACGTTCCCGACGGTCTGCAGTACTCCTCCGACCACGAGTGGGCGCGGCAGGACGCCGGGCGGGTAAGGGTCGGCATCACCGACTTCGCACAGGATGCGCTGGGGGACATCGTCTTCGTCGACCTGCCGGCGGTAGGCGACCGGGTGATCCCGGGCCAGGCGCTCGGCGAGGTCGAGTCGACCAAGTCGGTCTCCGAGGTCTATGCCCCGGTGGCCGGGACGGTGGTGGCGGTCAACGCCGACCTCAGCACGACGCCCGAGCACATGAACGAGGATCCCTACGGGGCGGGCTGGATCTGCGAGATCGAGGTGGACGACGCCACGTCGGTGGACGCGTTGCTTTCCGCCGAGGCGTACCGGCGGCTGACCGAGTCCTGAACCTTCCATGACCGTCGCCGCAGCGCTGGGCTGCGAGGAGCGCGCCGCCCGAGCGGGCCCGGGCCATGGGCTCGGAGAAATCGAGCCGATCGGCGCGGCTACCGTGGAACGCGTGTTCTGCCACAACTGCGGGCATCGGAACCCCGAGGGGGTCAATTTCTGCTCGTCGTGCGGAGCGCCGCTGGCCGTGGGCGGCCCCGATGCGACGGTCACCCTGCAGGCGCTGGACGACCACGGAGAGACCGGAGACGAGGAGACCGCGGTCCCGTTGGCCGAGCTTCCCCTCGGGGCGGGTGTGCTCGTGGTCAAGCGGGGACCCAACGTCGGGGCGCGCTACCTGCTCGACGGGGACCTGACCTTGGCCGGCCGCCATCCGGACAGCGACATCTTCCTCGACGACGTCACCGTGTCGCGGCGCCACGCCGAGATCGAGCGGCGGCCCGACGGCCGGGTCGTGCTGCGCGACCTCGGTTCGCTCAACGGGACCTACGTGAACCGCGAGCGCACCGAGGAGAGCGTGCTGGAGGCGGGGGACGAGGTCCAGATCGGCAAGTTCAAGCTGCTCTATCTGGTGGCGGAGGAGCGTTGAGGTTGTCCGCGGGCGCCGGGTCCCCCGTCGGTGAGCCCGGGGCGGCCCGACAGGGCAGACTGGGGGTTGGGCTCGGGCACCCGACCGTCCCTCGACGAGGTCGGTCCGGGAACGGCGAGGGAGATCGATGGTGAGCAGCCGGACGCATCTGTCCATCGGTGACGTGCTCAGCTTGCTGCGCGAGGAGTTCCCCGACGTGACCATCTCCAAGATCCGCTTCCTCGAGAGCCAGGGTCTGGTGAACCCGGAGCGGTCACCGTCGGGCTACCGGAAGTTCTACGACCACGACGTCGAGCGCCTGCGGTGGGTCCTGCGCCAGCAACGGGAGCATTTCCTGCCGTTGAAGGTGATCCGGGACCGCCTGGTCGACAGTGGCGGCGCGCTCCCAGCGGACGACCAGCCCCCGGTCGAGCAACCCGATCGTCCCGCATCCCCGGTCCACGCCGTCGCACCGGCGGCCGAGCCGGTCGGTGAGGGTTCGAGCGACCGCGGCCGGCCGGCCAACGGGAGTGGCGAGCTCCCGGTGCCCAACCTGCGCGCCGTTCCGGAGCCGACCGAGGCCGGGACCGAGGCCGGCCTCGTCCACCGCCTGCACCCGGCGGGCACCGCCACGCCGACCTCGGGCCCCGGACCTGCCTCCTTCGCCCCGAGCGTGTCGTCCGACGCGGTGCCCGAAGCCGCCGTGACCCGCTTCGGCGCCCACGCCGCCGCACCGGTGCCCGACCGGGTCGATGCGACCACGGGTGACGGCGACGCCTTCGGCGACCGGGCGGCTCCGGACCCCCGCGCCGGCCGGCCGGCCGGGTCGACCGTCCGCCCCGAGGCGGAGTCCTCATCCCCGGAGCGCCCGACGGCACCACCAGCCGGCGCGCCGGCCGCTGAGGCGAGCGAACCCGACGGCAGCCCAGGCGACACCGATGGCGGCTCGACGTCGGGCTCCAGCAGTGGGGGAGCGGGTCCGAGCAGCGCCGGGATGGCGAGCGGCGGGATCGCCGAGGGCGGCTCCGGTGGCCGCGACCCTGCCCGGGTCGGCGCGGCTTCGGGAGGCGCCCCCGGCGAGCCGGCGGGCGGATCGAGCCTCGTGGGGTCCGAGCGGCCGGCCGGCGACGTGGCGTCCCCGACCGGCGCCAACAGCGGTCCCGGCGGAGCCTCCCCGGGCGATGCCGGGTCACCCCCGCCGTCCCCAGCGGCCCCGCCGGCCCAGGGATCCCCGCGGGAGGGCGTCACCGAAGGGGCGGCCGGGGGCACCGCGGCGCGGCGGCCGAGCTCGTCGAGCGGTCCGTCCGAGGCTGGGGCCCCGGGGCCGTCCGCCGGCATGCCCGAGCCCGAGGAGATCGCCCGCGCGCTCTCCTTCGACGTCACCCAGGGGGTCAGCGGGGTGAGCCTCACCATCGAGGAGCTCTGTGGTGCCACGGGCCTGTCGGCGGCCGAGATCGCCACGCTGGAGGGGTTCGGATTGATCGAGCCCCTGTCCGTGGCGGGGGGACGGTACTACGACGAGTGCGCGCTGGCGGTGGCGCACCTGGTGTCCCGGTTCGGGCGCTACGGCGTCGAGCCGCGCCATCTCCGCCTCTACCGCAACGCCGTCGATCGCGAGTCGGGTCTGGTGGAGCAGATCGTCACCCCGCTGCTCCGCCAACGAAATCCCGAGTCCCGGCAGCGGGCCAACGCGGCCGCGGCCGACCTCGGGGCGCTCGGCCAGCAGCTCCGGGCAGCCCTGTTGCGGCGCGAGCTGCGGCGGCTCCTCGGGGGCTGACCGGTCCGGGTCGGCGGGCGCCGAGCGGTGCTCGTCGCACCGCGCGCCCGGGACGCCAAGGCGCCGACGGGGGCCCGAGTCGGGGGTGCATGCCGAGACTGCGCTGACGTGGTCCGTCGGCGCGACGGCGATCAGCCGGACCCGGTGGCGCTACATTGCTGGCATGGTCGAAGTCCGGCTCCGGGCGGTTCGGGTGGACCTCCAGTCGAATACTCCGGTCCTGCTGCTTCAGGAGACCGAGGGTGAGGGCAGGACGCTTCCGATCTTCATCGGCACTCCGGAGGCCACCGCCATCGCCTACGCCCTGCAAGGAGTGGACATGCCCCGCCCGATGACCCACGATCTGCTCAAGGACGTGCTCGGTGCCCTCGACGTGGAGGTCGAGCGGGTGGTCGTGACCGAGCTGCGGACGGCGACGTACTACGCGGAGCTGCACCTGCGGCGCCAGGGTCAACGCACCGTCGTCTCGAGCCGTCCCTCGGACGCGGTGGCGGTGGCCGTGCGCACCGGCAGCCCCCTCTACGTCTCCGACGAGCTGATGGATGCCGAGGGCATCCTGCTCGCCATCGAGAGCGGTGAGGAGGACGAGGACGCCACGCCCGAGGAGCTCGTCGGGCAGTTCCGCGAGTTCCTCGACTCGATCAAGCCCGAAGACTTCGGTTCGTGAACCGGCGGGCGGCGGCGGTCACCTCCCGCCGACGCGCCACCAGAGCGCTCGGGCTGGGGCTCGGCGCGGTGCTCGGCGCGTCGGTGGTCGCCGGGTGCTCCTCGGGTCCGGGCAGCGCCGGCGGGACGACGTCGACCTCACGACCCCCGGCGACCACCACCACGCCGACCTCGCCGACGACCGCGACCACCGCCACCACCACACCGACGTCGACCTCCGCCGGCGTGGCCGGTTGCCAGGTGGCCCAGCTCGACGTGGTGCCCCAGGAGGGGAGCGGTGCGGCAGGGACCATCGAGCTCTCGGTCGAGCTGACCAATCACTCGACTACCAGCTGCAGCCTTTTCGGCTACCCGGGGATGCAGCTGCTCGACGCCTCCGGCAACGACCTGCCCACCGACGTGATCCGGGGCGGCGGACCCCCGTTTCCCGTCGCCGCGGCGAACCAGGGCCCCACGACGGTGGTCCTCGGCGCCGGGCAGTCGGCTGCCTTCAGCCTCAGCTACTCGGACGTCCCGGTCGGGGGGGAGACCTCCTGTCCGACCTCGGCCCACGCTCTGGTGACCCCGCCCGGCGATCTCACGTCGGCCACCGTGGCGCTGACCATCGCCCCGTGCGGCGGTGGCACCGTCCACGTCTCGCCGGTCTACGCCTCCGCCTGAGCCGATCGTGGCCCAGGCCAGGCAGTGCGTGCGCGCTGGTGCTTCCCGCTCCTGGGGTCGAGCAGGCCGTTACGATGGATCGACGGCGCGGGTCCCGGCCCACGGGGCCGAAAAGGCCGGTCGGGGTCGCAGTAGTCTGGTCGTGGCCCGCACTGCGCAGGGCCACGCCGGGTCCCATTCGCCGGTGCCGTTGGTGGCGTCCGAGCACGGCAAGACGTGGAGCTGACGGTGCACCTAGGCAGCGACAGAGCGCTCGGACGGGGGATCGGGATCTCGGCCGCCCGTGCTCGCGGCGCGGCCGTGTGGCGGATCGCCCAGTGGCGCCCCGAAGAGGCCGACGCCGTCCTCTATGCCGGCTCGGCCCTGTTCGCCGAGCTGACCGCCCGGCTCTCGTCGATCTCGCTCTACCGCCAGTGGGGGGAGCTGGCCCTGGGCCCCTACCTGCTGGCGGCCGTGCTGTCCGCCCTGGTCGCCCGGAGCCGTCGGGTTGCGGCGGCCGCCGAGCTCGAGGCCTCGGGCGGACCCGCCGCCGGCGCCCCGCCGCCGGCCCCCGCTCGGCGGCCCTGGGGCCCGATGCGGATCTGGATCTTCGTCTTCGTGCTGGTCGGAGCGACCTTGCTGCCCCTGTGCCTCGAGGTGTCGTGGCGGGCGGAGGGGGACCCGACCGCCCACGTGCAGCCCGAGACCGTGGTGGTCGAGCAGGCGGCCCATCTGGAGGCCCGGGGCGACGATCCCTACCGCCTGGTGACCAACCGGGGCCGGCTGGTCGACGTGGTCAAAGGAGAGCCGACCTACGAGAGCTTCTTCCCCTACCTGCCCCTCATGGGCCTCTTCGGCCTGCCGTCGAGCACCAAGGAGCCCATCCGCCTCACCGACGCCCGGATCTTCTTCAGCATGGCGACCATCCTGGTGGTGGCCGTGGCCCTGGGCCTCTCGCGGGGCTCGGGCGAGTCGCGGGTGCGGACCCTGCAGGTACTGACCGTCCTGCCGACGGCGGCTCTGCCGTTGGCGACGGGGGGCGACGACATGCCCATCGCCGCCTTCTTGCTGCTGGCCATGGTCCTGGCCCAACGCCGTCAACCCGGATGGTCGGGCTTCGTGCTGGGGGTCGTGGCGTCCATGAAGTTCACCGCCTGGCCGCTGGCCGCGCTGGCCCTGTTCGCCGCCCGTGACCGCAACGGTCGGCGCGCCCCCGGGGCCATGCTCATGGGGATGGCGGTGGTCGCCGGGCCGGTGGTGGTGCCCTTCATCCTGCGCGGGCCCCATGCGTTCTTCGAGAACGTCATCCTGTTCCCGCTCGGGCTCTCGGGCGTGGCGTCGCCGGCCGCGAGCCCGCTCATCGGCCACCTGCTCGTCAGCGCGTTCCCGTCGCTGCACCGGATCCTGCCGCTCACCCTGGCGCTGGTGGGCGGCGCGCTGCTGGTCGCCCACCTGGTCCGCCACCCCCCGACCGACGCACGCGGGGTGCTCGTCCTCACCGGCTGGGTCACCCTGGCCGTCTTCACCCTTGCGCCGTCCACTCGGGTCGGGTACCTGCTGTACCCGGTCAACTTCTTCGTATGGAGCGCCCTGGTGCGTGACGGGGGCACGGCGGCGTCCGAGGTCGGGGCGCCGCTGCGGGTGTTGTCGGCCCAGTCGGTCTGAACAGGCCGAACGGGTCTCGGCGGCCGGCGCTGGCGCCTCGGTGGAGCCGGCTCGGCGACCCTCAGCGGGCGGGGGCGCCGGGCCCGGCCGGTTGCCACCCGAAGTGGTCGATCGGTCCGTGCCCCGACCCCATCTCCCACCCGGCGGCCCCGGCCAACCCCAGGGCCACGTAGGCCTTGGCCGCCCTGATGGCGCCCAGGGCGTCGAGTCCGCCCGCGAGCCCGACGGCGATGGCCGCCGACAGCGAGCATCCGGTGCCGTGGTCGTTCGAGGTCGCGATGCGGGTGCCCTCGAGCACGGTCAGGCCGCCCGGGCCGTCGACCACGTCGGGCGAGACCGCCGTGCCCAGGTGGCCCCCCTTCACCACCACGGTGGCGGCACCGAGTGACCGGATCTCGTGCGCCGCGGCGACCATGTCCTCCAGCGAGCGGAGGGCGTCGGGGGCCCGCCCGGTCAGCACCGCGGCCTCGCGGAGGTTGGGGGTGGCCACGTCGGCGTGGGCGAGCAGCTGATCGCGGTAGGCGCCGACGCCGCCCTCGTCCATCAGCAGGTGACCGGTGGAGGACACGAGCACCGGGTCCACCACGAGATGGGGGAGCATGCCCCGGGCTGCGAGGGCCGCCACCGCCGCCACCGTGTCGGAGGAAGCCAGCATCCCAGTCTTGACCGCCCGGACGTCGAGGTCCTCGCACACCGTCGTGACCTGTTGCACCACGAAGGTCGGGTCGAGCCGCACGACGCCGTAGACACCGGTGGTGTTCTGGGCGGTGACCGCGGTCAGCGCGCACGCCCCGTGGACGCCGTGGGCGGCGAAGGTGGCCAGGTCGGCCTGCAGCCCCGCCCCGCCCCCCGAGTCCGAGCCGGCGATGGTGAGCAGCACCGTGGGGGTCACGCATCGAGCCTACCGACCGGCCGCCGGTAGGCTCGATGCGTGAGCAGGCGGTCGGGCCCCGAGGTCGAGGTAGCGGTCACCGCCGACGTGGCGAGCCCCGTCAACGAGGCGAGGGTCGGCGCCGGGGCGAGGGTCGGCGACCGCACGGCCGGGGGAACCACGTCTGGGGGCACGTGGCGGCCCGAGGCCCTCGACGACGCCCCGAGTACGGACGGCGACCGGCTGGAGATCGCCGGCGAGGAGCTGTCCTCACGCCTACTGCTGGGCACCGGTGGGATGGTGAGCTTGGCCACCCTCGCCGCGGCCCTCGACGCCTCGGGCGCCGCGATGGCCACCGTGGCGGTCCGACGGGTCGACCCGTCGGCGGGCGGCTCGCTGCTCGAGCTCTTCGCCGCCCGGGGGATCCGGGTGCTGCCGAACACCGCCGGGTGCCGGACCGCTAGCGAGGCCGTCACCACCGCCCGCCTGGCACGGGAGGCGTTCGAGACCGCCTGGGTGAAGCTGGAGGTCATCGGCGACGACCGCACGCTCCTGCCCGACGCGGTGGAGCTCCTTCGGGCGGCCGAGGTGCTGGCCGACGACGGGTTCGTGGTGCTGCCGTATACCAACGACGATCCCGTGCTGGCCCGGCGGCTCCAGCAAGTGGGCTGTCAGGCCGTGATGCCCCTGGGGGCGCCGATCGGGAGCGGGTTGGGCATCCGCAACCCGCACAGCCTGGCCCTGCTGCGGGCAGCGGTCGACGTGCCGGTGATCCTCGACGCCGGCATCGGCGTGCCCTCGGACGCCGCCCGGGCCATGGAGCTCGGCTGCGACGGCGTCCTGGTCGCCACCGCCGTCAACCGGGCCCACGACCCGGTGGCGATGGCCCGGGGGATGCGGCTGGCCGTGCAGGCCGGGCGCCTGGCTCGGCTCGCGGGCCGCGTGCCGGTACGGTTCCACGCCGAGGCCTCCAGCCCCGAGGAGGGGCGGCCGGACCTCGGCCCGGGCCGGCCCGACTGAGCGGACCCGCCTGGCCTGATGA
>DASYAI010000005.1:0-32640 GCA_036501425.1 Acidimicrobiales bacterium | reverse complement strand
AAAGCGGTGGTCGCCCAGCAGCCGCACCACCTGGTCGCACCACACGCTCACCCCGCCGCGCGAGAACGGGTAGGTGCCCTCGGTGATCATCGCCACGTGGCGGCCGCCCCCGACCTGCTCGGTGAGCGCCGGGGCGAGGTCGGCCAGCGGGGCGCCGACCCGGCGCGGCGGTTCGACCGACCTCCGTCCAACGGGCACCGGTCGGTTGACCGCGTCGGAGATGCCCGACCGGCTGAGGAGCTCGGTCGTCGGGTCGACGTCGATCGCGTGGAGGTTCGTCACAGGTTCCTTCTCCGCCCGGCGAGCTGTGCAGCCGCGGCGGTCCGGGCCGTGCTCACGATGTGCCGCTCCGTCAGTCGATGAAGGAATGACGGTTGTCCATTTCGCCGTCATGGTCCGCCATCGGACGGCGAGGTAAAGGTCAATGTAAAAGAGGCAGGCTGCTGGCAGAACCCTGGAGTTTTCGACGATCACCCCTGGGGGAGGGGACCGACACCCTCGCTACGACGACGGCCGTCCCTGCCAGTAGGCCCTGGTGAACCCTCACGACATCGGACCGCCTCGGACCGGCCCGACGAGCGAGATGACCGACGTGAACAGGGACGATTCGTAGGCCCAGGGCGCGACGGATGAGAGCGGCCCCGAAACGCCGCCGCGGGCTCCGCTCGGGCACGCCGAACCGACGTCTCGGCTCGTCGACCGTCGGCGAGATCGCCGGCAATTACCAGGGATACGGCCGGGCTTATTCGAGATAAACGGCGCCCATAGCGAGGGTCGTCATGTCGAAAAAGGAGGGGGAGCGTCCCCTCCTTTACGGGAGGACCGTGGTGTGGCCGCAGGGTACGAGGGCCTGAATCCGGGGTACCAAGCGGGTAGATTTGAGGTGAGCGACCCGAAAGGGGGGTCCCATGCGACTGGTGAGGCATCGGGTATCGGTCTTGCACGCCGATCACCACCATCCCCACGATCCGTCCGACGTCGTCGAATGGATCATCACCTGGCTGGCCGTTGCCTTCGCGGTGACCTTGGTCTGCGCCCTGGCGTTCCAGATCGGCCGACCCTGAGGGCTGATCGTCCCTGAGGGTGCCCGCGGGCAGCGGGTCAGCCCGGCTCGACCGGGTCGCTGTCGGGCGACAGGCGACCGGCCCGCAGGGTGCTGAACGCGACGACGGCACCCACGACCATCAAGCTGCCCGACGCGGTCAGGGCGATGTCGAGGCCATGGCCGAACGCGCCGTACGCCGCGCCCACCACCTTGTTGATGATCGCCTCGATGGCCTTTCCGGCCTTGTAATGCTGAGCCTGGGAGCTGAAGGAGCCGGTGGTCACCGCGGTGATCACCTCGGACTGGAAGGCCTTGGGGATGCCGATGGCGGTGAGCTTCACGGCGAGGTTGGTGGTGAGCTGGCCGTTGACGAGCGAACCCAAGATGGCCACGCCCGCGACCGCGCCGAGCTCACGGCTGGTGTTGGTCATCGACGCGGCCATGCCCGAGTGCTCGGCTGGCACCACCGACAGGGTGGACGAGGTGACCGGCACCATGGCGATGCCGATCCCGGTGCCGGCGACCAGCAGCGTCCAGCCGAGGGGGGAGAACCCCGAATGCGGGCTGATCACCGCGTTGGTGGCGAGGATGCCACCGGCGGTCAGCAGGCAACCGATGGTCATCGGGATGCGGGGCCCGGAGCGAGCTACCCAATGGCCCGTGAAGACCGACGCCAGCACCATGGCGACGGCCATCGGCAGGAAGTCGACCGCCGTGGCGTAGGGGGAGCGCGAGCCGACCACCTGAAGGTAGAGCGCGATGAGGAAGAAGATGGAGAAGGTGCCGAAGTACGTGGCGAACGCGACCAGGTTGCTACCCGAAAACGGGGCGGACCTGAAATACGCGACATCGAGCATCGGATTGGGGGACCGGCGCTCCACCAGCACGAAGCAGAGACCACTCAGCCCGGCCAGCGCGAAGAGGCCGATGATCCACCACGAGGTGTAGCCGGCGGTCTCCCCGAGGATGGTGGCGAAGGATGCCGCGGCCAGCGTCAGTGCTCCGAGGACGAAGCCCGGCAGGTCGAGCCGGGCCCGGACCGGGTCGGCGTTCTCCGGGAGGACGAGCGCACCCATGACCAACGCCACCAGGCCGAAGACCACGTTGAACCAGAACACCGCACGCCACGACCAGATGCCGACGAGCACTCCGCCGATCACCGGTCCTAGCGCCAGGCCGAGGCCCGACACCGCCGACCACACGCCGAGGGCCTCGGCCCGCTCGCGCCGGCCGGTGTACACGTGGCGGATCATCGACAGCGTGCCCGGTTCGGAGGCGGCGGCGCCGACACCCATGATGACCCGACCGGCGATGAGGACATCGATCGACGGCGCCAGCGCTGCGAGCAGCGATCCGGCGCAGAACAGCGCCACGCCCCCGAGCATGACCCGTCGGCGCCCGAACTGGTCACCGAGCGAGCCGAAGACGAGCATCAAGCTGGCGAAGGTGAGGGCGTAGCCGTTCACCACCCACTGCAGCTGGTTGACCGAGGCGTGCAACGCCGACTGGACCGGCGCGAGGACGGTGGTGACGATGGTGTTGTCGAAGAAGGTGAGCGCCAGCACCAGCGAGAGGATGGGAAGTGCGAGCGTGCCCGTCGCCGAGGCGAGGATGCTGCTTTGGGGCCGCGGCGAGCCGCCCGACAACACCCCCTCGTCGATGGTGTCCCGACCCTCGTCCACCCGCCCGGTCCTCCCTATCGGCTCTCGCGATCCGGTCGTCCGGCCCCCGGGTGGTCCCTCGTTCGGCCGGTGGCTCTCGCTCGACTCGTGGAAGCCGGCGCGCTCTGGGTGGACCCTACCGGGCGCTCCCCTGCTCTCCGATGGACCGTGGGTTGCCGGGGGTGCTCCGCCAGGTGCTCAGAGCGTGGCGTTCGGCGGTCCTGTCCGATCCAACGTTCGTTCGATCGGTCATCGCGACCCCGACGGGGGGCCGTGGCGGACCAGTACTAACTCAGACCCCAATCGGCGCTCTCCAATTGGCGGTCTCCGATCGATCGGCCGGCCGGAGTGCCGGGACGGTCGGCTGGGGCGCGCCCGGTCGGTCAGCCGACCCCGAGAGCCGGTTCGGGCGGCTCCTCGAGGGCCTGGGCGGCGACCAGGCGAGGGATCACCAGCAGCTCGTCGTCGGGGCTGCGGCGGCTCACGTAGGGCTTGATGCACAGGCCCCCGAAGTGCATCACGATGCCGGGGTAGTCGTCGATTACGAAGTCCGGCACTACCGGCACCCCGTACTTCACGAGCCCGGCGTCGAAGTCCGAAAGGGGCTTCTGGTAGACGCCCCGTACCAGGCCGTCGAGCCCTGCTTCCTTCACCTCGGGCCACCGGACGCCGACGCCCGACCAGATGTAGACGTCGTGGCCGTCAGCGATCAGCTCCTCGAAGACCTGGTGCGTGCGCGGGCGCAGCGAACCGTCGAATCCGAGGATCGTGTAGTCGATGTCGAAGAAGACGTTCACGCCGAGCCATCCGTTCACCAGGGGTCTTCGCCCATCGTACCGGGGACCGGTCTGGTCCCGACAACCCGGGGGCATCGACCTGGGGGTCCCGCCCGCTCCTCGGCGGGGGAGAGGGCTCTCTCACCTGGTGGGGCGGCGCGGCGAGGCGGTAGGTTGGCGGGGCGGTGATGGAACTTTCGGACGACGAGCGGACGCGCCGGGGGACCCCGGGGACCGCCGGGTGCTGATCGTCGGGCTCACCGGTGGCATCGGCGCCGGCAAGAGCACCGTGGGGCGCCTGCTCGCCGAGCACGGCGCGGTCGTGATCGACGTCGACGCCATCGGGCGCGAGGTGCTCGAGCCCGGCGGGCGGGCCGAGGCCGGTGCCGTAGCGGCCTTCGGTTCCCGGATCGTCGGGCGCGACGGGGCCATCGACCGCAGGGCGGTGGCGGCCATCGTGTTCGCCGACCGCGAAGCCCTCGATCGCCTGACCGCGATCAGCCACCCGGCGATCAACGAGGAGCTGGTCGATCGCCTGTCGCGGTTGCCCGACGACACGATCGCCGTCCTGGACCTGGCGGTGCTGGCAGAGAGCCAGCTCGGTCGGGTGGACCCGACCTACCGGTACTCCTTCGTCGTCACGGTCGAGGCGCCGGCCGAGGTGCGAGAGGAGCGCGCCGTGCTGCGGGGCAACGACCGCGACGATGTCCGGCGGCGGATGGCTCAGCAGGCGACGGACGAGCAGCGGCGAGCCCTCGCCGACGTCGTGGTCACCAACGACGGCTCGCCCGAAGAGCTGGCAGCTCAGGTCGACGCGCTCTGGGAACGTCTGATGAGCGTCGCCCGGACGCCGTAAGGGATGAGCGGCCGAGTCCGCGGCACCACGGCCGGGCTCGGTGCGACGGGCCGGATCAGCTCCGGGATCGGGCGGCGAGCTCCTCGCCTACCCGCTCGAGCTGGGCCAGCTGGGCCGGGCTGTCCGGTCCGGCCCCGGGACGGTTGGCCCGCACGTGCGCCGCCGCGTCGGGCAGGGTCCAGCCGAGCGACACGAGCACGAGGGTGGCCACCACGCCGGCCCGGCCGATGCCGCCACCGCAGTGGACCAGGACCGAGGTCCCGCCCTTCACGATGGCGACCAAACGGTCGATGAGGCCGATGAGGCTCTCGTCGTCGGTCACCCCGTAATCGGGGATCGGCAGCCGGATGACCCGGTCGCCGGCCGCTGCGAGCCAATCCCCGTAGTCGGGGTACCGCATCTCGATCTCGTCGTCCTGGATCAGTGAGACCAGGATGTCGCAGCCGCCCTCGACCATGGCGCTGTCCGGGTCGGGTCCCACGTCGGTGAAGGACCCGAGCACCAGCTGCCCGCTGACGGAGTCTCCTAGGGGTACGGCGTGCACGGCGACACTCTAGCGACGCCGGCCGGCGGCCCGGCGCGGGGGCCTAGGGTCAGTCCTCGGAGAGGACCTCGACCTCGGCGTCGGACTGCACCGGCGCCTTCAGCCACCGCTCGGGGGTGTCCTCGATGAGCGCGGACATGCCCGGCCGGCCGAAGAAGCCCTCGTCGATCCTCGAGACGGTCAGCTCGGTGCCCGACGGGTGGCGCACCCGGTCACCGGGCTTGAGCTCCGACACGTTGACTTTCTTCCAACTGGCGGTCATGGCGCTCAGTCTGGCACCCGCACGTCGGAGCCACCACCGTCCCGGTCGCTCACCGGGTCGGTTCGGTCTCGATCCAGGCGACGGCCCCGCCGGCGAGGCTCCGGGCGTCCCACCCGGCTTTCTCGAGCGCGTCGGCGGCCGACGCCGACCGGACGCCGGCGTGGCAGGTCACCACGATCGGGCGGTCGATCGGCAGCTCCGCCGTCCGCTCCCCGAGCGATCCGAGGGGGATGTTGACCGCTCCGGGAAAGGCCCACTGGGCCACCTCGTCGGGCTCGCGCACGTCGAGCAGATAGATGTTCTCCCCGGAGGCCAGGCGTTCCCGAAGCTCACCCGGCTCGATCGCGTCACTCACGGCGTCGCCTCCCTGCTCGCCCACTTCGTACCAAGCGCCGGGTGGCCGGGGCAAGCCTGCGGCCGTGCCGTGCCGTGCCCCGCCGTGCCGTGCCGTGCCGTGCCGTGCCACGGAACGGCGTCAGACCGCCGTGCGCAGGGCCGACCCGAGCAACGACCCGCCGGTACCCTAAGGGGGTGCCCGTGCCTCGCGACCTGCTGGCCGACGACGAAGAGGTACTGACGGAGCTTCGACCGCACTGGGCCTTCCTGCTGGGGCCGATCGCCGCCACCGCTGGAGGTGTTGCGGTGGCCATCGCGGTGGTCGTCGCCTTCCCCTCGGCACCGGTAGCGGTCGCGTGGCTGCTGGTCGCCTGCGCCGTGGTGCCGGCGCTGTGGCTCGGCGGCCGGGCGCTGCGTTGGTCGGGGATGCGCCTCATCCTCACGACCCAGCGCCTCATCGTCCGCAAGGGCGTCCTGCGCCGCGACGTCCGGCAGCTCCGGCTGCTGCGGGTGGGCGAGGTGCACATTGTCCAGTCGCTCTTCGAGCGGATCGTCGGATCCGGCCAGCTCGCCATCCAGCTCGACGGGGAGAGCCCGTCGGTCGTCGTGACCGACGTACGCCGTCCGAAGCAGGTCCAGCGGCTCTTGAACAACCGGCTCGACGCCCTCGGCACCCTGGGGCCCTTCGGAGGGCGTCCTGGCGGGTACGGTGAACGGCCCCCCGCCGAGTACCGCGACGATCGATCGGCAAGCCCCCAGCCGGGGCTCTGGCTCGGCGACCGCACCCCGCCGCAGGGCGTGCCGGCCCACCGTCGGCCCGGCTGGCCCGGCTGGCCCGGCCAGGATCCGGTGGATCTTGCGGCGGTCGTGCCGACCGGACCCGAGGGGCGGCCGGTGCCCTCGGTGTCCGAGCAGCTGATCCAGCTCGACGACCTCCGCCGACGGGGCATCGTGACCACGGCGGAGTTCGAGGCGAAGAAGGCCGAGCTGCTGAACCGGCTCTGACGGCGGGTAGCTTTGTGGCGTGGCCATCCGTTATCGCTGCACCTCGTGCGGCAACCTGACCCGGTTCGACGTGACCACGACCCGGACGGTCCGTGCCTTCCACCACTACTCGGTGGGGGGCGACCTGCAGGTGGAGGACGAGGAGGTCCTTGCGGCCTCCGTCGACGAGGTCAGCTGCCGGTGGTGCGGGCACGGGCGGGGCGTCGAGGAGGTGGCAGGCCCCGCCGAGACCGCCGAGACTGCGGGCCCGGCGGGCGCGGCGGCGAACGCCTCGCCTCCGCCGTCCACCGCGTGAGGGGGCGGCCGCCGATCGGGCGGCTCGTCGCAGTGCCGACCTATCGGGGGACTCCGGCCACCGCCGCATCCGACGTGACCGGTCTCGACCTGGCGGGGCGATCGGTGGCGGTCGGTGTGGTGAGCGTGCCCCACTGGACCCTGTTGCTCTTCTTGTCGTCGAGCTGTGACGGGTGCCAGGACATCTGGCGGGCCCTGGCTTCTGAGGGCTGGCCCCGGGTGCTCGCGACCCCGTCCGAGGGGCCTGCGGCCGGTGCCACGCCGGCGGCCGGTGCCACGCCGGCGACCGGGGTGCCGGCGCCCGCCGTGCGGACGGTCGTCGTGACCCGGGGACCGGAGGGCGAGGACGTCGACGAGCTGGTGCGCCTGGCCTCGCCGGGGTTGGCCGTCGTCATGTCCGACGAGAGCTACGCGGCGTACGGCGTCCACGGGGCCCCGTTCTTCGTCGCGGTCGACGGCGCCGCGTCGCGCGTCGCGACCGAAGGGGTGGCATGGGCGGCCGACCAGGTGGCCGCCGAGCTCGCCCGAGCATTTGCCGGCGAAGGGCCCGTCGTGCCGCGGCTGGTGGCCGGCCCGGCCCCGGTCGAGCCGTAACGATCAGGTCGAAGCGTTACAACCCCCCGTCATGCTGGGTGCCGACAGCGAGAACCGCGGACCGTCCGGAAGGGGCACCCCATGGCAGCATCGGCACTCACCTCCCCGCTCACCATCGATTGCGACCAGTGCTCGATGCAGCACACCGACGCCTGTGAGGACTGCGTGGTCAGCTTCCTGCTCGAGCGGGAGGCCGAGGACGCCGTGGTCATCGACGCCGCCGAAGCCCGAGCCATGCGGCTGCTCGAGCGGGCCGGGCTCGTGCCGAGCCTCCTGTTCGACCGGCGGGCCGGCTGAGCCCAGCATGGCGGTGTCGGCATCTCGATGACCCGGCACCTGTTGGTGACCAACGACTTCCCCCCCAAGGTCGGTGGCATCCAGGCCTACATCTGGGACCTGTGGGGGCGGCTCGACCCGGAGAGCTTCGTGGTCCTGACGGCCAGCTCGCATCCCGAGCACGCCACCTTCGACGCCACCCAACGAGCTGCCGCCTTCGACATCCGGCGGGCCCCTGGGCGGATCTTGTACTTCCCGACACCAGCAAACCTGCGCCGGGTCCGCTCGCTCGCCCACGAGGTCGGAGCCTCGTTGGTGATGGTGGACCCGGCCTTGCCGCTCGGGCTGCTCGGGCCCCACTTGGGTGTGCCCTACGGCGTGGTGCTGCACGGCGCCGAGGTGGTCATCCCGGCCCGCATGCCGGTCGGTCGCCGACTGGTCGAGCACGTGGTGTCGCGAGCGGCGCTCGTGGTGGCCGCGGGGAACTACGTGGCCGACGAGGCGCGCCGGGCGCTGCGAGGCGCCCCGCTCCCGCCGCTCGTGGTCCTTCCGCCCGGGGTCGACGGTGCGGCCGTTCGGCCGCTGGGCCCGGTCGCCCGGACCCGGGCCCGGGCTGAGCTCGGGCTGCCGACCGAGGGCCCGCTCGTGGTCAGTCTCAGCCGGCTCGTGCCGCGCAAGGGGATGGACGTGCTGGTGCGAGCGGCGGCGCGGCTGGTGCCGTCGTTCCCCGGGCTCGTCGTGGCGATCGCCGGTGCCGGGCGCGACGAGCCTCGGCTGGCGCGCCTGATCGCCGCCGAGCGGGCGCCCGTCCGCCTGCTCGGTCGCCTTTCCGAACCGGCGAAGGCCGCCCTGCTCGGCGCCGGTGACGTCTTCGCCCTCCCGTGCCGGAACCGTTGGCTGGGGCTCGAGCAGGAGGGGTTCGGGATCGTCTTCCTCGAGGCCGCCGCGGCCGGCATCCCCCAGGTGGCCGGCCGCAGCGGCGGCGTCGCCGAGGCCGTCGACGACGGGGTGACCGGTCTGGTGGTCCCTCGCCCCGAAGATCCCGGATCGGTGGCCCTCGCGCTGCGCCGGCTGCTGGTCGACGGCGATCTGCGGCGGCGCATGGGGGCGGCCGGCCGGGCCCGGGTGCTCGACTCCTTCTCCCGCGACGGCCTCGCCGCCAAGCTGGCCGGGGCCCTGGCGGAGGTGGCAGGCTGACGGCAGTCGCCGGGCAGGCCGGCGGCAGTCGTCAGGCAGGCGGTGCGTGGCGAGGACTCGGTGACATGACGCCGCCGACTGGAGGTGACGGTGGCGGACCAGGCCACTGAACGTATGCACGTCGCAGCGTCACCGGCCCGCTGCTTCGCGGTGGCCGCCGACATCGAGCGCTATCCGGAGTGGGCACGCGACATCAAGGAGATCACCGTCCACGAGCGCGACGAGCGCGATCGACCGTCGCTGGTGAGCTTTCGTGCGGCGGCCTTCGGACGCAGCACGAGCTACACCCTGGCCTACGACTACACGGACGCGCCCCGCACCCTGGCCTGGCGGCTCACCCAGGGCGACATCACCACCAAGCTCGACGGGACCTACGTCTTCGATCCCATCGACGACGGCACCGAGCTGACCTACCACCTCGAGGTCGAGCTGCGGGTGCCGATCCCCGGGTTCATCAAGCTTCGAGCCCAGAGCCGCATCATGGCCACCGCGCTGCGAGACCTGAGGGTGCGGGCCGAGTCTGGCGAATGAGGGCGGCGGGGCCGGCCCGGTGATCTCCTACGGGCTCGACGTCGGGGGGACCAAGGTCCTGGCGGTCGCCCTCGACGATCGCGATCTGGTGGTGGGCGAGGTACGCCTGCCCACACCCCGGCCGCGGCCGGGTGAGGAGCCGACGGCGACGCTGGTCGAGATGGTGTCGCAGGCGGTGGCCCTGCTCGCCGGGCGGCCGTCGGGGGCGGGGGCCGACCGCCTGGTCCCCGGCGAGCCGCTCGGTGTGGGGCTCCCGGGGGTGGCCGATGCCCACGGGCGACTGACGTTCGCCCCCAACCTCCCAGAGGCGGTGGGGGTCGACCTCGCCGGGGCGCTCCGTCGCACGGGACTTCGGGACGTCTGGGTGGACAACGACGCCACGTTGGCGACGTTGGCCGAGGCGCGCGCCGGGGCCGCCCGCGGGGTGGCCGAGGCGCTGATGGTGACGCTCGGGACCGGGATCGGCGGCGGGGTGGTCTCCGACGGGCGGCTCCGCACCGGGGCCCAGGGGTTCGCGGCCGAGGTCGGGCACATGGTCGTCGACCCCGACGGCCCCCCCTGCCCCTGCGGTCGGCGGGGCTGCTGGGAGCGGTTCGCCTCGGGGGCCGGGCTCCTCCGCCTGGCGGGCCGGGCAGCCTCCTCTGGTCGGCTGACCCGGGTGCTCGGCGCGGCGGGCGGCGACATGGCCCGGGTGCGGGGGGAGGACGTGGGGGCGGCGGCGCTGGCCGGCGATCCCGAGGCGTTGGCGGTGCTGGGCGAGTTGGCCGAGTGGGTGGCGCTCGGCCTGGCCAACCTGGCCGCCGTCCTCGACCCGGCCCTCGTCGTCGTGGGCGGGGGCCTGGCCGAGCTCGGAGAGACGCTGCTCGGGCCCACCCGGCGGGCCCTGGTGGAGCGGCTCCCCGGGCGTGGTGCGTGGCCCGGGATCGGCCTGGTGGCCGCCCGGTTCGGCGAGCGGGCCGGGGCGGTGGGCGCGGCGATGGCCGCCCGCCGGGGCGGGCTCCGATGAGGACGGGCGTCGTGCTGCCGAGCTTCCGCCGGACGGCCGAGGACGCGCTGGAGGTCGCCCACGAGGCCGAGCAGGTCGGCGTCGACGGCGTCTTCTGCTACGACCACCTGTGGCCGATGGGCCAGCCCGAGCGACCCGCCCTGGCGCCCTTTCCGGTGCTGGCGGCGGTGGCCCGGCGGACTCGCCGGCTGTGGCTGGGCCCCCTGGTGGCCCGGGTGGGCATCGTCGCCGACGAGGTGCTGCTGTCGCAGTTCGGAGCGCTCGAGGCCCTGGCGCCGGGCCGGGTCATCGGCGGTCTCGGCACCGGGGACCGGCTGAGCCACGCCGAAAACGAGGCCTACGGCGTGCCGGCCGGCTCGGCGGCCGACCGCCGTGCCGCCATGGGTCACTGCGCCTCGGTCCTGCGCTCGCGCGGGGTGCCGGTGTGGATCGGGGGCGGGTCGGCCCGGACCCGGGCGGTCGCCGAGGCCACCGGGTCGGCGGTGAACCTGTGGTCGGCCGACCCGGCGGCCGTGGCCGAGCAGGGGCGGCGCACCGAAGTGACCTGGGGCGGTCCGACGGCGGCGGCGTGGGATGCCGGCGCCGGCCCCGACGCCCGGCGCGAGGGCCTGGCCCGGCTTCTCGGACGCCTCGACGAGGCCGGGGCGTCGTGGGCGGTGTTCGCGTGGCCCGTCCCGCTGGCCCTGCTGGTCGAGTGCGCCGGTCGGCTCGCGGGCGGGCGATAGCGTGGGCCATGGAATTCCGCCGGGTCAACGGCCTCCCGCCCTACGTCTTCGCCACCATCAACGACCTGAAGCTGGCGGCTCGGCGAGCCGGCAACGACGTGATCGACCTCGGCTTCGGGAACCCGGACCTGCCATCGCCCGACGTGGCGGTGGAGAAGCTGTCCGAGGCGGCCCACAACCCGCGCAACCACCGGTACTCGGCCAGCAAGGGCATCCCCAAGCTGCGCCAGGCGATCACCGATCTCTACCAGCGCCAGTTCGGCGTGGCGCTCGACCCCGAGCGCGAGGTGGTGACCACCATCGGGGCCAAGGAGGGCCTGTCGCACGTCATGTGGGTGCTGGTCGGTCCCGGGGACACCGCCCTGGTGCCGTCGCCGTCCTACCCGATCCACATCTACGCGCCCCTCTTCGCCGGCGCCGACGTGCACCAGGTGCGCCTGGCCGGGCCGGCCCCGGGGGTGGGCGGCCCGGACGCGGAGAGCGGCGGGTCGGACCCCGGTGACGCCTTCTTCGGGTCGTTGGTCGAGGCCTGGGACTCCACCTGGCCCAAACCGCGGGTGATCGTGCTGTCGTTCCCCCACAACCCGACCACGGCCTGCGTCGACCTCGGGTTCATGACCCGCCTGGTCGAGTTCGCCCGCGAGCACGAGGTGGTGCTGGTGCACGACTTCGCCTACGCCGACCTGGGCTTCGACGGTTACCGCCCCCCGTCGATCCTTCAGGTGCCCGGGGCCAAGGAGGTGGCGGTCGAGCTCTACACGCTGACCAAGTCGTTCTCGATGGCCGGCTGGCGGGTCGGGTTCCTCGTCGGCAACCCCGAGATCGTCCAGGCGCTCACCAAGCTCAAGAGCTACCTGGACTACGGCACCTTCCAGCCGATCCAGATCGCGGCCATCGTCGCCATGAACGAGGCGCCCGACTACCCGGCGCAGCTCAACGCCATCTACCGGGCCCGGCGCGACGCGCTCTGCGAGGGCATCAACCGGATCGGGTGGCACGTGACCCCGCCCAAGGGGACCATGTTCGTGTGGGCCCCCATCCCCGAGCCCTACGCCGAGTTGGGTTCGCTCGAGTTCGCCAAGTACCTGGTCCAAGAGGCCGGCGTCGCCACGTCGCCCGGCGTGGGCTTCGGTCCGGGAGGCGACGGCCACGTGCGCTTCGCCCTGATCGAGAACGACAAGCGGATCGGCCAGGCGGTGCGCAACCTCCGCCGGGCACTGACCAAGCTCAACTGAGCCAACGGCGGTCGACGTCGAAACGCAGCGTTCACACGGGCCGCCTAGCGTGAGCCCATGCCAGGATTCGTGTTGCGCATCGTGCTTCCCGACCGCCCCGGCGCGCTGGGGTTGGTGGCCAGCCGGATCGGCGCGGTGGGCGGCGACATCGTGTCGATCGACATCCTCGGGCGCGGCGACGGCCAGGCGGTGGACGAGTTCGTGATCGAGCTGGTCGACGAGCAGCTGGTCGAGCTCTTGCAGGCCGAGATCCACGAGGTCGACGGGGTGAGCGTGGAGGAGGTCCGCGCCGTCAGCGCGGAGTCGACCGGGTCCGAGGAGTAGCCGGCCCCCCGAGGCGCGGGCCTGCTCCGGGGCCGTGCGCTCGCTCCGCCGGCGCCGGCGGTCGCGCCTGCTAATGATCGCGAACGGCCGGGGAGCAGGGCGGACGCCCGTGCGCATCCGTTGACAACGGCGTAACTACAGTGCTGTAATGACCACAGCATCTGGTGGGTGCGCCCGTCTCGGCCACCAGATGTTGTGTTTGGGCCCCCAGCCCGTTCCGAGGCGGCACGTCAGACCAGACACCACGGAGGACTCAGCCATGGCCATCGCCCCCCAGCGAGTCGGGATCGGCATTCGCCGTCACTTCACCACCGAGGGCGTGCATCCCTACGACGAGGTCCGCTGGGAGCGGCGCGACGCCCGGATCACCAACTTCCGGGACGGGTCGGTCGCCTTCGAGCAGCTGGGCGTGGAGGTCCCCGAGTCCTGGAGCCTCAACGCCACCAACATCTTGGCCCAGAAGTACTTCCGGGGGACGCTCGGCACGCCCGAGCGGGAGTGGTCCCTGCGCCAGGTGGCGGACCGGGTGGTCAACACCATCACCGGGTGGGGGATGAAGGACGGCTACTTCGTCGACGACGAGGAGGCCGCCGTCTTCAGCGACGAGCTCAAGCACCTCATCGTGCACCAGAAGGCGGCCTTCAACTCGCCGGTGTGGTTCAACATCGGCGTGGCGGGCGTGCCGCAGCAGGCTGCGGCGTGCCAGCCGTACCGAGCGTTGGTCAGCACGCCCGACGGGCTGGTGCCGATCGGGCAGCTGGTGGATGAGCGGGCCATCGGGGCGAAGGTGCTCGACGCGAGCGGCGTCACCAGGATCGTGGCGGTGAAGCACAACGGGACGAAGCCGGTGCTGAGGGTCCACACCAAAGCGGGCCATCAGCTCGAGGTCACTGCGGACCACCTCGTCTGGCGGGCAAGCGGCGATCGCCACGGAAGGTTCGTCCCGGCCGGCGAGCTGCGCCCGGGGGACCAGCTCACCTGGCATCGCTCGGAGGCGTTCGGATCGGCCGAGATCACGCGCCACGACATCGCAGAGGCGGCACTGGCCGGCTGGCTGCAGTCGGACGGGTTCGTCGGCCAGTACGACGGCACCAACCGTTCGTTGACCATCGAGGCGATGACCGTCACCGACGCCGAGCTCGAATGGGTCACCGCGGCGATCGACATGGTGTTCCCCGGCGTCCACCGCCACGAACGCACCGTCGAGACCGTCAGTGCCGACCTCGACTGCCGGCGGACGCGGCTCTACGGCGCCGTGCTGAGTGACTTCGTCGAGTCGTGGGGCCTGCGCACACGGGGCGTCGACATGACCGTCCCGGATCGCTTGCTCACCGCGCCGCTCCCCGTGGTGCGGGCGTACCTTCGGAGCCTCTTTCAGGCCGAGGGCTACGTCTCGATCAAGCGTCGGTCGGCCGTGGTCGGCATGGCAATGATCTCCGAGGGGGTCGTTCGGGGAGCTCAGGCCCTCCTGGCGCGCTTCGGGATCTTCTCCCGGGTCCGCTTCAAGCCGGACCGCCGAAGCGACAGGCGGGGGTGCTGGTCGCTGAGCATCCAGGCGCTTGGTGATCGGGCAGCCTTTGCGGAGGAGATCGGCTTCGTCGACCCGGCCAAGGCAGCCAAGCTCGAGGTCAGCCTGGGGCTCGACGGGCGGGGGGCGCGCCAGGTCAAGCGGCTCGAGATCGAGTCGATCGAAGAGATCGGCGACATGGACGTCTACGACATCCAAACCGAGAGCGGTGAGTACCTGAGTGCCAATCTCCGGGTGCACAACTGCTTCATCCTGTCGGTCGAGGACTCGATGGACTCGATCCTCAACTGGTACACCGAGGAAGGAACCATCTTCAAGGGAGGCTCGGGGGCGGGGGTGAACCTGTCCCGGATCCGCTCGTCGCACGAGCTGCTGAAGGGCGGCGGCACCGCGTCGGGACCGGTCAGCTTCATGCGGGGCGCCGACGCGTCGGCCGGCACCATCAAGTCGGGCGGCAAGACCCGCCGTGCCGCCAAGATGGTCATCCTCGACGCGGACCATCCCGACATCGAGGATTTCATCTGGTGCAAGGCGATCGAGGAGCGCAAGGCCCGGGTGCTGCGCGACGCCGGGTTCGACATGGACCTCGACGGTGCCGACAGCCACTCGACCCAGTACCAGAACGCCAACAACTCGGTCCGGGTGACCGACGAGTTCATGCAGGCGGTGGTCGACGGGTCGGACTGGGAGCTCACCGCCCGCACCGACGGGAGCGTCCTGCGTCGGGTGCCGGCCCGGGACCTGTTCCGCCAGATCGCCCACGCCGCATGGGAGTGCGCCGATCCGGGCCTCCAGTACGACACGACCATCAACGCCTGGCACACCGCGCCCAACTCGGGCCGGATCAACGGCAGCAACCCGTGCTCGGAGTACCTGCACCTCGACGACTCGGCGTGCAACCTGGCCAGCCTCAACCTGCTGAAGTTCCTGAAGCAGGACGGCGCCTTCGACGTGGACGCCTTCCGCTCCGCGGTGGCCGTCGTGTTCAGCGCGCAGGAGATCCTGGTGGGCAACGCCGACTACCCGACCGCGGCGATCGCCGAGACCTCCCGGCGGTTCCGTGAGCTCGGGATCGGCTACGCCAATCTGGGCGCCCTCCTGATGGCCCACGGCTCCCCGTACGACTCCGACGAGGGGCGGGCCTGGGCCGGCGCCATCACCGCCCTCATGACCGGCCAGGCGTACGCCACCTCCGCCCGCACCGCCGCCCGGATGGGGCCGTTCGCCGGCTTCTACGAGAACGCCGACCCGATGCTGCACGTGCTGCGCAAGCACCAGGCCGAGGTGTCCCGCATCGACGAGGACCTCGTCCCGACCGAGCTGCTGTCGGCGGCCCAGTCGGCCTGGGACGAGGCGGTCGAGCTGGCCGAGGAGTACGGGGTCCGCAACTCCCAGGCGTCGGTGCTCGCCCCAACGGGGACGATCGGTCTGCTGATGGACTGCGACACCACCGGCGTCGAGCCCGACCTGGGGCTGGTGAAGACCAAAAAGCTGGTGGGCGGGGGCAACATGTCCATCGTCAACCAGACCGTCCCCCGGGCCCTGCACCGCCTCGGCTACACCGAAGCCCAGATCTCCGACATCATCGCCTACGTCAACGAGCACATGTCGATCCTCGGTGCACCGCACCTGAGCCCCGGGCACCTGGCGGTGTTCGCGTGCTCGATGGGGGACAACGCCATCCACTACTCGGGTCACGTCAAGATGATGGGCGCCGTCCAGCCCTTCATCAGCGGAGCCATCTCCAAGACGGTGAACATGCCCGAGGACGTCACGGTCGAGGACGTCGAGCAACTGCACATCGACGCGTGGCGCCTCGGGGTCAAGGCGGTCGCCATCTACCGGGACAACTGCAAGGTGGCCCAGCCCCTGTCGACCTCCAAAAAGGACACCAGCGGCGACGACGCCCCCCCGGGGTCCCAGGCCGAGGCCCGAGCACGGGAAGTGGCCGACCGCATCGCCCAGCTGGAGGCGGCACTCGAGCACGAGCGGGCCCGTACGGTCGAGCCGCTGGTGGTCGGGGCGGTCCGCGAGCGCCTGCCCCGGCGCCGCCGCTCGAACACCTTCGCCTTCCGGGTGGCCGACTGCGAGGGCTACGTGACGGTCGGGGAGTACGAGGACGGCCGGCCGGGCGAGGTCTTCGTGAAGGTCTCCAAGCAGGGCTCGACGTTGGCCGGCATCATGGACGCCTTCTCCATCTCGATCAGCCTCGGGCTCCAGCACGGGGTGCCGCTGGCCACCTATGTCCGCAAGTACTCCAACATGAAGTTCGAGCCGGCGGGGATCACCGACGATCCGGACCTGCGGATCTCGACCAGCCTGGTGGACTACATCTTCCGCCGGCTCGCGCTGGACTACCTGACGCCGGCGGAGCGCAACGACCTGGGTGTCCTCTCCACCTCCGAGCGCACCCAGCCGACCCTGCCCGGGGTCGAGGAGAGCGCCACCCCCTCGGTCGGGCTCGTCGACGACGGGTTGCGCGCGCCGTCGGACCCGGGCAGGCCCGGCTACCTGGTGGCTGGTCCGCCCACCGGGCGGGCCGACGCGGTGCCGCTCATGATCGGACGGAGCGAGCAGCGCGACGCCCCCTACTGCTACAGCTGCGGCAACGTCATGCAGCGGGCCGGTTCCTGCTACGTGTGCGGGAGCTGCGGCAGCACCAGCGGGTGCTCGTGAGGCAGCACCAGCGGGTGCTCGTGAGGCAGCACCAGGTCTGAGACCTGGCCGCTCAGCCGGCGGCCGGGCCGGGGGAGCGGGCCGTTCGGGGCCGGGCCACCAGGTCGATGTCCGCCACCTCGACCTGGTGGCCGGCGGAGCAGCGCAGCTCGGTGTGGACCTCGGCCCCGCAGGCGTGGTGCTCGAACGCGGCGCCGGCGGGGTCCAGCCACCGGTTGCCCCATTGGAACAGCGCCGCGATCGCCGGAAACAGGTCCACCCCCATGTCGGTCAGGTGGTAGTCCATCCGGGTCCGCTGCCCGGCCTCGCGATAGGTGCGGCGCTCCATCAAGCCGGCCGCCACCAGTTCCTTCAGGCGCGCCGCGGTGATCGGCTCGCTGATGCCCGACCGTCGCACGAACTCGTCGAACTTGGTGGCGCCGTAGAACGCCTCGCGGAGCACGAGGAGCGTGGACCGGTTGCCGACCACGTCGAGGGCGCCGGCCACGGGGCACCGGGTCGCCTCCCACCCGTCGCGTGGGTCCAGCTCCCCGGTCATCGTCAACGCTGCGGCCATGTGACCCCTCTCCGGTGGATCTGGCTTGACTAAACAATAGTCAGCTCCTACATTTCTGACTATGATGCTACTAAGTCAGAAGCGGGCCCGGAAGGCGGCCGCGTCGGAGCGCCAGGTGCTGGTCATCGTGTGCGCCGGGGTCGTCCTGGCGAGCCTCGACCTGTTCATCGTCAACGTCGCCCTCCCGCAGATCGCCCGGGACCTGCACGCGTCCGACCTCGGCCAGCTCTCGTGGGTACTCAACGGGTACGCCATCGTCTACGCCTCGCTGCTGGTCTTCTTCGGCCGGCTGGCCGACCGCTACCGGCGGGACCGCGGCTTCTTGCTCGGGGTGGCCCTGTTCACCGCCGCCTCCGCCGCCTGTGCGGCGTCGGACAGCGTCGGGATGCTCGTCGGTTTCCGGCTGGTGCAGGCAGCCGGGGCCGCCCTGCTCACACCCACCTCCCTCGGGCTCGTGCTGGCTGCTTCGGCGCCCGAGCGCCGGTCGGGCGCGGTCAGGGCCTGGACCGCCACCGGCGGCCTGGCGGCGGCGTTGGGCCCGGTGGTCGGCGGCCTGCTGGTGGCGGTCAGCTGGCGGTGGGTGTTCGTGGTGAACGTCCCGATCGGCATCGGCGCCCTGATCGTGGGGCACCGGCGGCTTCCGGGGATCCCCGGTCAGCCGACCCGGTCGCCGCGGGCTCTCGGTGTGGTGCTGGCCACCGCCGGTGTGGGCGCCCTCACCTTCGGCCTGGTCGAAGGTGGTGGGTGGGGATGGGGCTCGGCCGGCGTGGTGGGCACGCTGGGCGGTGCCGCGGCGTGCCTGGCGCTGTTCATCGTCCACTGCCGGCGGAGTGGCGCCCCGCTGATCGACCCGTCACTGTTCAGGTCCCGCGCCTTTACCGGGGCCTCGCTGGTGGCGATCTTCTTTTCGGCCGCCTTCGGAGCCATGCTCCTGTCGGTGGTGCTGTGGGAGCAGGGCGCCTGGGGCTGGTCGCCGTTACGGGCGGGGCTGGCCATCGCCCCCGGGCCGATCATGGTCCCGGTCGTCTCCTTCCTCGTCGCCGGACGGCTCATCGCCCGTTACGGCCCGGCGGCGGTCATCGCCCTCGGCGCCACGTCGTTCGGGGCCGGGGCCACGTGGTGGGCTCTGGCGGTGACCGTCCGGCCCGACTACCTGGCAGGGATGCTCGGCGGCATGCTGCTCACCGGCGTCGGTGTCGGGCTGACGCTGCCCACCATGATGGCGACCGGCTCGGCCTCCCTGCCTCCCCAGCAATTCGCGACCGGCTCGGCGGTCATCAACATGGTCCGCCAGACCGGCCTTGCCCTCGGCGTCGCGGTGCTCGTCGCGGTGCTCGGCACCGCCACCGGACCGGGGGCGGTGGCGCTGGGTGCGTTCCGCAACGGGTGGTGGGTCACCGCGGCGATGGCGTTCGCGAGCATGGTGCCGGCGGTGACCCTCCTTGGACGCCCCGCTCCCGCTCCCGAGCCAGGTGGGTCGCCGGTGCCGCAAGTACCGCCGATGCCGTCTACGTCACGGGCGCCGGTCGGCCTTCGTTCGGCGACGCTCGATCCGTGATCCGGCGGTCGGTTCACCCGGCCGGGATTCACCCGGCCGCGATGCCCTCTCCGCCCTGGGACCCGGGGACGGTGACCGCACCGATCTGAGTGAGGGTCCCGCCCGGGTTCACGTGGTACTCGTCGACGATGCCGCTCGCCCCGGTCTGGACGTAGAGGAACTGGCCGTCACCGCTGAGGGTGGCGTCCACCGTTCCGGGATCGGTAGCGGTCGTGCCCGAGCCGGTCAGGTGGCCGGCGATCGAGCGGACGTCGCTGAGGTCCCCGCTGCCGGCGTTGGACACGAAGAAGCTGGCCCCCTGGCCGGTGATCCAGCAGGTGGCGGCCTGGCCGGTCGCCAGGGTGGCGATCGGGGTCAGGGTCCCGTTGCCGAGCAGCGCGAAGCTCTGCACCGCGTTGGGGCCCGCCTCGGCGACCAGCAACCGGCCGGCGCCGTCGAAGGAGACCCCGAAGGGCACGGCGCCCGGCTCGACGTTGACCACCGGGGCCGCCGAAAGGTTGCCGAACCATCCGACGCCGAAGACGTCGATGGCGTTGCCGGTGCCCTTGGTGGTCACCAGCAGCTGGCGGCCGTCAGGGGAGAAGGCCACCTGGCCCGGCGTGGCGGTGAACGTGGTGGCCGGCGTGGTGCCCAGGCCCAGCGGGCGGGTCCAGCCGGGGATCGGCTGGAGGTGGCCCGAGCTCAGCACGTACCCGGCCACCGATCCGCCGCCCAGGGCGTTGAGCACGTAGACCAGGTCGCCCCGCACCGCGATGCTCACCGGAAAGCTCCCACCCGAGGCGACGACCTGTCGCAGCTGGAGCTGGTCACCGTGGACGGCGAAGAGCGACACGGTGTTGCTGCCGGCGTTGACCGCCAGCAGGGCCGATTGGGCCGGGTCGTACGCGAGCGATCCCTCCGAGGCCAGGTGGTCGACCTGCGAGCCGTTCACCACGCCCCCGAGGCCCCCGGTGGCGTACGCCTGCCCGCCCACCAGGGTGCCGTCCCCGGCGCGCCGGTAGGCGACCACCTGGTTCCCTGCCGGGTTGTCGGTCTGGACGAAGACAGCCGGCGGGGCCCACCCCTGGGCCGGAGCACCGATGGCGGACGCGGCGCTTCCCAGCGTCGCGTCACCGGTAGCGAGGAGGGCCGCCGCGGCCCCCGCGTAGACGCCCACACGGCGCAGGACTCCCATGACGCGCTCCTCTCGTCGCTGCCGCCACTGCTCGACCGCTCGGGCGACCTCAGTGGACTAGTCCTTCGGCGGGGTGCTGGTGTTACACCGAAAGATGCCCGGGGGCGCGACTGGCCTACTGTGGCCGCCGTGTCGGGGGACGAGGAGCTGCTGGGTGCCGCTCGCTCAGGCGACGAGGCAGCCTTCGCGGCGCTGGTGGCCCGCTACCACGGGCGGCTGGTCGGCGTCGCCCGGTCGGTGCTCGGGCGACGCGACCTCGCCGAGGACGTGGCGCAGGACACCTGGATGGCGGTCCTGCGGGGGCTCGACGGATTCGAGGGCCGCTCGTCGTTCCGCACCTGGCTTTTCCGGATCTGCGTGCACCGCGCCCGGTCGTCGGCAGCCAAGGAGCACCGTTCGATCCCCTTCGACCCCCAGGAGCCGGGCGTCGAGGCGCGTTGGTTCGGTCCCGACGGTGCGTGGGCGGCCGAAGTGCAGCCGTGGACCGAGCAGTCCGAGGACAAGGTGGTGGCGGCGGCGCTGGTTCCGCTCGTACGCCAAGCGATCGACAGCCTGCCCGATGCTCAGCGCGTCGTTGTAATCTTGCGCGACATCGAGGGGCTCTCGAGCGCTGAAGTGTGCGACGTGCTCTCGATCACCGAGGGCAACCACCGGGTCCTGCTGCACCGTGGTCGCAACCACGTGCGAGCGGCGCTCGACCGTCATCTGAAGGGACGATGAGCGTGCGCCTTTTGGGCAACGACATCCTCTGCCGCCAGGCCGTGGCGCTCATGACCGAATATCTCGAGGGCACGCTGCCCTGGCGCGAGCGCCGCCGGCTGCGCCGGCACCTGCGCCGGTGCCCCAACTGCAGCGAGTACCTCGAGCAGCTCCGGACCACGATCTCGCTCGTCGGTCAGGTGGGACCCGACCACCTGCCGGACCAAGCGCTCGCGCACCTCACCGACGTGTTCCGGCGTTACCGGGATCTGCCGCCCGACCAACCCGACCAATAGGACCGATCGGCGGGGCGGGGGATCAACGAGCGCGCGGCCGGCCGACGGCCTTCTTGACCGGGGCCCGACGGGTGGCAACGGCCTTGGTGGGCGCCTTGCGGGCAGCGGGCGCAGCCTTCTTCGTGCCTCTGGTTGCAGCGGCACGGGCGGCGGGAACCCGCTTGGCCGGCGCCTTCTTCACCGGGGCGCGCTTGGCCGGCGCCTTCTTCGCCGTCGCCCGGGTGGCGGTGGTGGTCGCCGCCCGCTTTGCCGGCGCGGCCGGCGCCGTCTTTCCGGCCTGCTTCAACGCGTCGGTGTCCACCGGCCACACGCCTCGTGCCAGCTTCGGCGCCGCCGACGGCGCCAGCACGGCGTCCTTGAACGTCTTGGCCGGGGTGATCCGGGCCCGCTTGGACGCCTTGATGCGGATCTGCTCACCGGTGGCGGGGTTGCGGCCCATGCGGGCCGCCCGCTCGACCTTGGCGAACTTGGCGAAGCCGGTGATCAAGACGGACTCGCCCTTGGACACCACCGACGTCACCACGTCCGTGAACCCTTCGAGGACCCGCGACACCGTCGGGAGGTCCACGTCGGCCTGAACGGCTACTGCCTTTGCGAGGTCGCGCTTGTTCATGGCGACCATTGTGCACGATGAACGGGCCGAAGTGAGGGAATACCGCCGTATTTTCGCCGTTTGGGCGTTCCGGTGAGCCTGGGCACCCCCCGATGCCGGCCCGATTTCGCTGCCGCGTCAGTGACTTCGTCGCCCCCGTGCTCCTCGGGACGCTACGGCACCGGAAGGTCGTTGGGTCGCAGGATGCCCTCCTGGACGAAGGATGCGACGAGGCGCCCGTGCTCGTCGTGGATCGAGCCGTTGCTCGTGAAGCGGCCGTCGACGACCGTGATCGGCTTGGCCGAGGCCAGCATCCATTCGCCGGACATCGGCCGGTGGAACCAGACGGTCTGGCTGAGTGTGCGCGACAGGAACTCTGAACCTTCGGTAGAGCCTTTGGCGAACGGAGTGGCGATCACCATGTAGTCCGACAGGAAGGCGACGGCGCACCAACGCTCGACGGCGCTGAACCCCGCGAAACCGTCGAAACGGGCCCAGTACGGGTGCACCGACGCCCCGCTGCTCCAGTCGCTCGGCGGCACCGGTCGGACCTCCATCAGCTCGGGGATGGGCAGGCGGGCCGGGACCGGTGCCAGTTGGTCGACCCCGTCGGCCGAGGACGCCGCCTCGTGCTGGTGGTCGGACCCGCCTTCGGGGCGGTGGGCGACCACTACCATCTCGGCGATCGTGCGGCGCTCGCGGCTCACCACCGAGCGGCGGACGGCGAATGCCCGGCTGTCGTTGACCCTGGCGACGGTGACGTCGAGGGGGTCGCCCCACGTGCCGGGGCGCATGAACAGCGCATGCAGCGACTTCGGCTCGAGGCCGTGGTCCACGGTCTGCATGGCCGCGCGTAGGCCGATGGCCAACGTGAGGCCGCCGAAGAGGAAGCCTGATCCCGCCGGGGTGGCGACCAGGCGCACGACATCGCTGTCGGTCGCGCTCGACTCTGGCGCGGGGGTCGACGACGCTGACCCAGGTGCCAACACGAGGAGATCGCGCAGGGTCGTCATCGGGGCGGAGTCTCGCGCGCCGAGGCGCGTGTCGTCATGGTGAGAGCTCAGGATCCGAGCGTCAGCCCGGCCGCCACCGCGGCGCCCAGCTCGCGGCACGCCGCCAGGTCCTCGGCGTCGGGCGGCCCCGCGACGACGAGCGGTGGCTGGGAGAGCTGCCATCCCAGCCCGGTGGTGATCGCGACGAGGGCACGCAGCGCCCCGGTCGCGTCGTCGTTGGCGTGGAGGTAAGCCCCGAAAGGCCGTCCCCGGGTCGCCTCGAGGCACGGGTAGTAGATCTGGTCGAAGAAGTGCTTGAGCGCGCCCGACAGGTAGCCCAGGTTGACCGGCGATCCCAGCAGCAGCCCGTCGGCCTCGAGGACGTCGGACGCGGTCGCCGACAGCGCCGGACGGAGGTAGAGCTCGACTCCTTCGATGGCCGGATCACGTGCACCCTCCACGACGGCGAGGTCCAGGGCGTGCACGGCCGGCGAAGGGGTGTGGTGCACGAGGAGGAGGCGGCGGGTCGACACCGGCCTCAACCTACCGGGGCCCACCCGGCGCACCGGGCCCGGCGTCGCGGCGCCCGGGGCATCCCGGGCGGTACCGGCCCGGGCGGTACCGGTCCGGGCGCTGTCGGCTCTCGCTCAGGCAGTGAGGCCCGACGCCGGCGAGGCCGGCCCGGCCCAACGGTCTCGGGTTGCCGAAGCCGGTGGTCCGGTTGCGCCCGCCCAGCCCTCCTGAGTCGCCACGGCCGGCGGTACCCAGCCGTCCTCCGATGCCAGGCGGCACTCGTCGCACATCAGGCCGCCCGGGTAGATCCGCGTCGGTCGGAGCTCGCCGCACGAGGAGCACCGATGACCGAAGTAGATGATCTTGTCGGCCGGCGGGCGCGGTGCCGCCAGCTCGGTGAGGCGCCGGCTGGCCGACTCGACCAGTCGCCATCCGCCCCGGTCCGGGTCGACCTCGACCAGACCGAAGTCGAGGAGCTCCCGGAGCAAGGGATCCATCGGACCGCCGCCGCGCGCTTGGTGCCCGCCGTCTTGCATCGCGCCTCCGATCATTTGTCGTGCTCCACACCTTCGCGCCGCTGCGGGGCCGGTGGGTACCCGCCCGCAGTCCCGGGCCGCGGCTCGAGGGTGGCGCAGGCTCAGCTGAACCACGAGCGGTAGGCGCTGATCCCGGCGACGTACTGCGTCGTCGAGGGGAGCAGTCCCACCTTGGCCACCGACGTGAGGCCTTGGTAGTAGCCGGCCAGCGCCTCCGAGACGTTGCCGTCGGTGGCGACGAGGAGGTCGTGGAGGAAGGCGGCGGCCATCTCGATGTTGTCCGAAGCCACCCGGGGGTCGAGGGCCGGGATCCCGAGCTGGGACCGCATCGCAGCCACCGTCGGGGGCTCGAGCTGGCCGATCCCGACGGCGCCGGTGGGCGAGACCACCGAGCTCTGCCATCCCGATTCCCACCAGCACATGGCCTCGAGCAGGTCGGCCGGGACGCCGAGCGCCTCGGCCCAGCGCACGAAGACGGGTCGCAGGGCGAGCCGGCTCGGGCTGGCGGCCAGGGCGGGGGGCAGGGAGCCGCCAGGCGCGCTGGGCGCCGGCGCCACCGGTGCCCGGTACGCCGCTAGCGCGGTGGCTGCGCCGGCGGACGTCGGTGGCGGGGGCACCACCAGCCGGGTGCCGGCGAGCACCCGGTTGGGATTGGTCAGGCCGTTGGCAGCGACCAGGGATGAAACGGTGACGCCGTAACGGGTCGCGATGGCGGTCAGGGTCTGGCCCCGCGCCACCACGACGGTGTTGGCGGTCGCCCCGGCGCCGGTGGCCGACGACGGGGCGGACGGCAGCGTCAGCACCGTGCCGGCGAGGACGCGATCGGGGTTCGAGATGCCGTTGGCCGCGGCCAGGGCGGGAACGGTGGTGCCGAAGGCGGCGGCCAGCGCGGAGAGGTCCTGACCCGCCCGCACGGTGACGGTGGCCGCCGCCCCGGGGGAGCTCGACGACAGGCTCGATCCGAGGCCGCCGAGCGTGCCCAGGACGACGGCGGTGGCACCGGTCAGCGTCCGGCGCCACCCCACAGGCCACTTTCGCCACTCTGGCCACGGTCGCCCCACGAGCCCCAACTGTGGCGCCCGGTGTGGTCCGGCGCAAGGGGCTGCCCGGGCGCCCGGGGCAAACCAGGGCGTTGTGCTGGGCCGTTGCCTTGTGCGATCCGCCGAGGCGGCCGGCGGAGCTCAGCCGTGCTGTAGTGGGTTACATGGCGCCCCGCATCTCGCAGAAGGTCAGCGTCTGCGTCGTCTACGTGCTGGCCATGTTCATGGCGATCATGGACATCACCATCGTGAACGTCGCCCTGCCCACGCTCGGGCGGCAGTTCCAGGTGCCGCCCACCCACGTCGACGTCGTGGTCACCAGCTTCCTGGTCAGCCTGGCGGTGTTCATCCCGGCGTCGGGATGGCTGGGTGACCGGTTCGGCACCAAGCGGGTCCTGTTGCTGGCGATCGCCATCTTCACCGTGGCGTCGGCCCTGTGCGGACAGGCCCACAGCCTGCTGGAGCTGGTCGTGTTCCGGGTGCTCCAGGGCGTCGGGGGCGGGATGCTCACCCCCGTCGGCATGGCCATGCTCTACCGGACCTTCCCTCCGGCCGAGCGGGTACGGGCATCGAGGATCCTGGTCATCCCGACCGCCTGCGCGCCGGCCCTGGGGCCGGTCGTGGGGGGCCTGCTCGTGACCCAGCTGTCGTGGCGATGGGTGTTCTACGTGAACGTCCCCATCGGGGCGGCCGCCGTCCTCTTCGGAGCGGTGTTCTTGGACGAGCACCGCGAGCCGGCGCCCGGGCGCTTCGACGGCCCCGGCTTCGTCGTGGCCGGCGTCGGCTTCGCCTCGCTCATGTACGCGGTCAGCGAGGGGCCGGCCAAGGGATGGGCGTCGCCGGGCATCGCCATCCCCGGCATCGTCGGCGCGGTGCTGGTGGCGGCCCTGGTGGTGCTCGAGCTGCGGACCGCCGAGCCGCTGCTCGACATCCGGCTACTGAAGGACCGGCTCTTCCGGTCGACCTCGTTGGTGCTGTTCCTCGGGATGGCCGCCTTTTTGGGCAGCCTCTACCTGGTGGCCCTCTTCTACCAGGACGGGCTCGGCACCTCGGCGCTGGTCGCCGGCCTCAGCACGTTCCCCGAGGCCATCGGGGTGATGCTCGGGGCCCAGGTGGCGGCGAGGCTCTACGACCGGTGGGGCCCGAGACGGGTGATGGTGGGCGGGCTGGTCGGGGTGAGCGCGGTCACCGCCCTCATGACCCTGGCCGGGTTCGGGACGACCCTGTGGTACATGAGGGCGCTGATGTTCTTGATCGGACTGTGCATGGCCCACCTGATGGTGCCCTCGCAGGCGGCGGCGTTCGCCTGCATCTCCCCGGCGTCGACCGGGCGGGCGTCGGGCTTCTTCAACGCCAACCGGCAGCTGGCCAGCGCGGTCGGGGTGGCCGTGCTCACCACCGTCCTGGCGGCGATCGGCGCGGTGCACCTCGTGCACGGCGTCGCCCGGCCCAACTTGACCGCGTACCACGTCGGGTTCTTCGCCGCGTCGGGGCTGGCCCTCGCCGGGGCCCTGGCGGCCACCCTGGTCCACGACCAGGACGCCGCGGCGACGTTCGGGATCCGCGCCGCCGCCCGCTCGGGCCGGGTCGTGGCGACGCCGGGGTCAGTCGACGGGGAAGCGACCGGTCCCGCCGGGCGCGAGCCGAGCTCGGTGGGTGCCGATGGCCGCTGAGCCGGACCCGGCACTCCAGCTGATCGACAACCCGGCCGAGCACCGCTACGAGCTGCGCGAGGCCGGGGCGGTGCTGGTCTTCATCACGTACCGCATCGAAGGCGGGCGGATGACCATGGTGCACACCGAGACGGACCCGGCGGCGGGTGGACGGGGTCTGGCCTCGCGCCTGGCGGACTTCGCGCTGCGCGACGCGGCCGACCGCTCGCTCCTGGTGGTGCCCAGCTGTCCCTTCGTCCGCGGTTACTTGGTCCGACACCCCGAGCTCCGGCACGTGGTGGCGCCCGGTGCGCTCGACGTGTCCGGCGACTGACTGGACGCGCGTCACTGGCGACCCCCCAATCGCCCCGATATGTTTGCCACGGCGAGCACATTCGCGGCGTTGGCGATCGTGACCGTTGGGGCCCACCGGCCCGGCGGTTGTCCCACCGGCGTCCACCGTCGACCGAGGAGATGACCCGTGGACCTCGACCTGAGTGACGACCAGCAATTGCTGCGCGACACGTCCGCGCGGTTCATCGAGGATCGCTGCCCGCTGCCGCACGTCCGCGAGCTGGCGGCGTCGGCGGACGGGGTGGACCCCACGTACGGGCGCCAGGCGGCGGACCTCGGGTGGTACTCCCTCCTCGTCGACGAGGAGCACGGCGGCGGCAGCGTGTCGGGGAAGAGCTTCGCCGACGCGGCCATCGTGGCGCTCGAGCGGGGTCGGTACCTCCAGCCCGGGGCGTTCGTCCCGGGCAACGTGGTGGCCTGGGCCCTGGCGCACTACGGGAACGACGAGCAGCAGGCCAAGGTGCTGCCGGCGGTGATCGCCGGCGAGCGGGTGGCGACCTGGGCGGCAGCGGACTCGAGCGGGAGCTGGGAGCCGGGCGCCGGCGCCACGGTCGAGCCGACCGGCTCCGGGCTGCGCCTGGCGGGCGCCAAGGGGCTGGTGCAAGACGCCCACCTGGCCGAGTGGCTGCTGGTGACCGCCGCGTCGCCCACGGGGCTGACCCAGCTGCTCGTGCCGGCCGGTGCGCCGGGGGTGGAGATCGTCCGTCTCGATGGTCTGGACATCACCAGGCGGTTCTGCACGGTCAGGTTCTCGGGGGTCGAGCTCACCCCGGCCGACGTGGTGGGGGAGCTCGGGGGAGCCGCCGCAGGGATCGACCGCGAGATGCAGGTGGCGGCGGTCCTCACCCTGGCCGAGTCGATCGGGGCCATGGACCAGGACTTCACGGTGGCCCTCGACTACGCCAAGGTGCGCACCGCGTTCGGGCGCCCCATCGGCTCGTTCCAGGCCATGAAGCACATGCTCGCCGACACCAGCCTGCTGCTCGAGTCGAGCAAGGCGATCGTCACCGCCGCCATCGAGGCGCTGGACGAGGAGGCGGAGAACGCCGCCGAGGTGGTGAGCATGGCCAAGGCCTACGTGGGCGACAGCGCCATCGAGCTGGCCCAGAACTGCTTCCAGACCTTCGGGGGGATCGGCTTCACCTGGGAGCACGACCAGCACCTGTACCTGCGGCGGTTGACCGCCGACTCCAGCCTCTACGGGGAGCCGGCGTGGCACCGCGAGCGGATCTGGCAGCTCTACGGCCTGTGACCCGGCCCGCGTCCGCCCAGCCGGCTTCTTTGCACCACGACCCGAGCTCCACGAGGACTCGAAGGAGGACACCATGAGCGCGAACGATCTCGAGGAGTACCGCCTTACGGCACGCAAGTGGCTCGAGGGAAACCTCGAGCGGCGCGATCCCGACGTCGGGCCGTCCCTGCGGGGAGTCGACCACAAGACGGTCGAGGGGATCGCGCTCGAGCGGGTGATCCAGCGCAAGGTGTTCGACGCCGGCTATGCGGGCATCACCTGGCCGACCGAGTACGGAGGGCAGAGTCTGACGCCGGCCCACGAGGCCGTCTTCAACGAGGAGTCCCGTCCCTTCCGGACGGCGGACTTCGGCGTCGCCGGTGGAACCACCATGGGGGTGTGCGCCCGGACCATGCTGGTGCACGCCTCGCCGGACTTCCTCCGGCGCCACATCCCGAGGATCCTGGCGGGCGAGGAGCTGTGGGTGCAGTTCTTTTCAGAGCCCGGAGCCGGTTCGGACCTGGCCGGCATCACCACCCGGGCCACCCGCGACGGCGAGGAGTGGATCCTGAGCGGGTCGAAGATCTGGTCCAGCGGCGCCTACTACGCCGACTACGGCATGTGCCTCTCTCGAACCGACTGGGACGTGCCGAAGCACCGCGGACTCACCTGGTTCGGGGTCAAGGTCGACCTACCGGGCGTGACCGTCCAGCCGGTGCGCGAGATCAACGGCGATGCGGAGTTCTGCCAGGAATTCTTCGACGACGTTCGCCTGAGCGAGGCCGACGTGATCGGCGAGGTGAACCGGGGCTGGACGGTCGCGCAGACCATGCTCGTGTTCGAGCGGGGCGGCTCGGACTCCGGGGAGGTGCGGCCCCGGCCGACGCGGCCCAAGGGGCTGGCCCCCGACCTGGTGGCGCTGGCCCGGCGGGCCGGGCGGGACAAGGAGCCCTACGTGCGCCAGCAGGTGGCCCGGGCCCACATCAACGACTTCGCCGCGGCGCAGCTGGCCCGGCGGGTCGGCGGCCTCATCCGGACCGGCCGGGGGAACCCGGCCGGCGTGGCCAGCTACGGCAAGTTGGCGACCGGCACCTTCGGCGCCCTGCGGGCCCGCATCGGGATGGAGATCGGTCGGGGCGGGGCGCTGGTGTGGGAGCCCGGGCAGCTCGACGGGATGGCGCCGTCGGTGACCTACCTGAACGGGCGGCTGGGCGGCATCGCCGGGGGGACCAACGAGATGCAGCGCAACGGGATCGGGGAGCGGGTCCTCGACCTGCCCCGCGAGCCGAGCTTCGACACCAACCGCCCGTTCAACGAGGTGGTCCGAGCCGCCGCCAACTGGACCGGCGCCACCGGCTCGGCGTAGGGGCTCGGCCCCACCGAGCCCGGGCAACCCCGGGCCGCACCCCGGCCCGGGCGTCGGGCCCCTTCAGGGGCGCCGGGGCGGGCTGACGGTCCGTCGTGGATCGCGCACGACCACCGGCTCGAGGGCGCCCTCGACCGCCCGCATGAGCTCGGGATCGAGCACCACGTCCAACGCCTGCACGTTCTGGACGATCTGCTCGGGCCGGGTCGCCCCGATGATCGCGGTCGAGACGTTGGGGTTCGCCAGCACCCACGCCAGGGCCACCGCCGCCGGCGTGTAGCCGGCGCTCACGGCGAGGGTGGCGAAGTCCTGCACCGCACCCAACGTGGTGTCGTCCATCAGCCGGCTGATGAACGCGGCCCCTTCACGCGAGGTGGCGCGCGAGCCGGCGGGGGGCTGCTCGCCCGGGGCGTACTTGGCGCTCAGGACCCCTTGGGCCAGCGGGGAGAACACGATCTGTCCGATGCCGTAACGCTCGCAGGTCGGAACGACTTCCTCCTCGATCACCCGCCACAGCAACGAGTACTGCGGTTGGTTCGACACGATCCGGTCGAGGCCCAGGTCCCCGGCGATCTCCACGGCGTCGGCGATCTGCTGGGCCGTCCACTCCGAGACGCCCACGTAATGCACCTTGCCCTGCCGCACCAGATCGTCGAAGGCCCGCAGCGTCTCTTCGAGCGGCGTCTCGAAGTCGTAGCGGTGCGCCTGGATGAGGTCGAGGTGATCGACGCCCAGGCGGCGCAACGACCCATCGATCGCTTCGACGACGTGCTTCCTCGACAGGCCGCGCTCGTTGGGGTTCGGGCCGGTGGGCCAGTAGACCTTGGTGCAGATCTCGATGGAGTCGCGCCGAACCCCGCGCAGTGCCCGGCCGAGCACCTCTTCGGCGGCACCCTGGGCGTACACGTCGGCGGTGTCGAAGGTGGTGATGCCGGCGTCGAGCGCGGCGCTGACGCACGCGAGCGCAGCCTCCTCTTCGACCTGACCGCCATGGGTGATCCAGTTGCCGTAGGAGAGAGCCGACACAACCATTCCGCTCCGCCCGAGATGCCGGTGTTCCACGCCCGGAGGCTACCGGCTTCTACGCTTCGTACGTGGACGGCGCGGGCACCGGCAACGACGATCGGCAACGAGGCGTCCTCCGGGTGAGCCCGACGCTCGCCATCGCGCTGGGCGAGTTGCGCTGGCGCGTGTCGCCGCCGGGCGGTCCGGGTGGACAGCACGCCAACAAGACGAGCAGCCGGGTGGAGGTCACCTTCGACATCGCCAACTCGCCCTCGCTGGGCCCCCGTCAACGGGCGCGGCTCCTCGAACGTCTCGGACCCGTGGCCCGGGCGTCGTCGGCCCAAGATCGCTCGCAGTCCCGTAACCGCCAGATCGCGCTCGGACGGCTGGCCGACCGGTTGGGGGCGGCGTTGCGCGTCGACCCACCCCGCCGACCGACCAGGCGGACGGCGGGATCGACCGAGCGGCGGCTGGAGGAGAAGCGACGTCGCTCGAGCACCAAGCAACGGCGGAGCGAGGGAATCGACCTGGACTGAACGCCGCTCCTGCGCCCGGGGCGCCCCCCGGCCAACGCAGCAGCCGTTCGATCACAGCAGGCCGAGCTTGCGGGCGCACGCCGGCCACTGGCCCCACCCGCTGCGCGCTTGAAGCTGCGCTGCTGCCGCGTCCTGGGTCGCCGGCGACGCGTCGTTCGGATACCCGGGGTACCCGAGACCTTGCCAGGTGCCCAACGCGAATTGGTAAGCGCCGTAGAAGCCGTTGCCCGTGTTGTCGGCGTAATTGCCACCCGACTCGCACTGGCGCAATTCGGCCCAGACGCCGCCGGCCGATCCGCCCGAGGTCACCGGCGCCGCGGCGGGTGCCGGTGCCGGTGTCGGTGGATGCTGGCTCAGGTAGAGGGCGCGTTGCGCGGCCGCTTGTGCGGCCGCTTGTGCAGCCGCGGCGCGTTGCGCGGCGGCCTGCTGCGCCGCCGCCTGCTGCGCGGCCAGCCCCGCGTAGAAGCGGGCCAGCTGCTGGGCCTGGAGCGCGGCGAAGAACGCCGACAGCTGCACGAGGTAGGTCTGTTCGGACACCGCGGTCGAGGTGAGGACGGCGGTTCCCGAGGCTTGCGCGGCGGGCGTCGTCGCATGCTGGCGGACCGACGGCGCCGGGGACGGCGCCGGCACGCGCGTTGCCGTATGCGCCAACGCGCTCAGGTTGTCGGCGATCGCTCGCCATCCCTGCTCGGCGGCGGCGCCGCCCGACTCCGACACCGGTCGCAAGACCGCCTGTTGGGTCGCCGGTGCCGACGCGGCGCTCGACGCTGCTGCCGACAGTGCGTCGCCGGCCGACCGAACGTCGTCGGCGATGCCCCGCCAACCACCGCCGACCGAGCTCACGCTCTGGCGATCGTTGCCGGCATTGCCTTTTCCGGCGGTGTTCGTGAGGTGAATGGAGTTGGAATCGAGCTGTAGCGGTGCAGCCGACGACGGCGTCTTCGCCGCGGTCGGGGTGGTCACGGCGGTCCGGAGAGCGCCGCTGTTTGGGGTATCTGTTCCAACGATGACCACGCCAAGGGTCACCACGCCGGCCAGCACGAGGACGTGCCGTCGGTGGTTGCGCATCTTGCGCCTCCTCGAAGTCGGGAAGAGCCCGGAGGCTTGAGTTGGCTAGGAATGCGGGCGGCCGTCTTTGGGCGCATTCGTCTCGCGGGCCACCGCCGGAAAGGGCGGCAGGTCCTGGACGTGCAGTGGTCCTTACGAGGTGCAGACGGGATGACCCTATGTCGACGTCGTGCCAGTGCTCCTTGGTCGTGGACGGGCGCGTGAAAAGAAGAGGGGGTTTTGGTGGTCGGCGGCTGCGACGCCCGCCCCTATCGCTACGGGCCTGCAGGCGGAGCCTGGACAGGCGTGCGAATCGGACAGGGTCCGAGATCACTCGGACTGGTCGCCCGGTCGGGGAGCCCTGGAGTCCCCGCCGGTCCGTTCACCGATGGCTGAAGTTGCAGAAACGCTAGCGACTCAGGAGCGAGGCCGCAACTCCGAAGTCCACCGGACAGTCAAAAGGTCCTTCCGGGGCGTCCCGTAGTGCGATCCTGATGGAGGCAACCGCGCCCATGATGGTGGCGCCGAACCAGGCGGAGCCGAGGATCTGCACGGTCGGGGCTCCCTTCGACGAGCACCACCGCAAGTGCATCGGCGCCCTCGTTCGCCCCGTGATGCAACG
>DASYAI010000004.1:0-29431 GCA_036501425.1 Acidimicrobiales bacterium | reverse complement strand
GCCACCGAGGCGTCCATCCTGGCCTCGGAGTCCCACATCGAACTGAGCCACACGCTCGACAACAACCCGAGGGTCGGCTACGCCCATCAGACCAACCTGATCGGGCCCGACTACACCCTGTTGACCTTCCTGAGCAACGTGCTCGGGCAGTACAACTCGTGGTACACGGCCAACACCCCCTACGTGGTCACCACCGACGCCGGCGACGCCAACGCCACCAGCCAGGCCACGGTGATCGCCGACCAGGCGGCGTGGTCGACCGCTCGACAGGCGAACAGCGTCACCTCGTCGCTGACCGGCAGCCAGCTCACCGTCACCAACACTTCCGGCGGAACCCTGACGGTGCCGGTCAACGCGCCGATCGGCAGCACCGTGGTGTCTGGAGGGGGTCTGACGGCCGGGTCCGCCTTCGGGTCCGAGTACGGCGGCACCCTGTCGGCGTGGGTCAACATCCCAGCCGGGCAGTCGCTCGTGTTGAACGTCCCGCTCAACCCGACCATCACCAGCACCAACACGGCCAGCACTCGCACCGGGGTGCCCTTCTCCTTCACCGTCACCACCTCGGAGCTCTCGAGCGCCCCGGTGGCCTCGCTGACCGAGACGGGAGACCTGCCGCCCGGCATCACCTTCACCGACAACCACAACGGCACGGCCACCCTGGCCGGCACCGTGCCCGCCCACACCATCGCCACGACCTACAGCTTCACCATCGGGGCGAGCAACGGCGACCCGCCGGACGCGAGCCAGACCTTCAACCTGGTGGTCACCCAGCCCGAGCAGTACGACATGGTCGGCTCCGATGGCGGGGTGTTCGTCTTCGGGCAGGCCGGGGGCTTCTTCGGCTCGTTGCCCGGGCTCGGGGTCCGGGTGAACAACATCAAGGGCATCGTCCCCACCGCGGACGAGAAGGGCTACTTCCTCGTCGGGTCCGACGGCGGGGTCTTCGCCTTCGGCGACGCGCCCTTCGAGAACTCCCTGCCCGGGATCGGCGTCCACGTCAACAACATCGTGGGCATCGTCCCCACCCCCGACGACCGGGGCTACTTCCTCGTCGGGTCCGACGGCGGGGTCTTCGCCTTCGGCGACGCCGGCTTCGAGAATTCACTGCCTGGACTGGGCGTGCATGTGAGCAACATCGCCGGCATCGCCATCAACGGCACCACGGGGTACTGGCTCGTCGGAGCCGACGGGGCGATCTACGCGCTCGGGAGCGCCCAGTACCTGGGCGGCCTCGGCGGCGCGAGCCCCACACCGATCGTGGGTATCGCCACCGCTCGGGGGGACACCGGCTACTGGCTGGATGGCCGGAACGGCTCGGTGTACTCGTATGGCACGGCCAAGTTCTACGGGTCCCTCCCCGCCCTGGGCATCGCGGTGAACAACGTGGTGGGCATCGTCCCGACCCCCGACCAGCTCGGCTACTGGCTGGTCGGCTCGGACGGCGGGATCTTCGCCTTCGGCGACTCCCAGGAGGTCGGGTCCCTCCCTGGGCTGGGCATCCACGTCTCCAACGTGGTCGGCGCGGTGCCGACCTCGTGACCGCCCCTCGCCTAGTCCGTAAGGCGCGCTAGGCGGGGCCGGGCAAGTTCTGGAGCGCTGCGGCCAGCCGATCGGGCTGGTCGCAGCGCTCCCCCGAACGTTTCGAATGCTTGCCCCCGACTTCGGCCCTGGCCAAATTTGACGATTGCCCGTTGACGGGGCTCCCCCGCTCTCCGCTACGGTCTGAGCCGTGAGCGTCGGGATCACGTCCAACAGTGCCGGGCGTGATCAGTCGGACCGGATCGCCGGCCCGCGGCTGGCCCTCGCCGCGCCCTCGGACGTGGCGTGATGGTCCACGCCTACGACGACCGCTCGTTCGAGGTGCCCGGGGCACGGCCCCGCCCACCCGGCAGCGACGTGGTCGAGCGGCTGCGCGACCTGGCGACCGACGCCATCGGCCGGCCGGTCCCCGAGGCGATGGGGGTGTACATCTTCCGGCCCGGCGACGAGGGCGCAGCACTCCCCCGCGCCGTCGTGCAGTCGGTGTTCGAGGAGACCTACGCGGCCTCCGAGGAGCAGCTCGACGACGAGTTCAGCCCCTACGACCGGGCTAGCCTGCTGGTCTGCGTGCTGGACCACCGCCGCCGACTCCCCGCGGGCGCCCTGCGGATCATCATGCCCTCCCCGGTCGGCCTCAAGACGCTCAACGAGATCGAGTCCCTGTGGCAACACCCGTACCGCGAGCTGTTCGCCACGATGGACATCACCTACGACCCGCGCCACACCTGGAACCTGTCCACCCTGGCCGTCGCGCCCGACTACCGGACACCGGCCTTTCAGGGGCTGATCACCCTGGCGCTGACCCAGGCGGCCTCGTTGATCGCCAACCGGTGCGACATGCTCTGGTGGATCGCCACGATCTACATGCCGGTGCTCCGCATGATCCAGTGGAAGTTCCACCAGCCCTTCAACGACTTCGCCGGGTTGGACCCGTTGCCCCACCCCGACCACGACACCTCGGCGCTCCCCACCCGTGGCTACATGGGCCGCCCGGTGTGGGGCCGCCTGCCCGACTGGTACGGGCGGCTGGCCGAAAAGGACCGGGTCCTCTACGACATCATGGTGAACGGCACCGGGCTCGAGGCGGCCATGCGCCCGGCCGACTGGGACGGGGCAGCCGACGCGGTGCGCCGGATCATGGCGGTCAGCGACCTGCGGCTGACTCCCCGCTCACCAGACGCAGCCCCCGGTTCGGAGTGAGCTCGCGGACCTTTTCGATCACCTGGTCCGAAGCGATCGGCCGGGCGTAGAAGAAGCCCTGCGCACAGTCGGCTCCGATGTCCCGGAGCCGCTCGTCCTGCTCGAGCTCCTCGACCCCCTCGGCGATGGTCACCGCACCGAGGGCGCCGGCCATCGACACGATGGCGGCGACCAGGGTCTCCTCCGACGAGTCGTGACGCACCAGCCCGTCGATGAACGACTTGTCGATCTTCACGAAGTCCACCGGGAACTGCCGCAGGTAAGCCAGTGACGAGTACCCGGTGCCGAAGTCGTCGAGCGCCAGCCGGACGCCGAGGTCCTTCATCCGGGCGAGCAGCACGGTGCCGTCGGTGGGGCTCTCCATCAGCAGCGACTCGGTCAGCTCGATGCACAGCGCGTCGGGCGCCAGGCCCTCCTGCGCCAGGGCGGAGCGGACCCGGGCGAACAGGGACGACTTCTTGAGCTGCAGCGCCGAGACGTTCACCGACACGAACAGCTTCTCCATGCCGGGCTCCTGACGCCAGCGGGCGAGCTGCCGGCACGCCTCGTGGATGACCCAGTCCCCGATCTCGACGATGAGACCGCTGTCCTCGGCGATGGAGATGAACATGCCCGGCGGCACGAGCCCTCGCGTCGGACCCTCCCAGCGCAGGAGCGCCTCCATCCCGATCACGCGGGTATCGGAGTCGGCCAACGAGACGATCGGCTGGTAGACGAGGCGGAACTCCTCCCGCTCGACCGCCAGGCGGAGGTCGTGCTCGAGCGCCAGCCGGTCGGCGATGCGCTCACGCATCGATATATCGAATACCGCGACAGTGTCGCGTCCGCCTTCCTTGGCCTGGTACATCGCGGTGTCGGCGTCCCGGATCAACGTCTCGGCATCGATCCGGCTCCCGTCGGTGGTCGGCAACGAGACCCCGAGGCTGGCGGTGACGAAGACGTCGGAGTCCCCGAGGACGAAGGGCTTCGAGAAGCACTCGTGCACCCGTTCGGCCGCCCGGCGAGCGTGCTCGGCGCTGCTCACCGCGTTGAAGACGATGATGAACTCGTCGCCACCGATGCGGGCGACCAGGTCGCGGTGCTCGATGGTGTCCGCCAGCCGGCGGGCCACCTCCACCAGCAGCAGGTCTCCGTGGGAGTGGCCGAAGGTGTCGTTGATCAGCTTGAACCGGTCCACGTCGAGGAACGCCACCCCGATGCCCACGCCCGAGAGCTTCGGCTCGTCGAGCCGCTGGCTGATCCACTGCTCGATCAGCATGCGGTTGGGCAGGCCAGTCAGCTCGTCGTGGGTGGCCTGGTAGGCGAGCTTGGCCTCCGAGCTGGCGGTGGCGTGCAGGGCGCGCACCATCCGCCAGGTCGCCACCGACACGGTGATGAGGGCGATGCAGGCGAACGCCACCCGGTTGCCGGTGGACTGCAACCGGTCGCTCACGACCACCAGGCTGGGGGCGATCAGGCCGAGGGCCACCAGGGTGAGGCGGCCCCGGCTCGGGATGGACGCCACCCCGCCCACCCGGTGCTGCTTGGGCACCGACAGCTGGCGCATCGAGGGATGGAGGGCCGCCGAGCCCAGGGCGGTGGCGGCGAGCAGGTAGGGCAGGGCCAGAACGGTGAGCGGCGGGTGCAGGTGCTCGAGCTGGCTCATCATGTAGGCCACGTCGCCCACCAGCATCATGACCACCGAGATCAAGAAGAAGCGGCCGGAGGTGGCCCGGCGCGACCGGGGGCTGAAGCCGATCCGGAAGGCCAGCATCACCAGGTAGACGTCGAGCGGGGGGAACGTGGCCAGCAGCAGCCGGCTGGGCATGGAGATGCCCTGCTTGGTGAGCAGGGGCCCGATCAGGAACACCCAGGACATGGTCAACGCCGCCATGGTGGCGATGACCCCGTCGAGGATCATGTCGAGGTTGCCCCGCTCGGAGGGGTCGGTCGGCTGGGCCAACATGGTCGCGGCCACCGCCAGCAGCAGGTAGCCGGGCAGCTGCACCAGGGCGGTGATCATCGGCTGGCTCTGGAGGTGGGCGGCCGTGGCGCCGCGCCCCCGCACCCCCAGCTCGATCAGCAGCAGGGCCACCGCCGTGGCCATGATCACCCAGGGCAGCGAGCGCGCCGGGCGGTGACGGTGGATCCCGAGCGGGATGGCGAGGAGCGCCAGCGCCCCGAGCAGGATCACCGAGAGCTGCTCGGCCGGACCGAGGAGGTTGCCGGCATACAGCGCGGTGAGCAGGACGCCTCCGGTGGCGAAGCCGAGGGACAGCCGCGCGCTGCGGTGCGGGGCCGCCGGAGAGCGGAGGGTGAAGGTCATCGATCTCCTCGGGACACTGCTCGTCGCACCTCCACCCGACGGCCGGCGGAGCGACGGTAACAACCCGTAGTTGCCGCCCGGTTGCCCGACCGTTGCCGGGCCGTTGGTCGGGTCGTTGGTCGGCCCAGCAGCTTCGGCCATCCGGGGGAGGGCGGCGGGGCGGCGGGCGGGCTCACCAGATCCCCGGCGCGAGCCGCCACGTCCGCCCCCGGTAGGCCTGGTACGGCGGCCCGAGCCCGCTGACCAGCAAGTGTTCCTCCACGACGATCCGGTAGGCGTAGGCGGCCACCGGCAAGACGGTGCAGATCGCGAGACCGATCCAGCGGTCGCCGACCAGCCCCACGCCGAGGAGCATGAGGATCGGCCCGAGGTAGCTCGGGTGCCGCACCAGCCGGTACGGGCCGTCGGTCACCAGGCGGTGATCGTGCTGGACGACCAGCCGGGGCTGGAAGAACCGGCCCAACGTGGCGACGGCCCACAGGCGGAAGGTCAACCCCCCGACCGCCAGGGCGATGCCCACGACGTACAAGGGCCAGGGGAAGGTGGCGATCGCCGGACCGCACCCGACGTCGGCCACGGCCAGCGCTCCCCCGAACGCCCCGGCCACGGCCACGGCGATGGCCAGCCCCGAGTGGCGGTCCGAGACGTGCCCCTCGTAGGCCGGCCGGCTCCGGAGCATCCAGGCCTCGGAGACCACCAGCGCGACGAGGACCGTCCCGATGGTGGCGTCGACGACCGTCGTGCGGACCCCTCCGCCTCCCAGCGGCCCGGGGGTGCCGTGCAACGCGCCGACACAGGCACCGACGAAGCCGACCACCGCCGCGGCGGCCCAGGGGAACCGCCGACCGTCACCGATCAGCGCCCCCGCCGGTAGGGCCAGGAGGCCGAACGCCCCGATGACGACGACCGACGACCGCTGGGCGGGGTCGAGGTTGACCGCGCCGAGCACCACCGCCGCCGCGACGGCGATCGCGCCCGGGACCACGACCCGCACCGGGTAGTGGTGGCCACGCTCAATGGCGGCGTTCGGGAACGTCTGCATGCGGGCTTCCTTCGTGGGATCGCAGCGCACTGTGCGCGGTGGTCCGGAGGGTCGCTAGCGAAGCTAACGATGCTCGGTTGCAGCCCGGTTGCCGAACGGTGGTAGCGGCGTAGAGCCGGGTCGATATGGCCCGTGATTCGGTTCGATCGACCGATAGGGCTTGAGAAAGCAATAGCAAATGCTTACGTTAGAAACGCTTGGTGCAGGCGGGTGTCGCGGCGTGCAGCAATCGGGGGGACCGACATGCAAGGGCATGAGCCAAAAGGAATGAGGAGGTTGCTCGTGAGCGAGGACCGGGTGGTGGACAGGGACGCACCACGATGGAGGCAGCTCCAGAGGTTGGGCGGCGCGCTGCCGGGTCGCCGCCTCGAGCACTTTCCCACCCCGTCGAGGCGCGTCTTCTACTCCGCGCTCGTGGTGCTGGCGACGGTCATTCTTTTCTACGAATTTTCGGTCGCCGGCGCGGTCGGGCCATCGATCATCAGCCGCTACCACATGACGTTCAACTTCTACGTCTACGTCGCCGCGATCGCTAGCGTTCTGGGGGCTGTCGCCGCCCTCGTCGGTGGCCTTACCGACCGGTGGGGCCGGGCAAACCTCATCGCCTATGGCCTGGTCGCCACCGGGTTGCTCACGTTGTTCGGCATTCCCCGCTCGCCGGACAAATGGGTCTTTCTGGTGCTGTACGGATTGCTCGGATTTCTCCAAGGAATGATCCTGGTGGCCAGCTCGGCCCTCATCCGCGACTTCTCGCCCCAGGTCCGGCGGGCGGCGGCCATGGGCTTCTGGTCACTGGGCCCGGTGCTCGGCAGCCTCATCGTGACCGAGGTGTCCAGCCACACCCTCGACCACCTCGGTCCCTGGCAGGACCAGTTCACCATCTGCGGCATCGCCGGGCTGATCGTCGCCGGGGTGGCCCTCGTGGGCCTCCGCGAGCTCTCGCCCGCACTGCGGGACCAGATCCTGGTGTCCTCGGCGCAGCAGGCGGCCGTCGAGGCCCGGGCCGCCGGTGGGGAGCTTCCCGCCCCCACGACACGGCCCTGGCGCCAGATGCTCCATCTCGACACCGTCGGCAGCGCGCTGGGCATCAGCGTGTTCCTCCTCGTCTACTACGTGGCGGTGGGCTTCTTCGTCGTCTACCTGTCGACCGTCTTCGGCTTCAGCCAGTCCCAGGCGAACGGGGTCACCAACTGGTTCTGGGGCGCCGAGGGCGCCAGCCTTCTGGTCGCCGGCGTGGTGTCGGACCGCCTCGGGGTCCGCAAGCCCTTCGTCCTGTTCGGTGCCGCCGGGTCGATCGTCATGACCGTCGTCTTCTTGAGCCGGGCCACGCACCCCCATACCAGCTACGGCACGCTGGTCGTCATCGTGGCGCTGCTCGCCGTCGGGCTCGGGATGGTCACCGGCCCGTGGCTGGCCGCCTTCACCGAAACGGTCGAGCGCCGGAACCCGGCGCTCACCGGCACCGGGCTGGCGGTGTGGGGATGGGTCAGCCGGATCGTCATCGCCGTCTCCACCTTCGTGCTGCCGCTGGTGGTGACGTCCACCACCACCCTGGTCGACTACGGCTCGCGGGCCCAGGCCATCTCGGCCCGCTACCCCACCCAGCTGGCGGTGGCCCAGGCGGTGGCGCCCGCCACCCTGAGCACGCTGGCCAAGAACCCCACCGACGGGCCCGCTCTCGCCGCCGCCCTCGCCGACGTCGAGCGGGCCCGGCACGTGCCGGCCGCCACGGCGGTGCAGCTGCTGGTGAGCCTGAAGCAGGTGCCGGCGGCGGACCTGCAGTTCATGCTGCGCCACGGCACCGAGGTGCGCTCGGCCCTGGCCGCGTCCCCTCGGCAGTGGCAGCGCTGGTACTGGGTGTGTGTCGCGGGCGAGGTCGTCTTCGTGCCCTCGATCTTCCTGCTGGCCGGGCGGTGGCGCCCCCGGCGGCGGGCCGGGGCCGACGGCCGACGGCCGGTGGCCGGTGCCGCTCCCGACGACGCCGTGGTGCGGCGCCCGGCGCCGGTGAAAGTCCCCGGAGGCTCGGTCGTCGGCGTCTGATCTGTCGTCGGCGTGTGAGCTCCGGTCGGGCAGGAGCCGCCGCCCGCCCGGCCCGCCTCAGAGATCGCCGGCGACGACCGGTTCGGGCCGCACGGTGGCCGGGCTGGTCCTCGCCGAGCGGCGACGCGACAAGAAGGCGAGGGCGAGGACGGTCGCGACCAGGGCGGTCCCGGCGCAGACCCGCAGCATCTCGTCGAGCGAGAGGACGAAGGCCGAGCGCGCCGACCGGGCCAGAGGGCCGTCCCCGAGGCGCTGGGCCACCACCAGGCCGTTCCCGAGCCCCTGGCGGGCCACCCCGGCCGCCCCCGGCGGCAGCCCGGTGACCGCCACATGATGGCGGTACCCCGAGTTCAAGACGGTCCCGAGGACCGCCACGCCGACCGTCGCCCCGACCTGCCGGCACGCCATGATGAGGCCCGAGCCGGCCCCGGTGCGCTCGGTGCCGAGCGCACCCAGGGCGACGTTCATGCTCGCCGGCAGGGCGGAGCCCAGGCCGAGGCCGCAGACGACGAACCAGGTGGCCGCCCACCCGGGGGCGCTGTCGAGGGTGGTGGTGGCCCCGAGCAGCAGGCCGGCCGCCATGACCGCGAACCCGGCCGACGCCACGATGTTCGCCGGCACCCGGGGACCCGCACCGGCCGGGGTGTGCGGCTCGCCGTCGCGCTGGAGGGCGGTCACCACGATCGCCCCGAGCACGAAGCCGCCGATGAAGGGCAACAGCCGAACCCCGCTCGCCAGGGCGGTGAGGCCGGTGACCCCCTCGAAGTACTGCGGCATGGCGAAGAGCAGCCCGAACAGGGCGAACGACACCAGGGTGGCGAGCACGGTGCCCCAGGCGAACGGGCCCGAGCTGAAGAGGCCGAGGTCGATCAGCGGCTCGGCGTGGTGCCGGGGTCGGCGACGCTCCCAGGCGGCGAAGGCGGCCAGCGCCGCCAGCCCGCCGGCCAAGGGCGCCAACGCGCCCGGGCTGCCCCACCCCTCCTGCCCCGCCTCGATCACCCCGTAGGTGACACCGACCAGGCCCAGGCCCGACAGGCCCAGGGTCGCCCCGATGACCCCGGGGGTGTCGGGCCGGGGCGGGCGGGCCCGGCGCGACTCGGGCATGACGGCGAGCACCGCGAGGAGCGCCAGGGCGGCGACCGGCAGGTTCACCAGAAAGATCGACCCCCACCAGAAATGGCCCAGCAGCCATCCCCCGATCACCGGCCCGAGGGGATAGCCGAGCATGGTGCAGCCCATGACCGCGGCGGTCGCCTTCTGGCGCTCGTGGTCGTCGGGGAAGAGCACCGGCAGCAGGGAGACCGACACGGTCAGGATGACGGCGGCACCGATGCCGAGCACCGCTCGACCGGCGACGAGCGCTGCGGGCGAGCCGGCGTACGCGCAGGCGACCGAGCCGAGGGCGAAGACCGCGATCGCCGCCATCAGCAGCCGGCGCCGACCGAAGCGGTCCGCCAGCAGGCCTGCCGGCACCAGCAACGCGGCGACGACCAGGCTGTAGGCGTCGACGAACCATTGGAGCTGGCTCGTCGAGGCGTGCAGCGACGTGGCCAGGTTGGGCAGCGCCACGTTCAAGACGGTGAGGTCGATGCCGACCGCGAGCACCGCGGTCGAGAGCGCGACCAGCGACCACCAGCGGCGGGCCACCGGGGCGACGGCAGCAGGATCCGGTCCCGACCGCCCCGGTGCGGGAGCGTCCCGGCGCCTCACCTGCACCGCCCGACCCTGCCTCCGGCCCACCCCACTGTCAACACCCAACGTCCGGGCTCCTCCGCCCCGTTGTGGTCCCTCCGGGCTGTTCAGGGCGCCTACTCGGGGTTGCCCTGGGCGGTGGGGTCGTCGGGGGTCCGATCGAGCACCCGGGGGAACCGCACCACCCCCAGCTGGGGCCGGTGGACGAACCAGGGAGCCGGCGGGGGCATCACCAGCCGGGTCAGCTGGTCGACGATGCCCTCGTAGTTGACCCGCCACCCCGAGAAGTGCCGCCACGACTCCTCGAGATCCCGCTCGACCGGGAAGTCCACGCTCAGGAGCCGGCGGTACCCCTCGGCGAACTCGTCGGGGCCGAGACGGATCGGCGTGGTGGGCAGCGGGTCCTCGTCGTAGTTGATCCGGGCGGTGCGGGCCAGGGAGCGCAGGCAGTTCATGCCCATCTGCAGGCAGGTCCGGGCCTGGCGGGGCGCCGAGCTCGGGCAGGTGGCGTCGTGCAGCGCCGCCGCGTCCATCACCGCGGTCAGGGCGGTGAGCCACGACCGGGTCGGGACGGGCGAGCGGAACCACATGAGCGACGGGTAGTTCGTGTGGCTTTCGGCAACCTCGGCCGACCACCGCTCCCACGTGCCGTAGAGACCGGGCAGCTCGCCCATGATGTGGAACCACTGGTGACGGGCCAGGACCTCGGGACCCCAGGCCGGGGTACCGGCCCGGGTGGCCAGCAGGGCCACCTCGGCCTCGCGGGCGGAGAAGGCCGAGTACAAGGTGGGCAGGTAGGCGATCTCGAGCGCCACCACCAGCAGCCCCACGCCGGCCGCGATGAACTCGAGCGTCGAGGTCTGCGGGTGCGCTCCCGTGGCGACCCCGAGCGTGAACACCGACGAGCCCGAGATGGCCATGGCGTGTCCCAACGTGGCGCCACTCGACCACCAGGCCATGAACCCGAACCCCACGAGGATCAGGGCCAGCCAGGCGACGAACAGCATGACCATGGCGAGCGGCCCCACTACCGCCATGACCCGGTCCTTGCCCTCGAACGTCGATCTGCGCCGCACGGCGGTCCGGGCGATCCGGGCGAGGTTGCGGGCGATGGCCCGCAACAGCCTCGACGAGGTGGCGCGCGGCACCACCAGGGTGGTGAACACGCTGGTCGCCGTGGCCAGCACCAGGGCCAGCCCGGCGAGGAACCCGATCAGCCGGAGCGCCGCCTGCATCACGCGATGATGGCCCTCCCACCCACCGGGCGCGGGGATCCGTCGGCGGGTCACACCCCCCTCCTAACCTGTGCCGATGGTCCTCGCGCCCCCCCGTACCCTGTCGCCGACCAAGGTGTCCGCGTTCACCGGCTGTCCGCTGGCCTTCCGTTTCGTCAACATCGACCGCTTGCCCGAACCACCGTCCGCTCCAGCCGTCAAGGGCACCCTGGTGCACGCCGCGCTCGAGGGGCTCATCTGGAACCATCCGGCCGGCCAGCGCGACGAGCGTGCAGCCATGGCCGAGGTGGCGAGCGCCTGGGACGCGATGCGCGACACCTCCGAGGTGGTGGAGCTCGGGCTCGACGACGAGGCGGCCGCGGCGTTCGTCGCCGACGCCGAGGTCCTCGTCCGCAACTACTTCCAACTCGAGGACCCCGACCAGGTCCGTGCGGCCGGAGTCGAGCTCGGGCTGCAGATCGACCTGGGGGGCACCGTCCTGCGGGGGATCATCGATCGGCTCGACCTCGACGAGAACGGGAACCTGGTGGTCATCGACTACAAGACCGGACGCGCCCCCGCCCCGCGTTTCGAGCACGGGCGGCTGTCGGGCGTCCACATCTACGCCCTGCTGTGCGAGCAGATGCTCGGCCAGGCCCCGGTCGCCGTCCGCCTCTTGTACCTGCGGGACCCGGTCAGCATCACCGCCGTGCCGAGCCAGCAGTCGGTACGCGGGCAGCGGCGGCGGACCATGGCGGTGTGGAGCGCGATCGAGCGAGCCTGCGCCAACGACGACTTCCGGCCCAGCCCGTCGGGACTGTGCCGATCCTGCAATTTTCAGGCGTACTGTCCGGCCTTCGGCGGCGAGCCGCCGGTCGCCGGCGCCTCCTGACCACCGGACGCGCGCGCGTGCCGGCAAACCCGGGCGGTCTCGTGCCCCGGACACGGTCCCGGTTGCACTTGGCGCTCGACCGGGCCGACGCGGCGCTCGTGGACCGGGGACCCGTTCCCGGCGACCACGCCGGCCTCGACGCCGCGGCGGCGCTGATCTCGAACCTGGCCGACTACGGCGTTCTGTGGGTCGTCATCGCGGCCGCTCAGGCCCGATCGCCCGAGCGGCGTGCCCGGGCGATCGGCGGGCTGGCGGCCGCCGGGACGAGCTCGTGGGTGGTGAACACCCTGGCAAAAGCGGTGATTGCCCGGGATCGGCCCGGCTCCGACCCGCCCGCCCGGGGGCTGGTACGGCGTCCGACATCGTCGAGCTTCCCGAGCGGCCACACCTTGGCCGCCTGGTGCACCGCCGTGGTGCTGGCCGACTCGGGTCCCGAGCTGGCCGCCTACCTGGCGTTCGCCGCCGCGACCGGCCTCAGTCGGGTCCACCTGGGCGCCCATCACCCCACCGACGTCGTCGGGGGCGCCGCCCTGGGCCTGGCGGTGGGCCTGCTCGCCCGCCAGGTCCTCGTCGCCGCGACCACCCGCCCGCGCTGAGGCTCACCTGTCCGGCCAGGACTGACTGTCCGGCCGCCGACCTGTCCGGCCAGAGCTGCCCTGTGGCGGTGGAGACGGTTGCGGGAATGGGGCGGTGGAGACGGTTGCGGGAATGGGAACGGGTCGCCGGCGGTTCATCACCGTATGGACCTGCTGCGATTCTCTGTCACCTGGGACTACCGCTGCCCCTTCGCCCGTAACGTCCACGAGCACCTGGTGCGGGCCTTGGACGCCGGAGCGCCCTGGGAGGTGACGTTCCTGCCCTTCTCGCTCAGCCAGGTCCACGTGCCCGAGGGCGGGACCCCGGTGTGGGAGGACCCCTCCAAGGCCAAGGACCTGATCGCCCTGGCGGCCGGGGTGGTGGTGCGCGACCGGTACCCCGAGCACTTCCTGGCGGTGCACCAGGCGCTGTTCGCCGCCCGTCACGACGAAGGTCTCGACCTGCGGGAGGCCGACGTGGTCCGCAGCGTGCTCGGCGGCGCCGGCGCTCCGGGGGAACAGGTGATGACCGAGGTGGGCGAGGGCTGGGCCCAGGCAGAGATCCGAAAGTCCCACGAGTGGGCGGCGGGCGAGCTGGCCGTGTTCGGGGTGCCGACCTTCATCGTCGACGACCAGGCGGTATTCGTCCGGCTGATGAACCGGCCCGGGACCGACGCCGAGCTGGCCCGAGCCACCATCGAGAGCACGGTGGCGCTGATCGTCGGTCGGCCCGAGCTCAACGAGTTCAAGCACACCACGGTGGCGCACTGAGACGCGACCCCGGACAAGGGCGACCCAGACGCCCCAGGTACCACCCGGTGTCTGGGCGCCGGTAGCCTCGGCCCGGTGCAACCGGCCCCCGACGTGCAGACCGCCGGGGCGCCGGCCGGCAGCTCGGGGCGGGTGGCCATCGGCATCGTCGGTGCCGGCCAGCTGGCGAAGATGACCGTGCAGGCGGCGGCGACCCTCGGCCTGCGCACTGCCGTGCTGGCCGAGGCTCGGACCGATCCGGCCGCCGAAGCCGCGACTCGGGTCATCCACGGCTCCCCCGAGGCGCTTCCCCCGATGCTCGAGCTGGCGGCAGCGAGCGCCGTGATCACCTTCGACCACGAGCAGGTGGACCTCGACGTGGTGCGCGAGGTGGAGGCACAGGGCCACCACGTGCGGCCGGGCAGCGAGACCCTGACGGTCACCGTCGACAAGGGGGTCATGCGCCGGCGGTTCGCCGACGCCGGGATCGCTGTCCCGGGCTTCGCCCTGCTCGGCGACCGCGGCGACCGCGGCGAGCCCGACGGCCGCGGCGACCAGGGCGGCCGCGCCGCCGGTGGGGAGCAAGACGCCGGAGACGGTCAGGCGCCCGGCCGGCGGATCCTCGCCCAATTCGCGGCCGAGCACCCCGGGCCCCTGGTCCTCAAGGCGCTCCAGGGCGGCTACGACGGCCGGGGCGTCTGGTTCGCCGAGGACCTCGCGGCGGCCGAGGAGCTCGCGGCGTCGGCCGCCCGCCACGGCACGGCCCTGCTGGTGGAGGAGGCGGTCCCCATCGCCGCCGAGCTGGCGGTCATGGTCGCCCGCCGCCCGGACGGCTCGAGCGTCGTGTGGCCGGCGGTCCGCACCGTCCAGGTGGACGGGATCTGCCGCGAGGTCGTGGTCCCCACCGGCCTGCCGGCCGACGTGGAGGCCGAAGCCGCCGCGGTCGCCCTCAACGTGGCCGGCGAGCTCGGCACGCTCGGCGTGCTCGCGGTGGAGCTGTTCTGGTCCGACGGCCGGCTCCTGGTGAACGAGGTGGCGGCCCGGCCCCACAACTCGGGCCACTGGACCATCGAGGGCTCGACCACCTCGCAGTTCGAGAACCACCTGCGGGCCATCCTCGACCTGCCGCTGGGCGACCCGAGCCCGACGGCCGAGCACGTCGTCACCGTCAACGTGCTCGGTGGGCCCGAGGGTGTCGATCCGGCCTCCCGCCTGGCCGGGGCGCTGGAGGTGCGCGGCGCCCACGTCCACCTCTACGGCAAGGCGGCGCGCCCGGGGCGCAAGCTCGGCCACGTGACGGTGTGCGGCACCGAGGCCGACGACGTCCGGCGCCGGGCCTGGGACGCCGCGATCGCCCTGGGGACGCCCGCCTTCGCACCGGTCGTGCCGGGGACCACGTAGTGGGGCGCTTCGGCGACCCGGCGCCCGGACCGGTCGGGGTGGTGATGGGCAGCTCGTCGGACCTGACGGTGATGTCCGGCGCGGCCGAGATCCTCACCGCCTTCGGCGTGGGCCACGAGGTGCGGGTGGTCTCCGCCCACCGCACCCCCGAGGACATGGTCGACTACGGCCGGTCGGCGGCCGGACGGGGGCTGCGGGTCCTGGTCGCCGGGGCCGGCGGGGCCGCCCACCTGCCCGGGATGCTCGCCGCCGCCACCACCCTGCCGGTCGTCGGGGTCCCGGTGGCGCTGGCCACCCTGTCGGGCCTCGACTCGCTCCTCTCGATCGTCCAGATGCCCCGGGGCGTCCCGGTGGCCACCGTCGCCGTCAACGGCGGCCGCAACGCCGGCCTGCTCGCCCTGCGCATCCTGGCCCTCGGCGATCCCGCCCTCGCCCAGGCCCTCGACGCGTACCGGGACCGGCTGGCCGACGAGGCGCGCGCCCAGGACGCCACCTTGGGTCCGGCGGCGGGACCGCCGTCTTGAACCAGGTGGGCGACCAGATCGTCGCCGGCCGCCCGCTACCGTTGCCGGGGTGACCGCTCTCGTCGAGCGCCTGGGCTTCCCCCCGGGGGCCAAGGTGGCCATCTTGCACGCCGGCGACCTGGGGCTGTGTCACTCCGCCAACGTCGGCGTCTACGACGCCCTGCGCAACGGGCTGGCCACCAGCGCCTCGCTCATGGTGCCCGCACCCTGGGCGCGCGAGGCGGCGGCGCACTACCGGGGTGAGGACGTCGGGGTCCAGCTGACCCTCAACGCCACCCTCGAGCTCTACCGGTGGGGACCGGTGACGCTCGCCCCCTCCCTGCTGGGCGGCGACGGCGGGTTCCCCCGCACCATGGAGGACGTCTGGGACCACGCCGACCTCGACGAGGTCCGCCGGGAGTGCCGGGCCCAGATCGAGCGGGCCATCGTGTGGGGGTTCGACGTGAGCCACCTCGACACCCAGGTGGCCACCCTCCAGCTGCGACCGGAGTTCTTCGACGTCTACCTCGAGCTGGCGGAGGAGTTCGGCTTGCCGCTGCGGCTGCTCGGCCGGCGCGAGGCCGGCGCGCTCGGCTTCCCGGCGGCCGACCTGGCCGCCGACGCCGGGGTGATCGTGACCGACGACGTGGTGCGCAGCGCCTTCGGGTCCGAGGACCCCGGCGGCCCGGGCAACGGCCGGTCGACGAGCGGTGGCCTCCAGTCGCCGGCCGACGCGCTGGAGGAGCTGGTGGCCGGGCTGTCCCCCGGGGTCACCGAGGTCCAGCTCCAGCCGGCCGTCGACTCCGACGAGCTCCGGGCCCTGGCCGGCGACTGGCCACGGCGGGCGATCGAGCACGCCGCCCTGTGCGATCCCCGGCTCCGCCCGGCCGACCTCGAGCGCCGGGGGGTGCACCTGATCGGCTTCCGGGCCCTGCGGGCCCTGGCCGCCCGGGACCCGAGCGGGCGTCCGCTCGAGCGCTGACCCCACCTCCACCGCCGCTTCCACCGCCGTGCCGAGGGCCGACCGGGTCCGGTCCAGCCCGGGCGGGTCCCTCCGCATCCCCCGGGGCCTTATGCTCCAGGGGAGGCGCGCAGGCGCCGCAAGGAGGGCAGAACGTTGGCAGGCGTCTTCAAACGAATGTCCGCCATCCTGCAGGCGAAGACCAACAAGGTGCTGGACCGGGCCGAGGACCCGCGCGAGACGCTCGACCTGTCCTACGAGAAGCAGCTCGAGAGCCTCCAGAAGGTCCGCCGGAGCGTGGCCGACGTGGCCACGGCTCGCAAGCGCATCGAGCTGCAGGCGGCGCAGCTGCAGAAGCAGGCGGACAAGCTGCAGGACCAGGCCAAGGCGGCGCTGGGCCAGGGCAACGAGGATCTGGCACGCGAGGCGTTGGCGCGGCGCGCCGCGCTCGGTGAGCAGCTGGCGGACCTCAAGACCCAGCACGCCCAGGTGGCCGAGCAGGAGGACCGCCTGGTCGCCACCTCCCAGCGCCTCCAGTCCCAGATCGAGCAGTTCCGCACCAAGAAGGAGACCCTGAAGGCCAGCTACACGGCCGCCGAGGCGCAGACCAAGGTGGGCGAGGCCGTGTCGGGCATCTCGACGTCGATGGGCGACGCCGGTTCGGCCATGGTGCGCGCCCAGGACAAGATCGCCAGCATGCAGGCCCGGGCGGGGGCGATGGACGAACTGCTGGCCTCGGGTGCACTGACCGACCTGAGCACCCCGGTCGACGACATCCAGGCGGAGCTGGACAAGGTGTCGGCCGGCTCCCAGGTCGACGCCGAGCTGGCCGCGCTCCGGTCCCAGCTGGCCAGCGCCGGGCCGAGCGGCGCCCTCGGGGCAGCCGGCAGCGCCTCGGCCCCGGGCGGCGCGTCCGAGGCCGAGGCGACCGAGGCGGAGATCGTCGAGCCGGCCGTCCCGCCGGCGGGCGGCGCCCCGGCGCCCGGGACGGCACCGGTGTCCGAGGCCGCCTCGGAAGGACCGCGCTGATGGCACCCTCCAGCCGGATCCGGGCCGACCACGGCCTCACCGTGCGCATGTTCGTGACCGGCCTGCTGCTCGTCGTGCTCTACGGGGCGTTCATCGGGATCCTCTTCGCCATCGGCCTGTCGTTCACGGTGATCGTGGTGATCGCCGTGCTGATCCTCTTCGCCCAGTACTGGTTCTCCGACAAGATCGCCCTGTGGGGGATGCACGGGCGGGAGGTGACCCCCGAGGAAGCCCCGGCGCTGCACGGCGTCGTGGACCGGTTGTGCGCCCTGGCCGACATGCCCAAGCCCCGGGTGGCCATCGCCGACAGCGACGTGCCCAACGCCTTCGCCACCGGGCGCAGCCCCAAGGCGGCGGTCGTGTGTGCGACCTCCGGCCTGCTCCGCCGGCTCGACGAGCCCGAGGTCGAGGCGGTCCTGGCCCACGAGCTGTCCCACGTCGCCCACCGCGACGTGGCGGTGATGACCATCGCCAGCGGGCTCGGGCTGATGGCGGGCCTGCTCACCCGGGCCATGTTCTACGCCGGGCTGTTCGGCGGGGGCAACCGCAACAACAACCAGGCGGGCTCGCAGCTGGCGGCGATCGAGGCGCTCGTGATGCTCGTCTCGATCGTCGTCTACGCCATCAGCTTCCTGCTCACCCGGGCGCTCTCGCGCTACCGGGAGCTGGCGGCCGACCGCTCGGGGGCCATCTTGATCGGGCGGCCCTCGGTGCTCGCCTCGGCCCTGGTGAAGGTGACCGGCGAGATGTCGCGCATCCCCACCCGGGACCTGCGCAAGGCCGAGCCCTTCAACGCGTTCTTCTTCACCCCCGCCATCGCCCAGCGCCGTGGCCCCGGGGGTGGGCAGGGCTTCTCCCTCTCCACCCTGTTCTCCACCCACCCTCCGCTCGAGCAGCGGCTCGCCCAGCTGGCGGACCTCGAGGTCCAGCTCGGGCAACCCCACTGAGGTGGTGACCCCGGGCGTGCGGCCCTTCGGGCCGGGCCGATCGTTCGGGTCGAGCCGATCGTTCGGGTCGAGCCGGCCCCTGCGGGTCCGCTAGGTGGGACTGCTCGACACGATCCTCGGGCGGACCAAGCCGGTCCGGGCCAACCTCGACGCCCTCTTCGCCCTGCCCTCGGCGGCGGTCACCCTGCAGAGCGCGGTCGGCGTCGTGGCGACCGGCAACGCCGGGGTGTGCTGGAAGCCGCCAGCCGGTCAGCCGGCCCAGGACGTCCAGACCGAGATCGCCCAGCTGCTGGGCATCGACGACGACGATCCCGGGGCGACCAGCCCCCCCGCCGCGACCGCCGCCGCGACCGCGGCCACGGCGCCCCCCGACCCGCCGGCACCGGGGTCCGGACCGTTGCGCCAGCGCGAGGACCGCTTCGGGTTCCGCTGGCTGCTGCTGGACGACCCGGACCTCGACACCCTGGTCACCCGGGTCCACCTGGTCAACTCCACCCTCAGCGACAACGGGTGGGGCCCGCAGCTCCTGTGCTCGGTCTTCGGGTTCGGCCCGGGCCCCGGATCCGGCTCCGATGTCCGCCACTTCTCGCTGGTGTACCTGTTCAAGCGGGGCACCTTCTACCCGTTCGCCCCCGACGGCAAGGAGCACCGCGACAACGAGCTGGAGCTCCGACTCCGGGCGGTGCTCGGCGCCGACCTGCCGGTGGAGCCCGACCTGTCGCGCTGGTTCCCCCTCTGGGAGCTGCCGGTCAGCTGAGGTGCAGCAGGCCCTCGACGGCGGCGGCCAGGTCGAGGTCCCGACCGGTGATGCCGCCGGCCGAGTGGGTGACCAGCCGTAGCGTCACCGTCCCCCAGCGGATGTCGACGTCGGGATGGTGGTCCGCCACCTCGGCCAGCCAGCCCACCGCGTCGACGAACGCCAGGGCGGTGGCGAAGTCGCGGTGCTCGACCACCCGCTCGAGGGCGCCGTCACGCAGGGCCCAGGGAAGGGCCCGCTCGCTCAGCGCGCCCAGCACGACGTCGGGCGAGAGCACCTGGTCCCGGGCGCGTCGCCCCTCCTCAGGGATGGGTCATCTCCTCGGGTCGGACCGCCGCGTCGAACTGCTCGGCGCTCAGGTACCCGAGCGCCACCGCCGCCTCGCGCAACGTGGTGCGCTCCTTGTGGGCCTTTTTGGCCACGTCGGCCGCCTTGTCGTAGCCGATCAGCGGGTTGAGGGCGGTCACCAGCATGAGCGAGTTCTGCAGGTGGCGCTCGATCTGCTGGTAATCGGGCTCGAGGCCCTCCACGCAGAACTCACGGAACGCCCGGCACGCGTCGGCCAGCAGGCGGACCGAGTGCAAGAAGTTGTGGATGATCACCGGCTTGCAGACGTTGAGCTCGAGGTTGCCCCGGGACCCGGCGATGCCGATGGCGGCGTCGTTGCCCATCACCTGGATGCACACCATGATCATGGCCTCGCTCTGGGTGGGGTTCACCTTGCCCGGCATGATCGACGAGCCGGGCTCGTTGGCCGGCAGCACCAGCTCCCCCAGCCCGCTCCGGGGGCCCGAGCCCAGCCAGCGCAGATCGTCGGCGATCTTGGTGAGCGACACCGCGAGCGTCCGCAACGCCCCGCTGGCCGCCACCAGGCCGTCGTGGGCCCCGAGGGCGGCGAACTTGTTGGGGGCGGTCACGAAGGGCAGGCCGGTCAGCGCGGCCAGCGCCGCCGCCACCCGCTCGCCGAACTCGGGATGGGTGTTGAGCCCGGTGCCGACCGCCGTGCCCCCGGCTGCCAGCTCGTAGAGGCCGCCCAGGCTCTGCTCGACCCGGGTGATGTCGGCGTCGAGCTGGGCGACGTAGCCGGAGAGCTCCTGGCCCAGCGTGAGCGGGACGGCGTCCATCAGGTGGGTCCGGCCGATCTTGGTCACGCCCGCGTAAGCAGCGGCCTTGGCGTCGAGGGCGTCGCGCAGCTCCCGCAGGGCCGGCAGGAGCCGGTGCACCAGCTGCTCGGCCGCGGCGATGTGCATCGCGGTCGGGAAGGTGTCGTTGGAGGACTGCGACATGTTCACGTCGTCGTTGGGGTGCACCGGCGACTTGGAGCCCATCGTCCCGCCGTCGAGCTCGATGGCCCGGTTGGAGATGACCTCGTTGGCGTTCATGTTGGTCTGGGTGCCGCTGCCGGTCTGCCAGATCCGCAGCGGGAACTCGGCGTCGAGCTTGCCCTCCGACACCTCGCGCGCCGCCCGGACGACGAGCTCGGCGATGCGCGGCTCCATCTTGCCCAGATCGGCGTTGACCTGCGCCGACGCCTCCTTCAGCAGGCCGATGGCCCGGATCAGGGGAGCGGGCATCGTGTCGCCGCCGATGTCGAAGTGATGGAGCGACCGGGCAGTCTGGGCCCCCCAGTAGTGGTCGGCCGGCACCTCGATCTCGCCCATGCTGTCGGTCTCGATGCGTGTGCTGCTCACTGCCCCTCCTCGTCGCCGACGCCCTTGCTCCGCGCCAGCATGGGGCTCGAGGGCGACGGAGTGCAAGATCCGCCGCCCGCCCGCGCGGTCGGGCCACGCGAGCCGGTCACGGCGGCCCGTGCGCCGCCGTCGCGCTGCGGCGCCGATCACCCCGCCCAGCGCGCCAGCTCGGCCCCCAGGACCTCGGCCGGCGGCAGGGGCCAGTCCCGCGTCGAGACGATGATCCCGTCGGGCCCGCCGGCGGTCCATGCCGGGCGCCGGGCGGCGATCGGCGCCCGCCACAGCACCGCCGGCACCGTCCCGAGCCCCAGCGCCGCCGCCGCCCGCTCGATCGAGCTGCGGACCTCGGCCACGGTCGCCGGCTCCCCGCCCACGATGAGCCCGTCGACCGACTCCAGCAGCATCGCCGTCTCGGCGTGGTCACCCCGATCCCCTCCGTCGAACGCCCCGACGTCGACCCCACCCAACGCCGGTCCGGCTCCTTCTGCGCCCAGGTCGAGGTCGAGGAGGATGGCGGGCCCGTCGTCGGGAGCGGCACGTCGGCGCTCGTCCAGTGCCGCCCGGGCGAAGTGCCGGCCGGTGACCGGAGGAGGCGAGCCGGTGAAGATGGCCCGGCAGATGGCCACCGCCTCGGCCAGGCGCCCCAGGTCCCCGATGCCCGAGCGCTCCGGGGTCTCCCGCAGCGCCAGGGCCGCCCGGCCGCCACAGACGGCGTCGAGGGTCAGCACGTCGCGAGCCAGGACCGCCGGGTGGCGGCCCGCCCCCACCTCCACCACCGCCCCGACCGCCGGCCCTCGACGACCGTGCTCGGTTGCCGGACGCTGCCGTGGCGAACCCTCCTGGGGCGGGCCCTCGTTCCGCTCGACCGGCTCGCCGACCGACGGCCCGACCGACTCCCCGACCGATCCGGTCAGCCCGGCCGCGAAGGTCAACGGGTCGGCCAGGGCGGCGCGACCCCCCCTCGGCGGTGCGCACCAGACCCCACCGAGGTGGCGGCGCACTGCGGCGACCACGTCGACCTCCGCTGCCCAGCCGGCGTCGGTCGCCACGCCCTGGGGTGAGCCGATTGGCGGGAGCTCGAGCTCGAGCCCGAGCCGGGGAAAGCGCCGCACCCCCGTCGACGTTAGCCAGACCTCGTCAGCAGCGTTCCCACCGGGCGCCGTCGGTGACGACCCGGCCGGCGTCCCGCAAGCGCTCGAGCGGCAGGCTGAGCGCCGACAGGGACTCCCCGGTCCGGCGCAGGATCTGTTCCATCGAGCACCGTTCCCAGCCCAGCGCCTCGAGGATGGCCTCCTCGAGGCGCTGAGGACCGGCCGACGTCTCACGGGCCGGGTCGGCGTCCGCCGACCCGGGCGACCCCGGCGGCTCGCCCGGGTCCTCGGGGGTTCCCTGGGTCGGCCCGAGCGCCGCCCACCGTTCGGGCTCCGGCGGGCCAACGAATGTCGGCAACGGGTCGGGACCGGTCGCCGGCCGGCCTCGACCCGTCCTCGATCGCCGGGGGCGGATCGGCTCCGAGCCGGCACGGGCCAGGTCCAACGCCACCAAGACGTCGGCGGCGTCACGCACCGGAAAGCAGCCGTCGGCCAGCAGGTCGTTGGTGCCGGCGGAGGCCGGGCTGCGGATGGATCCGGGAACCGCGCCGACGGCGATCCCCCGGCTGCTGGCTGCCCGGACCGTGTGGAGCGACCCGCCCTTGGGGTGGCACTCGACCACGATCAGCACCTCGCACAGGGCCGCCAAGATGCGGTTGCGTTGCGGGAACCGCCAGCGGGCCACGGCTCCGCCGAGGGGGGTCTCGCCGACGATGGCACCGGCATCCGCCACCTCCCGCCACAGCCGGGCGTGGCGAGCCGGATAGACCCGGTCCAGCCCACCCGCCACCACCGCCAGCGGTGGGGCCGAGCCCGGTCGGCCGGCCGCCCAACCGGCCAGCGCTCCCTCGTGCGCGGCCCCGTCCACGCCCAGGGCGAGACCCGACACGACGACGACCCCCGCCGCGGCGAGCTCGGCGCCCAGCTGAGCGGCCACACCCAACCCGTACCGGGTGGCGCTGCGGGTCCCCACGATCCCGACTCGGGGAAACCGGTCGGCAATGGTCGGCGCGCCCCGGTGGAACAGCACCGCAGGAGCCTGGGCGTCGTCGTTGAGCGGGCCTGGGTACCCGGCGCCGCCCCGTAACGCCACCCCGACCCCCTGATCGGCCAGGGTCGCCCACAGCCCTGCCACGTCGGTGGCCCGGGCGGCGGGTCGCCACATGCCCGGTACGTCGAGGCGATGGCCCGAGCGGACGGCCGCCCACGCGTCGGGGGGTGCGTCCTCGTCGAGCAGCTGGCGCAGCGTCCTCGGACCGAGTCCCGGTAGGGCGCACAGGGCAGCTGCGTAAGCCTCGTCCGGCAGTGCCCGCTCGGGGCTCGGCCCGGTCATCGGACGCCCCCGATCGCCAGCGCCGCCCGTCCGGCCCGCAGGGCCAGAGCCTCGGCCATGTGGCACTCGTCGACCGCCGCGCTCCCAGCCAGGTCGGCGATCGTCCGGGCCACCCGGTGGAGCCGGTGGAGCCCCCGGGCGCTCAACGCCCCGCTTCGAAGTCGACGCTCGAGCAGCCCGGCGGCGGCGGCCCCCAGAGGAGCGCATCTCTCGAGCTCCGACGGCGCGAGCTCGCCGTTCGAGCGCACTCCCCGAGCGAGGGCGAGGGCCCGCACGCCGCGGACCCGCTCGGCTACCAGGGCGGTCGGCTCGCCGGGCTGGCCGGAGAGGAGCTCCTCGGGGTCGGGCCGGCCCAGGCTGACGGCGAGGTCGAACCGATCCAGCAGCGGCGCCGAGACCCGCTGCGCGTAACGGGCCCGGGCGGCCTCGGAGCATCGGCACTCGCCCGGAGCACCCCCCTCGCCACATGGGCACGGGTTCATGGCCCCCACGAGCAAGAAGCGGGCGGGATAGGACATGGTCCCCCGGGCCCGACTGACCCGGACGACTCCTTCCTCGAGCGGCTGGCGCAGCGCGTCGAGGACCGCGGCGGGGAACTCGCCCATCTCGTCGAGGAAGAGCACCCCCTCGTGCGCCAAGCTGATCTCGCCCGGACGCATCGAGCGCGTTCCACCGCCGACCATCGAGACCGCGGATGCCCCGTGGTGGGGAGCCCGGAACGGGGGGCGGCCGATCAACCCGGCGTCGCCGAGCGGCACTCCGGCCGCCGAGTGCACGCGGCTGACCTCGAGCGACTCCGAACGACTCAGGTCCGGAAGGAGCCCGGGTAGGCGTGCAGCCAGCATCGTCTTGCCCGAGCCCGGCGGTCCCACCAGCAGCAGGTGGTGTCCTCCGGCGGCCGCCACCTCGAGGGCTCGGCGACCCAGACGTTGCCCCCGCACGTCGCCCAGGTCCAACGGCCGACCTTGAGCGTGGCCGTCCGTGTGAGGCGGCTCGCTCGGGTGGCCTCGGGCGCTCCCGGGCGGCACGGCAGGAATCGGTGCCCAGCGACGAGTGCCCTTCAGCGCCTCGACGACCTCGCTCAACGTGCGGGCAAGCCGGACATCCCCCGGACGCACGGCGAGCGCCTCGGTCCCATCGACTGCGGGAACAACGAGAGTTGATCCGGTTGCACAGTCGGCCAACGCGACGACGCCGGGTACGTGTCGGAGGGTCCCGTCGAGCCCAAGCTCCCCGATGAACGCCACGTCAGAGGCGGCGTCGGATGGAAGCTCACCACTCGCCGCGAGCAGGCCAATGGCAATGGGCAGATCGAGTCCGGCCCCCCCTTTACGCACGCCGGAAGGGGCCAGGTTCACCGTCACCCGGCGAAGCGGCCACACCAGCCCGCTCGACAACAAGGCGGCACGGACCCGGTCACGTGACTCGCGTACCGCGGCGTCGGGCAGTCCGACGACGGTGAACGCGGGCAGTCCATTAGAGACATGGACCTCGACCGAGACGGACCGGCCGACCGCACCGGTAAGGGTGGCCGAAGGGACGACGGCGATCATGACTCTCCATTCGCTCCGGGTCCGGGTCGTGTAGCCCCGTCACTGGTTCTCATGGAGGGTCGTGGCGCCAAGCCCTGCTCGCCCTGGCGATCGCATTCGCACCGCCGACACCTCGAGGCGGTCATCCGGCACCGTAACGGTGGGGTGTAACCGTGGAGCTGGTCACACCGCGGCGAGCGGGGTGAGGACCGGGGTCAAGCCGTGCCCAGTCTTGGGAGGCGTCGCATCCTGGCGAGGAGGAGCTCGGGCAGCCGAGCTGGGGCCCACTCGAGTCGCGTCGCCCCCATCGGGGCTCAGATCAGGTGGACTCGGGCACGGGCCGGGTGACCGACCGGATCTGCTGGTGGATCAAGACGATGCCGACGCCGCCTACGAAGATGCGGAGAAGCCTGGCAAATAGGCGTCGTTCGACAAGCTGAACGCGAGGCTAGTGCCGCTTTCGGACGCCAACCCAACCGTGGGTCCCGTAACTGACGATATCTTCAGCCAGCCCCCGCTATCCGGTGCGAGGTACTGCTGCCAAGCGCCGCCGTTTACGACGATACGAAGCGCCCCGTTACCCTGCACCTCTCCACCCGTTGACGTCGGACTAGTCACCTGCCCGGCATAGATGACAATTTGCTCCCCGTTGTAAGTACCGAAGTATTCATTCTGGACACTAAATCCTGAGGCGCCACTCCAAGGCACTTGCCCAGCAGGCTGGATGCCCGTTGCGATCTGGCACTCGGATGCCCCTCCGCACGCGGGTATCGAATTATTGGAGCGTGGAAGGCTCGAGGGTGGTGGAGTCGTCGCGTCGGCTTGTTTGAGCGGCGGGAGCGCACTGACGGGGTTCGGCGGTGCCGGAGTCGCTGCCGATGGCTTTTCATGGGAAAGAACGGCCGAAGCTGCCCAGCTTGCGCAGCCGGCAACGAAGACTCCACATGCTGCCACGAGGAATACCATCCTTCGTGCGGGGGGCCGAAGCTTCACGATCGTTCCATCTAGGCATTTTGGCCTCACCCAGCGTTGTTTAGGCCGCGCCCCCGCAGAACGGCTACTCAGTCTTCGCTGATTCTACGTAGGCCCGGAAAAGAAATTCATCACCTCTTGAGACAGCCTGCGGCGAACACAGCGAGCGACAGGAACTGCGATCCAAGCGGCGCGTCCCGCCGTCATCCCGGTCCTCCGAGCCGGCTCCTCGAACCATCTCCGGCCCGAGCGCAGTAAACCAGGCAACGTGCGAGGGCCAGGGAGGGGACGTCGACGGGTCGTCGAAGTGCGGCGCACCGAGACCCGGGGCCACTTCATCGAGGTCGTCTGCCAATGGTGCTCCTGGAGGGTGACGGTCACGGGCCCAGGCGCTGGTGCGGCCGCCGCCCGAGCCCACTACGAGGATCGCCACCCGTCCCCTTGTCCGGTCGGCACGCGACCCTAAGGTCAGGCGCTCTCGAGTCGGCTCGTCCGAGGCTGGGCCTCTACCGGCCGTGGCCCTCCCGCTCTCACGTCCCACCCTGGGACGGCAGGGCCGCGACGGCTCAACCGCCCTGAAGGTCGCGGGCGACTTATACTCGGCCGCGATCTAGCGCAATGGGGGTTTCAGATGTCCAGTGCACCACAAGCAGCGGGTTGGTGGCAGGCAACGGACGGGCTCTGGTACGCCCCGGAGCTCCACCCCGACCGGCCCCGGCTGCCGCCACCGCCCCCCGTTGGGACTCACCACCGGTCTGGACCCATCGGCGTCGACCGCAGCCCGGCGGCAGTCCTCGGGCTGTCGATCATTACCTTCGGCATCTACTACCTGGTCTGGTACTACAAGATCAACGACGAGATTCGACGGCACGACCCAGAGATCAAGGTGTCGCCGATCCTGTCGGTGCTCGCCATCAGCGTGGGAGCGGTGTTGCTGTTCATCCCGCCGCTCGTTTCCAGCTACGCCACAGCCGCTCGCATCAGACAGATGCAGCTCGACGACGGGGCAACCGACACAATCTCGCCGGTCGTCGCCCTACTCCTGCACATGTTCTTGGGTATCGGGTTCCCGCTGTACGTCGCCTCGCAGCTCCGCGAGCACTGGCACGGGCACAGGCGCGCATCCACTGCCGCTTCGGCCCCCGCTCTCGCTCATCGGACCCTTCCCCCGCTCTGACAACTCTTCTCCACCGACCCGCAAACGCGTCCGGCACTGGGGCACTTGGCGCCCAGGCGGGGAGCGCGGGCGGACCCCGGCCACCGGGGCATCACGATGCCCCGACCACCTTGCCGCAGACGGGCTTGTTGTTCGCCGGGAACGGTACGAACTTCGAACCCTTCAGTTGGGCGAAGTAGGCGCACTGCGGGCCGACCAGCTTCCACCGATCGCTGAGGTCCACCGCCGGGACGAGGCCGCCGCCGGTGTAGCTCTTGTCTTTCGCCAGGTTGGCGATGAACGAGGCGCGGGTGGGGTTCGCACCGGCCAGCTGGAGGCCCTCGATCATCTCGTCGGCGATCATCCAGCCGCTGCTCGCGCCGAAGCTGGCCACGCCACCCTTGTACGCCGGGTCGTACTTCTTGAGCGCGGCATAGAACTGGGCCACCGGCTTGGTCGGAAGGTCGAGGGGAACCGTGGCCGTGAAGTACTGGCCCTGGGCGGCGGCCCGCGCCGCCGTGTTGTCGAGGAACGCCTGGTCGTAGCCCGTGACGTACACCTGCTTGACGTTCACGCCGGCCTGCTTGATCGCCGTCGCCAGCGCGACGTCCGATGACTCGACGGCGGGGAAGTAGACGCCTTGGCAGTTGGACTGCTTGAGCGCGAGCACCACCGAGGTGAAGTTGACCGTGCCGATCGGGAGCGAGTCCGACCCGTAGCAAACGTGCAGACCCGACGCCTGCACGCCCTTCTCCACCACCGAGTAGTTGGCGGAGTCCTGCGGGTCGCTGTACTCGAGCACCGCGACGTTCTTCACGCCGAGCTTCTTGAAGAGGTTCCCGATCTCGGTCGTTGGCGGAGAGGGTGTCTGTCCCTGGCTCCACTCGAACTGATTGGTGTACTGCGGCTCGGTCGCCGTGATCGTGCTGCCGAGCGTGGTGACCGGGACCCCTGCCTTCAACAGGTAATTGGAGCCACCCACCAGGACGGCGTTGTCGCTCATGATCCCGAAGGCATCCTTGGTCGCCACTAGGTCCTGGACGGCCAGCAGGTTGCCGGTGGACGTGCTCTGGTCGTCGGCCACCACGAGCTTCAGCTTCCGTCCGTGCACCCCGCCCTCGGCGTTCTGCAGGTCGATCCGCGCTTTCACCCCGGTCGCCGAGTCACCGAAGGTCGAGGATGCGGGCCCCGTCTCGGATTCGACCAACCCCAACGTGATGGACTTGGCCGTCACGCCGGGAGCGCTGGCCCCCTTAGTGGACGCCGAGGCGGCCGAACCGACGCCGAGCACCGAAGCTGCCAGCCCCGCCGCCGCGGCGGCAACCTTGAGCCTGTTGAGCATCCCATCCCCCGTTGGTCACGTTACGGACTTCGCCATCAACTTTACCCGTTGGTCATAATGGACAACCAACTGTCACCGTCAGGGTGACGGTCAGTGACGGTGAGTGACGGTCAGCCTGACCTTCGGGACCCGCCCGCCGAGCGGAAGCAGAGACCCTAGAACATCCTCCGGGGGGGCTCGGCAGGATGGCCTCGAGCAACCGTGTCCTGGCTAGCGTGACCACGGTGGGCGAACGGGCAGCAAGGTCGTGGGACGCGCAGAGCTACGACCGGGTCGGGGGGCCGATGACCGCCATGGCGATCGCCGTCCTGGCGCGCTTGCCCCTCGCAGGTGACGAGACGGTTCTCGACGCCGGGTGCGGTACCGGTCGCGTCACCCAGATCCTCGTCGACCGGTTGCCGCGCGGCCGGGTCATCGCCGTGGACGCCGACCCGGCCATGGTCGCCCTCGCGTCGGCGAACCTGGGTCGGCGGGCCGAGGTGCTGGAGGCCGACCTGCTCGAGCTGCAGCTCGCCGAACCGGTGGACGCCATCTTCTCCACCGCCACCCTCCACTGGATCCTCGACCACCCCCGGCTCTTCGAGCGCCTGGCCGCCAATCTCCGTCCGGGCGGCCGTCTGGTCGCCCAGTGCGGCGGTCGAGGCAACGTCAGTGCGCTGAAGGGGATCGCCGACCAGCTCGCCGCCGGACCACGGCTCAGGGGCTTCTTCGACGGCTGGCAGCCCCCGTGGTACTACCCTGGTCCCGAGGAGACGGCCACCCTCTTGACGGCCCTCGGCTTCACCGGGGTTCGGACCTGGCTCGAGCCGTGGCCGGTCGTTCCGGACCAGCCGGAGGAGTACCTGGCCACCGTGCCTCTCGGCCCCTACGTCCAGCAGCTGCCGGAGCACCTGCGGTCCGACTTCGTCGACGCGGTCATCGACCGCCTCGGACGACCGGTGGCGGTCGACTACGTCCGCCTCAACATCGACGCCACCAAGCCGGCCTGACACAGCCCAACGCAGCACAGCGGGCCCGGTCGTCCGCTTCGCTCGAAGCCGCGCTTGGCCGAACCGATTCGGACATACTTGGCGCCAATCGTGCGCGGTCCCCGTCCACGGCATGGAGACAGAACGGGAGAGCCCTGGTGAGCGTGTGCCAGCAGTGCGGGAACCAGGTCCATCCGGGGGAGCCCTCCTGCCGGCACTGCGGAGCCACCGCAGCGCTTGACGCAGCGGACCCGCTCCGGTCCGATCCGACCCGACCGAGCCCACCAGGCGCTCCGCCACCGCCCGTCGCCGGGTATCCCCCGCCACCCCGACCGCCTGCGCCAGGGGCTCCGCCGCCGCCGGTCGCCGGGGCTCCGCCACCGCCGGTCGCCGGCTATCCCCCGCCCCCGGGATCTCCGCCAGCTCCCACGGCCGGGTACCCGCCCCCTCCGCCGGTCACCGGGTATCCGCCACCGCCGGTAGCCGGCTATCCCCCTCC
>DASYAI010000003.1:0-47520 GCA_036501425.1 Acidimicrobiales bacterium | reverse complement strand
CGGCGCCGACCCGTGGACGATGCCGCCGCGCCAGGGCCGGAACCAAGTGCTGGCGTTGGTCCGGGAGCTCCTCCGCCCCGTCCCCCGCGGCACCGTGACCGACCTGAAGGAGCTGCTCGGCACCGCCGCCCGGCTGGCGCGCCGCCGGTCACTCGTCGTTGTGGTCTCCGACTTCATCAGCGCACCCGGATGGGAGCGCCCGTTGCTGCACCTCGCCGAACGGCACGAGGTGGTGGCGGTCCGCCTGGTCGATCCCCGCGAGTACCAGCTCCCCGATGCCGGTCTGCTGTTCGTGCAGGACGCCGAGACGGGCGAGCAGCTCCTGGTCGACTCGAGCGATCCCGAATTCCGTCGCCGCCTGGTGGCCGCCGCGCAGGACCAGGACGAGACCATCGGCCACGCCGCGGCAGTGGCTCGGGTCGACCTCCACGTGGTGTCGACGGAGGACGACCTCGTGAGCGCCTTCGTGCGCATGGCCGAGTCGGGCCAAAGACGGCGCCGATGACGTTCCTCTGGCCCGCGATGCTGTCCCTGCTGGTCCTCGTTCCCGCCGTCGCTGCCGTCTACCAGTGGTCGCTGCGGCGCCGGGACCGGCGGATCGCCGCGCTCGGCGCCCAGGGGCTCGCCACGACCGGGGCCGGGCCGCAGCTCGGGTGGCGCCGGCATCTGCCGTTGGTGCTGTTCGCCCTCGCCCTGACCCTCCTCGTCCTCGCCACCGCTCGGCCGGCGGCCACCATCGTCGTGCCGCGGCGCCAAGCCACCGTCATCGTGGCGATCGACGTGTCGAACAGCATGGCCGCCACCGACGTCAGGCCCTCCCGCATCGGCGCCGCCAAGACCGTGGCCGACGCGTTCGTGCGCCGGCAACCGCCGGGGGTCCGCATCGGGGTCGTGGCGTTCGGCCAGGGCTCGGTGATCGTCCAGCGGCCCACCTCGACCCACGCCGACGTGCTCCAGGCCATCAACCATCTTTCGCTGGGAGGCGGCACGTCGCTGGCCCAGGGCATCCTGACATCGCTCGACGCCATCGCCGGCCGGACCTTGAAGGTGAACGTGGCGTCGCTCGGTAGCGACTCGGCCCAGGTCCACATCGGCTACTACGGCGGGGCGACGATCGTGTTGCTCTCCGACGGGGAGAACACGAGCCAGACCGGGCCCGAGCCGTTGGCGCGGCTGGCGTCGGTCGCCGGCGTCCGCATCCAGACCATGGGCATCGGCACCGCGGCCGGCACGACGGTCAAGATCAGCGGGTTCACCGTCGCCACCGCCCTGGACAGCCAGACGCTCAAGGCGATCGCCACGGTCACCAACGGCGCGTACCACCAGGCTGACGTCGCCTCGGGGCTCCGGGCCGTGTCGGGGACGATCGACCTCCACTTCACCATCGTGCACTCCCACACCGAGATCACCGCGATCTTCGCCGCCGGCGCCGCCCTCGTCCTCGTCGCAGGTGCCCTGATCTCGATCCGGTGGTTCGGCCGGGTGGTGTGAGGTGAGCTTCACCTGGCCCCTCGGCCTCCTGTCGGGGCTCACCGTTCCCCTCGTGTTGGGGGCCTACCTGCTGGCCCTGCGCCGTCGCCGTCGACAGGCGGTCCACTACTCGAGCCTCGCCCTCCTGCGCACCGCGCTGCCCCGCCGGCGGCACTGGTGTCGGCATCTGCCCGTCGCCCTGCTCGTGGTCGGCCTGGCGCTGCTCGCGGTGGCGTTCGGCCGCCCCCAGTTCACCTCCGACGTCCCGGTGGCCAAGACGTCGATCATCCTCGCTCTCGACGAGTCGGGTTCGATGTGCTCCACCGACGTGAAGCCGAACCGCCTCGGGGCGGCCCAGAGGGCGGCCCGCCAGTTCGTCGATGGCCAGCCGGGCGGCGTGCGGGTGGGGTTGGTGCTCTTCTCCGGTTTCGCCGAGCTCGCCGTCGCGCCGACCACGAACCGCACCACCCTGGACCGGGCGCTGGACGATCTCGGCCCGTACGGCGGTACCGCCATCGGCGCGGCGATCCTCAAGTCCCTCGACGCGATCTCCGAGGTCGACCCACAGGTCCCGCCGGTCGGCAATGCGGTGTCCCGCGCCGCGGCGGCTCCGTCGGGCGCCCCGTCGAGCGCGAGTGGGTCGACCGGTCCGGGCAACGCCGCCGCCACCCGGCCCGGTACCCGCGGCTACGTGCCCGACGTCGTCGTCCTCCTGACCGACGGTTCCAACACCCAGGGGGTCTCGCCGCTCGACGCGGTGCCCTACGCGGTCGCCCGGCGCGTCCGTGTCTACACGATCGGCCTGGGGACGTCCCACCCGGGCCCGCTGGAATGCAGCGCATCGCAGCGCGGTGGCGACACCGGCCCCGGCAAATTCCCCTACGGCGGCCATGGCTTGGGGGGAGGTGCGCCGGGGGGCGGCAGGTTCGGCGGGGCACTCGGGAACCGCTCACCGCTGGTGGCCGATCTGCCCCTGCTGCGGGAGGTGTCCCGGCGCACCGGCGGCGCCAGCTACTCGGCCCAGGACGCGTCACAACTCGAGAAGGTGTTCGCCACCCTGCCCAGAGACATCGGCGTCCAGCAGGAGCGCCACGAGGCCACGGTGCTCTTCGCCGCCGCCGCCGCCCTCGTGACCCTCGCCGCCCTCGGGGCGGCGATCAAGTGGAGTCCGTATCCCTGAGGGCAGTCCCAGCGGCGGCGCCCCGGCGAGACCGTCACGATCGGCACGGATTCGACCGGCTGGGTCCGGCTCCACCCGCGGTCTCGCCGTCCATCCACCTATGGATTACCGCCGGACGCGAACTTCTCCAGATGGGGGTGCACAATCGCGAGCGACGGTAGAGAAGACATGACGCTCGGAGTCACGACGCTGCACCAAGTCGGCGCCCGTGTGGGGTCGGTTCTCAACGTGACCCTGCAGCTGCCGACCGGCGGCTCCCGAAGCGTTTTCGTTTCGCGTCGTTGGAACGACATCGTTCCCCAGCGACGCCGGAGGCGGACTCGGCACCGGATCGGCCTTCACGATGGCCGGCTCGGCTCTCCAAGCGCTCGACGGTCTCGTCGGCGTCCTTGGCGTCCCGGTCCGGACCATCGAGCTGGTCGACGTGCGGTACTACCATCTGGACCTCGTCTTCTGTCCACTGGACCAACGGCACGAACTGGTGGCACCCCAGGGGCTCGACCGCTACGGCTGTCGCGTGCTCGCCGATCTCGTGCCCGAACCGATCTGGCTGGAGGACGACGAGGCCCAGGCATTCTGTGCCAACTCGGTGGTGGTCGGCGAAGTCGTGGTCATGCCGTCGTGCACGGGACGTCTGGGTGGCATCCTCGAGCGGGCTGGCTTCACCGTGGCCGTCGCTCCAGTCGGGGAACTCCTCAAAGCCGGCGGAGGCTGTCGCTGCCTCACCTTGGCTCTCGACGTCGATCTGGCCGGCGCAGGTTCGGACGGCGTCGGCACGGAGGCCGGTCCGTAGCTCTCGGAAACGACGTCCTGGTGTCCCCGGAACACCGTTGCTTGCCGAGAAGATCATGGCCACGCCCTGGTTTCACCTACCCCCTTGACTCTCGGTGTCGCCCAGGTCGAACATGGAAAGTGCGGCACCGCGAAGGTGGCCCGGTAGCACGCGCAGCTGGCTGCGATGGATGCGACAAAAGTCCCTGTAGGACGGGATGAAGTTGGTCCATGGTGTGCTCCAACTAGACATGAGTTGGCTCGGCTGCGCGCGTGACGGGTTCCGATGACCATCGGGCCGGACGCAGAGGGGGTAACGACATGACAGAAGGACGGCAGAGCGCATCGATCCAGCCCCAGCACCGAAGCGCGCTCTTGCAGACGACTTGGGAAGAGCTGCGGGAGCCGGGAGCGTATGTCGAAGAGGGCAGCGGGGACCTCTTCCGGGTGCCGCAGGAGGCACTGGTCACCGGTGCGAGCCCGATTATTGCTCGGGTCAGCAACGGTGCCAGCCGACTGGTCCGCGTGAGCGAGAACCCCGCAGTACCGCTCATGAAAGCGAGGATGGTGGCTGCCGATCACAATATCGAGCCCAACTTCTAGTGAACTGCTGAGCAGGGGCCCGACCTGTTCCGGAGAGGACCCCGATCGTTGAGGCTGTTGCACCGCGCCGGAGGAGCATTTCCGTGTTCCGCTCCCCGGCGCGGTGCACGGCTTCGTGATCGGTTGTCGGGTTCTCCCCGGCCTCTGACGTTTCTCAACGGCGGCCGCGCCGTTGTTGTCAAAGAACGTCGACGACCGGCTGGGTTCGCTGGGATGACGGCATGCGCCCCGGGACTGAACCGTCGCCGGCTCTCGACGTGCCTCCGGACTCGTCTTGGTCCAGCATGTTCACGATGTCCACGAGTTGCTCGAGATTCCGGCCCGTTGCCCGCTCGAGCCCGGCTCGCCGCCGTCTGGCGGCATCATTCATGAGGCATTTCCCCCGGGGCGTCAATGCAAGCTGCAGTTCTCGGCGGTCGGTGAGGTCTCTGTCTACGATGTCGTGGGACATCGGTCTGGCGCCCCCGGCCTCGTCCGGTTCCATGACTTTAGTGGCGCCCCCGGCAGGACTCGAACCTGCGACGCACGGTTTAGGAAACCGACGCTCTATCCTCTGAGCTACGGGGGCTGATCGGGGATCGGCCCGGCCAGGCTACCGCTCGACCAGCGTCCGACCCCCGAAGCGAGGCCTCCGGGTGACGCGGTACCCGCCGCTCTCGGTCGCTTCCGCATCCGGCGCCCGGGGCCCGGGGCGCTCGGGATCCATCGACTCACCGCCCGCGGGCTGACCGACCTGGCGTGCCGACGCCAGGCGCTGCTCGTCGGTGTCGTCGTCGGGGTACCGGACGTAGTCGAAGGACCCCCGGCCCGACAGCATGACCGAAGGTGGGGCGGCCATCACCGCCCGCGGCGGCACGTCCTTCACGACCACCGCGTTCACGCCGATCATCGCGTCGTCGCCAATGGTGACCGGCCCGAGCACCCGGGCACCGCACGTCAGGTTCACCCGGTCACCGAGGCGCGGTGACCCCGCCTGCTCACCGCGACCGCCCGGCGCGATCAGCACGTCGTGTCCCAGGTTGCAGTTGGTGCCGATGACGGAGTCGGCGCCCACCATGACCCCGCCGAAGTGGGCGATGTACAGGCCGGGGCCCACGTGGGTGTTCGGGGCGATCCAGATGCCGGTGAGGATCTCGACCGGGCGCCTGGCCACCTCGTAGAGGAGCCGGCCCGCCCTACCCCGGGCGCCGGACCGTTGGAACGCCCAGTGTCCGAAGCGGTGCAGCGCCGTCGCCATGAGACCGGGTTGCGTCAGCCAGATGACGACCAGTGAACGGGAGTTGCGGGACCGTCCCGTGTAGAACAGGTACCGCTCGGCATCGGTGCGCACGAGTGCTCCCACGTCGTGCAGACTTGTCTCGCAGCATGAGTACGGTTCCGGCATGATCACCCCTCAGCAATCGAGCCCCGCCGCGCCCCGAACTCCTTACCTTAGAACCAGCAGAGCGCCGGCGCACGTGACAACCTGCTCGAGGCCCTGAGCGGCCGGCGCCCGGGCCGAGGCCTTGCCCCCAGGCGCCGCGGGATCCGTCTCCCAGCCCTCGATCAGCCTGCCCCGGCGGCCGTCCCCCGGCGGATACCCCGTCGAACCAGGTCGGCGAACCCCGCCGGCTGGGACCGGTGGGCGTTGTGGCCGGCGCCGGCCAAGCGCACCACTTCGACTCCGGGCACGGTGGCCGAAAGGTACGACTCGACGACGTCGGCCATCGGGTTGCGATCCGAGCCGTAGACCAGCGGGACTGCCAGCGCCGCCAGGTCGAAGGGCGGCGTGCCGGTTCGCACGGAGCGCTCCTCGGCCACGAAGGCCCGGCTCTGGGCCAGCCACGACGCCTGCTCCTCGGGTGCCATCCGGTCCAGTCGCTCGCCGAGCATCATCCGCACGGCGGCGGACTCGGGCTGCTCGCCCCAGAGCATGGCGCGCATCCGGCTGTCGTCCCAGCCCGCGGCCCATGCCATCCCGGTCTCGTAGATCACGACCGCGTCCACCAGCTCGGGCACCGCCAGCGCCGCGCCGAGGGCGCTCACCCCGCCGAAGGAGTGCCCCACCACCACCGCCCGTCGCCCGTCGAGGACGTCGACGAGGTCCGCGATGTGGGTGTCCACGCCGACCGGCACGCCGGGCGCCCCGAGAGAGTCGCCGTAACCCCGCCGGTCATACCAGGTCATGTGGCACTCGTCGTCGAGCAGCGCGGCGACCCGCCCGAACGACCGGCCGCGATCGAGCACGCCGTGCACGAACACCACCCGGTGGGCACCGACGCCCCGCTCCTCGACGTTGAGCTCCTCACGCGGCCTGGCCACGACCGGGCACCTCCTCTCGTCCCTGCCTGGGCGCTAGGTGTGTACCACACCGCCCGGTCGCCGCACGAGCCCGGCCGGACGCGGCTCGGAGCGGCGGACATCTCCGAGCGGTAGCGTCGACCCGGGGCCACGCGCGCAGCGGGGCTCAGGGCGGGCCTAGTGGGGGGAGCGCCGGGTGGCTACAGCGCCGACGTCGGGTGCGGGGACGACCAGGGTCGAGCGGCTGCTGCCCAAGTCCCTGCAGGTGCTCCGCCATCGCGACTTCGCCCTCGTCCAGTTGGGGAATGGGATCTCCTCCATCGGGACCTGGTTCCAGTACGTGGCCCTCGCCTGGGGCATCCACCAGCTGACCCCGTGGCCGTTCGCGGTGGCGCTGAGCCTGGTCGCCCAGTTCGCGCCGTCCTTGGTGCTCTCGCCGTTCGCCGGATCGATCGCCGACCGCTTCGACCGTCGCCACATCGTGATCGTGGGCAACCTGGCCATGGCCGCGCCCCCGGTCGCCATCGGCGTGCTCGTCGGCCTGCACGCCCAGAGCGTGTCGTCGCTGCTCGGCCTGGCAGCGCTGGGCGGGGTCGCCCAAGCGATCGCCCAGCCGGCGATGACCTCCATCGTGCCGCACATCGTGCCGGAGTCCGAGATCACCCAGGCGATCGCCGGCGTGAGCGTGATCCAGAACGTCACCCGCATCGTGGGCCCCTCCCTGGGGGCGCTCGTCATCAACCAGTGGGGGCTGGCGTCCGCGTTCTACCTGAACGCGGTGAGCTTCTTTGCGGTGGTCCTGGCCTGGTGGTTCGTCCGGCCGGTCACCAACTGGACCCCGCAGCGGCGGGAGTCGTTCGCGGCCCAGACCCGCGCCGGCCTGCGCTACGCCCGTCACAACCGCCAGGTGAAGCACCTGCTGATCCTGGCGATCGTCATGTCCGCCGTCGTGTTCCAGTCGGCCCTGCTGCCAGTCATCGCCAGCAATGTCCTGCACTCGGGTGCCGGAGGATTCGGGCTCCTCCAGTCCGCCGGCGGTCCGGGCGCCATCGTCGGCGCGGTGCTCGCCGGCGAGATCATCACCGATCGACGACGCCGGGTGTCGTTGATCGGAGGGGCGCTGATCATGGGCGGTGGCTACGCCCTGGTGGCGCTGTCGCGCTCGCTGTGGGTCACGGCGGGCGGCGTCTGCATCTTCGGCTTCTCGTTCTTCATGGTGAGCGCCGTCGGACAGACGGTCCTGCTCACCGTCACCCCGGACCGGTACCGAGGTCGGGTGATGGGGCTCTTCGCCATGGTCACCGTGGGCGGTGTCCCGGTGGCGGCGTTGCTGGGAGGCGGCTTGGGTTCGTGGATCGGACCCACCCAAGCGATCGGTGTCGCGGCGATCATCGTGTTCGCGTACGCGGCCTGGTTCGTGCTGTCCGGCACCTACCGGCTGATCGGCGTGGAGGGAGCCGCCGAAGGCGAACCGGCCGACGACGCCCCGGCCCGCGATGCGCAGGACGCCGACGCCCCGGTCGACCAGGACGCCCCGCCGGTCCCCCGCCCGGGGGTCGCGGCGGCAAACCTCGCTCAGCGCCTGGTCCACGACCTCGCAGCCGACCTCGACCGCGATGTCCTCGGGACCCAACCGACCCTTCCCGAGGCCGGCTGAGGCGACGCCACCGGACCCGGGCGGTCCGGGCGGTCACCGGTCCCGGTGGCGCCCCGAGCGATCAGGGCTCCTCGTCGGCTCCACCCGACGTGCGCATCTTGTCGTCGATCATGTCGACCACGTCGGGGTCGACCAGCGTGGTGACGTCGCCCAACGGCCGATTCTCGGCCACGTCCCGCAACAGCCGGCGCATGATCTTGCCGCTCCGGGTCTTGGGGAGCTCGGGGGTCAAGATGATCTGGCGCGGCTTGGCGATCGGCCCGATGCTCCGAGCCACCCCGTTGCGTAGCTGCTCGACCAGCTCGGCCCCCTCGGCGTCGCTCGCCACCCGATCGCCCTTGGGGGTGACGAAGGCCACGATGGCCTGCCCGGTGGTGGCGTCTGACGCCCCGACCACGGCGGCCTCGGCCACCCGGGGGTCACCGACCAACGCGTGCTCGATCTCGGTGGTCGAGATCCGGTGCCCCGAGACGTTCATCACGTCGTCGATCCGCCCGAGCAGCCACAGGTCGCCGTCCTCGTCGCGCTTGGCGCCGTCGCCGGCAAAGTACCGGCCGGCGAAGCGCGACCAGTAGGTCTCGCGGTAGCGCTCGGGATCGCCCCAGATGCCCCGCAACATGCCCGGCCACGGCCGGTCGACCACCAGGTAGCCACCCTGCCCGTTGGCCACGGAGCTCCCGTCGTTGTCCACCACGTCCACGCTGATCCCCGGAAAGGGGGTCATCGCGGCCCCGGGCTTGGTGCTCGTGATGCCCGGCAGCGGCGTGATCATGATCCCGCCGGTCTCGGTCTGCCACCACGTGTCGACGATGGGGCAGCGGTCGCCCCCCACGTTCTTGCGGTACCACATCCACGCTTCGGGGTTGATGGGCTCGCCGACCGACCCGAGCAGCCGGAGGCTGGAGAGGTCATGGGCCGCCGGGTGCTCCTCCCCCCACTTCATGAGCGTGCGGATGGTGGTCGGGGCGGTGTAGAGCACCGACACCCGGTAGTCCTCGACGATCCGCCACCACCGGTCCCGGCCCCCGGCGTCGGGGGTGCCCTCGTACATGACCGAGGTGGTGCCGTTGGCCAAAGGGCCGTAGACGATGTAGCTGTGCCCGGTCACCCAGCCGACGTCGGCCGCGGTCCACAAGACGTCCTCGTCCGGCCGGACGTCGAAGACGAGGCGGTGGGTGGTGGCACAGTGCACGAGGTAGCCGCCCGTCGTGTGCAAGATCCCCTTGGGCTTGGCCGTCGTGCCGCTCGTATACATGATGTACAAGGGGTGCTCGGCGTCGAAGGACTGGGCCTCGTGGCTGGTCGGCTGGCGCTCGACGAGCTCGTGCCACCACACGTCGCGCTCGGGGTCCCAGTCGACCGCCCCGCCGGTGCGCCGCACCACCAGGACGTGGCGGACGTCGGGGCAGTCGGCGACAGCCTGGTCGACGTTGGGCTTGAGCGGGCTGGCGGCCCCCCGGCGAAAGCCGCCGTCGGCGGTGATCACCACCCGGGCGTCGGCGTCGAGGATCCGGCCGGCGAGCGCCTCGGCGGAGAAGCCGCCGAAGATCACCGAGTGGGGCGCTCCCAGTCGGGCGCACGCCAACATCGCCACCACCGTTTCGGGGATCATCGGCATGTAGATGGCGACCCGGTCGCCGGCCTCCACCCCGAGCTCGCGCAGCGCGTTGGCCGCCTGGCACACCATGGCCTGCAGGTCGGCGTAGGTGATGGTGCGCACGTCCCCCTCGGGCTCCCCCACCCAGTGGTAGGCGACCTTGGCGCCGCGTCCCGCGGCGACGTGACGGTCGACGCAGTTGACCGCGGCGTTCAGGGTTCCCCCCACGAACCATCGGGCGAACGGGGCCTGCCAGTCGAGCACCTCGTCGAAGGGCCGGTCCCACTGCAAGGTGGTCGCCTGCTCGGCCCACCACGCCTCGGGGTCCTGGGCCGCCGCGTCGTGGATGCCCGGTCGGGCGACCGCTCGCTCGACGAACTGGGCCGGCGGATCGAACCGCCGGGCCTCGTGGAGGAGGGCCGACAGCGCCTCCCGCCCCGTCGACGGGCTCGACGAGTTGCTCATGATTCCTCCCCTCGCGAACGAGGGCACGTTACCGTCCCCGCTCGCCCGCCAGGCGAGCCGGGCCTCCCCGGGGCGTCCCACCGAAGCTCGAGGGCGCTACGATCGGAACGTGGCTCGGTTGCATCACGTGAACCTCGGGGTGCCGGTCGGCGGGGTGGAGGACGAGGCCCGCTGGCTGGTCGAAGTGCTCGAGTACGAGCCCCTCGATCCCGGCCCGTCCATGGCCGATCGAACCGTCCACTGGTTCGTGGCCGCCGACGGCACCCAGATCCACCTGAGCGGCGACGAGCGCCATCGGCCGGCCGCCAAGGCCCACGTCGCGGTGGAGGTCGACGACCTCGAGCCCGTCCGTCGGCGGATCGAGCACCGCGGGGAGACCTACTCGCTCTCCGAGCGGCCGCAGCTGCGGGTGTTGAACTGCGATGATCCCGCAGGCAACCGCTGGGAGCTCCGCCAACCCGTCGGCTGACCCGGTTCGGCTTCCGGGGCGCGACAGTGCCCGTCCCCCGCCGGGCGACTCACGAGACGGCGCGGACCGTCACGGCAAGGCGGACCACCGGGGCGGCGGTGCAGTCGGCCACCACGTCGAGCGTCACCCGGTACGAACCGGTCCTCGAGTAACGGTGGGTGAATCTCGTCGTCCCGCGCACCGGGCCGGGACGGGCACGGCAGAACTGGGGCTGGGCGAAGCTGCGGCGCGAGCCGTCGCCGAAGCGAATGGTCGACGGCCCCACCGCGCCGCTGGCGACGGGATCGTCGTAGGTGACCGCCAGGGCGAAGGTTGCGCCCCGGCGCACCGAGCGGGGCGCGGTCATCGTCGCCGACAGGGATCCCCGTACCGCCGAGACGGTCGTCGACGGCCCGGCGCGCCCCAGGCGCTCCGCCGGAGCGTTGGCACCGACCGCCGAGGCCCCGACCGGGGCCAGCGCGAGCACCGCCGCCACCGTCAGGGCCGACGACCAGGCGCGCCGTGCGGACCCCACCGCCCCCAGCCTGGCGCCTCGGGTGCCGCCGCCGCCAGCCCCCTGGATGCGAGAGGCGTCATCGTCCCCTACGCTCCTCTTCGCAGCCGCGCCCGGGGGCCGGCGGGCGCACACCACACGGGCCGACCGGCCCCAGAAGGAGTGAGCGTGTCGCTCAACATCGGAATCGTCGGGTTGCCCAACGTCGGCAAGTCGACCCTGTTCAATGCCCTGACCCACAACGAGGTACTGGCGGCCAACTACCCGTTCGCCACGATCGAGCCCAATGTCGGGGCGGTCGCCCTGCCCGACCCCCGCCTGGATCGCCTGGCCGCGCTCTACGACGCCGAGCGCACGGTGCCGGCCATGGTGACCTTCGTGGACATCGCGGGGATCGTCCGGGGCGCCGCGGCCGGCGAGGGACTCGGGAACAAGTTCCTTGCCGCCATCCGCGAGAGCGACGCCATCTGCGAGGTCGTCCGGGTCTTCAGCGACCCCGACGTCGTGCACGTGGACGGCGCGGTCGACCCGGAGACCGACATCGCCACCCTCGACACCGAGCTGATCCTCGCCGACCTGCAGACGATCGACAACCGGCTCGCCCGGCTGAGCCGGGAGCGCCGGGCCCATCCGGAGGTGGCTCCCCTGCTGGCACAGGTGACTCGAGCCCGCGAGATCCTCGACGACGGACGCACCGTGCGCTCGGCGATCGACGCCGGCGAGATCGACCCGGCCGCGCTCGCGGACCTCCACCTGCTCACCGCCAAGCCGTTCATCTACGTGTTCAACGTCGACGAGGACCGCCTCGGCGACCCGGCCGAGGCGGAACGGCTGGCCCAGCTGGTCCGCCCGGCGCGATCGGTGGTCCTCTGCGCGCAGATCGAGGCCGAGGTGGCGGGCCTCGAACCCGCCGACGCCTCGGAGCTCCTGGCCGGGTTCGGCCAGTCCGAGTCCGGGCTGGTCCAGCTGGTGCACGTCGGCTTCGAGACGCTCGGGCTCCAGACCTTTCTCACCGCCGGTCCAAAGGAGGCCCGTGCGTGGACGATCCACCGGGGAGACACCGCTCCGGATGCCGCCGGGGTCATCCACACCGATTTCCAGAAGGGCTTCATCAAGGCCGAGGTGGTGCGCTACGAGGACCTGCTCGAGCTCGGATCGGTAACCGCCGCCCGCGCCGCCGGGCGGGCCCGCATCGAAGGAAAGGACTACGTGATGCGCGACGGCGACGTGGTCGAGTTCCGCTTCAACGTGTCCTAGACGACATCATCCCTGGCCAGCGGCGTCATCACGTTCGGCAGCTCGCGTGGAGGGCGCCGGTCCGCCGGAACAACCTGGGAGCGGCGCGCTTGGGTGTAACCCAGGGGGCCGTGCCGGACCCATACCTGGCGAGATGAACGAACCCGCCGCCGGCCAGTCGCCCGATGTCTCGCGCTCCGACGAGCAGCGCTTCACCGAGCTGTTTCGTGCTCACCATGCCCAGGTGCTGGGCTACTGCCGCCGACGGCTGCCCCACGACCTGGCCGACGATGCCGTGGCCGAGACCTTCACCACGGCTTGGCGGACCCTGGCCCAGGCTCCCCAGGACCCGAGGCTCTGGCTCTTCGGGTTGGCCCGCGGATCCGTGGCGAACCTGCGGCGGCGCCGTGCACGCGTCGCCCGCCTCGGCGACCGGGTGGCGACCCTCGACCCGCCCCGGCACGAGCGCGACCACGCGGAAACTGCCGGTTGGCAAGGCCCCCTGCGGACCGCCCTCGACTCCCTATCGGAGGACGACCAGGAGGTGCTGCGGCTCACCACCTGGGAGGGGCTCGGCCCGACCGAGACCGCAGCGGTGCTCGGTTGCTCGACCACCGCCGTCAAGGTACGGCTCCACCGAGCCCGCCAGCGCCTACGAGCGGCGCTGAGCCGAGCCGATGCCGTCGAGGCCCGCTCGCCGTCGGCCGCCCGCCTGGCCCTCACCGACGCCCGACCCTTCAGCTCAAAGGAGCCTCGATGACCACCTGGACCGACGACGTCCTCGACCGCGCCCTTGGTGCCCAGAATCCGGTCCCGCTTGCCCAGGTAGCTGATTCTGCCGATTGGCCCGAATCGGTCACCCTGCTGGCACGAGTGTTGGCCGATGACGGAGATCTCGTTCGTCCCGGCCGCGTCGAGGTCCGCCGACGGCGGATCCGGGCGACCATCGCCGGCGCCGCGGCCGCCATCGTGGTGGCCGTCGTCGTGACCGGGTCGCAACTGGGGGCGCCGAGCACGCCGGGGAAGTCGGCGCAGACCAAGCACCACCACCCGCTCCCCCACGTGTCGCTGGTCGACTTTTCGGCCCGAAGCAACGGCGACATCGTGGCGCAGATCACCGATCCCGGGGCGGCGGCCAGCCAACTCGATGCGGTGTTCGCCGCTCACCACTTGGATATCTCGGTGACCGTGTTGCCCGTCTCGCCCAGTCTGGTCGGGACGATCGTGTACGACGACGGCCCCGACTTCCAGCCGATCCATGCCGGCTTGTGCCAGGCCGGCGGCACCGAATGCACCGTTGGTTTCGTGATCCCCGCCGGCTTCACCGGGCACGCTGACATTGCCGTCGGGCGAGCGGCCGACCCCGGTGAGTCGTACCTGTCGGTCGACAGCTCGTTCGGGGCGGGCGAAGCGCTGCACTGCGCCGGCGTGCTCAACCAACCGGTCGACGTGGCGGCACCGATCGTGGCGGCCAAGGGGTTGCATGCGCAATGGCGGGTCGGGAGCAGCTCGACCAACCTCGGCACTGCGCCGGCCGGCGACTATGTGGTGGGTGGGATTCCCATCTCCTCGACCACGGTCATGCTGATGGCGCAGCCCACCCCGCTCGCCGCCGACACGCCTGAGCTTGTTGAGGCCAACACCGGGTGTTGATCAGGTCCGATCCGCGCCGGCCCTAGGAGTCGGGAGACTGGTCCATAGTCACCACCACCGAGTCAGGCGACGGGGTGTGGGCCGGCGTCATGCTGGCCGACCCGGGCTCGGGGGTCGGGTAGCGGCTCAGCTCCTCGGTGAACCAGGCCCGGCGCTCGGGGCTCAGGGCGCCCAGAAACCGGCTCCAGACCCGTCCCAGGGCCAACAGGGCATCGACCCAGACCTGCTGGCACGCGTCGATCTTCGCTCGCTCCAGGCGCTGGGTCGAGAGGTGGCTCAGGAGCTCCGTCAGGCCCGTTCGGGCACCGCGCAGCAGCTCGATGTCGGCGTCATGAGCCGTCCGCTCTACCCAGTTCGAGACGTAGTCGGGGGCGAGGATGGTGTCTTCGGTGGTGGGCTCCTGGACGAAGAAGTCGATGAGGTTCCCGGTGTGCAGGAGGCAAACCTCGATCAGGGCGTTGTCGTTGAGCCGCGCTGAAGTGGGGACGGCGGGCATCAACTCCTCGGACCAGCGCCACATCCCGATCTCGTACGCGAGGTGCCTGGCCATCGGTTGGAGTTGGTCGGGACGGGGCCGGCTCATGGCGCCATCCTGCCCGCAAGCGCCATTCGCTGCTCGGGGACGGCTGGACGGCTCCTGAGCGACCGCGGGGCGTCTGGTGGGTGGTGGCTGCGACCAGGCTCACGCAACCACGGCGCCTCAGCCGGTCGCGTCCCCGTAGGAAGCGGCGTGGCCGGTGCTGGCGACGATGGTGTAGCCGCCGCTGTCCGGGGTCGCGAACAGGCCGATGGTGGGAGGGGAAGTAGGCGCGGCGCCCAGGGACCCGTAGAACCGGGCGTCGCCGAAGGCGAACACCCCACCATCGCTGGCGACCAACCAGTAGCCGCCTCCGTCGGTGGTGCGGGAGATCCCCTCGACCACCTGGTTGAGGGGCCGCCCGCCCTCGGAGCCGTAGAACTGGGCGTCGCCGAAGGCGAACACCCCACCATCGCTGGCGACCAACCAGTAGCCCTCCCCGCCCGGATCAGCCGTCATGCCCACGACCATCTCGTCGAGCGGCTTGCCGCCCTCGGAGCCGTAGAACTGGGCGTCGCCGAAGCTGAAGACGCCTCCGTCCCGGGCGACGAGCCAGTAGCCCCTTCCGTCCGGAGTCGCCGCCATCGCCACCACCGGTTGATTGAGCGGCTTGCCGCCCTCGGAGCCGTAGAACTGGGCGTCGCCGAAGCTGAACACCCCCCCGTCTGACGCGACCTCCCAGTAGCCCTTGCCGTCAGGGGTGGCGGTGATGCCATCGACGGATTGGCTGAGGGTGAGGTGGTCGGTGACGGCTGACCCGTGATCGACGGCGGCACCGTAGGCCGTGACCGACCCGTCGGGTTGGACGACCCAATACCCGGTGGCATCGGGCGTGTCCGCCAGATGGGCACCCGCGGCCGGCGGGGCGACCGGAGCCGCGCTCACGGCGATCATGAAGTTCCGGGTGACGGTTGCGGGGATACCGCTGACGGTGCTGGCTGCGGTGACGGTGAACGTGTAGGTGCCGGTGTCGGTGGGTGTGCCGGTGATGGCGCCGGTGCTGGGGTCGAGGGAGAGCCCGGGCGGGAAGGTGCCGGCGGTCACCGTGACCTGGGGCGCCGGGGAGCCGGCGGTCGCGACGTCCGCCGCGTAGCTAATCTCGTCGGTGCCGACCGGCAGGGTCGTGGTCGCGATGGCCGGGAATGTGTCGAGGGCGATGACCGAGACGGTCCCCGCGACGGCGTTGTTCACGTAGGCGTAGCGGCCGTCCGGGGTGATCGCGAGGCCAGCCGGACCGTCGCCGACCGGGACCGTGGCGACCACTGTGCTCGTCGCGAGGTCGATCACGGCAACGGTGTCGTCGCCGCGGTTGGTGACATAGGCACGGGTGCCGTCCGGCGTGACGGCCACACCCGAGGGCGCGGTGCCGACCGGTAGGGAAGACCCGACGACCGTGTTGGTCGCCGTGTCGATGGTGACCAGGCCGGCCGCGGCGGCGCCGTAGAGCCGGCTTCCGTCCGGGGACGACGCTAGTCCGACCAGGGCGTCCGCGAAGGCCGCGGTGGCGATCGTCGTGACAACGGTGTCGGTGGCAGTGTCGATCACCGTCACGCCATGGTTCGTGGGCGAATACTGCGCGACATAGAGCCGGCTGCCGTCCGGCGAGACGGTCAGGTTCCGAGGTTGGGGCACGGTCGTCGTCGCGACGACCGCGTTCGTCGCCGTGTCGATGACCGAGACTGAGCCGCCGCCGCCGTCGTTGGCCGTGTACACCCTGGAGCCGTCGGGGGAGATGGCGATCCCGGTCGGCGAGTTGCCCACCGCGATGGTGGACACCGCCGCGTTCGTGGCGGTGTCGATGACCAACACCGAGCTGTCCGTAACCTCGGCCACGTACAGCCTGGACCCGTCCGGGGTGACGACGACCGACACGGGATCCCCCGCAGCGGGGATGGTGGTCACCGCGTGGGTGGTCGTGTCGATGACGGCGACCGTGTTCGCCGTGCCGTCGGCGGTGAAGACCCTGCTGCCGTCCGGCGCGGCCGCGACGTTGTTCGCGACGCCGCTGCCGCCGGCACCGGCGATGGTGCCGGTCACCGAATCTGCGGCAGCGGAAAGAGGTACCGCCACGGCCAGACACACCGCAGCCACCGCGATACCGGTCACGTACCAGAACCGGGTCCGCCCCTGCACTCTCACTTCGCGGGAGTAGGCAAAGGCACGCCCATCCGGAGGTCCCATCGTCCTTCTGTCTCGTGCACGTCCCATCTGTCTCCACCCGTCCTCTCGGGACGGGCAGACAGGGCACCACGGAAGTCGTCGGTGACATCCATTCCGGCAACCCGGCTCACTCAGAGAGTCCCGTAGCTTTGCGTCCCCCCCTCGCGAAGGGTTTGCCTTTGTCCTGCAAAATGTACCACCGGACGATCTCCAGACCTGCAAGACCAACCGCGAGCATCGAACCACAACCGTGGTCCGACGCCCTTGACGTCGTCCGGCACGGGCCCTGGTCATGAGCCGCCCGCATGGGTCTTCAACCAGGCTCGATGGGTCTCGGACTCGACCCGACGCAGCTCGAATGGCCGCCGCTGATGAGAGTGGTTATCATTCCTCTCTGCCGGAGGTGACCTGCCCACCCACCGGTGAGGTCCCCACCAGAAGGAGCGTCACATCAATATGCGAAGTGCTCACGAGTCACGACGGTACAAAGCCGCCCTGGCGGCGGTTGTCGCCGGTGTCGCCCTGCTTGGGTCGGCCTGTGGCCCGCCGTCGGCCAGCGCGGCGTCGAACGGGAGGACCGGCGTCGTCGCGGCGGTCGGCGCCGAAAATCAGTACGCCGACGTCATCTCGCAGATCGGCGGCCAGTACGTGAAGGCCGTGGCGATCCTGTCCAACCCCAACACCGACCCCCACACCTTCGAGTCGAGCCCCACGGTGGCGGCGGCCGTCCGCCAGGCGACGCTCATCGTGCAGAACGGCATTGGCTACGACGACTTCATGACCAAGATCGAGCGGGCGTCGCCCAACTCCTCGCGCAAGGTGATCAACGTCCAGCAACTTCTGGGCCTGCCGGACTCCACCCCGAACCCACACCTGTGGTACAACCCGAACACCATGCCAGCCGTGGCCAGGGCCATCGAGACGAGCTTGGCCGACTTACAGCCCTCCCACAAGTCGTACTTCGAGGAACGCCTGGCCGTGTTCGAGGCCTCGCTGGCTCCGTACAACCAGGAGTTGGCCAAGATCAAGTCCGACTTCCCGAGCGCCGCCGTCGCCACCACCGAACCGGTGGCCGACTACATGCTCCAAGCGGCGGGGATCGACAACCTGACGCCGTTCTCGTTCCAGGCCGCCATCATGAACGGTACCGACCCGGCTCCCCAGGACGTGAGCACCCAAGACACCCTGCTCACCAGCAAGAAGGTGCAGGTCTTCGTCTACAACCAGCAGGTGACCGACTCGATCACCGAGTCTTTCTTGAAGCTGGCCCACCGGAACAACGTCCCCGTGGTCGGCGTCTATGAGACGATGCCAACCCCGGGTTACCACTACCAAGACTGGATGCTTGCCGAGGCCGATGCCGTCTACAACGCCCTCGCCCACGGCACCTCTTCACCCAACCTGTGAGAGCAGCGACAGTCCTCTCCCTAGCTGAGCGGCGGGCGCTCGTGCCGGGGAAACGCCTTGCAGAACGCGTTGGCCACCCGCAGCACGGTGGCGTCATTGCCGGGGAGCCCCACGATCTGCAGGCCGACAGGAAGACCGTCGACGAAGCCGCACGGGACGGATGCCGCCGGGAACCCGAGCCAGTTGAACATCCAGGTGTGGGAACAGTAGGCGGGTGCGAAGGTCCCGAACGGGAAGTCGCCGCCGCTGGTCCACCACTGGTCCCAGGTCTCGATTGGCGGCGCCACGATCTGCGAGGTCACGCTCAGCAGCACGTCCCGGGTGCCCAGCACATGGCGGAAGCGGTGCCAGTTCCGGGCCCGCAGATCGAGGGCCGCCTCCCACGCCTCTGGCGCTGGAGCGGCATCACCTTGGGGACCCAGGATCGATATTGGCCCGTACACGGCGTGGGTGACCGACAGGCTGGGCCAGAAGTCCTCCCACGTCTCGTCGACCGCCTCCACCTCGGCACCCAACCCCGCCAGCGCGAACGCGGCGCTCCGAGCGGTGGCGATGGCTGCATCGCTTTCGGGCACGGCGTAGTGCGCGGTGAAGCCAAAGTCGTCGGTCCACGCGCAACGAAGACCCTCGACGCCGGCGTCGATATCCGCAAGGAGGTCGGTACGCTCCATCGTGATCCCGACGAAGTCCCGACCGTCGGGACCCGCCATTGCCGCCAATGCGGTCGCCGCGTCGAGAGGGTGGCGGGCCAGCGGTCCGGCGGTCGTCGTCACCGGGGGCGCCGAACGGGAGTAATCCACCCAGGGGACCAGTCCCACCGTCGGATGCACGCCGACGACGCCTGAGTAGGCGGCCGGCAGGCGGGTCGAGCCGCCCCCGTCGGTACCTACGGCGAGAGGGACCAGACCAGCCGCCACGCTGGCGGCGCCCCCGGAGCTGGACCAGCCCGGCACGCGGGCCGGATCCCACGGGTTGCGGGCTTCGACGTCCCAGTTGAACGAGCTGAACACGCCGGGGGTGCCGGTTGGCCGTGGCGCGCCTGCGCCCGAGCCCATCATCGAGTTGTGTCCCACGATGACCGCTCCAGCTGCCCGAAGTCGCTCGACGGCGAGGTGATCGTGCCGGGCCGGCGGCGCGCCCTGCCTGCCCATGAACGGGAAGCCCGCGACGTGGACGTGGCTCTTCACCGACACCGGGACGCCGTGGAGCGGACCGATGTCCTGGCCGCCCAGGACCGCCTGCTCAGCCCTCTGGGCCTGTGCGCGCGCACCCTCGTGGTCGACGTGCACGAAGGCGTGCAACCCGGCCTGGTGTTCCTCGATCCGACCGAGGAAATGGTCCACGACCTCGACTGGTGACACCTCGAGTTTGGCGATCAAGTAGCGCAATTCCCACGCCGGACGCCACGTCAGCTGGTCATCCATCCCCCGACCCCCTCGGCCAGGCGGGACGCCTCGCACGCCTTGGCTGGCCAACGATACGCGCCGCCGGCTCCGCATTGCTCGTGATCGCCAATTGCTCGCGATCGCTCGATCGGGGGAACGGACCGGAGTCCCGGCGCGGCGTGCCTCAGGGTGCAGACAGCTTCTGGAGGGGTGCGCAGAGCGGCTTTCCCTTGTGGGCGTCGTAGAACTTCCCCGATCGCAGCTGCACGTAGTAGAAGCATTCGCTCGGGGCCAGGCCCGCGAGGGTGCCGAAATTGGCGTAGGTGAGCGTGTCGGGTAGCAGGCCGCCGGCGTTGTAGCTGGTCAACTGCCTCAGGTTGGAGATGAACGACGCTCGGGTGGGGTTCGCCCCGGCCAGCTGGAGCCCCTTGATCATCAAGTCGGCCGAGACGTAGGCGAAGAGGGTGCCCAGGTCGGGGATGCCCCCCTTGTAGCTGGGGTCGTACTTCTTCAAACCGGCGAGCATGGCCTTGGTGGCGGCGTTCGGCTTGACGAAGTCGAACTCGGTCGAGAAGTAGGCGCCGTTGAGGGCATGGAGGGACAGTGGCTGGTCGAGCACCTGCTGGTCGTAGCCGGTGAAGTAGAGCTGCTTGGCATGACTGCCCTCGTTCTCGAGCGCGTTGGCCACACCGACGTCGGTGCTGTCGACCGCCGAGGTCACCACGCCGTTACAGCCGGCGTGCTGGATCGACAGCGCATCGGTCGTGAAGTTGACGCTTCCGATCGGAACCTGCACGTCTCGGTAGCAGGCGGAGATGCCGTCCTTCGTCGACGCACTCAGGAATTCGTTCATCGACTGGGCGATGGAGCTGTAGGTGATGCCGGCCAGCTTGGTCACGCCGAGCGACTTCATGAACGGCCCCACGTAGTTGTACAGGGGATAGACGCCTTGCAGCGGTGCGCCATTGCCGGGGACGTTGGCCTCGAACGCGTCGAACACGTTGGAGTCGACCGTGTTCGAGCCCCAGGTGGTGACCGGGACGTGCAGGCCGGCCAGCACGTGGTCGCCTGACTCGTAGTCCTCGTCGATCGCCGAGTCCTCGATCACGCCGAAGACGTTGGAGCCTCCGAGCTCCGAGGCAACGTTGCCGGCTGTGGTCGGGCTCGATTGATCGTCTTTCACCACCAGCTTGAGCTTGCGGCCATCGATCCCCCCGTGGGCGTTCTGGACGGCGAAGCGGGCGAGCGCCCCGTCGCCGCTGTCGGAGAACGTGGGTGCAGCGGGCCCGGTCTCAGAGGTCACGAACCCGATCGTGATCGTGTTGCCGGTCACGCCCGGGGTGCTGGTGGCGGCCGCGGCGCCGGCGGGCATCGCCCCGGAGCCGACGGTGGCGAACCCGACGACCAACGGGGCCAGGCAGGCCCAGGCGAGCGCCTTCAGGCTCGAGATACCCCCGACAGCGTGCATGAATTTCCCCCTCCTCGATCTGCCGGGCAGCGATGGCATCCGGGGCACCAGCGGCCACTTATGACAACGTCTGCCAATAAATTTCCCTGAATTGGAACTGAATCGTGATGTTAGACACGCGGGTGTCATCGGCGAAAATCCGTCACCACGCCCAGGGATCGTCACCACGCCCAGGGATCGTCGCCACGCCCGAGGGGTGGATCCGTGCATCGGCGGCTCGTCGGTGGCCGTCGACCCGAACGGGTCCGCACACCGATCAGCGCCCTCGAGCGCAGCCGCGCCAGGCGAGCCGGAGCGGCGCGTCTGGAGGGTCAGCGGGTCCCGATGAGCACCGGTACCGCCACCACGAAGCCGGCGGCCACGCTCGCAAGCAGCGCGGTTCGCTTCGAGCCCCTGGAGTCGGCCAGCAGCCGGGCGACGCGGGCGGGGACGGCGGTGGCGCCGGCACAGAACGTGAACCGCGGCCCGAGGTGGTCCTCCCCCATCCGCACCAGCGCCGCCGCCAGGACCAGGGGCTCGTGGCGGCGGGTGGCGAAGTCGTCGGCGGCCATCTCGAGCAGGGTCGCCACCGCCCGGGGTGCCCGACGGGCGTAGGGGATCCACCGGACCGGCTCGGTCAATGAGGCCAGCGAGAGCATGACCAGGCCGTGGCGCTCGTGGGCGTGTCCCCGTTCGTGCTCCACCACTGCGGCGAGCTCCGTCGACGCCAGCAGGTCGATCGCCCCGCTGCTCACCACGATGCGCGGGCGCAACCCCGGCAAGCAGTAGGCGGTGGCCCGTGGGTCGTCGAGCAGGATCGCCCCGTCGGCCCGCTGGCCGTCCACCCGCACCAGATCCAAGATGCGCCGGTGCCGGGACCGGGTCCGGACGGTCCGCCACACGACGATCCCCACGACGGCGGCCAGCACGATCGCTACGTCGACCGCCAAGGTCAGCCCGAGGGCGTCGGGCAGCCCGAGGCCCGACAGCGGTCGACCGTCGACCACCTTGTCCACCAGCTCGCGGGTGCCGGGCCCCACCCCGACGCCGAAGCGGGCGGTGGCGACCGCGAGACCGGCCCCGATGGCGCCCAGCGCGCCGCTCAGGCCGATCGACTGCCACAGCACGACCGCGGCCCGCGGCGCCCGGGCGGTCCACGAGGCGCGGTCGAGCCAGATACTCACCGGTCCCACGCACAGCGCCGAAGCGAACGCCAGAGCCGTGGCCTCGACGTAGGGGCTCACCCGGCCACTCCGGGCCGCGATCCCTGCTGGGCGCCGGAGTCCGCCCGGGCGGTGGCGAGCGCCTGACGGAGGACCCGGGCCTCCGACGGGCTCACCGTCTCGGCGAACCGCACTAGCACCGCGTCGCGGTCGACGACGGCGCCGAGGGCTTCGTGCATCAACTCGGCGGTGTAGGACTCACGACTGGCCACCGCCCGGTAGCGGTGCGCCCGCCCGTCCTTGGTCCTCAGCACCATGTGCTTGCGGTGCAACCGGTCGAGCACCGTCATGAGCGTGGTGTAGGCATATCTCGGCAGTTCTTCGGCCACCTGGCGCACCGTCAACTCGGCATCCATGGAGCCCCACAGGACATCCATGACCCTCCGTTCGAGCTCACCCAAGCGGGCCATCAGGCGCCCTCCTTCGCGGTGCCGGGCCGACGGCGCAGCCTATCCCGTGTCGACTTGAACTCCTACGGAACGTAGCACTACCGTGCGTAGGACATGGAGGCCAGCGTGACAGCACCCTGCCGGCCGTCAGGACCCATCCGGTGACGCCGTTGTTCCTGTCGTTGCTGGGCGACGATGCGCTGCCCGAGCTCCGGGGCGGTCAGTTCTTCTCGACCCAGTTCGACGTGGTGCCCGTGGTGCTCGTCCTCGGCGCCCTGGCGCTCTACGGGTGGGGCGTGGCCAGGGTGAACCGCCTCCAGCCCCGGCACCCGTGGCCGGTGGGGCGGACGGTCGCGCTCGTCGGCGCGCTCGTGGTGACGTCCGTGGCCGTCTTCAGCTTCGTGGGGGTCTACGACGGCGAACTCTTCTACGACCACATGGTCCAGCATCTCCTGCTGATCATGGTGGCGGCCCCGCTGTTCGCCATCGCGTCGCCCATCGACCTGGCCTGGCGGGCGACCCGGGGCACCCCGCATCGCTGGCTGACGGAGGCACTCCGCTCGCCCCCGGCGCGCCTGCTCGGCCACCCGGCCACCGCCTTCGTGCTCTACGCGGTGACGATCCCGCTCACGCACCTGACCAGCTGGTACAACTACACGCTCCTCCACGAGGACCTGCACAACGCCGAGCACCTCGTCTACCTGGTGATCGGCTATCTGTTCTGGCGGCAGGTCTTCGGCTCGGACCCCAGCAGCAACCGCCTGCATCCGGCGCTGCAGTTCGCCTACCTGTTCATGGCGATTCCCATCGACACGTTCACTGGGCTCTCGTTGGCCGGGGCCACCCACGAGCTCTTCCCGGCCTACCTCTCGCTGCACCGGACCTGGGGCCCCACCCTCATCGACGACCTGCACATGGGTGGCGTGATCATGTGGGTGGGGGGCGACACCCTGATGCTCTGGCCGATGATCCCGGTCGCCATCCGGTGGCTGCATCTCGAAGAGCGGCGATCGGTCCGGGTCGACCGCGAGAGCGACATGCTGAGTGCCGCCCTGAGCTCCCTCGACGTGATCCCCGCGCCGCCCGTCCCCGGAGGGGACTCGGAGCCTGCCGTCGGGACCCAGGAGCCCGCGTTCGGCCGAGAGCCCGGGCAGTTCCCGTGAGGGGGTGGTCCCCCGTCCCACGCCGGCACTGGCGCCCGGTGGTGGGCCCGATCCTCGTCGTGCTGAGCCTGGCCACGCTGCTCACCGCGTGCGGGAGCAGTGCGCCCGCCGCGCCGCCCTCCAGTCAGGGCATCGTCGAGAACCGGGCTGTGCCCGACCAGATCCCCCTCGTCGACGCCTCCGGGCACGCCACCGATCTCGGGGCGTTCCGGGGCAAGTACGTCGTGATGGCCCCGTTCCTGTCCCTCTGCCAGGACGAGTGCCCGCTGGTCACCGGTGCGTTCATCGCGCTCCAGCACGACGTCGAGGCGGCGGGCCTCGGCAAGCAGGTGGTGTTCATGGAGATCACCGTGGACCCCCAGCGCGACACCCCAGCCCGGCTGGCGGCGTACTCGGCCCGCTTCGGGGCCGATTGGACCATGCTCACCGGGACCCCGGCCAACCTGGCCAATCTGTGGAAGTTCTTCGGCGTGGCCGTGCAGGTGGTCCCCGAGGACCAGCCCCCGAAGCTCGACTGGTGGCTCGGGACCCCACTGACCTACGACGTCGACCATACCGACGGGTACATCCTCCTCGACCGGCAGGGCCACGAGCGGTTCGTCGACGCGAGCGCCCCGAACTTGCACGGCCATCTCGACAAGCCTCTGACCGGCCTGCTGAACGCGGGCGGCCTGAAGAACCTCGACCATCAGCAGGGCGCGTCGTGGTCGCTGTCCGACGCCGTGGCGTCGATCAGCTGGCTCGTCGGGCGCACCATCCCGTCGGTCGCCACGACCTGAGGTCGTCGCCCGTCGGGCTGCGGCGTTGCCGGGCCATCGCCGGGCGATCGGGATCCTCCACCCGCTCGACGAGCCCGGGCGAAGCGGACACTCGGGGCACGCCGGGCGGTGGGTCCGAGCGGCCGGCGGCTGTGCGAAGCTAGGGCCCCTCTCGACGGATCGTCTCGCACGAGCCCCCGGCCAGCGCTGGTGCCCGGAGCGGCGGAGACCAAAGGAGCGGACATGAGCCTCGAACAACGCCAGGACTTCAAGGTGGCCGACCTGTCGCTGGGCGCCTTCGGGCGACGCGAGATCGAGCTGGCCGAGCACGAAATGCCCGGGCTGATGGCCATGCGGGCCGAGTTCGGCAGCTCCCAACCGCTCCGCGGGGCCCGGATCGTGGGCTCCCTCCACATGACCGTCCAGACCGCGGTGCTGATCGAGACGTTGACGGCCCTGGGGGCCTCGGTCCGGTGGGCCAGCTGCAACATCTTCTCCACCCAGGACCACGCCGCGGCAGCGATCGCCGTGGGGCCCGACGGCACACCGGAGGACCCCCGGGGCGTGCCGGTCTTCGCCTGGAAGGGCGAGACGCTCGACGAGTACTGGTGGTGCACCGACCAGGCCCTCACCTGGCCCGGCGAGGGTCCCAACATGATCCTCGACGACGGTGGCGACGCCACCCTGCTCGTGCACAAGGGGGTCGAGTTCGAGAAGGCGGGCAGCGTGCCCGATCCCTCGACCGCGGAATCCGAGGAGTTCGCCTTCGTGCTCGCACTCCTCGGCCGCAGCCTGTCGGAGGACCCCGGTCGCTGGACGTCCATCGCCAACGGCATCAAGGGCGTCACCGAGGAGACCACGACGGGCGTGCACCGCCTGGTCGAGATGGCGAAGAAGGGCGAGTTGCTCTTCCCGGCCATCAACGTCAACGACTCGGTGACCAAGTCGAAGTTCGACAACAAGTACGGCTGCCGCCACTCGCTCATCGACGGCATCAACCGGGCGACCGACGTCCTCATCGGCGGCAAGGTGGCGGTGGTCTGCGGCTACGGGGACGTGGGCAAGGGCTGCGCCGAGTCCCTCCGCGGGCAAGGGGCGCGGGTGATCGTCACCGAGATCGATCCGATCTGCGCCCTGCAGGCCGCCATGGAGGGTTACGAGGTGCGCACCCTCGAGGAGGTCGTGGGCCAGGCGGACATCGTGGTCACAGCCACGGGCAACCTCGGCGTGGTCCGCGCCGAGCACATGGCAGCCATGAAGCATCAGGCGATCGTGGGCAACATCGGCCATTTCGACAACGAGATCGACATGGCTGGCCTGGCCCGGATCCCCGGCGTGGAGCGGGTCAACGTGAAGCCCCAGGTCGACAAGTGGGTCTTCCCCGACGGCCACGCCATCATCGTCCTTTCCGAGGGACGGTTGCTCAACCTGGGCAACGCCACCGGGCACCCGAGCTTCGTGATGTCCAACTCGTTCACCAACCAGACCATGGCCCAGATCGAGCTGTTCACCAAGCCCGGCCAGTACCAGAACCAGGTGTACGTCCTGCCCAAGCACCTCGACGAGCGGGTCGCCCTCCTGCACCTCGGCGCCCTCGGGGTCCACCTCACCACCCTGCGGCCCGAGCAGTCCGACTACCTCGGGATCCCCCTCGGGGGACCGTTCAAGCCCGACTCCTACCGGTACTGATCCCCGGGCGGCCGCCCTGCGGGCGGGAGCGGCGCCTCAGCGCAGGCCGGCGAACAGGTCGGTCTCGGGGAGCGGCGCTCCGCTCCGGTCGAACGCTCGCACGAAGGACTCGACGACGAACGCGGCGGCGAAGAGCTCGGGGCCCAGGTTCAAGAAGAAGATGTTGTCGGCCTGGCTGGCGTGGGCGCGCAGGCTCTCGTACTTGCGACCCGCCTGGGCGCCGCAGTCCACCACCGCGCCGATCAGCTCGTCGGGGGTGCCGACGTCCGGCTCCTCCAGTCCGTCGGGTGGTGCCGCGCCGTGGGCCCGGAGCAGCGCACGGAACGACGCCATCTGGGAGCGGGGCAGGGCGGTGAAGTAGACCTTGTCCGGAATACCGGTCCGCTCGCTCGCCGCCATGGTGACGCGGTGCGCCTGGATGTGGTCGGGGTGCCCGTAGAAGCCCTGCGCGTCGTAGGTGACGACCACCTGGGGCCGGTACCTCGCCATCAGGGCGCCCAGACGCTCGGCCCCTTCGGCCACCGGTTGGTTCCAGAACGCATCGGGGGCGTCGTTCTGCGGCCACCCCATCATCCCCGAGTCGGCGTACCCCAAAAGCTCGAGGTGCTCGACCCCGAGCACGGCACAGCTCGCCTCCAGCTCGGCCCGCCGGGTCAGCGCCACGGCCTGGGGGTCGTGGCCGGGTGCGCCCGGCTTCACCCCGCCGGGCCCGTCCCCCAGCTCCCCGCCGGTGCAGGTCACCAGCACCGTCCGGATCCCCTGGTCGGCGTAGGCGGCCAGCACGCCCCCGGTGCTCAGGGCCTCGTCGTCGGGATGGGCGTGGACGGCCATCAAGGTCAGCGGGGCGCCCTCGGGGGCCCGGCCCGTCGGCCCGCCCGCGCTCACGTCTGGAGATCGCCGACGGCGGCGGCCAACGCCTCGAGCTCGGCCCGCCAGTCGGCGGGGGCCACCAGCGGGCGCACCACGAACTTCGAGAAGCCGACGTCGACGAACTGGCGCAGCTTCGAGCGCAGGGCGTCGAGCGACGTCGGCACCAGGGCCTCGAGCGGCCGGCCCCGGGCCCGGGTGCCGAGCGCGACGGCCTGGGCGTCGCTGAGCGGCTCGGTGGCGTAGCCGACGCTCACCCCGAAGTGCTCCTCGCTGATGCTCCGACCCGACTCGGCTGCCACGGTCTCGATCACCCGCCGCCCGGCCGCCACCTCTGCCGCGGTGGACATGGCCGGCAGCCATCCGTCGCCGAGGCGACCGCACCGTTCGAGCGCCGCCTGGGCGCTGCCGCCGAGCCAGACGTCGAACGGCTCCTGCAGCGGTCGCGGCTCGATCGAGACCTCGTCGAGCTGGGCCACCGGGCCGTCGTAGGTGACGGTCTCACCGGCCCACAGCCGGCGGAGCAGCGGCAGCATCTCGTCCATCGCCGCACCGCGCCGGTTGGGCGGCAGGCCGACCGCCGAGCGTTCGGGCCCCCGGGCAAGCCCCGGGACGAAGGTCACCAGGAACCGCCCCCCCGACAGCACGTCGAGGGTCGCCAGCTGCTTGGCCGTCCGGGCGACGTTGCGCCCGGGCAGCAGCATCGTGGTCCCCACCTTCAACCGGGGTCGTCGTGCGGACACCCAGGCGAGGGCCACCAGCGGGTCGAACCCGGCCGACGAGAGCACCTCGGGCATCCACAACGAGTCGAAGCCGAGCTCGACCAGGTCGCCGGCCAGCGAGTCGAGGGCCTCCGGCCCGATCCCCCCGCCGGTCCCGACGCCGATCCGCACCTTCACCGGGCGGCTCCGTCCGACTCGATCGCCGTCATCGGGGCGCGTCCCCGATGGCCGACAGCGCCCGTTCGAGACCGGCGTCGTCGACGTCGTGGTGGGTGACCAGCCGGAGCATGCCGGGTCCGACGCTACCCGCCAGGACGCCGCGCGAGCGCAGGTGGTCGATCACCGCCTCGGGCGACCCCAGGCGGGCGACGACGATGTTGGTCGCCACCTTGTCGGGGTCGAGGCCCGAGCCCGGCCAGCGCTCGGCCACCGCCTCGGCGAGGCGGCGCGCCCGCCGATGGTCCTCGGCCAGGCGCCCCACCATGGCGGTCAGGGCGACCAGGCCGGCCGCCGCCAGGACGCCCGCCTGCCGCATCGCCCCGCCCAACCGCTTGCGCTCGAGCCGGAAGCTCCCCTGCAGCTCGGCCGGGCCCGCCAACAACGATCCGACCGGCGCGCACAGGCCCTTGGACAGGCAGCACATCACGGTGGTCGCCGGACCGGCGAGCGTCGCCGCCGGTGTGCCGGTCGCCACCTCGGCATTGAAGAGCCGAGCGCCGTCCATGTGGAGGGGTACCCCGCCCGCCGCCGACCCCAGGGCGCGCAGCGCCTCGAGGGGGTAGGGCATGCCGCCCGCAGCCATGTGCGTGTTCTCGACGCAGACCAGCGCCAGGGCGGCGTGGTGGTAGGCACCGGCCGAGCGAGCCCGCTCCACCTCGCTCAGGGCCACGGTCCCGTCGTCGTCGTCCACGGTGGCGAACTGGACCCCGGCGTTGCGCGCCGCCGCGCCCTGCTCGTAGGCCACCACGTGCTGGCTGCGGCCGGCCACCACCAGCGAGCCGGGCGGCGCCAGCACCCGCAACGCGATCTGGTTGGCCATGGTTCCCGAGGGGACGAACATGGCCGCCTCCTTGCCGACGAGGGTGGCGAAATGCTCCTCGAGCCGGTTCACCGTCGGGTCCTCGCCGTACCCGTCGTCCCCCACCTCCGCGTCGGCCATGGCCCGGCGCATCGCCGGGGTAGGGCGGGTGACGGTGTCGCTACGGAGGTCGACGACACCGCCCGGCACGCCCGCATCGTACCGGGGACCCACCGGCGACCGACCGACGACCGACCGGCGAGCCCCGGCGGTACACCGATCCGCCGCGCTACGCGCCGGTCGGCACCGCGCCACGCGCCGGTCGGCACCGCGTGGGCGCCATCGCCAGTGCCGGTGGGCGTGGTCTAGGATTCAGGTGTGCCAACGGTGCGACCGCCTGGACCACTGCGTCCCCTCCCGTGGCCTCGGCTCACCTGCCCACAAGGGAAGATCCATCATCTCGCCGGTGCTACCGACGTTGCTACTCGGGCCCCGTCGATCGCCGGAGCCGGAGGCTGAGCATGCGGGGCATCACCGTCAAGGGCTGGGGCGTCGCCGTCCCGGAGAAGGTTCTGACCAACGAGGACCTCTCGGTGTGGCTCGACACCAGCGACGAGTGGATCGTCGAGCGCACCGGCATCCGCGAGCGCCACATCGGGGGCACCACGGCGGGTCTGTCCATCGAATCGGGCCAGCGAGCGCTCCGGAGCGCCGGGGTCACGGCGGCCGACATCGACCACCTGGTGCTCGCCACCACGACGCCCGATGCCACCGTGCCGGCCACCTCGGCGACGGTCCAGGACGGCCTCGGGATCGTCGGCGGCGCCTTCGACGTCAACGCTGCCTGCTCGGGCTTCGTCTACGGGCTGGTCGTGGCCGCCGGCCTCATCGCCAGCGGGGCGGGGCGGGTGCTGCTGGTGGGCACCGACACCCTCAGCCGGATCACCGACTGGGAGGACCGGAAGATCGCCGTGCTCGTCGGGGACGGCTCGGGGGCGGTGGTCCTCGAGCCGGTGGACGGTCCGGGGGACCTCCTCAGCTGGAACCTCAACGCCGACGGCTCCCTGCGCAACCTGCTCAAGTGCGAGCTGGGGGGCTACCTGTCGATGGACGGGCAGGAGATCTTCCGCAAGGCGGTCCGGCTGGTGGTCGAGTCGACCGAGCGGGCGCTCGCCGACGCCGGGATGACCGCCGACGACGTCGACCTCCTCGTGCCCCACCAGGCCAACCTGCGGATCATCCAGGCGGTCTGCCAACGGCTCGGCATCGAGGAGGAGCGGGCGGCCGTGGTCATCGATCGCTACGGCAACACCTCGTCGGCATCGATCCCGCTGGCGCTCGACCACGCCCTGCGGAGCGGGCGCATCCGGCCGGGCGCCCGCCTCCTGCTGGCCGGCTTCGGCGGGGGCATGACATGGGCGAGCGCCGTTCTACGCTGGGGGGATGGGACCGGCTGAGGGCCAACGGGCGCTGATCGTGCTCGCGGCGGGGCGGGCCCGCCGCTATGGCGGGTGCAAGCCGTTGGCGCCGGTGGGCCCCGGGGGCGAGGCCGTCATCGACCTGGTGGCCAGCGATGCCCTCGCCGCCGGGTTCGACTCCATCGTGCTCGTGATCGGCCCGCACACCGGCCCGGCGATCCGCTACCACGTCGAGCGGACCTGGCCGAGCGCGGTCGACGTCCGCTTCGAGGTCCAGGACCGTCCGCTCGGCACCGTCGACGCGGTGCTTGCGGGCACCCGCGGCATCCCGGCCGACCGGGCGATCGGCGTGGCCAACGCCGACGATCTCTACGGACCCGAGGCGATGGTCGCCCTGGCGTCGCACCTGGCAACCGGACGGACGGCCGAATCGCTGGTCGGGTTCCGCCTCCGCAACGCCGTGCTGGGCGACGGACCGGTCACCCGGGGGGTGTGCGAGGTCGACGAGCAGGGCTACCTGGTCGCCATCGCCGAGCGCCGAGGGGTGCACGCGACCGGCGACGGGCGGTACCTCGCCGACGACGGGCGGGAGCCCACCGAGCTCGACGGCGACGCGCTGGTGTCGATGAACCTGTGGGGCTTCGGGCCCGCCATGCGCGAGGTCCTGCGCCACGCCATGGCCGCGGCGGGCGACGTGGGCGAGGAAGCCGAGGTCCTCCTGCCCGACGTGGTGGCCCGGCAGCTTTCGGGATCCAGGACCGACACCGTCGACGGGCCGGGCCGGCTCGCCTTCGAGGTGCTGCCGGCCGCCGGGCGCTGCATCGGCGTCACCCATCCCGACGATCTCGCCGTCGTCCAGGAGCAGCTGGCCCGGGCCGTGGGGCGAGGCGAGCGCGACGCGGCCCCGTGGATGTCGGTGGAACGGGGAGGCACCGCGCTGCCGTGACCCGCTCGACCCGGTTGACGATGGTGCTGGCGGTCAACGCCGCCCTGGTGATCGCCCAGGTCGCCACCGGCCTGGCTGCCCGTTCCAGTGGTCTGCTGGCCGATGCCGCCCACAACCTGACCGACGTCGCCGCCGTCGGGCTGTCGCTGCTGGCGCTGCGCTGGGCCGGACGACCCCGGAGCGAGGCGCGGTCGTTCGGCAACCACCGGGGCACCATCCTGGCGGCGCTGGGCAACTCGGCCGGCCTAGCCGTGGTCACCGGAGCCATCGTGGTATGGAGCGTCGTCCACCTGGTGCACCCGGCCCGGGTCGACGGCCCCCTGGTCGCGGCCGTGGCCGCCGGGGCCGTGGTGGTCAACCTGGTCGCGCTGCTCGTCGTCGGCCCTGACGGGGGCGATCTCAACCTGCGGTCGGTGGTCGTCCATATGGCCTCCGACGCCCTGTCCTCGGCGTCGGTGCTCGCGGCGGGGGTGGCCATCGCCATCGGCGGGGCCGGATGGGATCGTGCCGACCCGATCGCCTCGCTGGTGGTGGCCCTGCTCGTCGTCCGCGAGGCGATCCGGCTGAGCCGACAGAGCGTCGACGTGCTGCTCGAGTCGACCCCCCGGGGGCTCGACCTCGGCGCGCTGCGGACATCGATCACCGCCGTGCCGGGCATCGCCGACGTGCACGACCTTCACGTCTGGAGCCTCTCGAGCGACGTGCGCGCCCTTTCGGCCCACCTGGTCCTGAGCGGCACGCCCAGCCTCGAGTCGGCACAGCTGGTCACCGGCGACGTGCGCGACGCAGTGGTCGGACCCTTCGCGATCGCCCACACCACCTTCGAGCTCGAGTCCGAGCGGTGCGTCGGCGACGAAGCCGATCCGTGCGAGATGGACGAGATCCGGACCCCTGTCCTGGCGCGGCGAAACCCCGAGTAACCGGGCGGCCGAAGCCGTCCTGCTCCTCGGGGTGACGCTCGCGGCTTCCCGCTGCCACCTGCGGTCGGGGCCGTGTCGGACAACCCCAACCCGGAGCCCGGGCCGGCGACTCCAGGGAAGTCACCGACCCGTTGCACGAGTCGCCTGCCCGGGTCCCTTCCCGCCGCGTCACCAGGGCCTTGCGGCCCTGCTGCCGTTCCTCTAAGCCTGCCGATCGGCGGCCCTTCGGTCCATACCTCGGCCCTGCCTTGCGGCCTGACCTCAGTGCTACGGCGGTCCGTTTCCCGTTCCGAGACCAGGATGCGCCCGATGCCCGGAGGGGTCAATACGGTCAGCCGATTTCCAGACCTTCTCCCCACAAAACCCTGCCCCATCCCCAGGGCAACCGCCGCCATCCCCAACACCCGCCCCACGGTCCCCAACGGGTCCCCAGGGACCGGCCCCCGGGCGAGGCCGGCGGCGGCGGCTCCGGGCGGTTCAGCGGCGCCGGCCACGGCGGTTCAGCGGCGCCGGCGGCGGGCGGTTCAGCGGCGCCGGCCACGGCGGTTCAGCGGCGCGGCCGCGCCCAGGCGGGCGCCCGGTGCCGGCGCACCGTCTTGCGACCCCGGGCCCGGTACTGGTAGCGGCTCCGCTCCTCTGCCCGCAGCGCCGCCCGGAGCCGCTGCCGGCGGACCGCGACGGGCGTCACGTAGACCAGGGCCGCCAGGGCGACCGCCCCACCCCCGATCGCCCCCAGTTCCGCCAGCGACCACGTCGTCTCGCTCAGGCTGAACCCCGGCTCCACCCGCTCGAGCAGCGACCATTCGGACCGGGCGATGGACCGGGCGTCGGACTGGCCGAGGCCGCCGGTGCCCCCCTCCACCAGCTCGCTGACCACCACCCGGCCCACCTCGAAGACCACCGCGTAGCCGGACCCGGCGACCGAGGTCGCCGAAGCGGCCACCTGGTAGGCCGACCCGGCCGACCCGGGCACCCCCGGCACCTCGAAATGCCCACTCAGGACGAACTGCTGGGCCTTGTAGGCCGAGGCGCCCAGGCTCTTGCTCTTCACCTGGGCCAGGGCCTCGGCCGCGCTGGCCCGATCGGGGAGCAGGCTGATCAGCAACGTGGCCGCGTTGTGGGTGGACGCAGGTCCCTCCCACACCCGACCGATGGCGCCGGTGCGGTCCGGGTCGGCCGCACCCGCCTGCTTGACCGCCTTGTAGGGCATCGAATGGGTGGGCACGACCGAGGATTGCTTGGGCTTGGCCACCAGGCCCGAGACCCCGGGATGGGCGATGACGAGCGACGAGAGCCGGCTGGTCACCACCCGGGTGCGGCCGGCGAACACCGCGCACCCGCTCGCCCCTAGGGCCAGGATCACCACCGCCGCGCTCAGCCGGATCCATCGCTGGCGCGCCCAGCGCCACGTCCGTCGGGCCGGGCGCGCCTGGACATCGGGATCTGGCACCGCCGCATAGTAGGCAGGGTGCCCGTCCGCTGTCGGGGCGGGACGGTGCTGCCGCCGGCTCAGCCGATACGGCGCAGCTCGGCTCGGAACCGCCGCCCGTTCGCGACGTAGTGGGCCGCCCCGGCGGCGATGCTCTCGGGGGAGGACGCCCCGGGCTTGATCACCGCCGGCACGCCGAGGGCCAGGGCGCCCGGCGGGACCTGGGTGCCGTTGGTCACCACGGCGCTCGCCCCCACCGTCGCCCCGGTCCCCACCACCGCCCGGTGCAGGATCACGCTGTTGGAGCCGATTAGGCACGAGTCCTCGATCCGGCATCCCTCGAGGTGCACCAGGTGCCCGACCACGCATCCGGCACCGATCACCGTGTCCAGCTCCGCCGTGGCGTGGATCACGCTCCCGTCCTGCACCGACGTCCGGGCCCCGACCACGATCGTCCCGTAGTCGCCCCGGAGCACCGCGCCGGGCCACACCGAGGACTCGGGTCCCAGCCGCACGTCGCCGATGATCGTGGCGTCGGGGTGGACGAAGGCCTCCTCGTCGATGACCGGCAGCCGGTCGCCCAGGGCATAGATCGGCATCCCGGCCATGCTAGGGGGCGGTCGGGGGTCCCGCGAGCCTCCACCCGCCCGCAACCCGACGGCAACTGCCCCCGGACCGGTCCTCTCGTACCGTTGATGCCGACCGGGGCGGGTCCCGGGGCTCCCGGCAGGGCCGCCCGGGGGTCGGGCACGACGGCGAGGACCACCAGATGATGACGGAACGAGGGGATCTCCAGCTGACCGAGGCCGCCTGGAACCAGTCGCGGGCCACCACGATGCGCAGCACGCTGCGGACCGGCCTGTTCGGATTGGTGGCCATCCCGCTGATCAGTGCGCCGGCGGTGGCGCTCGCCCAGCTGGCCGTCGGGGGATGGGCCCGGGTCCCCGTGGCCTGCGCGTTCATCGCGGTGGTCCTGGCGCCCCTCATGCTGGTGCTGGTGCACCAGCGCCGCCGCAAGCTGGGCCGGACCGACGAGCTCATGCAGCGGCTGGCCAGCGAGCTCCATCAGGCCACCGACGCCGCCCGCACCGAGCTCGCCCGCAGCGGCGCCCAGGTACGCCGGCAGGAGTTCGAGGCGCGCCTGGGCGGCGCGCTCGAGATGGCCGAAGGGGAGCCCGAGGTCGTCGAGGTCATCGAGCGGGCGCTGGCGCTGACCGTCCCTGCCTCGCCGGTCGAGCTCCTGCTGGCCGACAACAGCCACGCCCACATCACCCGTCTGGCCTACTCGTCGCCGACCGGGGAACCGCCCCGCTGCACGGTCGACTCCCCCGACCGCTGCCCGGCCGCCCGGCGGGCCCAGACCCAGCGCTACCGCGACAGCGACGACCTCGACGCGTGCCCCAAGCTGCGCGGCCGCGGGGCCGGTCCGTGTTCCGCCGTCTGCGTCCCCGTGTCGATCATGGGGCGCACGGTGGGGGTCATCCACGCCACGGGCGAGGTGGACGCGGCCATCCCCGAGGATCGGGTCGCCGAGCTGGGCACCCTGGCCAACCTGGCCGGGGCGCGGATCGGGCTCCTGCGGATGATGGCCGAGACACAGCTGCAGGCGGCCACCGACAGCCTGACCGGGCTCCTCAACCGGCGGGCACTCGAGAGCGAGATGCGCAAGGTCCGCGAGTCGGGTGCGACCTACGCCGTGGCCATGGGCGACCTCGACCACTTCAAGGAGCTCAACGACGTCTACGGCCACGACACCGGCGACCGGGCGCTGCGCCTCTTCGCCCAGACCCTCCGGGGGGCCCTGCGCCACCAGGACGTCGTCTGCCGCTTCGGCGGGGAGGAGTTCGTGGTCATCCTTCCCCACTGCGACGCCGACCAGGCGATGCAGGCCCTCGAGGGGGTGCGCACCCGGCTCGGCGCGGCCATCGCCACTGCCGGCGCACCCCGGTTCACCGCCAGCTTCGGGGTGGTCGGAGCCGCCGCCGACGACGAGTTCCCCGACCTGCTGGCCAAGGCGGACGCCGCACTGTTCCGGGCCAAGCGCGAGGGGCGCGACCGGGCGGTCCTCCACGGCGAGTGGGACACGGCCGACCTCGCCGGAAGCGGTGGTTCCGGCACCCGGGCCGGGGACCGCGTACTCACCGACCGCCCGGACGAGCGGGCCGACGAGTCGGCGGTCCCTCAGGGCGTGGGCTGAGCGGCCGGCTCCGCCGGCTCGAAGAACAGCACCACCTCGGCCTCGGCCCGCGGGTCGTCGGCCCGACGGGACAGGTCCCGGTCGAAGACCCGCGCCACCGAGTTCCCAGCCAGGTCCTCGAGCCGCGACGACACCACCAGCTCGTGACGCCCCGGTGACCAGGGTCGGCGGGGAGCGAACGCCCAGACCAGCTGCTCCTCGTCCAGCGCCGCCGTGCCGTCGAGCGCCGCCGACCCGCCCCGCACGCACAGGCAGGCCTGGGCCAGCGCGTGGTCGAGCGGCCGGTCCAGCTCGACCACGAGCGGGTCGCGAGTCGCCACCCGAGGTGCCACGAGCCGCCAGCTCGCCGGCACCACCCGGCGCCGCTCCGCCTCGCCCACCGCGTAGCGCCGGGCGAAGCCGGCCCGGAGCGGTCGACCGGCCGCGTCGGGGAAGGCGCCGTCGATCTCCAGCCGGATCGCCCGGCCGGCCGCCAAGGGATAGCCCGCCTCGCGGTGGGGCACCAGGCCCCGCTTGATCCGCGCCGGGTCGAGCAGGACGGTCAGGCAGCGCCGGTCGCGGTCCCACAGCTCGGGGTCCATCGACAAGAGCGCGTCGTCGAGGGGCTCCCCCGTACCGTCGTCGAGGATCCGGAGGTGGCGGGCCGCCGACCCCTCGGCCATCGGGGCCGAGAACTCGACGTAGAAGCGGAGGTGGTTGAACGGGAGCGACGACGACGTCGGGTACACCTCACGCACGGTGGTCGTCGGCGCACCGCCCGGCGACGGCAGCTCGAGCGTGCACCGGCGCTGGTCAGCCGCGCCGGGCGCCCCCACCAGCACGGTGTAGGAGGTCGAGCCGAGGAAAGGGAACCGGGGCACGAACCACAACCCGCCGGCGTCGGTGACCACCGTCCCGGCCATCGACGGCAGCACGGACCCCGACTCGGCAGCCAGTGCCCCGGTCGGCACCACCCGCACCGAGCGGGCGTCGAGCGTCTCGACGTCGGTCAGGCGCAGGCAGAGGGCGCCCTCGCGCGCCGCCCACTCCGCCTGCACGCGCTAGAGGGAAGCCGGCTTGAGCGAACGCAGGTGCTGCGTCCCTCCGGCGTCGTTCTGCAGGGCCAGCACCTGGTCGTCGCCCCAGTTGTCCAGGCGGACGATGCCCGTCAGGTCCGCCCGCTCCCAGGGCACGCCCACCGGCTCCTGAGGCTCGGTCAGGGCCGACTGGCGGTCGATGTCCCGGCAGGCGATCTTCATGAGCGGGTGGCGGCTGTGGCAGACGAGCAGGTGCTCCTCCCCGTCCTCCACGTAGGAGACCATGTCCAGCGGCTGGTTGCCCGCCCCCAGCTCGGCCACGGTGCGCCCCTTGGCGTGGGTCCCGGGGGCCAGGTCCTGCAGGGGGAAGTGCACCAGCGGCGTGCAGGTGTAGCTGGCCAGGATGCTCCGTCCCCCCTCGTAGGGCACGAACGTCCGGATGGGGGCCGCGGTCTCCCACTTGCCGTGCGAGACGTGGAAGATCTCGAGACTGGTCCCGCCGACCTCGCCGGCGAAGGGGAACGGGATGCGGCGCAGCGTCGACGAGAACTCGTGGTTCGAGAGGCCGGCGACCAGCAGCTGGCCGTCGACGAACGCCAGGTCGGTCACCGTGGAGGTGCGGATGGGCGCCCGCAGGATCCGGAACGTCCGCCCGCCGAACTCCATCGCCTCGCCCTCGTCGCCGGTCGGCAGCTGGATGTCGACCCGCTCGTCGTCGAGCCCGGGCGCGTCGTCCAGCGCGACCTCGCTGAAGGCCACGTCGTCGAGCGCGACCTCGCTGAGGGCGGCGTCGAGGTGGTCCACCCGAACGATCACCGGCGACCCGGCGTCGCCCCGGCCGCGCTGGACGGCCAGGTAGACGTTGTGGGTCCGGGGGTGCACCGCCAGGTCGCGCACCGCGACGTCCTCGGGCGCGCAACCGAGGAAGGCCGCCAGCTTCGCGCTCAGGTTGCTCAGGTCGAAGGGCGCGGCGTCTGAGGGCGGCGCCGGGTCGGCGACGTCGATCGCCACCACCACGGCGCGCCGGTTGTCGGCGACGAACAGGACGTCGTCCGGGCCGAAGGCGATCGGCCCCACCGACTCGAGGACCGTTGCTCCCTTGGACATGCCGTGATCGGCCATGGCCCCTCCCCTCTCGACCGGCTGGTACCGGTTCGTACCGGCGCGCTCCGCTCGAGCGCCCGATGCGACGTTATCGCAGGGGTGCCCGGCCGGCGTCGGGGGACCTACGCTGCGGTTCCATGGACACCCTCGAAGCCCTCTACACCACCCGGGCGATGCGCCGCCTCAAGCCCGACCCCATCCCGAGCGACGTGGTGGCCCGGATCCTCGACGCCGGCGTGCGGGCCCCCTCCCCCGGGGCCACGCAGAGCTGGCGCTTCGTCGCGGTGGACGATCGCGAGGTCATGGGCCGGCTGGGCCAGGTCTGGCGGGGCGCCCGAGACGCGTTGCTGGCCGAGATGCCCAACCTCTACTCGTCGCCGGTGCAGGCGGCGTCCTCCCAGTACCTCCACGACCACTTCGACGAGCTGCCCCTCGTCGTGTTCGGCTACGGGCCGCCGGGGATGAGCGCCACGACGGTGGTCCCGGCCCTGTGGAGCATGTGCCTCGCCGCCCGGGCCCAGGGCGTCGGCTCGGTCTTCACCACGCTGCTCACCCGATCCCAGGGCGAGGTCGACCAGATCCTCGGCGTGCCCGCCGACGCCGGCGTGTCCCTGGTGGCCAGCGTCCCGATGGGCTACCCCAAGGGTCGCTGGGGCGTCGCGCCGCGCCAGGGCGCCCACGAGGTGACCTTCGCCAACCGGTGGGGCAACCCCCCGGCCTGGCGCGCCGAGCCGCCGGCGGGCTAGCGGGCCGAGCCGCCGGCGCCCTAGGGCGCGCCGCAGAGCAGCGAGCCAGAGGCGCGGGTCAGGCCGCCAGATGGGCGGCCAAGGTGGCCATGTCGGCCAGCGAGCGCATGGCGTCGTTCAGGTGGGTGCACGACACCGGCCCCGCGCTGAGGGTGCGCACGCTCTCGCGCAGGCCCGCCACCGGCTGGCCCAGGATCAGGCGGGCGCTGTCGGCCGCCAGCGGGCAGTCGGTGGGGAAGGGCAGCGAGCGCGGCTCGGCGTCGATGTCGAGGATCGACAGGGTGGCCGGGTCGAGCTGAGCGGACAAGGCGTACTCGTGGACGACCCGCTGGGTGAGGTCCGGGTCCACGGTGCTGTCCCGGAACATCGCGTCGACCACCAACACCTCCCCTTCGCGCCAGAGGTCCATCCGCCGGACGCGCCGGCTCTGACCGCCGCCCAACGGGCCCATGGCGTGCCAGGCGACCGGGTCGCCCACCGTGAGGTCGGGTGCCACCGGGGGCTCCGCCTCGAAGGGCATCGGCATCCCGGTCTGGCGGGCGGTGGTGGGCACCCCCCCTGCGCGCCAGCCGGCACAGACGTCGGTCTGGGTCGCGCCCCGGCGGGCGCCCTCGGGCATGGGGGGCATCGGCGGGTCGGGAAGGCCGAGCAGCACCCGGTCGCGGATGGCCCCGTATCCCGAGGGCGCCGGGGCGCCCGACAGGTCGTCGACCAGCAAGCCCAGCAGCGAGCCGGACAGCTCGGTGAGCAGCTCCTTGACGCTCGAGCGGAACCCGAACCCGATCCGGTGCCCGACCAGCGCCTCCACGCCGGTGCCGGAGGGCGTGGCGTGCACCCGGTCGATCAGGCCGTCGGGGCCAATGCCCACGACGAGCGACGCCTCACCCAGCACCTGGTAGCCGTCCGGACCGGTCTGGAGGTCCCGGGCGGCGCCGGCGATGGCGACCACCCCCATGAAGCCCGATCCCTCGCCCCGGGTGGCGTCGAGGTGGCTCGTGCGCCGGACGGAGCCCGGACGCCGGTCGGGCGCCGGCCCGGGGGCGGGCCCGGGCAGCACCTGGTCGTAGCTGGGACGGAAGGCACCGGAGGGATCCACGACGACACGCTAGCGGCGTTGCGGCTCCGAGCGCCGCCCCGGGGCTGCCGAGGGCCAGGTGGGGGCAGGTGGGGGGCGGGGCACTCCGGGCAACTCCGGGCAGGGCGGCCGGGCGAACGGCCTGGCGGTGCAGGCCGCCGTGGCCCAAGATGGTCGACCGTGGCCGAGGACACCGACGCGTGGGGGCAGCCGGTCGGGCCGGTGGTGACCGGCTGGGAGCGTCGGCCGCCGATCACGCCGGTCGAGCTGACCGGTCGCTACGCCACGCTCGAGCCGCTCGACGTGCCCCGCCACGTGGACGACCTTCACGCCGCCAACGGGGCCGACGACGGGCGCATGTGGACGTACCTCCCCTACGGCCCGTTCCCCGACCTGCTCGCCTACCGGACCTGGATGGAGGGCTTCGCGGGCGACGACCAGCTGGTGGCCTTCGCCATCGTCGACCGGCGCCGGGCCACCGCCGCCGGGGTGGTCGCCTACGCCCGGATCGTCCCCGACGACGGGGCGTGCGAGATCGCCCACGTGGCGCTCAGCCCGGGGGTTCGGCGCTCCGCCGTCGCCACCGACGCCCTGGCGCTCCTGCTCCGCCACGCGTTCGACCTGGGCTACCGGCGGTGCGAGTGGAAGTGCGACGCGCTCAACGAGCCCTCTCGCCGGGCGGCGTGCCGGCTGGGGTTCACCTACGAGGGGACGTTCCGGCAGGCGAAGGTGGTGCGGGGCCGGAACCGCGACACGGCGTGGTTCGCGATGACCGACGCCGACTGGCCGCCGGTGCGCTCGGCCCTCGACGCCTGGCTCGACCCGGCGAACTTCGACGCCGAGGGCCGCCAGCGCCGGGCGTTGTCGGCGCTGACCCGCCAGGCCCTGGGCCGGTAGGGATCGAGCCGGGGCATGCCACCGGCACGTCGAACGGCGCTCGTCACCGGACCCGTCACCGGCGCCCGTCGGCCCTGGGGAGCGCCCAACCGGGACCTGGGACCCAGCGGGTACGTGTGCGAGGAGTACCTCGTCGAGGGCACGGCGACCGGGTACGAGAACGGCGGGGACGGGCTGCCCTCCCCCGACGGGCGGTGGACGGCGGTCGAGATCGGCCGGGCGCCCTATCGGACCCGGCTGCTGGTGGTCCGACCCCGCGAGCGGGCCACCTTCAACGGCACGGTGCTGGTGCAGTGGCAGAACGTGTCGGCCGGGTTCGAGTCCGGGCGGCCCGACGGCGACGCCCTCTACGAGGGCTACGCCTGGGTGGGGGTCAGTGCCCAGCAGGCGGGCCTCTACGGGCTGCCGATGGGCACCGGTCCCAGGGGTGCGAGGGGTGTCGGATCGGGGGCGCCCTTGGTCGACGCCGACCCCGAGCGCTACGGCAGCCTGGTGCACCCGGGCGAGCCCGCCTGCTTCGACATCTTCGCCCAGGCGGCCCGGGCGGTGGGGCCCGAGCGCCTCGGCCCGGTCGATCCGCTGGGGGGCCTCGAGGTCGGCCGCCTGCTGGCCGTGGGGGCGTCGCAGTCCGCGATGCGACTGGTCGCGTACGCCAACGGCCTGCATGGTGCCGACCAGCTGTTCGACGGCTACCTGCTGAGCGTCTGGGAAGGGCGAGCTCCCCGCCTCGACGACGGCCCGGTCGCCTCGGGTGGGGTGCCGGTCAGGGTCCGCGACGATCTCGGGATCCCCGTCCTGGTGGTCAACAGCGAGTTCGAGGCTCCCGCCACCGCCCGCCTGGGGATCGCCGACACCGACTCGTTCCGGCTGTGGGAGGTGGCCGGGACCGCTCACGCCCCCGGAACGCCGATCGGAGCGCCGGACCCCGGCCGGTGGGCCCCCAATCCTCTCAGCTGGGCCCCGGTCCACGAGGCGGCCGTCGGACACCTCGACCGCTGGGTGCGAGACGGGGTGGCGCCGCCCGCCCAGCGCCCGATCGCCACCGAGGGCGGGGCGCGGGCGGCCATCCGCCGCGACGACCTGGGCAACGCCGTCGGGGGGATCCGGCTTCCCGAGCTGGAGGTGCCCATCGGCGAGTACCGGGGCCTGTGCCTCGGGACGGGCCAGGCACCGCTGTTCGGGGGGTACCGACCGTTCGCTCCCCTTCGGCTCGACGCCCTCTACCCGAGCGCGGCGGACTACGTCAGCCGGTGGGGCGCTGCGGTGGACCGGCTGGTGGCCTCCGGGGCGCTCCGGGGCGCCGACGCCCCGCCGATGCGAGCCCGGGCCCGCGACGTGGCCGCGGCCCTCGGGTGACCCCGAGGCGGGGCCGGTCGCCGAGCCCGGGCCCGCCGAGCCCGGGCCTGCGGGTTCGTCCGAGTCCGATTCGACCGAGGCCGGTCACCGATCCTCCCACGGTTACCGGGCCTCACGGCGTGGTGGACCACAGGTCCTCGGGCTCACGGCCCCGGGTCTCGGGGAGGAGCCAGAAGAGCGGCGCCGTGGCCGCCGCGGGCACGAAGGTCACGACCGCGGCGAGGGAGAACCGGTCGTGGGCGCCGGCGACGGCGCCGAAGGCCAACAGCCCGGCCACGGCGCCGAGCACGCCGGCGGCGATGGACCATCCGGTCGCCGACGCCCGGACCGAGGTCGGGAACAGCTCGTTGAGCAGCGCGCCGGCAGCCGGGGCGAGCACCGACGTCCCGAGCACCCCGAGGACGTACCCCGCCACGAGCGTCCCCGGCGAGCCCGAGTAGGTCACGATGCCGCAGCCGGCGACCGCGACCATGGCGCACGCGCCGGTCACCCGCCGGCCCAACCGGTCGGCGGACCACCTTCCGACGGCGAGCCCGCTCACGCCGGTCACTCCCGCCCCCACCACCATGCCGCCGGTCACCAGCCCGCTCTGGTGCAGGATGTTCTGGGCGAAGAGGAACACGAAGCTGTTGGCCGGACCGGTGATGACCGAGACCACGAAGGCCAGCACCGCCACCACCGCCAGCCGGCGGCGGAAGGGACGGGCAACCGCCCCGACGACCGGGACCCGGAGTGCGGGGTCGTGGGCGATGGCGCCGAAACGGTCCGGCTCGCTCACCCATCGCCGCAGCAGGGGGGTGAGGCCGAGGGGCACCAGGGCGAGGGCGAAGGTGCCCCGGAACCCGAGGGCCGCGGACGTGGCGCTGTGCACGAGGGCGATGGCGCCGGCCCCGATCCCGTAGCCGGCGGTGACTAGGGCGATCGCCTTGGCGCGGTCCGAGGACGAGGTCTGCTCGGCCGCGGCGACCTGGGCCAGGCCGTTGGTGGCGGTGAGCAGGGGCCGGCCACAGGCGAAGATCGCCACGAACCACCAGTAGCTCGGGCTGGCCGCGGCGACCGCGGTCAGCGCCAGGCCACCGCAGACGGTGGCCAGGAGCATCCGCCGTCGGCCGTAGCGGTCGGCGAGGGCGGTGACCGGCAGCCCGCCCAACGAGGCCAACCGGATGATGGCCAGACCGGCGCCGAGCTGGCTCCCCGACAGCCCCGCCTGGTCGGCGAACGTCGCGCCGTGGCGCACCTGCCCGAAGGCCTGGGCCACGTCGCCCAGCGCCGCCACCACCCCGAACTGCCCGAACCCCGAGGCGAAGGCGCAGACCGCCACGGCCACCACCGCGGGATGGGTCCACCGATGAACCCGGGGCCCGGCCGGCCCGTCGGGTTCGATGGACGGCATCCGAGCGCGGAGCCTACCGGCCCCCCGTGTCCACACCGTCGGCCATGTCGGTGGCGCGCCGATCCATTATCCTCACGGCGTGCCCGACAGCTGGATCTCCGACGAGATGCGCGCCGCGGTCGGACGGGAGTACGGGAGCGCCCGCAAATCGCTCCCCATCTCGCTGTCCGACATCCGCCGGTGGGCGCTCGCCATCTACTACCCGGAGGCCCCGCCCCGGCTCTTCTGGGACGAGGAGTACGCCGCCACCACCTCGTACGGGGGTGTGGTGGCCCCCGAGGAGTTCAACCCCTTCGCCTGGATCACCGCCGACGGACCCAACCTGCCGACCAACTTCGAGGGCGCGGTACGAGGCAGCGGGCCCGAGGGCTCGCTCGGCATCGCGTCTCCCGAGACCAACTTCGTGCTGAACGGCGGCATCGAGATGGAGCACGGGGTGCGCATGCGGCCCGGCGACGTCATCACGTCGGGCCTGACCAAGCTGGTCGAGTACCGCGAGCGACCCACCCGGCTCGGGTTGATGCTGATCACGGTGACCGAGACCACATGGACGAACCAAGGGGACGAGATGGTGCGGATCAGCCGTTCGACCGGGCTGCGGTACTGATGGACGCCGAGGTCGGACAAGAGCTCCCCACGTTCGAGCGGATGTCGGGGTTCCACGCGTGGAACCGCTACGCCGCCGTCAACGAGGAGTTCGTCCCCATCCACATGGACGACGACGCCGGAAAGGCGGCGGGCAACGCCGGCGCGTTCGGGATGGGCAACCTGCAGGTCGCCTACCTGCACGCCCTGCTCCGCCAGTGGATGGGCGACGAGGGACGGATCGTTTCGGTGGCGTGCCAGATGCGCGCCCCGAACCTGCGCGGGCTGCGGACCATCGCCGGGGGCCGGGTCGTCGCGGTGCGCCCCGAGGGCGGCGAGACCCTGGTCGACCTGGAGGTGTGGACCCAGACCGAGGAGGGCACCGTGATGACCCCCGGCACGGCGACGGTCGCCCTTCCAGCCGGCTGAGGCACCCGCTCCCCGCGCTCCTCGCGACGAGGTCGACCGGCTCCTCGAAACGACGTCGACCGGGTGGCCGGGGTCGCGCAACGAGGTGCAGGCGGCGTGTCGGGCCGGGGTCGCCGCGGGCCGGGGTCGCCGCTCAGCGGGCCGCGGTCCGCTCGAGCATGCCGCGGGCGTACGCGGCCTGGCCGGCGTGCTGGAGGTCGTCGGCGACCACACTCACCAGTCGGACCGCCATGGTGACCGGCGGGTCCCAGGCGCGGTCGACCACGGCGGCCAGCGACGGCTCCGACAGCGTCCGGACGAAGCCCAGCGTCCGGTCGTGCACGTCGTCGAAGTACCCGAGCAGCTGCTCGGCCGTGGCGCGCACGATGGCCACCTGCTCCGGGCCGTGCCCGTAGCCGGTGTCCGACGGCTCGAGCGCCAGGGCGAACCGCTCCGCCCACCCGTCCCCCAGCCAGACCTGGGGACGCTCGGCGAGCGCGGCGACATGGTCGTCTTGGATTCGGGTCAGGTGCCACACCAGCCAGGCAATGGAGTTGGTCCCGGGTTCGGGGCGGAACTCCAGGTCATGGGGAGAGAGCCCGTTGACCGCCGGGTACACCGCGTCCCGAATCCGCTCGAAGGCGTCCACCAGCAGGTCCACGCTCGTCATGGCCCCACCGTTACCCAAACCGGGCGCCGATGTCACCCGTCGCCGAGCGACCGCAACGGGGGCAGCGCGGCGTCCTTGGCCGAGACCATGGCCCGGTCCTCGGGGTCGACCCCGATGGGCCACGCGATGGCCAGGTCGGGATCGAAGGCGTTGACCGCCGTTCCCGCCATGCCCGGGCGCCACTCGTCGGTGAAGCAGTAGAGGTACTGGCTCGGCTCGTCGCTGATCGACTGGAAGCCATTGCAGACACCGGCCGGAACGAGCACCTGCACCCCGCGGGTGAGCTCCACCGTCGCGACCTGGCCGAAGGTGGCCGAGACGGGCCGGGCGTCGACGTAGGCCCCGAAGGCCGCACCGGCGACCACGCCGACCAGCTTGGTCATCGTCTCGCCGTGCAGGCCCCGGACGGCGCCCCGGCGGGTCTCGGTGAGGTTCATCTGGGCCCAGGGACGCTCGAGCGCGAGCCCCGCGCCCTCGAACGTGGAGGCCCGGAAGAGCTCGCGGATGGCGCCCCGGTCGTCGCCGACGGTCTTGGGCCGCAGCACCCACAGGCCGTCGATGGCGGTCGGCCGGTGCTCGGCCTCCTCGAGGGCGGCATCCATCGGGGGTAGTGAACCACTCGGGGCAGGGTCGGGCCAGTCGGCCCGATCGCGGGGCACCCTCAACCGTCGAAGTCGAAGTCGTACTCGAGCGGGACGATCCACGCATAAGGCAGGAAGCACTCGGGTTCGTAGACCCCGCCGAACGCCGGAAAGCGGCCCATGGCGCCCTGGTAGCGCAGCACGGTCTCGATGCGGGGCATGACGACCGCCGGGGACTCCTCGCACAAGATGAGGTGCAGCACGTGGGGGTCGGCGGCGTCGACCGGGTCGCAGCGCAGGGCGGCCAGCACCCCGGGTGCCGTGAACAGGTCGACCAGGTGGGTGTCCCGCCACCACGCCACCGCCTCGGATCGCCGTTCGGGCGAGGGCGCAGTCCCGTAGGCGACGATGATGCCCCGGTGCTCGAGGTAGGGCACGGCGTCCTCGGACACGAGGCATCCGGGGCGGGCGATCGCTTCGGCCAGGCGGAACATGCCGCCCCCGGTGCCGTGCCCCTTCAGCCAGTAGCGGCCCTGCTTGACGATCGTGCGGTCCTTGGCCCGCCATCCCTGGCGCGCCTCGTCGCTCGTCATGTCGAGCGGGCCCCCGAAGCCGTACAGGCTCAGGTAGGGCGGGTGCCCCCCGAAGGCCTCGCCGACCAGCGACGCCGGAAGGCCCCGCATCGAGCGCGGGGCGACGTAGCGGCGCCCCATCAGCACGTCGGCCTTCGACACGTGCTCGGGCATGTGGTCGAGGTCGTACCAGCGGTTGTACTCCTCGGTGTACTCCGGCGGAATATCGAGGAACGTCACCTGGATCCCGTTGACCTGCATCACTCTCCCGTCTCCGGCCGCGCCGGCGCTAGGACCTCACGAGCGCCACCAGCGCCCCGATGTCCCCGAACGTGCGGTAGAGCTCGTTCAGGTGGGTGCACGTCGTCGTGCCCCGCAGCTCGTGCCCGACGAAGGTGCGCATGCTCCGCACGTCGTGACCCACCAGCTGCGCCGCGCTGACCCGCGCCTCGGGACACTCCTGGTAGGGCAGCGACCGCGGCTCCGCCTCCGCCGACAGCACGGTCATGCTGTCGGGGTCCACGGTCAGGGCCACCGAGTACTCGTGCAGCACACCCTCGCGGCCCTCGGCGTCGACCGCGGTGTCCCGGAACATCGCATCGACCACCACCGGCGAGCCGGCGATCACGTCGACCCGGCGGCGCCGTCGGGCCCCGAACGGCGGCAGGGGGTCGCTCGAGTGCCAGCCGAGTGGGTCGTCGGCGGACTCGAGCACCGGTGCCAGGGGCTGGACGAACTGGCCGCCGGACTGCCCGGACCCGACCAGGCCGAGCAACGTCCCCCCGGCCTGCCACCCGGCGCACAGGTCGACGCGCGACCTCAGATCGAACCGGACCCCGGCCGGCAGCGCCTCCTGCCCGGCGGCGTCGCCTGCGGCGTGCAGAGCGAAGCGCGACAGACCGAGCCATGCCGACAGCGCGTCGAGAACGAGATACAGGAGCGACCGATCGTCGCCGTGGTCGGGCAGGAGCGCGGCGACCCTGCGCCGCCACCCGACCGAAGGGTCCGTACCGACGAGCTGGCCGAGGCGCGGTTCAGGCGGGTCGGACGTGACGTCCAGCACTCCCCCGGGCCGCTCCAGCCCCAGCCGCACCTCGACCCGTCCGAGCTCGCTAGCCGCCCCGTCGGCGGCCGTGCGCAGGTCGCGCGCCCTCAGGACGAACCGGGTGGGGCCGCCTGGGCCGTCGGGATGGAGCCCGTCGAGGGTCGTGGTGCGGCGCACCGACCCCGGAACCCGCACCGGCGTGCGCTCCGAGGGAGCCTTCGGGCCCTGCCGGTCCCGAGGGCCGAAGCGCACCTCGGTCATCGACCGTCCCGCTTGGAAGGCGTCGGCTCCGGGGCACCCGCGGTCATCGGACCACGGTACCCGCCGGACCGCGCCGTCTGCCTGAGGACGCGACCTGACCCGGTCACCGGAGGGGCGAACCCCATCGGGACCGGGTCAGCGTCGGGGCCGGCGAGCGGCCCGAGGGTCGGGTCGCTCAGGACCGGGGGAAGTTGAACAGCGTGCGGGCGTTGGTCTCGGCGA
>DASYAI010000002.1:0-2228 GCA_036501425.1 Acidimicrobiales bacterium | reverse complement strand
GAGCACGACGGCCTTGACTGCCAGGACCACGGAGCGGAAGGCGCGGGTCAGGGCCAGGAGGCTGACAAGAGCCACGACGGCGACGATGAGGGGGAACCGGGAATAGAGGGCGTGCACGAAGTCGGCTTCGTCGGGTCCGTCTCCGGCGGCCTGGGAGCCGGGCGCCAACTGGGCGGCGGTGGCACGCACGGCGGCGACGGTGGCCTTGCCGGTCAGGGTGCTGGTCGGCGAGCTCGGGATCACGTCGACCAGTGCGCTGCCGGCTCGTCGCCATTCCGGCCCGGTGGGGGCGATGGCGGTGTCCACGCCGGGGATCGCCTTGAGCCGGGCCGCCAGTGCGGTCGGATTGGTGGTGTCGGGCACGAGGATTTCGATGGGCTGGAGGGCCGCGACCGGGAAGCCCGCGCGCTCGAGGGTGCGTAATCCGGTCTCGGCGGTTCCGGAGCGGGCCACGGAGGTGGGTCGTGCCTCGCCGACCCGGAGGGTGAACGCGAAACCGGCCAAGACGCCGAGGACGATGACCGCAGCCCCGATAGCGAGCAACCGGTGGCGGATGACCGTGGCGGTCCATGCCGCCCAGGTTCGGCTCGGTCCGCCCGCGTTGACCTGGTGGCGGCGTGCCGCCCGGCGGGTCCTGCGGTCCAGGCGCGGGCCCCATGCGGAGAGCAGCACCGGCAGCAGGGTTACTGCGGCGACGATGGTGACGACGGGGATGAGCAGGCCGCCGTAGCCGAGGCTGCGCAGGAAGGGGATGGGCAGGAGCGCCAGGGCCGGGAGCCCGACGCCGACGGTGGCCCCGCTGAAGGCCACCGCCCGCCCGGCGGTGGCCATGGCGACCACGACCGCGTCGTCGTTGGAGCGGCCCTGGTCCCGTTCCTCTCGCCAGCGGGTGACGATGAGGAGGGAGTAGTCGATGGCGACGCCGAGGCCGATGAGGGTGACCAGGTACTCGACGAGTTGGCTGACGTCGGCAACGGTGGTGATGGCCCCGAGAGCGAGGAAGGTGCCGAGGATCGATACGGCGGCGATGACGAGAGGGATGACGGCGAGGAACGATCCGAAGATCAGGACCAGCACGACAAGGGCGCCGATGGCTCCGATGGCGAGCTCTCCCAGCACGCCGATGCCGCCGCTGCCCGGTGCGTCGTACAGATCGCTGAGACTGGTGGCGGCGACAGTGACTCCCGAGGGCGCGGCATTCCGCATCCGGGCGGCTACCTGGGCAGAGGTCGGCGCGTTGCCGGGGCCGAACACCAGGCCGATCGCCGCTCGCCCGTCCGAGCCAATGAGCCGGCGATCATGGACCGTGGCGTAGGACACCACCCGCAGCGAGCGGTCGGCGTCGAGGGCGGCGAAGACCGTGCGGACGTCGCTCGTTCCGGCCGGGGTGTCGACGCGCTGGCCGGCGGGGAGCGTGACGACCGCGACGGCGGCGTTGTTGTTGCCGCCGTTGCCATAGGTCTGCACGATTGCCTGACTGGCCCGATAGCTCGGTAGGCCCGGCAGTGTCGTGGTCGAGGAGAATCTCCCCGTGATCGAGCCGACAAGGGCGATCCCGACCACGCCAACCACTACCCAGAACAGGGCGACCGTCTTGCGGTGCCGGAGCAGCACACGGGCCAGTCGGCCGAGACCCTGGCCCCGATTATCGGGTCGGGCCTGATCTCGATGGCGTCGGGGGGAGAAGATCACCCGTTCAACGCTAAGGGCCGCCGCTTCTCGCGACGATGGTGACAGGACCCGGCTTTGCGGGGGATCTACGTCTACCCCCGCCGATCGGGTCAGGAGTTCAGGTAAGCCAGCACGGCCATGACTCGGCGGTTGTCATCGTCGGAAGGAGCCAGGTCGAGTTTGAGGAAGATGTTTGCGATGTGCTTGCTGACCGCCTTCTCCGACACGACCAGCCGCCCCGCCACCGCAGCGTTCGAGCGGCCTTCAGCCACCAGCGCCAACACTTCGCGCTCGCGGGCCGTGAGCCCGCCAAGCGGGTCGTCGCTGCTTCTCTTGGTGAGGAGCTGGGAGACGACCTCGGGATCCATGACCGTGCCACCGGCGGCGACCCGGTGTAGTGCGTCGGTGAACTGGCTGACGTTCATCACCCGGTCTTTGAGCAGGTAGCCGATACCGCCGGTGCGGTCCGAGAGCAGCTCGCGGGCGTACAGCGGCTCGACATACTGCGAGAGCACCAGGATCGGCAGGCCGGGCACCTGCCGACGAGCCTCGATGGC
>DASYAI010000001.1:0-60133 GCA_036501425.1 Acidimicrobiales bacterium | reverse complement strand
CCATCTTCCCTGGTCAGGGCCCAGTGCAACCAGAAATTCCCTCGTCGTCGGGTACGATGGGGCCGTGTCGGAGGAGCAGGGGCGGACAGGGCTGGGGCTCGACGCCCTCGATGATCTGGCGGACCGCCTTCGGGCGGCCCTCGACCGCGACGATCGCGACGAGGTGGACGGCCTGGTGCGCCAGGTGCCCGAGGACCAGCTCCACGACGTCTGGCTCCGGGTGATCCGCCGGCCGACCGAGCCCAGGCCCACCCCCCACCCGAGCGCCGGCGCCGAAAGCGCCTGAGCGCTCAGGGCCCGGTCTCGGGCCGCAAGGTGGGGAAGAGGATCACGTCACGGATGGCGGCCACCTCGGCCAGCACCATGACCAGGCGGTCGATCCCGATGCCGATGCCCGCGGTCGGTGGCAGCCCGTACTCGAGCGCCCGCACGAACGCGAGGTCGGCCGGGTGCGCCTCGAGGTCGCCCGCCGCCGCGGCCGCCGCCTCGTGCCCGAAGCGCTCGGCCTGCTCGTCGGGGTCGGTCAGCTCGCTGTAGCCGTTGGCCAGCTCGCGGCCGCCGACCACCAGCTCGAACCGGTCGGCCATGGTCCCATCCGAGCGGCTGCGCCGCGCCAGGGGCGAGACCTCGACCGGGTAGCCCACCATGAGCACCGGGCCCCGGGTCGCCGGCAGGAGGAGCTGGTCGTAGAGCTCGAAGACGAGCTTGCCGGTGCCCCACTCGGGCCGCACCTCCACCCCGTGCGCCTCGCTCAGCGCCACCAGCGCGCCCCGGGGCATCGACGGCTCGGCCCGGGTGCCCAGGTGCGCCTCGAGCAGGTCGAGCATCGAGGCCCGGGGCCAGGGCGGGGTGAGGTCCACCGTGGTCTCCCCCACCACGAACGCCAGGCGCCCGGTGGCGGCCTGGGCGGCGGCCACCACCAACCGCTCGGTCAGGGCCATGCCGTCGTCGACGTCCCCGAACGCCTGGTAGGCCTCGAGCGCGGTGAACTCGGGGCTGTGGCGGGTGTCGATGCCCTCGTTGCGGAAATTGCGGGCGATCTCGAACACCCGCTCCATCCCGCCCACCACCAGCCGCTTGAGGTAGAGCTCGGGTGCGATGCGCAGGGTCAGGTCGGTGCCCAGGGCGTTGGCCCGGGTGACGAACGGGCGGGCCAGCGCCCCCCCGGCCTGGGGCTGGAGGATGGGGGTCTCCACCTCGACGAAGCCGTCCTCGGCCAGCAGGCGCCGCATGGTGGCAACGGTGGCGAAGCGGACCTCGAACACCCGGCGGGAGTCGTCGTTGGCCAGCAGGTCCACCTCGCGCTGGCGGTAGCGGGTCTCCTGCTCGCTCAGCCCGTGCCACTTGTCGGGCAGGGGGCGCAGGGCCTTGGCGAGCACGACCGCGGTGTCGAGGTCGAGCGAGAGCTCCCCCCGGCGGCTGGCCACCACCTCGCCCTCCGCCCCGATCCAGTCGCCCAGGTCGATCTGCTCGACCACCGCCGCCCCGGCCGCCCCGATCCGCCCGGCCTGGGCCATCAGCTGCAGGCTGCCCGAGGCGTCGCGCAGGGTCAGGAACACCAGCTTGCCGTGGCCCCGCACCCCGACCACCCGGCCGGCCACCTTGGCCAGCACTCCGGTCCGGGTGTCGGGCTCGAGCGCCTGGTGGGCGGCTCGCAGCTCACCCAGGCTCGCGGTGCGCTCGAAGCGGGCCGGGTAGGGGTCCACCCCGGCGTCGGCCAGCGCCTGGCGCTTGCCCCGCCGCTCGGCGATCTGGGCCTCCAGCCCGCTCGCCGCGCGCGCCGCGGCGCCCTCGCCGTCGCGTCGCGCCGCGCCGTCCTCGCCGTCGTGCGCTGGGGGTCGTTGGGCCACCGCGGTTCCTCTCGTCGCTACCGGCCGGGCCGTCGCTACCGGCCGGGCCGGGGAGCCGCCGAAAGGGCAGCAATATAGCGGGCCCCGACGCCGGGCCGCCTCACGGCGCGGTGCCCGCCGGTTGGGTCCGGAGGCTGCCCACCAGGCCGTCGAGGATGTCGGACTCCGACACCAGGCACGTCTCGAAGCCCAGGCGCGCCATCACCTCGCGCAGCACGATCGCCCCGCCCACGATCACGTCCTGGCGGCCCGGCGTCATGCCGGCCCGCCCGGCGCGCGCCGAGGCGGGCTCGGCTGCCAGCAGGTCGCACCATCGGGCCACGTCGCTCGCGCTCAGCCGGGCGTGGTGCACCCGGTCGCGGTCGTAGGGGTCCACCCCGCCGACCAGCATGGCCAGGGTGGAAACGGTGCCGGCCAGGCCGATCAGCCGGCTGCCCGGGCGCAGCGCCCCGAGGCCAGGGACCCGGGCGACGGCCCGGTCCAGCTCGTCGTCGACGTGGGCCACCGCGGCCGCCAGCTCCGCCGGCCCGGGCGGATCGTGGCGCAGGTGGCGCTCGGTCAACCGGACGCAACCCAGGTCGAGGGACACCGCGCCGAGGACCCCGTCACGCTCGACCACCAGCTCGGTGGAGCCGCCCCCGATGTCGAGCACCACGTCGTCACCGCTCGCCGGGGGGAGATCGGCGACCGCCCCGGCGTGGGAGAGGCGCCCTTCCTCCTCCCCGCTGAGCAGCTCGGCCGGCACCCCGGTCGCCTCGGTGGCGGCGCGCAGGAAGGCGCCGCCGTTGGTGGCGTCGCGCACGGCCGAGGTGGCCACCAGCCGGGCCCGGCCGACCCCGTGGGCATCCATGGCCCGCCGGTAGTCGGTCAGCACCTCGAGGGTGCGGCGGATCGCCTCGGGGGCCAGCTCACGGGTGGCGTCGACGCCCTGGCCGAGGCGGGTGACCCGCATCTGGCGGTCGATGACCACGCCGTCGTCCGACGCGATCAGCAGCCGGGTGGAGTTGGTGCCGCAGTCCAGCGCGGCCAGGGTCGACCCGACGGGGGCGCGCATCTCCCTGCTCTAGCACAGCTCCGGGCGGCTCAGACCGAGCTGCGCCGCCACCCAGTCCCCCACCGGGTCGCTGCCGCCGGCCAACCACCAGGCGAGGTGGGCGTGCAGGCACTTGACCCCCCGCCGGGTCCCCCCCACGCCCCCCGAGGGCCGGGGTCCCGGTCGGTCCAGCGCGATCAGCGCGTCGCGCTCGGCCCCGTAGCGGCGATGGGCGTCGGCCAGGGCGACCGGGTCGACGGCCCGCTCGGCCTGGCGCACCCCGCCGGCGGACTCGAGCCGGCTGGTGGCGTCGCCCAGGGCTCGTCCGACCAGCCAGTAGCGGGTCGGCATGGGCGTGCCGTCGTCCAGGAACGGGGCGTTGGCGATCACCAGGGGCTGCCCGTCGCCCGTGCGCACCACCACCTCGAACGGCCCGGCCGGCGGTCGCCCGAGCAGGGCGGCCACCGCCCCCACGTCATCCACTCCGGCGCCGGCGGGCACGGCGCCGACCACCCCGGAGCCGGCGAGCACCGCGCCGTCGGGGACCAGGCGGGGCTGGGCGCTCACCGCCAGAACTCGAGCGTCCGGGCGAGGCGGCCGAAGAACGAGGACGAGCCCGGGTCCGCCTCTGGCTTCGACCCGCCACGGGTGGACGACGTGCTCGCGTGTCCCGTGGCCGACCCGGTGCCGGCGGTGCCGGCGCCCCGGGCGCTCGAGGGGTCCGAGCTCTCGGTCGACCCGTTCGCCGAGGTCGCCTCCGAGCCGGCCGGCAGCTCGGAGGCGGCCGAGGGCGAGACGACGGGCTGGTTGGCCGGATCCCCGGCGTAGGAGCCGGACCCGCTCTTGCCCTTGGTGGGCGGCAGGACCTCGAAGGCCCGGGTGCCCGGGTTCACCAGCTGGTACTGGTCCTGGGCGAGCCGGGCGATCTCGGCCGGGCTCTCGAGCCGCTTCTGCTCGGTGGCCATGGCCCGGTCCTCCCGTTGGAGCTGGTCGAGCTGGGCGGTGGCCGCGGCCAGCGTCGAGCGCTGGTGCAGCAGCGCCCCGGCGGGGAACCACAGGCCCAGCATCACCGCCGAGACGACCACCGACGCCACCAGGGTCGCCCTGGCCCGGCGCACCCGGGCCGCCTGGCGCCGGGCCGCCCGCCCCTGGGGCACCCCGCGCCGGGCGCCGGTGCCCCCCCGGGTCCGGGCGGGTGCCACCCGGCTGCGCACGCCCCGGCCCAGGGCACGCAGGCCCAGCCGCTCAGCCACGGCCGCCCGGGTCGGCGTCGTCCTCGGCCCGCCGGCCGGCCAGGGCGGCGGCGCCCCAGAAGGCTGCGCCGCTCCCGAGGTCCTGCTCGATCCGCAACAACTGGTTGTACTTGGCCACCCGGTCGGTGCGCGCCGGCGCGCCGGCCTTGATCTGCCCGCTGTTGACCGCCACGGCGAGGTCGGCGATGGAGGTGTCCTCGCTCTCGCCCGAGCGGTGGGAGATCACCGACCGGTACCCGGCGCCGACGGCCATGGCCACCGCGTCGAGCGACTCGGTCAGGGTCCCGATCTGGTTCACCTTCACCAAAAGGGCGTTGGCGACGTGGCCGGCGATGCCCCGCTCGAGCAGCTCGACGTTGGTGACGAACAGGTCGTCGCCCACCAGCTGGACCCGTTCCCCCACCGCCGCCGTCAGGCTGCGCCAGCCGTCCCAGTCGTCCTCGGCCATCCCGTCCTCGATGGACACGATCGGGTACCGGTCGACCAGGTCGACCCAGTAGTCGACGAGCGCCGCCGGCTCGAGGGAGCGCTCCTCGCCCTCCAGCACGTAGCGGCCGTCCTTCCACAGCTCGGTGGTGGCCGGGTCCAGGGCGATAGCGATCTCGTCGCCCGGCACCCGGCCCGCCGCTTCGATGGCCTCGATCAGCACCTTCACCGCATCCTCGTTGGAGGGCAGGTCCGGGGCGAAGCCGCCCTCGTCGCCCACCGCGGTCGACAGGCCGCGCTCGGCCAGCACGCCCTGCAGCGCGTGGTAGGCCTCGGTCCCCCAGCGCAGGGCCTCGCTGTAGGAGGCGGCCCCGATCGGCATGAACATGAACTCCTGAAAGTCGATCGAGTTCCGGGCGTGGACCCCGCCGTTCAGCACGTTGAGCATGGGAACCGGCAGCACGTGGGCGTTGGCGCCCCCGATCGCCCGGTAGAGCGGCACCTCCAGCTCGGCTGCCACCGCCTTGACCACGGCCAGCGACGTGGCGACGGTGGCGTTGGCACCGAGGCGGCTCTTGTCGGGGGTGCCGTCGAGGTCGATGAGGCAGTGGTCGATCGTCCGCTGGGCCAGAGCGTCCAGGCCGGCCAGGGCGTCGGCGATCTCGCCGTTGACGGCGTTCACCGCCCGCAGGACGCCCTTGCCGCCGAATCGCTCGTCGCCGTCGCGGATCTCGACCGCCTCGTGGGACCCGGTGGAGGCACCCGAAGGGGCGATGGCCCGACCTCGGCGCCCCGAGTCGAGGACCACCTCCACCTCCACTGTCGGGTTGCCCCGCGAGTCGAGGACCTCCCGCCCGGCAACATGCTCGATCGCGCTCACGGTCCACTCCCTCGGCACCTCCCCTGGCGAGGCACCGGGGGCCAAGGCTACCTGCTGGCACCCGGCCGATTGGGGGAGCCCCTGGTCACCCGGGGGTCACGGCCCTTCGCCCACGGCGAGCGGCCCCCGGCTGACGGTCAGGACCCGGGCGCCCCCTCCGCCGCCACGATCCGGTCGCGCAGCTCGAGGGCGGTGCGGCGGAGCGCCGACTCGGGGTCCACGCCGGCCCGGCGAGCCAGGTCGACCAGTGCCAGGAGGGCGGCGCCCACTGCGGCCCCGTCGGCGGCCATGCCCACTGCGGCCCCGTCGGCGGCCATGTCCACTGCTGCCCCGTCGGGGGCCGCCATGCCCACCCCGGCCCCGTCGGGGGCGGCCATGCCCACCGCCGCCCCGTCGGGGACCGGCATGCCCGGCTCGGCCAGTGCGCCCAGCGCCCGGCGAAGGTCCCCGGCCGAGGCCGGGACCAGCCCGACCGAGGTGGCCTTGCGCAGGAGCTTGGCCGCCAGGGCGAGCGCCGGCAGCCCCGAGGGGATGCCCTCGGTCACGCTGGCCCGCCCCTTTTCGGCCTTCTTCAGCACCTCCCAGTTGGCCGCCACCGCCTCGGGGGTGTCGGCCACCGTGGTGCCGAAGACGTGCGGGTGCCGGCCAACCAGCTTGTCGTGAACCCCCCGGGCCACGTCCGCCAGGGTGAACAGCCCCTCCTCGCTGGCCAGCACGGCGTGGAAGACCACCTGGAACAGGACGTCGCCCAGCTCCTCGCACGCGTCGGCGACCACGGCCCGATCGGGGCCCTCGGCCGGGGCCGCCGGCGACGCCTCCAGCGCCCGGCCCAGCGCCTCCAGCGCGTCGATCGCCTCGTAGGACTCCTCCACCAGGTGCGCGGTGAGCGAGCGGTGGGTCTGCTCGCGGTCCCACGGGCAGCCGTGCCGCAACGTCCGCACCAGCTCCTCCACCCGGGCCACCTCGCCCGCGATGGGCGCCCCCAGGTGCGGCACCCACAAGGTGGTGAGGTGGTCCGGCTCGAGCACCCGGTCGAGCTCCCACCACCCCGTCGTCACCACCTGCTCATCGGGCAGGCCCAGGTGGTGCAGCAGGGTGACCTCGGGCGCCGGGGCGCCGTCCGCATCGTGGAGCGACAGCTTGACCGAAGACAGGACCTGGCGGGACCAGCACTGGGCCACCAGCAGCGGTCCCCGGTCCCCCGCCGCGTCGACGGCGAAGGCGGCCGCGTCGACCAGCCGGGCGCCGGCGGCGACCGGGTCGATCCCGAGGCGTGCCCACGCCAGGTCGACGAAGGAGAGCGCCGGCACGACCTCCAGCGCCACCCGGTCGTCGGCCCGCAGGAGCTCCACCGTGCGCTCGGCCACCAGCGGGGACCCGGGCACCGCGTAGACCACCGCGCCGGCCCCGCCAACATGGGCGGCGGCGGCCCGGCCAACCAGCTCCTCGGCGATCGCCGCGTAGACCTCCTCGAACGAGGCGCCCCGCTCGTAGTGGGAGTCGAAGCTCACCATCGTGGCGTCGCCGAGCCGCTGCTCGAGCTCGGCCGCCGCCGGGTGGCGGCTGGTCCGCAGGCACACCTCGGACGCCGACTCGAGCGCCGCCAGCGCCCCCAGCGACAGCAGGTCGGCCCCGGCGGGTCCGAGCCCGACCACCACCAGGCGGGGCGCCGCGCTCACCCCGAGCCGGTGGCCGATCCGCCGGACCCGGTCGACGACGAGCCGCCGGTGGCGCCCACCGCGGCGGGGTCGAGGAGGGCGAAGGTGGGCGGGCTGGTCGGGGCCACCACCCCGACGGCGCCCTTGACCGACCGCCAGGTCCCGTAGCGGGGGTCGACGTTCACCGAGGCCTTGCGCTCGGCCGCCGTCAGCAGGGCGTCGGCCCGGGGCAGCCCGGCGTCGACGATGGCGCCGCGCAGCACGTTGCGCACCGACGCCAGCGAGGACGGCGTGCGGCTGGTCAGCTCGAACAGGTAATAGGACGACTGGCTGCTCTCGAGCGGCTGGGAGACCCCGCCGATGGCCAGGCTGCCCACCGCCTGGTCGATCGCCTGGTAGTTGGAGCTCGACGGGGTGAAGCAGGCGTTCTGCACCGTGGTGCCGCTGGGGGCGGCCTGGGCGAAGGGGGTCCCGCCCTCGACCGCGGAGCGGATCTGGGCCGCCGAGGCCTGGGAGCCGACCGAAAAGCCGTTGACGCACAGGGTCTCGAAGTCGTCGGGATGGGCGGCGAAGTACCGGTCCATCGACGCCTGGGTCAGGTCCGACCCCACCTCCGACGCCGCCAGCAGGTCACTGGAGGCCTGGGCCCGCACCAGGTCGTCGACGAAGGAGCCGGGCAGCGAGCCCAGCACCTGGGCGCCGGTGGGGACGGGCGAGCACGACGGCTGGACCCCGTCCTCCTGAAGGGTGGCGAAGGCCCCCTCGATGATCTGCTCGGTCTCGGACCGGGCCGTCGCCAGCTGGATGGCGCTGACGGTGATGCCCCGGCCCCGGACGGTGTCGGACACCACCTGGGTGCTCACCAGCCGGCTCAGCCAGTACCGCACGAAGGCGGCGTTGTAGATGCCCTGGGCGCGGCCGGTGCTCGCCGTCCCGTTGGTCGTGGTCAGCGGGGGCAGGGTGGACTGGCCGCCCGAGTCGAGGAGCACGGTCGCCTGCAGGTAGCACAGGTAGCCGGGGCTGGCGTCGACCGCCCCCAGGTCGTTGTTGAGGGTGCTCTGCGAGATGTGGGTCCCGTTGACCGAGGCGGCGGTCGAGGGCACGGTCAGGGCCGCCACGGCGATCCCGACCGCCACGACGACGAACAGCCCGACGAGTCGCCTCATGCGCCGGGCATGCTACCGGGTCCGGGGGACGGCACCAGCTGCACCAGCAGGTCGCGCAGGGTCTCCGCCGCCGGCGCGCCGGGGTCGAGGGGCACCACGACCTGCGAGAGCTCGTCGCGGTACTCCGCTCCGGGGAAGAGCCGCCGCAGCCGGACCTGGGCGCTGGCCGGCAGGACCAGCGGGGAGAGCCGGGCGACCGAGCGCCGGGGGCCCCCGATCCGGGCGACCGACACCGCCACCTCGCCCACCCCCACCCGGAGGCACTCGACCCGCAGCCGGGCCAGGGCGAGCAAGCCCTCGGCGGCGGGGGGCCGGGGGCCGAACCGGTCGAGCCACTCGTTGGCCACGTCGTCGACGTCGGCCGGGGTGGTGGCGGCGGCCAGCCGCCGGTAGGCCTCGAGCCGGGCGTCCTCGGCGCTCACGTAGGCCGGGGGCAGGTGGGCGTCGCCCGGCACGTCGAGGGCGACGGTGGGCGGGGTCGGGCGGGGCTCGCCCCGGGCCTCGGCGACCGCCTCGGCCACCAGCTGGACGTAGAGGTCGTAGCCCACCGCCGCGATGTGCCCGGACTGGTCGGCCCCCAACAGGTTGCCCGCCCCCCGGATCTCGAGGTCGCGCATGGCGATCTTGAACCCCGATCCCAGCTCGGTGTGCTCCCCGATGGTGCGCAGCCGCTCGTAGGCCTGCTCGGAGAGCACCCGGTCGGCCGGGTGGAACAGGTAGGCGTAGGCCCGCTGGTTCGAGCGCCCCACCCGGCCCCGGATCTGGTGCAGCTGGCCCAGCCCGAGCAGGTCGGCCCGCTCGACCACCAGCGTGTTCACCGAGGGCATGTCGATCCCCGACTCGATGATGGTGGTGCAGACCAGCACGTCGGCCTGGCGCTCCCAGAAGTCGAGCACCACCTTCTCGAGCGTGCCCTCGTCCATCTGGCCGTGGGCCACCGCCACCCGGGCCTCGGGCACCAGGCGCCGCAGGTGGCGGGCCGTGGCGTCGATGTCGGCCACCCGGTTGTGCACGTAGAACACCTGGCCCTCGCGCAGCAGCTCCCGCCGGATCGCCTCGGAGACCGCAGCGTCGTCGGACTCCCCCACGTAGGTGAGGATGGGCCGGCGGTCCGACGGCGGGGTGTTGACCATGGACAGGTCGCGGATGCCGGTCAGCGCCATCTCGAGCGTGCGGGGGATCGGGCTGGCGGTCAGGGTCAGCACGTCGACCCCTTCGGTCAGCCGCTTCACCGCCTCTTTGTGCGAGACCCCGAACCGCTGCTCCTCGTCGACCACCAGCAACCCCAGGTCACGGAACGCCACGTCGGCACCGAGCAGCCGGTGGGTGCCGACCACCACGTCGACCGTGCCGGCGGCCAACCCGTCGACCACCGCGCGGGCCTGGGCGGGCGACAGGAACCGGCTGAGCGCCTCGACCCGGACCGGAAAGCCGGCGAAGCGGTCGAGGAAGGTCTGGTGGTGCTGGCTGGCGAGCAGGGTGGTGGGCACCAGCACGGCCACCTGCCGGCCGTCCTGGACCGCCTTGAACGCCGCCCGGACCGCCACCTCGGTCTTGCCGAACCCGACGTCGCCGCACACCAGCCGGTCCATCGGGCTGGGCGTCTCCATGTCGGCCTTGACGTCGCTGATCGCCCGGAGCTGGTCGGCCGTCTCGACGAAGGGGAAGGCCGACTCCATCTCGGCCTGCCACGGCGAGTCGGGGGCGAAGGCGTGGCCGGGCACCTCGAGCCGGCGCCGGTAGAGGGCCACCAGCTCCTCGGCGACCTCGCTGGCCGCCGCCCGGGCCCGGGCCCGGGTCCGCTGCCACTCGGCGCCGCCCATCTTCGACAAGGTGGGCGACTCGCCACCCGAGTACGGGGTCACCGCCTCGATCTGGTCCACCGGCAGGTAGAGCCGGTCGTTGCCCCGGTACTCGAGCACCAGGTAGTCCCGGGTGGTGCCCCCGATCGCCCGGGTGGTGACCCCGGCGAAACGGGCCACCCCGTGCTGGCGGTGCACCACGTAGCTGCCCGGGGCCAGGTCGTCGAAGAACCCGTCGGTCGGTCGGGCCCGCGGCCGGGCCCGGCGGTGGGGCACCCGGCGCCCGGTCACGTCGGACTCGGCCAGCACCGCCACCCGCACGCCGGGCAGGACGAAGCCGGCCGACAGGGTCGACTCGACCACCCGCACCGAGGGCGACGGGTCGGCCTCCGGGGTCACCGGGGCGATGACCCCCTCGCCCCCGAGCACGCCCGACAGGCGCCGGGTGCCGCTCCCCACGGCCGAGCACAGGGTCACCGAGTAGCCCTGGTCGGCCAGCTCCACCACCTGACGGGCCAAAAAGGCCGGGTCCCCCGCCGCCGGGGCGATGCCCCGCACGGTGACCGTCGGGACGTCGGGCCCGTCGGGCACCGGGGGCAGGGCCAGCACCGCCATCTCGGAGCGGGCCAGCAGGCGCTCGTAGGGCAGGTGGAGGCGGGGCAGCTCGGGGGCGGCGACGCCCCAGGTAGCCGCCAGCGCCTGGGCCAGCGCCCCCTCCTCCTCGTAGAGCTCCACCGCCCGGTCGCGCACCCGGCGCGGATCGACGATGACCATCTGGGCCTCGGCCGGCAACAGGTCGGCGAGCAGCCGCTCGTCGGGCTCGAGCCACGGCAGCCACGACTCCATCCCGTCGAAGACCTCGCCCGCCGCCAGCCGCTCCCATTGGGCCCGACCCCAGGGGGCGTCGTAAACCAGGGCGGCCGCCCGCTCCCGCTGCTCTGGCGACAGGACCAGCTCGCGGCACCCGTAGAGCACCGCCCGCTCGACCGACCGCAAGGACCGCTGGTCGGCCACGTCGAAGACGGTCAGCCGGTCCACCTCGTCGTCCCACAGGTCGATGCGCACCGGGGCGTCCGAGGTGGCCGGAAAGACGTCGACGATCCCGCCCCGCACCGACAGCTCGCCCCGGTGCTCGACCTGGTGCTCGCGGCGATAGCCCATGGCCACCAGCCGTTCGACGGTGGCGTGGAGGTCGAGCCGCGCCCCCCGCTCGACCGTCACCGGCCGCACGGCGTCGCCCCACGGGGCCAGCCGCTGGAGGAGCGCCCGGATCGAGGCGACCACCACCGACGGGCGGCCGGTGCCCTCCCCGAGCAGGTGCCACAGGACCGCCATGCGCCGGCCCATGGTGGCGGCCTCGGGGCTCACCCGCTCGAAGGGCAGCGTCTCCCACGCCCCGAGCAGCACCACCGGCTCGAGCAGGTCGCCCACGACCTCGGCGGCCGACCCGTCGCCACCCGCGCCACCCCGGGGCGCCACGAAGCACCCGAGGTCGCCCGCCAGCCGCTCGGCGTCGGCGTCGGTCGGGGTCACCACCACCACCGGCGAGCGCTCCGCGAGCTGGGTGAGACCGGCCACCACGTAGGCGGCCGCCGGCTGGGCCACCGCCAGGGTGGCGTTGCGAGCCCCGACCACGTCGGTCAGGGCCGGCTCCCGGCGCACCAACGGGGTCAGGGGGGCCAGCGAGGCACCGGGCGCGGCCGCGCGCTCGACGTCGAGATCGGCGGGGTGCTGGGTCGCCGGGGCGGTCATCGGGCGGTCGGGAAGCTCACGGTGTCGTGTTGAAGCGGTTCATGGCGGCGTCCACCCCGTCGCGGACGATGGTCTCCACCGCGTCGGCTGCCTCGTCGACACTACGGGCAACCAGCGGGCGCTCGACCGGCGCCGGCCGGCGCAGCACGTGGTCGGCCCCCTTGGCCGGGTCGGGGGGCTTGCCGACCCCGATGCGGACCCGCACGAAGTCGGTGTCGTGCAGGTGCTGGCGCAGGGACCGCAGCCCGTTGTGTCCGGCGGTGCCCCCTCCGGCTTTCACCTTCAGCCGGCCCGGGGGCAGGTCGAGCTCGTCGTGGACCACCACCAGCTGCTCGGGGCGCTCGATCCCGAAGCGGCGCAGGAGGGGCGCCACGGCCAGGCCCGAGTCGTTCATGTAGGTGGTGGGGACGGCGAGCACCACCCGGGCCCCGTCCATGGTCACCTCGGCCACCCGGGCCCGCTGGCCCCGCAGGAGCTCGAGCTTGGCCCCCTGGCGCTCGGCCAGGCGCGCCACCACGTCGGCGCCCACGTTGTGGCGGGTGCCGGCGAACTCGAGCCCGGGGTTGCCCAAACCGACCACCAGGACGTCCGACGGCGTGCCCCGCCGGGCGGGGCCGGAGCCCGGGCGGTCGCCCCCGAAGAGGCGGCGCAGGGTCTAGCTCCCGTCGGCCTCGGCGGGAGCGCCCTCGGCCGCGGGTGCCTCGCCACCCTCCTCGGCCCCGGCGATCCGCGGCGGCTGCCCGATCACCACGGCCGCCTCGGGGTCCACCTCGGTGCTCACCCCGGAGGGGAGCGGGAGGTCCGCCACCCGGATCGTGCTGCCGATGGTCAGCTCCGAGATGTCCACCTCGAGGTTGGTCGGGATGTCGGCCGGGCGGGCGTTGATGGTGAGGGCGAACAGCTGCTGGTCGACCCGGCCGTCGCCGTGGTTCACCTCGATCGCCTCGCCGATGAGGGTCACCGGCACCTCGGCCGCCAGGACCTCGTCGCGCCGGACGATCTGGAAGTCGATGTGGGTGACCGTGCCGCGCACCGGATGGCGCTGGAGCTCGCGGGCCAGGGCGAGGAAGGTCTGGTCCCCGGCTCGCAGGGAGAGGAGCGTGTTGGTGCCCGACTCGCCCGACAGGGCGATCCGGAGCTCACGGGCCGCCACGGCGACCGGCACCGGGTCGCTCCCGTGCCCGTACAGCACGCCCGGGATCTTTCCGGCGTGGCGCAGCCGGCGCGACTCGGCCGAGCCCAGGGGACGGCCCAACTCGGCGGCAAGCGTGATCTCTGGCATGCGACGCACTCCTCGAGCATCTGGTCCCGGCGTCGCCCGTGCGCCGGCGGAACGTGGCCGGGCCCGGCGGCGGGGCCCGGTGAACGGCGCTTCAGCGTAGCCGGTCGGCCGGGTCGGCCCCGCCGGCGGGGACCGCCGGCCCCGGCGGGGTCAGCTGAGGTTGTCGCCGCCGAAGATGTCGGACACCGAGGTGTCCTCGAACACCGCGTCGATGGCGTCGGCGATGATCTTGGCCACCGACAGCACCACCAACTTGTCGAAGGCCCGGTCGGCGCCCACCGGAAGGGTGTCGGTCACGACCACCCGGCTGATCGGCGCCGCCTTCAGCCGGTCGACCGCCGGGTCCGACAGCAGCGGGTGGGTGGCCATCGCCCAGATGTCGGCCGCGCCGGCGTCGGCCAGCAGCTCGGCGGCGGCGCAGATGGTGCCCGCGGTGTCGATCATGTCGTCGATCAGCACGCAGTGCCGGCCCTCGACGTTGCCCACCACGTGGCGCGCCTCGACCCGGTTCGCCGTGCCCCGGGGGCGGGTCTTGTGCACCAGGGCCAGCTCGCACCCGAGGTGCTGGCTGTAGCGCTCGGCCACCTTCACCCGCCCGGCGTCGGGCGCCACCACCACGACCCCGTCGCCCACCCGCTCGCGCAGGTAGCCCTCCAGCACCGGGGCCGCGGTGAGGTGGTCGAAGGGCACGTCGAAGAACCCCTGGATCTGCCCCGAGTGGAGGTCGACGCTCACCACCCGGTCGGCCCCGGCCTTCGACAGCATGTCGGCCACCAGCTTGGCGGTGATCGGCTCGCGGCCAGCCGCCTTGCGGTCCTGGCGCGAGTACCCGTAGTACGGGCACACGGCGGTGATCCGCTTGGCCGACGCCCGCTTGGCGGCGTCGATCATGATGAGCTGCTCCATCACCGAGTCGTTGACCGGTCCGCAGTGGGTCTGGATGATGAAGACGTCGCTGCCGCGGATCGACATGTCGTAGCGGCAGTGGATCTCGCCGTTGGCGAACTCCCACAGGTTGGCGCTGCCCAGTTCCACCCCGAGATGCGAGGCGATCTGCTCGGCCAGGGCCGGGTGGGCGCGGCCCGACACCAGCTCGAGGCGCCGGCGTGGGACGAACTCCACGTCCCGACGCTACCCGATGTGGCGTCAGGACCCGGCGGTTGCCCCGCTGGCTGCGCCGGAGCCGGCGTCGGCCCCCGGCCCGGGGGACGTGAGGTCGCTGAACGGGGGCACCACCGCGTCGGGCGCCACCACGACGCCGGGACCGAGCCGGGTGAAGGGCCCCACCTTGGCCCCCGGGCCCACCACGGCGTCGGTGGCCACCGTCTGGCGCACCTCGGCCCGCTCGCCGACCTCGGTGTCCACCAGCATCGAGTCGGGCCCGACCTCGGCGCCCCGGCCCACCACGCACCGCCCCTTCAAGATCACCCCCGGCAGCAGCGCCACGTCGGGGGCCAGCTCGACCGCCGCGTCGACGTAGGTCCGCTCGGGGTCCCACATGGTGACCCCGCGCCGCATCCACCGCTCGTTGATCCGGTCGCGCAGCTCGGCCTCGGCCACCGCCAGCTGCGAGCGGTCGTTGACCCCGGCGGCTTCCATCGGGTCGGCCACCACGACCGACAGCACCGGGTAGCCGGCCTCGTAGAGGACGCCCACCACGTCGGTCAGGTAGTACTCCCCCTGGGCGTTGGCCGGGCTGAGCCGCCGGAGCGACGGGGCCAGCAGGCTGCGCCGGAAGCAGTAGATCGAGGTGTTGACCTCGCGCACCGCCCGCTGCTCCTCGGTGGCGTCGGCCTCCTCGACCACCCGGGCCACCATCCCGTCGCGGCCGCGCACCACCCGGCCGTACCCGGTGGGGTTGGCCAGCTCAGCGGTGAGCAACGTGGCGCCGGCGTCGGCCCGCCGGTGGGCGCGCACCAGGGCGGCCAGGGTCGGGGCGCGTAGCAGCGGGGTGTCGCCCGGCAGCACCACCACGTCCTCCTCTTCGGTGTCGACGTCGATCAGGCCGGTCAGCCCGACCGCCGCCGCGTCGCCGGTACCCCGCTGGGAGACCTGCTCGACGAATTCGATCTTCATGGCCGACGGGGCGTGGTCGGTCAGGGTCCGGGTGACCCAGTCGGCCCGGTGCCCGACCACCACCACCACCCGCTCGACGTCCACCTGGGCCAGGGCGTCGATCACGTGCAGCACCATCGGCCGGCCGCACAGCTGGTGCAGCGGCTTGGGGCGGTCGGAGCGCATCCGGGTCCCCTCGCCGGCCGCCAGCACGATCGCCGAGAGCGGCCGCGCCGGCACGGGGTGCTCGCTGCGTCCGGTCACGGCGCCCATTGTGCCCCCCGGGGCCGGCACCAAGCGCGGACCGAGCACGGCCGGGGACGCGATGTGCCGGCGGATCGGCGGATCGCCCGGGGGTCGGTAGCGTTGGGGCGTGCCCGGCGGGTGGTTCTCACGGCGTGCGGTCCTCCTCCACGTGACATTGGCCGTCGTCCTACCCACCTTCCTGCTCCTCTGCAACTGGCAGGTGCACCGGGCCCTCGGCGGCAACGAGCTGAGCTGGGCCTACGTCTTCGAGTGGCCCTTCTTCGCCGGCTACGCGATCTACATGTGGTGGAAACTGCTCCACGAGGCGACCGAGCTGCCCCGGGCGACGGCGCCGGCGGTGCCGACCGTGGCGGCGGCCGGTGCGGCGGAGGAAGGGCCGGCGTCGCCGGAGCCGGTCCGGCCGGGGTTGGCCGCCCTGGCGGCGTCGCCGGACGCCCGGCAGGTCCGCACAGGGAGCACTCCGGACGAGCCCGCCAACACCCCCGATGCCGACAGTTCCGACGATGCCGACGACCGGGACCTCGCCGCCTACAACCGCTACCTGGCGGAGCTCAACGCGAGCGGGCGACCAAAGCGCTGGTAGCGGGTCCCGTCGAGGAGCGGTGACCACCGGTCCCGGTGGCGGGCTCGGCCCACCCGGCTAGTGCACGCCCACCGCGGGGCACCCGTCGGCCGCTCGGGGCGCGCAGTCGGCTCGGGGTCCGTCGGCTCGGGGTCCGTCGGCTCGGGGGTCGGTTGGCCTGGGGGTCGGCACCCCGCCGGACGGGGGTGCACACGCGCACCGGCGACGCCCTTTCGGGGCGCCGCCGGTGCGACACGAGCTGGCCGCCCGGACCCGGTCGGGCGAGCGGCACTTCGGGTGGGCTCAGCCCGAGAACGTCACCCCGACCCCGGCCGACGCCACGATCGGCGCGTTGAGCGGCTTGCCGCCCTGCGAACCGGCGTAGGTGGCGTCGCCGAAGGCGAAGACCCCGCCGTCCTTGGCGACCTCCCAGTAGCCGTTGCCGGTCGGCGAGGCGATGATCGACACGATCGGCTGGTTCAGCGGCTTGCCGCCCATCGATCCGTGGAACGTCGCGTCGCCGAAGGCGAAGACCCCGCCGTCGGAGGCGACCTCCCAGTAGCCCTGGCCGCTCGGGGTCGAGACGAGGCCCACGATCGGCGCGTTCAGCGGCTTGCCGCCCATCGAGCCGAAGAAGCCGGCGTCGCCGAAGTTGAAGACGCCGCCGTCGGAGGCGACCTCCCAGTAGCCGTTGCCGCCCGATGCCACCCCGCTGCTGTTGAACGTGGTCGGCGTCGGCGCGATGCCCACGATCGGCGCGTTCAGCGGCTTGCCGCCCATCGAGCCGTGGAACGTCGCGTCGCCGAAGGCGAACACGCCGCCGTCCTTGGCGACCTCCCAGTAGCCGAGGCCGCCCGGCGTTGCCGGCGCACCGTTCTGGGCCGGCACGTACGGCGTTCCCGCCAGACCGACGATCGGCTGGTTCAGATGCTTGCCACCCATGGAGCCCTCGAAGACCGCGTCACCGAAGGAGAAGATCCCGCCGTCCGACGCCGCCTCCCAGTATCCCCCCTGGTCCTCGGTGGCCGCGAGGCCGACGATCGGCGCGTTGAGCGCCTTGCCGCCCATCGAGCCGTGGAACGTGGCGCCGCCGAAAGCGAAGATCCCGCCGTCCGAAGCCGCCTCCCAGTACCCGGACCCGGGGGCCGCGGGGACGTAGTAGGGCGTGCCGCCCGAAGCCACCGAGATCGTGTTGCCCGACAGCGTCGGTGGGTTGGGCCCGGTGGACCAGACGCCGTAGAACTGCCCGCTGATCGTGTTGCCCGTCACCGTCGTGCCGACGTTGGAAGGGTTCGCCGGCGGCTGCACCGGACCGGCGCTCACGAGCACGCCGACCGTGGCGGTGGGCCCGTTGGTGAGGCCCCAGTTGTTGGCACCGGTGACCGTGTTGCCGGTGACCGACACATCCATGGTCTTCGAGTGCGGCGCCTCGGCGTGCACGATGATCCCGGCCTCGTTGGAGTCCGTGACGGTGTTGCCGCTGACCGTCACCGGGCCGATCGTGCTGCCAGGCCCGTTGGACTGCACCACGATCCCGCCGACGTCAGGACCGAGGGGCCCGGCGCCGACCGACGCGGTGACGGTGTTCCCCATGACGTTGTCGTTCGCCATCGTGTTGCCGGTGTTGAACACGGCGAGCACGATGGCGCAGCCCCGATAGGCGCCCGAGATCTTGTTGTCGGAGATCGTGTCGCCGTTCGACTCGACGAGCCCCTGGCTCGGCCCGGGCTGGGTGAGCGCGCCGGGATCGAACGGCCCGTAGTCCATAAGGCCGATGCCACCGCGCCCGTTGTTGGTGACCGTGTTGTTGGTGACCGTCGAGCCGGAGACCCCGAACAGGCTGATGCCGAAGGCCTGGGCGACGTCGGGCGGGCTGTCCCCGTTCCCGGTCACGGTGGAGTTCTCGATCGTCACGCCGGTCGTGTCCTCGGCGAGGATGCCCGCGCCGTTGGCCCCGCTGACGGTCACGCCTTCGATCGTGACGCCCGGGGCCGAATTACCCACGTAGATGCCGATGTCGCAGCCGGTCGCGTCGATCGGCGTGGTCGTGTTGATCGTCTGACCGGATGTCGCGACGATGGCCGCGCTCAACCCGGTGCCGCCGACGTTCGAGGTACAGCTCGGGGCGGCGCTCGCTACCTCCACCCCGAGGACTCCCGTGCCCGCCAGCACCCCGGCGCCGCCACACGCGGTGATCACCGCAATCAGCAGCCTGCCCGTCCGTTGCTTCACGCTCGCCTCCTACATTCCCAGCCGTCGTGCGTTCCCAGCTGTCGCTCAGTCGGAGCATCCCAACTCGCCCGCGAGGTTTCGTCGCGTACGCAGCGGGGTCCCCCTCGAACATCGACCCGGTAGGCCACCGACAGGATGGCCCGTGGCAGCTCCCCGGTCAAGACGAATGGAGCTCGACCGCGCACACCTCGCGCGCACGCCGTTGCGCGTCGGCCGCGTCGGCCGCGTCGGCCGCGTCGGCGCACCATTGCACGTGTGCAACCGCATCAGCGCGCGTTCCTTCGCGCGTACAACCGCACCAGCGAGCGTCGCCTCGTGCGCGTACAACCGCACCAGCGCGCAACCATTGCTCGCGTCGGCGCGGTGGGTTTCGCGGCCCATATTGCGCTGTCTCGCGCTCAGGTGCGCGCGGTTTCGACCGCACGACGGCTGAGAGCTCGGCGTCGTCGAGGACGATGAAGGAGATCACGTCGACCAGCGGCGAGAGCGTCTACTCCTCTCCCCACCCGATGGTCCGACCGCGGCGACGTCGAAGCTCCGATCAGCATGCCTCCCTGCTGCTCTGGTGGCTCGGCGGAGCCGGCTCGATGGCCGCCACGGATCCCTGGGCCCGGGGCGTGGCCGGGTCGATCCCTGACCGATCACCTGGTGACCGCGCTCGGGGTGGGCGCCCCCGCAGATCGGGCAGAACCAGCAGACGGTCGAACGTGGCCGGACTGGCATCGCTCGCCGCTTACCCTTCTAGGTCGGCACCCAACCGTGGACAACTTGGGAACTTCGGAGGATTTCGAGGATGACGACGACCCACGCTCAGCCCGCACCCCATCCATCCCGAGCCGTCGGAGGTCGGCCGGGATGGCGGCGCCTGGTCGGATGGCTGCCCCTCGGCGCGCTGACCCTGGCCAGCGGCCTGGGGTTGGGCCTCGGCCTGGCCTACGCCCGGTGAGGTAGGTAGGGCGCCACCGGCGCGACGGCGCCCCGTTCACCCGAGCGCGAGGTCGAGGAACCGCCGGGCTGCGGGGGCGAGGGCACCGGGTCGGTGGGCCAGGACGACGTGGCGCCTGATCGAGGGTCGGGGGACGGCCACCACCGCTCCGAGCCGGCGGGCCTGTTCGGCGAGCGGCTCGGGGACCATCGCCGCCCCGGCACCGGCGAGGACGAGGGGCAGGATGGCCTCACGCTGCCCGGCCAGGACCACGACGCGCGGGACGAGGCCCACCGAGGCGAACGCCTCGTCGAGGATCCGGCGGCTCGACGTACCTTTTGGGGCGGCGATGAGCGGGACCTGCTCGAGCTCCTCGACCAGCAGGTGCCTCGATGCCCGAATGGTGCCGGGCGGCAAGATCACCGAGAGTTCCTGCGCCAGCAGCTCATGGGTCGTGAGCTCGTCGGGCAGCGAGACGCCCTCGGCGAGACCGAGCTCGCATTGCCCGTCTCGCAGCAGGGCGATCAGGTCGGCGTCGTCCTCGGGGGCCGAAAGGTCGACGACGACCCCTGGGTGGGCGGCGCGGAAGCGGCCCACCAGGCCCGCCAGCGGGTCGGCCGCCAGGGTCGGGAGCGAGGCCAAGGCGAGCGATCCGGACTCGAGGCCGGCGACCGAGGCCACGGCGGCCCTCGCCGTCTCGACGTCTCGCAGCGCCTGGCGGGCCGGACCGATGAGCGCCTCGCCGGCGGGGGTCGGGCGCACGCCTCGCCCGAGGCGGTAGAGGAGCGGGGCGCGCAACTCCTCTTCGAGCTCCTTGACGGCCAGGGACAGCGCCGGCTGGGAGACGAAGGTGGCCTTCGCCGCGGCGGTGAAGCCGCCGTGGTCCACCACGGCCAGCAGGTACCCGAGCCGGCGGAGGTCCATCAGCAAATCTTATAGGTCTCAGCCAACATCGGTATTCGACTTCTAAGAGCGGTCGCCGCACGATGGGGCAATGGACGACCGGCGCGGTGAGGCGATCGGAGCGCCGACCAGGGGCGATCGGGCTCGAGACGGCGGAGCCGGCCGGGGTTGGCGACGACTGATGGCCGAGCCCCGGCGGCCGGCGGTGATCGCCGGGCACCGGAGCGCCCCGTGGTTCGTGGTCGCCACGGTGTGTGTCGGGGCGTTCATGGGCCAGCTCGACGCCAGCATCGTGACGCTGGCGCTTCCCTCCCTCCAACACACCTTCCACGCCAGCGTCGGGGCGGTGACCTGGGTGGGCCTGAGCTACCTGCTGGTGCTGGTGGCCTCGGTCGCCGGCGTGGGCCGCCTGGCCGACATGGTCGGCCGCAAGCTGCTCTACTGCTACGGCTTCGCCGTCTTCATCGCCGGGTCGGCGCTCTGCGGTCTTGCTCCGAGCCTGGGAGCCTTGGACGGCTTCCGGGTCCTTCAGGGCGTCGGCGCGGCGATGCTGCAGGCCAACAGCGTGGCCATCGTCTACCTCGCCGTGCCGGAGCACTCGGTGGGTCGAGCCCTCGGCGTCCAGGGGGCGGCGCAGGCGCTCGGCCTCGCCTTCGGGCCGGCGGTCGGTGGCCTGCTGCTGGCCGCAGGCGGATGGCGACTGATCTTCCTCGTCAACGTCCCGGCCGGCCTGGCGGGGATGGTCGCCGGGTGGTTGCTCATCCCCCGGAGCCGGCACCTTGGGGCACGGTCCCGCTTCGACTGGCGCGGGCTGAGCCTCTTCGTACCGGCGGTGGCGGCGCTGACGGCCGCGGTGTCGTTCGGCGACGACCGGGGCTGGGCCTCGCCGCCCATCCTCGGGGGGCTGGTCGCCGGGGGGATCCTGGCCACGGGCTTCGTGGCGTGGGAGCGCCGGGCGGCCGCCCCGCTGCTGGACCGCACCTTGTTCGGGCGCCGGGCATTTTCGGTCGGCGTGACCGGCAGCTTCCTCGCCAACCTGGTGCTGTTCGGGGTGCTGTTCGTCGCACCCTTCTACCTCGAGCGGGGGCTGGGGGTCGGCGCCGCCCGGGCCGGGTTGGAGCTGACGGTCATGCCGCTCTGCCTCGGCCTGGTCGCCCCGGTTGCCGGCCGGCTGTCCGATCGGGTCGGCTCGCGGTCCCTCACCGTCACGGGCATGCTCGTCGTCGCCGGCGCATTGGGCGCGGCGGTGGCACTGGGACCGGGTCACGCCGTCTTCGTGGTCGCCCTGGCCGTCGCCGGGGTCGGGCTCGGGCTCTTCATCCCCGCCAACAACGCCGCGGTCATGTCCTGCACCCCCAAGGCCGAGTCCGGGGTCGCCTCGGGGGTGCTCAACATGGCCCGGGGCATGGGGACGGCGCTCGGCCTGGTGCTCACCGGCCTCGTGTACGCCCTCGCGGCCTCACCTCGAGGCGGCCTGCGGAGCTCGTTGATCTTTCTGGCCGCCGTCGCCGGGGCTGCGGGCGCCATCGCGCTGCTGTCCGGATCGGCCGGATCGGCCGGAGGTCTCACTCGGTCCTGAGCAGACCGGCGGGACGGGCGCGCGAGGCGACGAAGGCCGGACCGAGGGCCAGCACGTTGGCGACGACCAGGGTCCCAACCGCCACGGCGGCCATGACCCAAGCGAGGACGACCGAGGTGGGGACCACGCCGAGGTTGTCCGCGAACGCCCGCCAGACGGCCTGGCCGATCGCCACGCCGAGCGGCACGCCGAGCACGATGCCCACCAGCCCGATGGTCGTGGCCTGCCAGGACACGAGAGCGGCCTCCTGGCGTCGCACGAATCCCAACGTCTTGAGCAGGCCGATCTCGTGCCGCCGCCGAGCGACGCTCACCACCAGCACGTGGATCAACGTCGCCATGCCGTAGACGAGCAGGACGAGACCGACGAGCAGGGGGAAGTTCACCGCCTCGCCGAAGTTCACCAGGCCGGTCGGCGGATAGGGATAGTTGATCGTTCCGGGGTTGGCCCGGGCCAGCCGGGCGATCGCACTACGCCCCGCCGGCCCGGGCGCGGCCCGGACAAGGAACGCACCACCGACGTTGCTGGTCGCCTGGGCGACGCAGTGCTGCTGCGAGGGCCCGGGCGGACACTGGGCCCCCAGGTACCCGTCGATCGTGAAGACCGCCCCGGTGCCCAGTCCCCCGGTGCCGAAGTCGGGTGGGAACGACGCCGTCCCCGCCACGGTGAACGACGACGTCCGGCGACCCCCACCGGGTCGGGGCACGGTCACGTGGACCGCCGAGCCCACACGCGCCCCGATCTCACGCATCGTCTTCGCGCCCAGGGTGACCTCGTGGGCGGTCCCCGGCAGGCGGCCGTTCACCGTGCTGACCAGTAGCCCTCCCCGCTCGGCCTGTCCGGCAAGGGCGTCGACGGTTCTCCCGTTGATCAGGACGTCGCCGCTGATGCCCACCGTCACGGCGGTGACGCTCGGGTAACGGAGCAGGCCGGACAGCATGGGGCTCGGCGCAGTGGGGCTGCCGGCCCCGTTGTTGGCGAACCAGACGTCGAAGGGCTGCCCGTAGAGGCTCGGGGTGGCCGTCAGGTGCGACAGGCTCGCCCCGAAGACGGCCGTCGCGCAGAGGGCGGCGACCGCGAGGACCGAGCCCAGCAGCGCCGATCCCACCGGGACCGCACGGCGGCCGCGCTCGCGCTCGAGCGCATGGCGAACCCCGATGAGGGTGCTCGGGGGTGCACCGGCGAGCGAGAGGAGTGCCGCGATCCGAGAGGGCTGGTGCAGCGGCGCCTGGTCCCCGATGCGGCGATGGCGGGCCGCCCGAATGCTCGGCCACAGACCGAGCCCGACCACCACGACGACGGTAGCCAACGCCCCGAGCCCGAGCACCAGCCCGTCGAAGGAGAGCCCGGTGGAGGGCTCGGCGAGCCGGGCCTCTCCGACCGGCGTGAGCGGGGAGAGCCCGAACGCCAAGGCCATGCCCCCGAGCGCCCCCACGACCGCCACGACCAGCGTCCGGGCCACGCCCAGCTGCGCCCGCCGTCGCTGGCTGACCCCGAGGGCCCGCAACGTGTCGAAGCTCTCTGCCTCGACCAGCGCCTGTCGACTCAGCGCCTGGGTCACCACGGCGACGCCGGCCAACACCGCCAGTCCGGCCAGGATCCACCACCCCACTGCCTGGGGGTGGATCGACGACGTGACCGCCGCGGCCGGCGTGTCGAGGTCGGTGCCCGACAACGCCCCCAACTGCCGGGCCGCCGCCTCGAAGGCCGGAAGATCGGCGGCCCCGTGGCGGAGCCGCACGAAGTACTCCGACAGCACGACCCCATCGGGATCGAGGGACCGGGCCAGCGCCTGGGTGTCGTAGAGGTCGTAGGAGGGGTTGCCGGAGATGCCCGGGAACTCGAGCTCGGCCGCCTCGATGCCGACCACGTGGAGCGCGACGGTGGGTCCGGTCGGGGTGACCGTCCCGCCCGCCAACGCGGCCTGGCGCTGGGATCGGGCGAAGAACGGGACTCGGATGACCGAGCCGACGTGCACCCCGAGGCGCTCCAGGGTGAAGGAGGCCAGCACTTCGCGGCGCGACGACTGGTCGGGCATCCGGCCGGCGACCAGCTTGACCGATCGGCGCAGGTCGCTGGGCGCCAGCTCCATCACGCTGAAATCGTTGGTGTTGATCTGCTCGGTGCACGAGCAGGTGGGCTTCCCGCCGGTTGGGAGCCGGACCCGGACCGTCGAGGTCACCTCGGGCAGGTGGGCGATCTGCGGCAACGGCTCGAGGCTGTAGTCGAAGGCGTCGTAGCCGTAGGCCGACACGAACTGTGGGAAGGCCGACGACGTACGGCGACCGGCGGCCCCGGCGGCGAGCACGAGCCCGCTGACCAGGGCGATCAACACGCATAGGAGCGCCCAGGATCGCCATCGATGCCGGAGCTCGGCGAAAAAGAGCAGCCTGAGAACGGCCACGTTGACCTCCTGCGCCCGAGTCTGGGCCACGAGCAGGGTCGGGCTCCAGGTGGTCAGCCCCGGTTGGCGCCTCGTGGTAGCACCCATGCGAGCGGAGAGGTAGGAACCGATCCCCCGCACCGATCCCTCCTACCGAGGCTCCGGCTACCGGGGTTCCGGGCGACCGAGGTGCCGGGGGGACGCTCCGGGGGGAGGGCTCGAACCTCCAACATCCGGCTCCAAAGGCCGACGTTCTGCCGATTGAACTACCCCGGAATAGCGGCCCTCACGGTAGCGGGGTCGAGGGTCCGCACGATCTCCCGCACCTCATCCGCACCTGGTCGCCCGGCGGGGCAGCCAACCCCACCCGCACCTCATCACCTTCGGGCGCCGCGCCGGTTCTTAGGCGTTGTTGACGCCGTTCTCACCCGGCTCTCACCTGGCGGGTGCAACCTGGACCCCGGCGACGGCCGGACCGAGGTTCGCCAGGCACCCCGGTATGCTGCGCGAGACCTGGTCATGGCGGTGCAGCGCACCGGTTGGCCGCCCCCAAGCGCGCCGAGCCGCACCAGTGGGAGGGCGCCGGAAGGAGTCGGATCGTGGCGATGCGGGTCCTCGTGGTGGACGACGATCCGGCGGTGCGCGCGTCGATCGACCGGGCCTTGCGGCTGGAGCGCTACGAGGTCGAGACCGCGGCGACCGGCCACCGGGCGCTCGAGGCCCTCGCCGTCAGCCCGCCCGACGCGGTGGTGCTCGACCTCCAGCTGCCGGACCTCGACGGGTTGGAGGTCTGCCGGCGCCTCCGGGCGGCCGGGGACGACACGCCGGTGCTGATGCTGACGGCACGCGACGCGGTCAACGATCGGGTCCAGGGCCTCGACGCCGGAGCCGACGACTACCTCGTCAAGCCGTTCGCGCTGGCCGAGCTGCTGGCCCGGCTCCGGGCCCTGCTGCGCCGTCGGACCGGTGGCGAGGGGGAGGTCCTGCGCTTCGGCGACCTGTCCCTCGACCTGGGCACCCGCGAGGCCCGCCGGGCCGATCGGTCCTTCCCGCTCACCCGCATCGAGTTCGACCTGCTCGAGCTCTTCCTCCGCCATCCCCGCCAGGTGCTCACCCGCGAGATCCTGCTCGAGCGGGTCTGGGGCTACGAGTTCGACTCGGGCACCAACTCGCTCGCGGTCTACGTCGGCTACTTGCGACGCAAGACCGAGGCGGGCGGCGAGCCCCGGTACATCCACACCGTGCGCGGGGTCGGCTACGCCCTGCGAGAGCCGTGACCTTCCGCACCCGGCTGGTCCTCGCCGCCACCACGGCCGCCGTGCTGGCCGTCCTGGTGGCATCGGCGGGGTCGTACCTGGCGGCGCGCAACTCGCTGCTCAACTCGGTCGACGCGTCGCTCAAGCTGGCCGCCCAGCACAGCCTCGACAACGACGGGCTGGACGCCGCGCTGTTCACCGGGCTGGCGGTCCAGGTGGTGGCGCCCGACGGCCAGCTGATCGCGGCCAGCGGGCAGCTGGCCGGCGCCCGTTCGCTGCCGGTCAGCCCCGGGGTCGTGTCGGTGGCATCGGCCCAGTCGAAGCCCTTCATCGCCAATGTCGAAGTGGCCGGGACCTCGCTACGCGAGTTCGTGACCCACCTGCCCGGTCCGATCGTGGTGAACGGGGTGCCCCTCCCCGACGGGGCGGCGCTCCAGCTGGCGTCGCCCCTCGCCGGGGTGGACGCGCAGCTCGGGAACCTCGGCCTGGCCCTGACCCTGGTGGCCGTGGCCTCCGTCCTCCTCGCGCTCTTCTTGGGGTGGTTGGTGGCCCGGGCCGCGATCAACCCGCTCAACTCGCTCACCGCCCGCCTCGAGACGCGGGCCCAGAGCCCCGACGTGACCGAGCGCCTCGACCCGGGCGGGGCGGACGAGCTCGGACGGTTGCGACGGGCGTTCAACCATCTCCTCGGGGCGGTCGAGTCGTCCCGCGAGTCCCAGCGCCAGCTGGTGCTCGACGCCGCCCACGAGCTCCGGACGCCGCTCACCAGCCTGCGGACCAACCTCGAGGTCGTGCGCCGCCTCGACGAGCTCTCGCCGGCCGACCGCTCCCTGCTGGTCGACGACGTGCTCACCCAGATGCAGGAGCTGACCCACCTGGTGAGCGACCTGTCCGAGCTGGCCCGGGGGGAGCGTCCGCCCGAGGAGGTGGTGCCACTGCGGCTCGATCAGCTGACCGAGGAGGCAGTCACCGTCGCCCAAGCCCACGCCCGGGCCAAGCGGGTCCGCTTCGAGCTGAGCGCCGAGCCGGTGTGGGTGCTGGGGAGCCCCGAGCGCATCGCCCGCGCCGTGGGCAACCTGTTGGACAACGCGTCGAAGTGGAGCCCCGAGGACGCCCTGGTCGAGGTCCGCTGCGCCGGAGGGACGGTGACGATCCGTGACCACGGCCCGGGGATCGACGAGAACGACCTGCCGCACCTCTTCGACCGCTTCTACCGTGCGCCCGCCGCCCGCGGGCTGCCGGGGTCCGGCCTCGGACTGGCCATCGTGGCGCAGGTGGCGAGCGCCGAGCGGGGCACGGTGAGCGCCGACAACGCCCCGGGGGGCGGCGCCGTGTTCACCCTCTCGCTGCCCGAGATCGCGGCGGGCGACCTCGGGCCCTCCGAACCAGCGGCCCTGGACCTGTGGGCTCCCGCACCCCGGTGGCGGCCCGGCGACCCGGGGACCGACGACGGCCCGGCGCGGTGGGCTCCGGCCCGCCACGACCCGTCATGAGCGCCGTCCACCTGGCGTCCACCTGGCGCCGGTCCTCCGCCGGCCGCTAGCCTGCCGCACGACATGGGATCGCTGATCAAGAAGCGCCGGAAGCGGATGCGCAAGAAGAAGCACAAGAAGATGCTGAAGGCGACCCGCTGGCAGCGCCGGGCGGGGAAGTAGCCCCCGGTCCCAGCACCCGGCGCCCGGGCGGGGCCCGTCAGCCCCCCGCCGGTGCCCCCGTCCCGGCGGTCTCCCCCAGCTCGACCGGCCGGCCCCAGGCGGCCGGCACGGTGTGGGCCTGGACCACTCGGCCTCGCTCCCGACCGACCCGGATCCCCCCGTCGGGGTCGCCGTCGAAGCGCTCGAGGGTGCCGTCGACGAACCAGGTGGAGCCGCTGCCCGCCAGGATGGCCGACCGACCGGTCGCCTGCTCGAACGCGGCCCGCCACGGCGCCAGGCGGGGCTCCACCTCGATCGCCGGCCGGGTCAGGTCGTTGGGCGGCTCGTGCCAGGGGCCGGCCCCCGCTTCGGACAGCTCGTCCCAGCGCCGGTAGACCCGGGCCGTCTCGACCCCGAACGGGGGGATGAGGAGGACCACCGAACGGGGCTCGAAGCCGAGCGGGGCCACCTGCTCCCCGCCGCCGGTCACCATGGCCCGGCCGCCCGCCACGCAGAAGGGCACGTCGGAGCCGATGGCGGCGGCGACCTCGAGGTCCGAGCACCCCGCCCAGCGAAGGATCGCGCCGGCGTCGCTCGATCCGCCGCCCAGCCCGCCCCCCACGGGGATCCGCTTGACGAGCTCGACGCCCGCCGCCCGCCCGACCGCCACCAGCGCCCGCGCCACCAGGTTGTCCGGACCGACCGGCAGGCCGTCGGTGCGCCCGCCGCCGTCCGGGCGCACCGTGATCCCCGCCCCGGCCGGGTCGATCAGCAGCTCGTCGGCCAGGTCGAGCGAGACCATCTCCGCTGCCAGCTCGTGGTAGCCGTCGGCCCGCACCCCGGTCACCGTCAAGCTGACGGTGAGCTTGGCCGGCGCGGGGACCCGCCAGCGGACGCTCATCGCGCCCCGGCCGGCTGGGCGGCCAGCCTCCCCCACTGCTCGATCGACAGCTCCTCGGCCCGCGATTGGGGGGCCACGCCGGCCCGGACGAACGCGTCGGGGTCGACGACGCCGTCCAGGGACCGCCGGAGCATCTTGCGGCGCTGCGCGAAGCCGGCCTCGACCACGGCGAAGAGCCTCTCACGGCCCACCAGCTCGGCACGGACCGCCGGGGTCTGGCGGCGTCGGAGCCGCACCAGGACCGACTCGACCCGGGGCCGGGGCAGGAAGACGCTCGCCGGGACCCGCCCGACCACCGCCGCCGACGCCCAGTACGCGACCTTGGCCGACACGGCGCCGTAGGCCGCGCTCCGCGCCCCGGCGGCCAGCCGCTCCCCCACTTCCCGCTGGACCATCACCAGCATCGACCCGATGGAGGGGGCCTCGGCCAGCGCCCGCAACACCAGCGGCGTGGCCACGTTGTAGGGCAGGTTGCCGACCAGCGCCCAGGTACCGGGCTCGCCGGGCCCGCCGGGACCCGCGACCCGGTGGCCCTCCAGCAGCCGGCTCCAGTCGAGCCGCAGGGCGTCGGCCTGCACCACCTCCACCCCCGGGTGGCGGGCCACCACGTCGCGCAGGATCGGGACCAGGTGGCGATCGAGCTCGACCGCCGTCACCTCGGCCCCGGCCTCGGCGAGCGCCAGGGTGAGCGAGCCCAGGCCGGCACCGATCTCCACCACCCGGGCCCCGGGGCCGAGCTCGGCCAGGCGCACGATCCGCCGCACCGTGTTCGGGTCGACCACGAAGTTCTGCCCGAGCGCCCGACTGGGACGCAGGCCGTGGGCGTCGAGCAGGGCGACCACCTCGGCCCGGGTCAAGGTCACCGGGCGGTGGGGGTCGTTGCGGCCGGCGTCCGCAGCGCTCGTCGCAGCCCCCGATCCGGGGCGTCGGGCCCCCCCGGCGCCATGCGCACCCGGCCGGGACGAACGCTCGACGGGCTCACCCGGCCGGGACGAACGCTCGACGGGCCGCCTCGGCCGAGTCGCGGGCGACCTCGGCGGCGCTCACGCCCCGCACGGCCGCCACCGCCTCGCCCACCAGCGGCACGAAGGCCGGCTCGTTGGGCCGACCCCGGTGGGGCACCGGGGCCAGGAACGGGCTGTCGGTCTCGACCAGCAGGCGCTCGGGTGGGCAGAGCGCCGCGGCCGCCCGGACCTCGGCGGCGTTCTTGAACGTGATGATCCCGCTGAACGACACGTACATGCCCAGATCGAGGCACCGCCGCGCCTCGGCCGGCCCACCGGTGAAGCAGTGCAGCACCGCCCGCTCGGGGACGCCCTCGGCCCCCAGCACGTCGAACAGGTCGTCCCAGGCGTCACGGGCATGGACCACCAGGGTGAGGTCGTGGGTCCGGGCCAGCTGGATCTGCTCGGCGAAGGCCGACCGCTGGGCCCCTCGGGGCGAGTGCTCGTAGTGGTAGTCGAGCCCGCACTCGCCGATTCCGACCAGGGTGGCGTCGCCCCGGGCCAGGGTGGCGGCGAGCAGGGTGGCGATGCCGTCGGTGCCGGCCGAGGCGTCGTGGGGATGGAGCCCGACCGTCGCCCAGACGACCGGGCCGACCGGGTCGACCAGTCCGGCGGGGGCCAGCTCGCGGACGGCGCCGGCCAGGGCGAGGGCCTGGGCCGAGGTGGCCAGATCGGTGCCCACGCACACCAGCTGGCCCACCCCGGCGGCGACCGCCCGACCGAGGGCGTCCCGCACGCCTGGGCCCAGGGGCTCGGGGGCCGATGAGCCGGCCCCCGCGGCGGCGGGGTCGGTGCCGCCCTCCGAGCCCGGCAGGTACTGGTCCTGCAGATGGCAGTGGGAGTCGAACCAGGCGCCCGGAGCGGGCGGCGCAGGCGGAGCGCTCGGGGCGCTCGGAGCCATGCTTCAGCTCTTGCGGCGGGGGAAGAGGGGCTCGCCCCGCACCACCGCCACCCCGCCGGGATGCCCGCCCCACCCGGCGCCCCCGGGCAGCTCGACCTGGGTCGGCGAGCCACGCAACCCGATGCGGTGCCAGATCTGCTCGGCCGTGGCCGGCATCGCCGGCGCCACCAGCAGGGCGACGATCCGCAGCACCTCGAGCGCGCTGCCGAGCACCGCGTCGACGGCCGGGCCGGCAGGTTGCCGCCACGGCTCGGTGGCCTCCAGCTCGGCGTTGGCGGCGCCGATGAGGCGCCAGGTCGCCTCGAGCGCCTCGTGGGGCGCGAACCGCTCCCAGGCCTCTGCGGCCCGGGCCACCGCCTCGGCCGCCGCCGGGGCCAGCGGGCTGCCGGGGTCCGGCGGCGGGGCGACCCCGGCGCACTTGGCCCCGACCACGGTGCACACCCGCTGCACCAGGTTGCCCAGGTTGTTGGCCAGGTCGGCGTTGTAGCGGGCCACGATGCCCTCGTAGGAGAAGTCGCCGTCGGTGCCCAGCGGTGTCTCACGCAGCAGGTGGTAACGCACGGCGTCGACGCCGAAGTCGACCGTCAGCAGCTCGGGCGCGATGTCGGTGAGCGACGGGGTGCCCGACGAGCCGGCGCCCGGCTCGACACCGGCCTGGGCGGCCGCCAGCAGCGACTTGGAGAGCTTCTCGCCCCCCACCAGCAGCCAACCGTGGACGAACACGTGGGGGGCCGGGTCGATCCCGGCGGCCATGCACATGGCCGGCCACCACACGCAGTGGAAGCGGATGATCTCCTTGCCGATCAGGTGGTGGGCGGCCGGCCACCAGGCGTCGAAGCGGGCCTGGTCGGTCCCGTAGCCGATGGCCGTCAGGTAGTTGATCAGCGCGTCGTACCAGACGTAGAAGACGTGGCCGGGGTCCCAGGGCACCGGCACGCCCCAGCTGAGCGACGTCCGGGTGATCGAGATGTCCCGCAGGCCGCCCTTGATGAACCCGAGGGCCTCGTTGCGCTTGCCCTCGGGCCGCACCGCGTCGGGGTGGGCCTCGTACCACTCGAGGAGCGGCTGCTCGAAGGCGCTCAGCTTGAAGAAGTAGTTCTCCTCCTCCATCTCCACCACCGGCACCCCGTGGATCGGGCACCGCCCGCCGACCGCTTCCGCCTGGGTGTAATACGCCTCGCAGCTGACGCAGTAGAGGCCCCGGAACGTGCCGGGCTCGATGAAGCCGTTGTCGTAGATCTGCTGGAGGAACCGCTGGACCGCGGCGTGGTGCCGGGGCTCGGTGGTGCGGATGAAGTCGTCGTTGGCGATGTCGAGCGCCCCCCAGGCGTCGCGGAACCGCTGCGACGTCCGATCGGTCCACTCCTGGGGCGAGACCCCGTGCTCCTCCGCCGCCCGCGCCACCTTCAGGCCGTGCTCGTCGGTGCCGGTCAGGAAGAACACGTCGTCGCCCAGCATCCGGTGCCAGCGCGCCAGGGCGTCGGCGTTGACGGTCGAGTACGCGTGACCGACGTGGGGGGCGTCGTTGACGTAGTAGATCGGCGTGGTCAGGTAGAAGCGGGACACCGGACGTAGCGTACCGGCGCCCGCCCCGCCCCTGGTCAGGACGGCGAGCCCCGACCCTCGGCCTGCAGCTCCACCGCCAGGGCGTAGGTTCGGCGCCTCGAGACGCCGGTGGCCGACGCCACCTCGTCCGCCGCCCGCCGCACGCCGTCGCCGGCCCCCAGCAGCTCCCCCAGGGCACGGCGCAGCTCGTCGTCGGCGGGCGGCGGCGGGGCGGACCCCCCGCCCAGCACGACCACCACCTCGCCCCGGACCTCGCGCGCCGCGAACTCCACGAGCGCCGCCCCGAGGCTCCCCCGCCAGACCTCCTCGTGTCGCTTGGTCAGCTCGCGCGCCACGACCACCGGGCGCCCCTCGCCGCACGCCGCCACCAGGTCGGCCAAGGTGGCCGCCAGCCGGTTCGGCGCCTCCAGCAGCACCGTGGTCCGCCGCTCGGCCGCCACCAGGTCGAGGCGGCGGCGCCGGTCGGTCCCCTTGCGGGGCAAGAAGCCCTCCACGCAGAAGCGGTCGGTGGGCAGGCCGCTCACCACCAGGGCCGCCAGCACGGCCGAGGGTCCCGGCACCGCGCTCACCGTCAGGCCCCGCTCGATCACCGCCGCCACCACCAGCGCCCCGGGATCCGACACCGCCGGGGTGCCGGCGTCGCTGACCAGGGCCACGGTCCGCCCTGCGGCCACCCACCCGGCCACCTGGGCGGCCCGGGCGCGCTCGTTGTGCTGGTGCACGGCGACCAGCCGGGCACCGGCGCTCACCCCGAGCGCGCTGAGCAGCGCCCGGGTCCGCCGGGTGTCCTCGCAGCACACGTGATCGGCCCGGGTCAGCACGTCGACCGCCCGCGCCGACACGTCGCCCAGGTTGCCGATGGGCGTGGCCACCACGACCAGCTGGCCCCCGCCGGCGGAGGACGTCACCGGGCGTCGCGGATCTCGAGCTGGTCGCCGACCTCGAGGGCCCAGCGCTCGAAGGCACCGCTCGACGCCTCGAGCACGCACCGGCACCCCGGCCGGGGCAGCCCGATCCGCCACCGCCCCATGCGCGAGGTGGACAGCACCTTCAGGTCGGCGGTCATGTGGGCCACGTCGAGGGGGAACCGCATCATCAGCGTGTGCACCGACCGGGTGGCCGGCAGGAGCATCGCCCCCTCGTAGGAGGACCGGCCGAGCAGGCCCCGCATCCGCTCCACCGGCGAGTCGGCGATGTCGACCGACGCCAGCACCTGCCCGTCGCGCAGCAGCCAGCCGCTGCGCATCAGCGGACCGTCGGGGTGTCTCGTTCCACTCGTCCCACTCGTCGGGACCCTACCCGACCCCTCCGCCGGCCTCGGCTAGGCTGCCGCCCTCATGTCGAAGCGAACCGTCAAGCGCAAGCTCCGCTCCAAAAAGAAGGCCAACCACGGCAAGAAGCCCAACTGCGGGCGCGGCTAGCAGCAGTCGGGGCCGGCGCCGTCGGTCCGCGATCGTGGCGCGGCGTGCCGTGATCGTCAGGGCGGTGTTCACCGGGCGCCGGGCGGCCGCTCCCACCCCACCCCGCGGGGGTCGAGCACCCCGGCCAGGATGCTCGGGACGTCGGTCATGATCCCGTCGACGCCCAGGTCGACCAGCCGCTCCATGGCCGCTCGGTCGTTCACCGTCCACACGTGCACCGCGATCCCCTCGCGGTGGGCCGCGGCCACGAAGGGCTCGTCGACGATGACCAGGTCGCCCCGCCGCTCGGGCACCTGCAGGGCCACCGCGGTGGTCGCCGGCGGGCGGCGGCCGTCGCGCACCGCCTGCCAGAACGAGGTGATGGCGAGGACCCCCGCCGACGTGCCGACCCGGGGGGCGAAGGCGGCGAAGGTGGCGGTCACCGGGTCGAGGGACGAGGCCACGATCACGTCGTCGGTGCGCCCGTAGGCGGCCAGAAGATCGGCCAGGATCCGCTCGTAGGGGGCGACCGCCGGGGCGGTCTCCTTGATGTCGAGGTTCAACGGCACCCCCGGAAACCGCTCGAGCACCTCGCGCAAGCTGGCGATCCCAAAGGCGCGGTCCGCCGGTGCCCGGCCCCGGTAGGGGTAGTCCCCCTCGGGGCGCCCCTCGGTGGCGTCGGCGCCGGGGACGAACCAGTAGGCGTTGTCCAGTTCTTTGAGCTGGGCCAAGGTGAGCCGGGCGATCGGGCCGGTCCCGTTGGTGGTGCGGTCCACCGTCGAGTCGTGACAGACGACCAGCTCCCGGTCGGCGGTGGCGTGCACGTCGAGCTCGATCGCCCCCGCCCCCACCTCCAGCGCGTGCTCGATGGCGGCCAGGGTGGACGACGGCCGCTCCCACGCTCCGCCCTGGTGCGCGTACGAGAGCACCCGGCGGCTCAGCCAGGGGTTGTCGGCCGGCATCGGGCGATCGTACCGGGACCGGCCGGGGCGGCCCCGGCGGGGGCCCCGGGCGCGACGGGGTCCGGCGAGGCGGTGGGCCCAGACAGAGCCGCTAGCCTCTGCCGAGCCGTGCTGGACCACCTGCTGATCGACCTCATCGGTGCCGTCCGGCGCTCCTTCGACGAGGCACTGCTCCAGCGCCAGGCGGTCGAGGAGCGGTTCCAGGTGGACGTGTTCCTCGGGGACATCTCGTGGGAGACCTCCTACAGCCTGCCGGGCGAGGAGCAGCCGCCCCGGGTCCGCGCCGACGTGTCCCTCGACTGGCCGACGTGGAGCCAGACCTCGTACCGCACCTGGTCCATCGGCGAGGTGCCCGACGAGCTGCCCGAGGTCATCGTGGAGGTGGCGGTGCGCATCCAGCGGCTGGCGGAGGCCCCGCCCACGGCCACGGTCCTCGGCATCCTGCCGACCGCCAGCCCGGTGCTGTTGGGCTCCGAGTCGCTCACCCGGACCGCGACCACCTTCGAGCAGGTGCACGCCGGGCACGAGGAGGGAGCTTCCCCGGTCGGGCCGCCGCGCTGGGCGGTCGAGGCAACCTACGAGGGCGCCCTGCGGCTCGAGGAGGCGCACCTCGAGGAGCCGTCGGCCGTCGACCCGGCGATCGGGAAGCTGAGCCGCTGGATCGCCTCCATCCTGGTCCAGCTGGCCGACCTCCCGTTGAGCTTCCTGCCCCCCGATCCGAGCGACGACAGCTGAGACCGTTCCGGGCCATCGGCACGCTGGGACTGCTCGGGGCGGCGCTCGCCCTGCCCGCGTGCGGGTTCGCCGGCGCCGGCGGCGCCGGGGGCGGCTCGGCCGAGACGTTCGGGCAGTCGCCCACCACCACCACCTCGTCGTCGGTCACGCTCGCCACCGAGAGCTCGCCCGTCGGCCCGGTGCTGGCGACCGGGTCGGGCTACACCCTCTACGACTTCGCCCCCGACACCCCCACCGCCAGCGCGTGCGTGTCGACGGTGTGCGTGCTCGAGTGGCCCCCGCTCACGATCGACCCCGGCGCCACCGTCCGGCTGGGCCACGGCCTGCAGGCGAAGCTGGCCGGCACCCTGCGTCGGCCCGACGGGTCCGAGCAGGTCACCTACGACGGCCATCCGCTCTACCGGTGGAACGGCGACGTCGCCCCGGGGATGATCACCGGCCAGGCCATCGACAACGCCGGGGGGCTCTGGTACGTCCTGCGCCCCTCGGGCGCCCAGGTGCTGACCCCCTTCAGCGTCACCCGGTCCGCCGGTCCGTGATCGGGGTCCGGCGGCCCGGGCACTGCGCCGCCGGGTCCCTCAGCCGCCGGGTCCCTGCGCCGACGGTCCCTGCGCCGCCGGGGACCCCCGCGCCGGCCGGGCCCTCAGGCCTCGGCGGAGATGAGGCCCTCCAGCAGTCCGGAGGCGAGGGCCAGGGCCCGCAGGTCGGCCTGGGGCCGCGCCCCGATGTGGCCCACCACCTCGGCGGCGCACAAGGCTCCCAGCCGGGCCGCCTGCTCGGGCTCGGCGCCGCGGGCGAGGGCATAGAGGAACCCGGCGGCGAACAGGTCCCCGGCGCCGGTGGTGTCCACCACGTGGTCGACCGGCGTGGCCGGCACCGACAGCGGGCCCCGCTCGGTGACGACCACGGCGCCGGCCGCGCCGCGGGTCACGGCCACCAGCAGCCCGGTCTCCTCCGCCGCCTCGAGGGCGGCGTCGAGGGAGCGGGCCCCGAACAGGGACACGATCTCCTCCTCGTTGCCGAACAGCACATCGACCTCGTCGAGCAGCAGGTCGAGGAACTCCCGCCGGTGCCGGTCGACGCAGAACGGGTCCGACAACGACAGCGCCACCGCCCCCTCGCCCCGATGGGCGGCGCCGATCGCCCGCCGCATGGCCTCCTTGGCCGGCGCCAGGTCCCACAGGTACCCCTCGAGGTAGAGCAGGCGGGCCCGGGAGACCAGCTCGAGCGGCACGTCGTCGGGCGCCAGGGTCACCGCCACACCGAGGTGGGTGGCCATGGTCCGCTCGGCGTCGGGGCTCACGAACACCAGGCATCGACCGGTGCCGAGGTCGGCCCCGGGCCGGCTGGCGACCGGGGTAGGCGGGTCGAACTGCACCCCCGACGCCCGGATGTCGTGGGCGAACAAGGTGCCCAGCGGGTCGTCCGCCACCTTGCCCACGAACCCGGCGCTCCCGCCGAGGCAGGCCACCCCCACCGCCGTGTTCGCGGCCGATCCGCCCGACACCTCCACCCCCGGGCCGGCGCCGGCGTAGAGGTCCTCGGCCCGGGCCAGGTCCACCAGCTCCATCGACCCCTTCGCCAGCCCCACCGCGGCCAGGCGGGCGTCGTCCACCTGGACGAGCACGTCGACGAGGGACGAGCCGACGGCGACGACGTCGAGCAGCTGGTCCGGCGCGCCGTCGCTCACCGGCTGGGGCCGGAGCGCTGGCCGGAGGACGGAACCGGGGGGCGGAGCACGGCAATGGACGCTACCCGGACCGGCGGTAGCCTCACCAGATGCCCGACGCGCCGCCCACCCCCGCTCCGCCCGACGAAGCCTTCCGGCTCCCGCGATCGGTCGAGCCGACCACCTACCGGCTCGAGCTGCGGCCGGACCTCGGCGCCGCCACGTTCTCGGGCGACGCCAGCATCGACGTGGTGGTGCACGAGCCGGTGCGCCAGATCGAGGCCAACGCGGCCGAGCTGAGCGTGGAGGGTGCCACGCTCGAGCTCGGGGACGGGACCATCCTGGCCGCGGCGGTCTCGTTCGAGCCCGACACCGACCGGGTCCGGTTCGGCTTCGACGCCCCGGTCCCGTCCGGGCCGGCGACCCTCCGGTGCTCGTTCGCCGGCCAGCTGAACGACAAGCTGCGGGGCTTCTACCGCAGCACCTTCACCGACGACGCCGGGGTGAGCCACACCATCGCCACCACCCAGATGGAGTCGACCGACGCCCGGCGGGCCTTTCCCTGCTGGGACGAGCCCGACCGCAAGGCGGTGTTCGACGTGACGCTGGTGGTCGACGCCGACCTGGCGGCGTTTTCCAACTCGGCCGTGGCCGAGGAGTCCCTCGACGACGGCAAGCGGCGTGTCCACTTCGCCCCCACGATGAAGATGTCCACCTACCTGGTGGCGTTCGTGGTCGGCCCGCTGAGCGCCACGGCCCCGGTGGACGTGGACGGGGTGCCGGTGCGGGTGGTGCACGCGCCGGGCAAGGCCGAGCTCACCGGGTTCAGCCTCGAGGTGGCCGCCCACGCCCTGCGGTTCTTCTCCTCATACTTCGACATCCCCTACCCGGCCGACAAGCTCGACCTGGTGGCCATCCCCGACTTCGCGTTCGGCGCCATGGAGAACCTGGGGTGCGTGACCTTCCGCGAGACGGCGCTGCTGGTCGACCCGGCCCGGGCCGCCCGCAGCGAGCTCGAGCGGGTGGCCGACGTGGTCTCCCACGAGATCGCCCACATGTGGTTCGGCGACCTGGTCACGATGCGCTGGTGGGAGGGGATCTGGCTGAATGAGGCGTTCGCCACCTTTATGGAGGTGCTCTGCGTCGACGCGTTCCGTCCCGCCTGGCAACGCTGGGTGAGCTTCGGCATCGAGCGCGAGGCCGCCCTCGCCGTCGACGGGCTGCACAGCACCCGGCCGATCGAGTACCCGGTGGGGTCCCCGGCCGAGGCGGACGGCATGTTCGACGTCCTCACCTACCAGAAGGGCGGGAGCGTGCTGCGCATGCTCGAGCAGTACCTGGGCCCCGAGGTGTTCCGTGACGGCGTACGGACCTACCTGCGGACCCACGCGTACGCCAACACCGTCACCGGCGACCTGTGGGACGCGCTGGAGGCGGTGAGCGGCGAGCCGGTGCGGTCGATGATGGACTCGTGGATCCTGCAGGGCGGCCATCCGCTCGTCACCCTGCGCGACGGCGTGGTCTCCCAGCAACCCTTCGAGTACACCCCCGCCGGCGGCACGGCGAGCGCCATCGGCAGCGGATGGCAGGTCCCCCTCTTCGTGCGCGAGCTCGACCAGCGGGCCCTCGACGGCGCCGTGGCGTCGAGCCCGCGCCGGTTGCTCGGGAGCGACCCGGTACCGCTGGGACCGGGGCCGTCCGGCACTGCCGGCGCCGCGCCCGGCGAGCCGGGCGCCCACACCGTGCTCAACGCCGGGGGGTGGGGCGTCTACCGGACCGCCTACGAGGCCGGCCATCTGCGCCGGTTGGGCGAGCACCTCGGGGCCCTCACGCCGCTCGAGCGCTCGGTGCTGTTTTCGGACACCTGGGCGGCCGTCCTGGCCGACCAGGTCGCCCTGGGGGACTTTTTGGACCTGGCGGCCGCACTCGGCCACGACGACGAGCCCAGCACCTTCGGCGTGGTCGCCGGCGCCCTGAGCCTGTGCGACCGGGTGATCGGCGACGACGACCGGCCCGCCCTGGCCGCCGCCACCCGCGCCCTGCTCGGCCCCCGGGCGGCGGATCTCGGCTGGGACCGGCGGCCCGACGACGCCGAGCGCACCCCCAACCTGCGGTCGCTGCTGCTCGGCACCCTGGGCACGATCGGCGATGACCTGGCGGTGCGCGCCGAGGCGGCGCGGCGGTTCGACGCCGCCCACCGACCCGGGCCCGGAGCCCCGCCGGAGGCCATCGACGCCGACATCGAGGACGCCGTGCTGGGCGTGGTGGCCGCCCAGCTGCGGCCGGGCGACTACGACCTGTGCCTGGCCCGCTACCGGAACCCGGCCACGCCGCAGGACGAGGTCCGCTACCTGAGCGCGCTGGCCGCGTTCGAGGACCCGGTGCTCGCCGCCGCCACCTTCGAGCTCGCCATCACCGAGGTGCGGACCCAGAACGGGCCCTACCTGGTGATGTCCCTGCTGACCAACCGGGTGGGGGGACCGGTGGCGTGGGAGCAGCTGACGACCCACTGGTCCGAGGTCCTCGACCGGTACCCGGTCAACGGGCACTCGCGGATGCTGGCCGGCGTGCGCACGTTGTGCGGGGACGCCAAGCTGGCCGCCGACGTCACCGAGTTCCTCCACGCCCACCCGTTGCGCAGCGGGCAGCGGTCGGTCGAGCAGGCGCTCGAGCGGCTGGCCATCAACGTGGCCTTCGGCGAGCGCGAGCGTGGCCGGCTGGGCGCCGTCCTCTCGAGCGTCGCCGGCGCCCCGAGCTGATCCTTTGGTCGACCGACCGCGGTCCTCGCCCGCCGGCGGAGGATCGCCATGAGCATCGGTGTCATCGCCACGGTGTTCGCCGTGGTGGCGGTGGCCGAGCTGCCCGACAAGACGATGATCGCCACCCTGGTGATGGGGAGCCGGTCACGGCCCCTGTGGGTCTGGTCCGGCGCCTCGGCCGCCTTCACGCTCCACGTCGCGCTGGCCGTGGCGGCGGGCCGGCTGCTCGAGCTGCTCCCCCACCGCGTGCTCGACGCGGTGGTCGGCGTCCTGTTCCTCGCCGGGGCCGGGTACCTGTTGCTCGTCCCCGAACGCGAGGCCGTTGCCGAAGGCGACCGCGAGGCCCGGGGGTCGAACGGCGACGGGGCGACCAGCGGGCCCGGAGCGCCGGAGGGCACGGGGACGACCCCGGCCGGACCCGACGGGAGGCCACGGACCACGACCGGCGCGTTCCGGGTGATGGCGACCGCCTTCGGGGTGATCTTGGTCGGGGAGTTCGGGGACCTCACCCAGCTGCTGACCATCAACCTGGTGGCCCGGTTCCGCCAGCCGTGGTCGGTGGCCGTCGGCGCCCTCGCCGCGCTGGTGGCCGTCGCCGCGCTCGGGGCCTTCGGCGGGCGCATCCTCCTCCGGTTCTTGTCGGTGAACGTCATCCGGAGGATCGGCGGCGTGATCCTGCTCGGCTTCGCCGGCTACACCGTCTACACCCTCGTGCGGTGAGCAGGGTGATCTCGGTGAGCGACCGGCGGCCCGCTCGGTGAGCGACGGGCGCAGTCGAGCGGAGGTCGGGGCCCCGCGGACCGCCGAGCTGCTGGCGCTGGCCGGCGGGGTGCGGGGGTTCATGCCCGAGGACGAGGGCCGGGCGCTCTTCGACGCGGCGCGCCGGGCCGGCGCCGACGCGGTCGCCCAGGGTGACCGGGCGGTGTTCGTCGAGATCGGCGCCTGGTGCGGCCGGTCCACCGTTTTCCTCGGGGCGGCCGCCGAGGCGGCCGGGGCGGTCCTGTTCAGCGTCGACCACCACCACGGCTCCGAGGAGAACCAGGCGGGTTGGGAGCACTTCGAGCCGGACCTGGTCGACCCGGCCGACGGGCGCCTCGACACCCTGCCGACGTGGCGGCGCAACGTCGCCCGGGCCGGGCTGGAGCGCACCGTGATCGGCGTCGTCGGCGACTCGCCCACCGTGGCCCGCCACTGGCAGACCCCGCTCGCCCTGTGCTTCGTCGATGGGGGGCACGGCGAGGAACCGGCCTGGGCCGATTTCGTGGCCTGGGCCCCCCACGTGGTCGTGGGCGGCCGGCTGGCCATCCACGACGTCTTCCCCGACCCGGCCGAGGGCGGCCGGCCCCCCTACGAGATCTGGGTCGCCGCGCTGGCGTCGGGCGAGTGGGCCGACGACGGCGCGACCGGCAGCCTCCGGGTCCTGCGCCGGGTGCGCCCGGCGGCGGCGCCCGGCGGCTGAGCCGCTACCGCGCCCGCCCCTCGCTCCGGCCGGTCAGCCCGGTGCGCCGTGCCCCGGTGCGCCGTGCCGGGGCCCCGGGCGCGGCCGGGGCTCACCGGAGGGCGGCCGCGCCCTGGCAACCGGACCCGTCGCCGCCCGGGCAGTCGGGCTCGGCCAGGTCGAGGCCCCCCGGCAGGTCGGTGCCGTGGAAGAGCCCGGCGCCGCCGGTGGCGCCGCTGAGCGCGTCGGCGGCCAGCACCACCGCGGCCGCGGTGTAGGTGGTGCGCTCCCGCACCGGAAAGGTGGCGCCGCCGGGGAACACCATCCCGGTCCAGTAGCTCCCGTCCTCCAGCCGCAGGGCCGAGGTGGTCTCGAGCAGGGTCAGGGCCTCGTCGGGGCGGCCCACCGCGTCGAACGCCAGGGCGCACTCGGCCGTCTCCGCTGCGGTGACCCAGTCGCCGGTCGACACGCAGCGCACGCCCCGGTCCGGCAGCACGAATCGCGACCACGAGGGACCGACGAGCCGCTGGACGGCGGCCGGGCCGTCGAGTGCCCCGGTGAGCACCGGGTAGTACCAGTCCATGGCGAACTCGTCCTTGGGGGCGAAGGCGCCGGGGTGCGAGGTGATGGCGTGGCGCAGCCGTCCCGCCGCCAGCTCCCACTCGGGGCGCACCAGGTCGAGCCGGGCCGCCGCCGCGGTGGCGCACCGCAGCGAGTGGTAGATCGAGGAGGACCCGGTGAGCAGGGCGTAGCCCTCGGGTCGGCCGGCCTGGTCGAGCGACCAGGCGACGGAGCCGTCGGGGCGCTGCCAGCGCAGCACGAAGCCCACCGCCCGCTCGACGGCCGGCCACAGCTGGGCCAGCAGGGTCGGGTCGTCGGTGACCAGGCAGTGGTGCCACAGCCCGGTGGCCAGGTAGGCGCACACGTTGGTGTCCAGCCGGGGGTCCTCGACCGAGCCGCCGCGGTAGTAGTTGAACCAGGCGCCCTCGGGCAGCTGGCGACCGGCCAGCCACCGGTACGCCCGCTCCGCCTCGGCCCCCATGCCGCACGCGGTGAGCGCCATCGCCGCCTCGACGTGGTTCCACGGGTCGCAGTGCCCACCGGGGTACCAGGGGATCATCCCGTCGGCCCGCTGCACCCGGGCCAGGTGGCGGCCGCTGCGCAGCACCGCCTCGGCACTGAGCACCCCGGGCAGCTCGGGCACCGACGTGGTGCCGGCTTGGCCCGCCCCCGGGCTCATCGCACCCCGGCGCCGGTGGCCGGGCCGAGCTCGATCAGGCGCTCGGGCGCGGCCCCGATCGGGTGGGCGGGCGCCGGGTCCTCGGCGCGACGGCGCTCGGGCCGGTCCGGCTTGGACAGGTAGACGACCCAGCTCTTGCCGATCAGGGGGTTCAGGGCCCGGTCGGCCAGCCGGGTGACCCGGGGCGCCCGCACGATGTCCCACACCAGCAGGCGGTGGTAGGCGACCACCGCCCGGTGGCCCTCGTTGGCCGGCCCGACCAGGCACCGGAGCCACCAGTAGGGGGCGTGCAGCCCGTGGGCATGGTGCGAACCGGTGGGTCGGAGCCCCGCCGCCGCCAGCCGCCGGCGCAAGGAGCCCCGCCGGTAGATCCGGACGTGGCCGCCGGGGACGTCGTGGTACTCGTCGGACAGCAGCCAGTTGACCACTTCGGGCCCGCAGCGCGGCACCGTGACGGCCAGGGTGCCCCCGGGCCGGGTCACCCGGGCCAGCTCGGCCATGGCGGCCCCGTCGTCCACCAGGTGCTCGAGCACCTCGGCCGCGATCACCCGGTCGAAGGACCCCGAGGCGAAGGGAAGCCGCAGGGCGTCGCCGCGCACCGCCGCGCACCGGGCCCCGGGCGGGATCTCCCCCGCTTGGTCCATGGCGGCGTAGGTGGCTCGCACCCCGTCCACCTCGGCCGCGGCGGCGTCGACCGCTACCACCTCGGCCCCCCGCCGGGCGGCCGCGAAGGCGTGGCGCCCGAAGCCGCACCCGAGGTCGAGGACCCGGTCGCCCGGCCCCACGGCGAGGCGGTCGAAGTCGACGGTGAGCATCAGGTCACCACCGGGGCGGCGCCTTCCAGCGGGGCCGGCGCCGGCGGACCGTCCGCTCGGAGGTCCCCCGGGGCCGGATCCGCGGGCGATCGGGACCCCGGACCGTGGCTCGGGGCACGCGGGGGCGGAGGGACGCCGTCGAGCACCGCCCGATAGCACTCGGCGGTGCCGGCGGCGGTCACCGCCCAGGTGAAGCGTTCGAGGACCCGCTGGCGCCCGGCCGCCCCGAGCGCCGCCCCGAGCGCCGGGTCGTCGAGCACCCGTCGAATGGCGCCGGCGAGCGCCGCCGGATCGTCGGGCGCCACGAGCAGGGCGGTCTGCCCGTCGGCCCCGACCACCTCGGGGAGCGCCCCACCGGTCGTGGCGATCACCGGGACGCCGCAGGCCATCGCCTCGACCGCCGGCAGCGAGAACCCCTCGTAGAGCGAGGGCACCACCGCCACCTGGGCCTCCCCGTACAGGCGGGCCAGCTCGGCGTCGCTGATGCCGCTGACGCAGCGCACGACCGGGCCGAGCCCGAGCCGCTCGATCGCCCGGTCGACCCGGCCCCCGGGCTGGGGCCGGCCGATCACCACCAGCTCGACCGGGCGCCGGGCCCGCACCTGGGCCACCGCCTCGAGCAGCGGCACCAGGCCCTTCATCGGCACGTCGCTCGACGAGGTGACCATCAGCCGACCGGGCACCGGCACGACCCCGGCCAGCGGGCGGAAGGAGCGATGGTCCACCCCCACCGGGACGACGGTGGTGCGGCGCGGGTCCACCCCCATCTGGGAGTGCAGGTCGCGCCGCGACGACTCCGACACGGTCACCACCGCCGGCAGGGCGCGGGCCACCCGGGTCTGCATCCCCAAAAAGCCGAACCACCGCCGGGTGGTGACCCGCTGCCACGGGCCGGCGGCGTGGGCCAGGGCCAGCTGGCGGTCCACGGTGATGGGGTGGTGGATGGTGACGAGCAACGGCCAGCCGTCGGCCAGCAGCCCGAGCAACCCGGTGCCCAGGCATTGGTTGTCGTGGACCACGTCGAAGTCGTCGCGCCGCTCGGCCAGCAGCCGCCGGACCCGCCGCGAGAAGGTCCGCGGCTCCCCGAAGCCGGCGGTGCACATGACGGCGAACTCGAGGGCGTCCTCGGCGTCACGGAACTCGCGGGGGTGCGGGACCCGGAAGGGGTCCGGCTCGCGGTAGAGGTCGAGCCCGGGGACCGGGGTGAAGCCGACGCCCGGGTCCAGCTCGGGCCACGGTTGCCCCGAAAAGACCTCGACCGAGTGCCCGAGCGCCACCAGCTCGCGGGTGAGATGACGGGTGTAGACCCCTTGGCCGCCACACTGCGGATTACCGCGGTAGACGAGGAAGGCGATGCGCAGGCCGCCGGGCGCCGGCGGGGCGGGGGCCACCGGGTCTGGCACCGTCGTCTGGCGGCTGCGCTCCCACGAGCGTTGCAGGTCCTGCCACCAGCCGCGAGGGCGCCCGAGCGCCCCGTGCTCCGCCCCTGCGCCGGCGCTCATCTTCGAGAGCCTGGCCGCCCGGACCGTTCCGACGCAAGCAGCGGGCCGGGGGGCCCGGCCCGGCCCGGGCCTCGGATCATGCGACCCCGAACCAGCTGAGCACGCTCTGGCCGACCAGGATCAGCGCGAACGACCCGACGGCGCCGACGCTGATGCCGCCCAGCCATCGGGCCACCTTCCCGTTGGCCGCCGCTCCGAGGACGCTGCGCCGGTTGGCCAGGACCAGGATGAACACCAAGGTGATCGGGGTGATCAGACCCTCGAGGACCTGGGTGCTGATGATCAGGTGGATGAGGTTGCCCGGCACCAGCACCACCGCCGCACCGATCAGGATCTGGCCGGTGAACAGGCCGAGGAAGAGCGGGGCCTGGCGGAAGCTGCTGGACACCGAGCGCTCGGCCCCCACCGCCTCGGCCACCGCGTAGGAGGTCGAGAGCGGCACCACGGCGGCGGCCAGGGCCGAGGCACCGAGCAGGCCCAGCCCGAAGAGCACCTCGGCCGCCGGGCCGGCCAGCGGGCGCAGGGCGTGGGCGGCCTCGGCCGCCGAGGACAGGGCGCCGGTCCCCCCGAGGACGGTGGCGGTGGCGATGATGATGGACATCGAGACGATGTCGGAGATGACCGCGCCCCCGATGGCGTCGACCCGCTGGTAGCGGTACTCCTCGGGCCGGGTCCCCTTGTCGACCACCGCGCCGGCCTCGTAGAGCTGGATGTACGGCGTGATGGTGGTGCCGATGAGCGCCACCCCCAGCAGCACGAACGCCCGCGAGGCGATGAAGTGCGGCCACACCGTCTGGCTCGCCACCTGGCCCCAGTGCGGGTGGCCGAGGACGGCGGCCACCGGGTAGGTGATGAACACCAGGGTCATGAGCAGCAGGATCCGCTCGGCGTAGCGGTACGAGCCGAACAGGACCAGGGCCCAGATGCACAGGGCGGCGATGGGGACCGAGATGTAGCGGCTCACCCCGAAGAGCTGGAATGCGGTGCCGATGCCGGCGAACTCGGTCACCACCAGACCGATGTTGGCGACCGCGAAGGCGAGGATGGCGAAGGCGGTCATCCGCAGCGGGAACTCCTCGCGGATGAGCGCGGCGAGGCCCTTGCCGGTGTGGACCGACAGCCGGGCCACCATCTCCTGGACGACCACGTAGGCCACGGTGACCAGCAGCATGAAGAAGAGCGTGCGGTCGCCGAACTGCGAGCCGGCCGAGGCGTAGGTAGCCACCCCGCCGGCGTCGTTGCCGGCGCTGGCCGCGATCAGGCCCGGCCCGACCGCGGCCAGGTAGATCAAGAACCTCGGCCGGCGCCTCGCGCCAAGAGGCCTCACTCGAAGAGGCGGGGGAAATGGAAGCGGCCCTTGGTCGGCACGAGGGCGTCGAGCACGTCGTCGGCGAGGATCCGGCCCACCGGACGCTGGTCCTCCTCCACCACGACCAGCGACAGCCGGCGGGTGCCCACCAGCTGCTGGGCCACCTCGGCCGCCGGGGTGTCGGGCGTCACCGTCACCGGCTCCTCGTCGCCCACCACCGACGCCACCCGGGCCTCGGGGCGCTCGCGCAGGCCCAGCAGGACGTCGAGGAGCGGCAGGTCGGCCACCAGGCGGCCCTCGCGGTCGATCACGGCCACCGCGTCGATGTCCACGTCGTGGCTCCGGGCCTCGGCGAGGCGGGCCGCCACGTCCTCGAGGGTGTCGTCGGTGTGGGCGGTCACGAGGATCGTCGTCATGAACCCGCCGGCCCGGTCCTCGGGGTACTCGAGCAGCTCGAGCAAGGGGGCGGCGCTGGCGGGGGGCATCTTGGCCACCAGCAGCTCACGGTGCTCGGCCGGCAGGTCGCGCAGCGCGTCGGCCGCCTCGTCGGGCTCCATGGACGCCACCAGCGCCGCCGCCTCGTCCGGATCGGCCTCGCGCAGCAGCTGCGCCAGGTCCTCGGGCTCCATCTCCTCGAGCGCGTCGGCCGCGTCGTCGGGCGCCAGCGCCGCCAGCAGCTCCTGGCGCTCGTCGCGCCGCAGGTCCTCCAGCAGGTCGGCCAGCTCGCCCGGCCGGAGGCGGGCCAGGCCTTCGTGCGACGTGCGGAGGCGCACCGGGCTCCCCGGGGGCTGCGGCGTGCCCCCTTCCTCGGCCCCCGGCTCGCCCGGTTCGCCGAAGGGCTGGATGGCCGCCCAGTCGATGACCCGGTCCGGCGTCGGCAAGGTGCGCCAGCGGCGCGGCCCGAGCCGGCGCAAGAGGGTCGAGGCGCTCACGTCGACCCCGACCAGCCGGGTCCGGCCGAGCACCTCGGCCAGGTACAGGTCGGCCGCCCGGATCACCTGCACGCCGTCCACGTCGACCATCTGGTGGTCGAGCACGTCGCGGCCGAGCATCACCTCGCCCGGGCGGCGGGCGAAGTCCCGCAGGTCGAGGCGCGCCGTGCGCAGGAGCACCTGGCCGTGCTCGAGGTGGTCGATGGCCGACGCATCCACAAAGGCCAAGCGGCGCCCCACCCTGACCACCAGACCCGACACCGGGGGGTAGGTCTGGCCGTCGGACCACCGGGCCACCACGTCGACCAGCTCGCCGATCTGCTGGCCGCCCTGGTTGCGCACCGGGCGGCCGACCAGCCCGGCCAGCGACACGATCGAGTCGAACACGCCCCGCGACGCCAGGATCCGCCGGGCGTTGCCGCGCCGGGCCGGCAACAGGCGGCTCGCGCCCCCCGCTACCCCCGAGCCGGCCCGGGCCCCGTGCCGGCGGAGCGTCGTGGCGGCCCGGTTGGCCCGCTGTCGTGCCATGAGAGCCTCCGCTCGGTCAGCGTTGGGCGATTGGTCGCGGCTCGGGCGCGCCGGAGCGGGTCTCCCCACCGGCCTTCCGTCGTCGGACTGGCAGAGGCCGGGCCGTGCGCCCCGCGGCGCCGGGCCGAGCCCGGCTCCTCACGACGCCCGACGGGCGGACCCTCCCAGACAGCTGGGGACTCTACCGGCTCCACCGGCTCGGACCGTGCCCAGATCACCGGCTCGGAGCGTGTCCCGATCGGGCGCCGGGCGGTGTCCGGATCCGGCGCCGGGCCGTGTGCGGATCGGGTGCTCGAAGACCGGCACGCGGTGCCCTGGACCGGGCGCCGGGTGCTCGGGGTGCTCAGTAGCTGGGGACGTACCCGCCCTGGCCCATCGCGGCGCTCTCGAAGGGGTCAACCGACTCGTCGAGGCCGCCGATCACCTCGGTCACCCAGGGCAGGCGGTCGCGGATGATCCGTTCCACGCCGCCGGCCAGCGTGGCCGAGCTGATGGCGCAGGAGCTGCAGGCGCCCTGCAATTGCACCTCGACCACCCCCCGCTCGACGTCCGCCTGCACCAGCACCAGGTCGCCGCCATCGGCCTGGACCGAGGGGCGCATCATCTCGACCAGCGACTGCAGCTCCGCCAGCCGGTCGGCCCGCTCATCGGCGCCGAGCGCCGTAGCGGCGAGGGGCTCCGTGGCAGCGGGGTCGGCGACGTGCGCCGGCTCGGTCGTCGAAGTCGTCGGGCGTGCCTCGGATTCCATCGCGCCAGCGTACCGGGGCGTCGCCGGGCCCGTGCGGGTATGGGTCAGGAGGCGTCGAGGCCCACCGGCTCGGCGGAGCGCTCGGCGACCACCGGGTTGACCAGCTCCCCGATCCCCTCGATCTCGATGCGCACCCGGTCCCCCGCCCCCAGCCACCGGGGCGGGTCGTAGCCGGCGCCGACCCCGGCCGGGGTGCCCGTGGCCAGGACGTCGCCCGGCTCGAGGGTGAGGGCGCGGCTGAGGTACTCGATCATCTCGGCCCAGCCGAAGATCAAGTCCGAGGTCGAGCCGTCCTGGCGGAGCTCATCGTTCACCCAGGTGCGCAGGCGCAGGCCGCCCGGATCGCCGATCTCGTCCGGTCCGACCAGCCACGGGCCCAAGGGACCATGGGTGTCAAAGGACTTGCCCAGGGTGAAGCTGGGCGTCCGCCACTGCCAGTCGCGGGCGCTCACATCGTTGATGACGCTGAACCCGGCGACCACCTCCATCGCCCGGGCGGCCGGCACGTACCGGCAGCGCCGGCCGATGACGATGGCGAGCTCGCCCTCGTAGTCGACCTGCGACGACACGCTCGGCAGGACGATCGGCGCCCCCGGGCCGACCACGCAGGTCCGCTGCTTGTTGAACCAGTACTGGTGCTCGGGCTCGTCCCGCCCGAGCTCGGCGACGTGGGACCGGTAATTCATGGCGATGGCCAGCACCTTGGGCGGAACGGGCACCGGCGCCAGCAGCGTGCAGGTCGGGAGGGCGAAGCGGCGGGCGGCACTCGAGGGGGCCCGCCGGGCCGCCGCCGTTCCCTCGGCGCCCAGGGCCAGCAGCCCGGCCATGTCGGCGGGCAGCCCGACGGCGGCGTCGGTCAGGTCCACCACCTCATCTCCGGCGACCAGCCCGGTGCGGGTCCCCTGGGGCACCGTCCCCGGTCGGTGGGGCCAGCCCACGCCGCTCTGACCGGTCGCGCCGCTCGGGCCACCGGGGTCCGGCGGGTCGGCCCGGGCGCTGGGGTCCGGTGAGTCGGTCGGGGCGGGGTTCCCCGGGCCGCCCGGGGCGAGGAAGCTCACCAGGCGCACCGATCAGCCCCCCTCGCCGGGCGTCCCCGGCCCCGGCTCGTCGGCGTCGTCGGCGTCGCTCGCGGTCCCCGGGCCACGGGCGCGCACCTGCTCGACGTGCTCGAAGGCGTCGCGCAGCTCCGAGATCCAGTTGTCCTCGTGAGAGGCCACCAGCCGCACGCACCACGCCAGTGCCTCGCTGCGGCTGCGAGCGACACTGGCGTCGATGAGGGTGTCGAGCACCCGCCGCTCGGCCATCCGCAACCGGGTCATCACCGGCACGCTGGCCGTGGTGAAGGTCTCGGTCAGCGCGCCGCACGACGCCCCCCACGAAACCTGGCGGCCGAAGGCCCGCTGCGCCTCCTCGGCGATCCGCATCCGCTGCTCGCGGCTCTCTTCGCGGAACCCGCCGATCCGGGCGGCCCGGCCGGTGGCCACCTCGTGCTCGTCGGCGCCCTCCCCCAGGTCCGGTGGACGCAGCGCCCCGACGACCAGGATCTCCTCGTCGTCGACGGTGACCATCGGCGGTGTCTCGAACCACTCCGCCGGTACCCGGCCCACGAACCAGGCCCGGATCTGGCGGCGCTGCTCGGCGGTGGTCGCCGGCTCGGCTTCGCGGGCCCGCCCCCGGCCTCTCCGTCCCCGCCCGCTGGTCACGATGATTTGGTAGCGATCGTTCATGGTTACATGATTACATACTTTCAACCAGCTTGCCACTGGCTGCGGCCTTGGCAGACGGTGCCTCGCGCGCGCCATGCTGAGCACGGCATGGGACCCGGCGACCTCCTCTACCAGACCTACCAAGCGCAGCGCGACGCCACCGCCCCCGTGCGGGCGCTCGCCGCCCTGACCCGGCGGGCCCTCGCCCAGCTGCCCGGGGCCCTGGCCGACCACGAGCTCGTCCGGCGCCTTTCGGGCGGGAGCGAGCTGGTAGCACGAGCCCGCCTCACCCACACCCGACCGCCGTTCGGGATCTCGACCGTTCGAGCGGGGGGCGAGACCGTCGCGGTGAACGAGGAGGTGGTGGCGTCGTCGCCGTTCGGCTCCCTCCTGCATTTCGCCAAGCAGACCCCCGCACCCGGTCCCCGGGTGCTGGTGGTCGCCGCTCTCGCCGGGCATTTCTCGACCCTGTTGCGCCCGACGGTCCACACGCTGCTGCGGGACCACGACGTCTACATCACCGACTGGCACAACGCCCGCGACATCAGCGTGCAGCGGGGCGGGTTCGACCTCGGCGACTACGTCGAGCACGTCGTGGGGTACCTCCGCCGCCTGGGACCCGGAACCCACCTTTTGGCGGTGTGCCAGCCCTGTCCGGCCGCCCTGGCCGCCACCGCCCTGCTCGCCGAGGCGGACGACGTGGCCCAGCCGGCCACCCTCACCCTCATGGCGGGTCCGGTCGACGCCCGGCTGAGCCCGACCAGGGTCAACGAGCTGGCGACGAGCACGCCGTTGGAGTGGTTCGAGCAGAACGTGATCACCACCGTGCCCCTTCGCTACCCGGGTGCATGCCGGCGGGTGTACCCGGGGTTCATGCAGCTGCTCGCCTTCGTGAGCATGAACGTCACCCGCCATTGGCGCCAGCACGTCGCGCTGTTCGACGACGTCGCCCGGGGGGCGCTCGACGACGCCGATCGCATCAGGGACTTCTACGACGAGTACTTCGCCGTCCTCGACCTGCCGGCGGAGTTCTACCTCCAGACGGTGGACCAGGTGTTCCAACGCCACCTGCTGCCCAAGGGCGAGCTCACCGTGGGAGATCGGCGGGTCGACCTCGGCGCCATCCGGCGCACCGCCGTGCTCACCGTCGAAGGGGAGCGGGACGACATCTGCGGCGCCGGGCAGACCTCGGCGGCCCTCGACCTGTGCACCGGCGTGAAGGTCCGCAACAAGCAGCACCACCTCCAGCCGGGCGTGGGCCACTACGGGGTCTTCAGCGGCTCGCGCTGGGACGGCCAGATCTACCCGGTCGTGCGCAACTTCGTCCTGGCGCACAGCTGAGCCACTCCGTCGCGCCGACGCGACCCGGGCGCCCCGTCGCGGCGGACGTCACCCGGCGCCCCGTCGCGTCGCGTCGCCCGACAGGCGGTCAGAACTCGACGTCGAGCTCGTCCACCTCGTCGGGCTCGGCCGCGGCGGCGGCCGCCCACTCGAGCATGTCGGGCAGGGCCATCACCGCGTCGCGGTAGGCGGCACACTCGGGCCCGAGCGGCACCGCGTAGGTGACGAAGCGAGTGCACACCGGGGCGTACATGGCGTCGGCCAGCGTGGTGCGGCTGCCGAAGAGGTAGGGGCCACCGGAGCGCTCGAGGCACTCGCGCCAGATGGTCACGATCCGGTCCACGTCGGCCTGGGCACCGCTCCACACCTTGAACTCGGTGTGCCGGGCCTTCACGTTCATCGGGAGAGCCGAGCGCAGCTGGGCGAAGCCCGAGTGCATCTCGCCGCAGATCGAACGGCACCGGGCCCGGGCCACCGGATCCTCGGGCAGCAGCCCCGCTTCGGGCAGCAGCTCGCAGAGGTACTCCCCGATGGCCAGGGTGTCCCAGACGGTCACCTCGTCGTGCTCGAGCCGAGGCACGAGGAACGACGGCGAGAGCAGCAGCAGCTCCGCCCGCGACGACGGGTCGGTGTGCGAGAGCACCTGCTCGGTGAAGTCGAGCCCGGCCATCCGGCACGACAGCCAGCCGCGCAACGACCAGGCGCCGTAGTTCTTGCTGTTGATGGTGAGGATGGCTTGCGACATCGGAGGGGCCTCTCCATCGGGTAGCCGGATAGCCGGTCAGCAGTCGTCGGTGGCGATGCCCTCGGACCACCCGGCCTGGACGAAGAAATTAGGCGACGCGACACCCGGGCACCAGCGCGTCGAGCACGCCGGCGGTCCCGGTGCGCCCCGCTGGTCGGCCCGCCGTCGGCCGTGCGCCCGGCTGGTCAGCGCCGTCGTCCCCGGTGGGCCCCGCCGCTCGGGCGGGCCGTCGTCGGGGCCGCCGCTCAGTCCCCGTCGAGGAACCGCACAACCGCGTCGATGGCCCGGAAGTCGGCCGGGGTGGCGAAGTGGTCGACACCGGGCAGCCCGACGAAGCGGGCGTCGGGGAGGGTGGCCACCAGCCGGTCGGCCGGTGCCGTGAAGTCGCGCTCGCCCAGCACGACGAGGGTGGGCAGGCGCAGGCCCTCCAGCTCGGCGAGCTCGAGGGGGGTCTGGCTCCGGCTGATGAAGGCCACCAGCGCCTCGGGATCGTTGCCGGCCGAGACGGCCAAACGGCGGAAGAGCTCGCCGCGGACGTCCTCGGGACCCCCCTCGCCCCGCAGCGCACCGGCGATCGTGCTCGGTCCGCCGGCCTCGAAGGACTTGTCGCCGATGCCCATCAGCGCCACCCGGTGGAAACGATCGGGGTGGGCCAGCGCCAGGCGCACCAGCACCATCGCCCCGGCCGAAAAGCCGACCGCGTCCACCGTGCCCTCGGGCAGGGCCTCGAGCACGAGGCCCTCGACGTTCCCGTAGGCCTCGGGATCGGTGGGCCGGGGCGCCGACCCGTGGCCCAGCAGGTCGATCTCGACCACCGGGCGGTCGCTGTCCGCCAGGATGTCGACCCAGCCGGTACGGCGCCACCCGTGGTCGAACGACGAGGCGAAGCCGTGGATCAGGGCCACCGGCCGTGGGGTTGGGGTGGTGGGCACGCCCCGAAAAGCTAGCGGACGTCCTCGGGCTCCAGCAGGAGCTCCCCCAGCCGGTCGGCAGCGGCAACGTCGAGGCCGGCTCCGATCGCCCACGCCCGGGCCCCGCCCAGCCGTCGGTGCAGGAGGTCCACGAAGCGCTCCATGGTCGAGATCTCGACCGCGAGGTGCGACGGGGGGATCTGGTCCATCCGGGCCCCGTGCACCGGGTCGCGCCGGAGCCGGGCGACGATCAGGTCCAGCCGGCCGGCGGTGATGACGTAGTCCTGGGCGATGACCGCCGGCTCGACGCCGACCAGGTCGAGCACGAGCGCCGCCAGCACCCCGGTCCGGTCCTTGCCGGCGGCGCAGTGGAAGACGATGGGGTACCGGTCGTCCTCGGCCATGGCCCCGAGCGCCTTCACCAGGGCGCCCCGCCCCACCTCGAGGTACCACAGGTACCGGTCGGCCAGGTCGGCCCCGGCGGGCGCCGGCCCGGCCTCGGACTCGCCCTCCGCGTCGTCGGCGAGGACCGAGAGGTGGCGGTAGTCGATCGGCTCGTGCGCCAGCAGCCCCCGGCCGCTCTGCTGGACCTCGTCCACCGAGCGGAGGTCGATGACGGTGCGCAGGCCGAGCTCGCGCAGCACGACCAGGTCCTCGGGCGTCAGCTCGTGCAGCGTGTCGCTGCGGAACAGGCGACCCCATCGGGTGCGACGGCCGCCGGCGGCCGGGTAACCCCCGAGGTCCCGGAAGTTGTACGCCCCCACCAGCGGCAGCAGGCGGTCCCCGGTCTCCACCCGCCCATCATGTCCCACCGCCGCCGCGCTCGGTCCCGGGCGCTCGGCCGCACCCTCTGCCGGCGGGCCCCCCGGGCCCGAGCGCGGGCGGCACCCACCGTTCATGTGGTGCTCGCGACCCGGACACCTCCACGAAACACGCGCCCGGTAGGGTCGGCCATGGTGAGCAGACGACCGCGGGCGGCCAACGACAGCATGGCGCCCCTCACGCCGCACGTCATCGTGCTGTTCGGTGCCACCGGCGACCTGGCCCGGCGCAAGCTGCTGCCCGGGCTCTTGCACCTCGAGCGGGCGGGGCTCCTGCCCGAGTGCCGGATCATCGGGTCCTCGCTCGACGAGATCGACGACCGGGCCTTCCGGGACATCGCCCACGCCGCGTGCGAGGAGTTCGGGGCGGCCGACCTGGCCGACGGGCGCTGGGAGCGCTTCTCGCGCACCTTGTCCTTCGTGCCCCAGTCGGGCGGCGCTCCCGCCCTCGCCGCCGCCGTCGGCCACGCCGAGCGGGCGCTGGGTGGCGAGCCCCGCCGGCTGCACTACCTGAGCATCCCCCCGTCGGCCGCCCCCGCGGTCATCCGCACCCTCGGCCAGGCCGAGCTGGTGGACCGGGCCCGGATCATCATGGAGAAGCCCTTCGGCACCGATCTCATGTCGGCCAAGGCGCTCAACGACACCGTGCACGAGATCTTCCGCGAGGAGCAGATCTTCCGGATCGACCACTTCCTGGGTAAGGAGTCGGCCCAGAACATCCTGGCGTTCCGGTTCGCCAACGGCCTCTTCGAGCCCATCTGGAACCGCGATCACATCGCCCACGTGCAGATCGACGTGCCCGAGACGTTGTCGGTGGGCCAGCGGGCCTCGTTCTACGAAGCCACCGGCGCGTACCGCGACATGGTGGTGACCCACCTGTTCCAGGTGCTGGCGTTCATGGCCATGGAGCCGCCGACCGCGCTCGAGCCCCGGGCGATCGGCGAGGAGAAGAACAAGGTCTTCCGCTCGTTGCGGCCGATCGACGTCGGCCAGGTGGTACGGGGCCAGTTCGAGGGCTACCGGTCGCTGCCCGGGGTCGCGCCCGACTCGCAGACCGAGACCTTCATCGCGTTGCGCTGCGACATCGACAACTGGCGCTGGGCCGGGGTCCCGTTCTTCCTGCGGACCGGCAAGAACATGGCCGAGGGGGCCCGCATCATCTCCATCGCCTTCCACGAGCCGCCCAAGTCGATGTTCCCCCCCGGCTCGGGTGTGGGGACCCAGGGGCCCGACCACCTGACCTTCGACCTGGCCGACTCCTCCAAGCTGTCGCTGTCCTTCTACGGCAAGCGCCCCGGCCCGGGGATGAAGCTCGACAAGCTCAGTCTCCAGTTCGCCTTGCACGAGACCGGGCAGGAAGGGGCGGTGCTCGAGGCCTACGAGCGGCTCATCCACGACGCCATGACCGGCGACCACACGCTGTTCACCACCGCCGAGGGCATCGAGCGCACGTGGGAGGTGTCGGCGGACCTGCTGGAGAAGCCTCCCGACGTCCTCCCCTACCGGCCCGGCTCGTGGGGCCCCCCGGCCATCAACGACCTCATCGCCCCCAACACCTGGCGCCTGCCCTTCGAGCGTGCCTGGCGCCAGCCGGGCTGACCGGTGGCGGGCCGCGGGGGCCCACCCCCCGGCCGCCTGGTGGCGCTGCTGCGCGGGGTGAACGTGAGTGGGCACAACAAGCTGCCGATGGCCGCGCTCCGCGAGCTCGCGGCCGGCCTCGGGCTCACCGGCGCCACCACCTACCTCCAGAGCGGGAACCTGGTCTTCACCGACCCGGGCGGCCCAGGCGAGCAGGTGGCCCGGGCGCTGGAGGGCGCGGTGGCCGAGGCGGTCGGCAACGACGTGCGGGTGGTGCTGCGGTCCCACCAGGACCTGGCGACGGTGCTGGCCACCAACCCGTTCCTCGGGCCGGCGGACCCGGGCACCCTCCACGTGACCTTCCTGACGGCCGGGCCCGCCGGCGCCGGTCCCCGGTCGGCCGCCGGGGCTCCGTCGGCGGGCCCGGGGGACGACCGCTACGCGCTGTCCGGGCGCGAGGTCTACCTCCACTGCCCGGCGGGCTACGGGCGGACCAAGCTCGACAACGCCTACTGGGAGCGCCGGCTCGGCGTGGGTGCGACCACCCGCAACTGGCGGACGGTGACCGCGCTGACCCGGCTGTCGGGCCCCGAGCCCGACCTGTCCGAGCCCGGGTCGGCGGGGGCCGCGCTATAACCGGAGCGGGCGCCGGTGCGCCCCCGGAGGGAGGCGATCATGAGCGCTGAGGTGTCCGCGGCCGACGCCGGCACGATCGTGCTGGGCGGCGACCTGACGGTCAACCGGCTGGGGTTCGGCGCCATGCGGATCACCGGCCAGGGCATCTGGGGCCCGCCGCCCGACCGGGAGCGGGCCATCGCCACCTTGCGGCGGGCGGTGGAGCTCGACGTGAACTTCATCGACACCGCCGACGCCTACGGGCCCGACGTGAGCGAGGAGCTCATCGCCGAGGCGCTCCACCCGTACCCCGACGACCTGGTCATCGCCACCAAGGGGGGCCTGGTGCGCTCGGGCCCGGGCCGCTGGGAGGCCGACGGCCGCCCCGAACACCTGCGCCAGGCCTGCGAGGGGAGCTTGCGCCGGCTGCGGCTCGAGCAGATCCCCCTCTACCAGTTCCACCGTCCCGACCCCGACGTCCCCTACGAGGAGTCCATCGGCGCCCTGGTCGCGCTGCGCGACGAGGGCAAGGTCCGCCACCTGGGCATCTCCAACGTCAACCGGTCCCAGCTCGAGACTGCGGCCGGACGATCGGCGGCGGCGTCGGTCCAGAACCGCTACAACGCCAGCGACCGGGGGTCCGACGCCCTGGTGGACCACTGCGAGCGCGAGGGCATCGCCTTCCTGCCGTGGGCGCCGATCCAGAGCCCCGGGGACAACCCGGGCGTGGCCCGGGCGGCCGAGGCCCGGGGGCTGAGCCCCCACCAGGTGGTGCTGGCCTGGCTGCTTGCCCGATCCCCCCAGATGCTGCCCATCCCGGGCACCTCGTCGCCCGAGCACCTCGTCGACAACGTGGCCGCGGCCGCCATCACCCTGAGCGACGCCGAGCTCGAGGCGATCTCGGCGGGTCGATGACCCCGGGGGGCTCGAGCGGTCCGGGGTAGGCGGCCTCGGCCCGCTCCCGCAGGGCGCCCATCTGGCGCCGCCAGACGATGACCAGGACCACGATCGCCGCCACGGCCACCACGCCGCCGATCACGCTCAGCACCGTCCCGAGCCGGTGCACCCCGCTGCCCAGCAGGTAGGCGCCGCCGCCGAACAGGGTGGCCCACACGATGGCGCCGAGGGCGTTGTAGACGAGGAAGCGCCACCAGTCCATCTTGTTGATCCCGGCCAGAAAGGCGGCATAGGTGCGCAGGATGGACACGAAGCGGCCGAGGAACACCACCTTGGGCCCGTGCCGGTCGAACAGGTACCGGCCTACCTTGATTTTGGTCTCGTCGACCCGCAGGTAGCGCCCGTAGCGACGCAGCAGCCGGTAGCCGCCCACCCGGCCGAGGGCGTAGCCGATGTTGTCCCCGACCATCGCGGCTACCGCCGCCACGACCACCACCGCCACCGGGTCGAGCCGGTGGCGCGAGCCGGCGTAGAGGGCGGCGGCGATCAGGGTGGTCTCGCCCGGGACCGGCACGCCGAGGCTCTCCACACCGACCGCCACCACGACGACCCAGTAGCCGTAGACGGCGAGCAGGTGGCCGACGGTCACCGCGGTCGTCACGGGCGAGAGGCTAGATCGGCCGGCCGGGCCATCGGTCGCCCGCGGTCCCCCTCAGTCCCCCAGGGCGGCGGCGACCACGGCGCCCACCTGGTCGAGCTCGAGCAGGAACCCGTCGTGGCCGGACTCCGAGGTGATCACCTGGGCCGGGCGCCCGCCCGGCAGGTGGCGGGCCAGCTCGCGTTGGAGCTCGAGGGGGTAGAGCCGGTCCGAGGTGATGCCGGCCACGGCCACCTGCGCCCGGGCCGCGGCCAGCGCCGCCGCCGTCCCCCCGCGGCCCCGGCCGACGTCGTGGTGGTTCATGGCCTCGCTGAGCACGACGTAGGAGTTGGGGTCGAAGCGCTCGGCCAGCCGGGCGCCGTGGTGCTCGAGGTAGGACTCGACCGCGTAGCGACCGCCGAAGATCGGCGCCACCGGGTCCTGGCCCCGCCGGGCGAAGCGGCGCTCGAGCTCGGGGGCGGTGCGGTAGCCGATCTGGCCGAGCGCCCGGGCGATGGCCATGCCCTCGACCGGGCGGTCCGGCGTCCCGTAGTAGTCGCCCCCGCAGAACGCCGGGTCGGCCCGGATCGCCCGGACCTGCACCGAGCACAGGGCGATCTGCTCGGCGGTGGCCGCCGCGCCGACCGCGAGCACGACGGCGCGGCGGACCCGGTCGGGATGCCCCACGCACCACTCGAGGGCCCGCATCCCGCCCATCGATCCCCCCACCACCGCGGCCCACCGGTCGATCCCCAGCCGGTCGGCCAGCGCCACCTCTACCCTCACCTGGTCCCGGATGGTCACCACCGGGAACCGCGCCCCGTAGGGCGCCCCATCGGGAGCGATCGACCCCGGCCCGGTGGTGCCCTGGCATCCCCCGAGGACGTTGGGGCACACCACGAACCAGCGGTCGGTGTCGATCGGCGCTCCGGGGCCGATCATCCCGTCCCACCAGCCGACAGTCGGGTGGCCCGGACCGGCCGGTCCGGCGGCGTGCGAGTCGCCGGTCAGCGCGTGCAGGACCAGCACGGCGTTGGAGCGGTGATCGTCGAGGACGCCCCAGGTCTCGTAGGCGACCGTCACCTCGTCGAGGCGACCGCCACCCTCGAGGGCGAGCGGCGGCCCTGCGCCGCCGACCATCCGGGCGAAGCGGCGACGGCCGGGGTGGTCCACGCCGGGGCGCCAGACGCCGGCAACCGGTGGGCTGGTCACGGGGCCCTGCTCAACCTCCCTTGACGGCGGCGAACCCCGCCTCGAGGTCGGCCAGGATGTCCTCGATCGACTCGAGCCCGACGCAGAGGCGGACCAGATCGGCGGTGACCCCGGTGGTGGCCTGCTCGGCCTCGGTCAGCTGCGAGTGGGTGGTGGAGGCAGGGTGGATCGCCAGGCTCCGCACGTCGCCCACGTTGGCCAGGTGGCTGAACAGCTCGAGGCCCTCGATGAACCGCCGACCGGCGTCGGCGCCGCCCTCGATCCCGAACGCCAAGATGGCGCCACCCCCCTTGGGCAGGTACCGCTGCTGGCGCTCGTGCCAGGGGCTGCTGGCGAGCCCCGGGTAGGCCACCCAGCGCACCTCGTCGCGCCCCTCGAGCCAGGCGGCCACCGCGGTGGCGTTGTGCACGTGGCGCTCCATGCGCAGGCTGAGCGTCTCGAGCCCTTGCAGGAACAGGAACGAGTTGAGGGGGGCGATGGCCGGGCCCACGTCGCGCAGGTACTGCAGGCGGGCCTTCAGCACGAACCGGGCCGGAAACAGGGACTCGGGCAGCTGGCCGAACACCAGGCCGTGGTAGCTGGGGTCGGGCTCGGTGAAGCCGGGGAACCGGCCGCTGCCCTCGTAGTCGAAGGCCCCGCCGTCGACGATGACCCCGCCGATCGAGGTGCCGTGGCCGCCGATGAACTTGGTGGCCGAGTGCACGACGATGTCGGCCCCGTGCCGCAGCGGTTGGGCCAGGTAGGGAGTGGCCACCGTGTTGTCGACCACCAGGGGGATGCCGTGCCCGTGGGCGATCTCCGAAACGCCGTCGAAGTCGAGCACGTCGCCCTTGGGGTTGCCCAGGGTCTCGGCGAAGAACGCCTTGGTCTCGGGCCGCACCGCCGCCCGCCACGCGTCGAGGTCGTCGGGGTCGTCCACGAAGGAGACCTCGATGCCCAGCTTGGGCAGCGTGTAGTGCAGCAGGTTGTACGTGCCGCCGTAGAGCGACGCCGACGAGACGATGTGGCCGCCGTTTTCGGCCAGGTTGAGCAGGGTCACCGTCTCCGCCGCCTGGCCGCTGGCCACCGCCAGGGCGGCCACCCCGCCCTCAAGGGACGCCACCCGCTCCTCGAACACCGCCTGGGTCGGGTTCATGATCCTGGTGTAGATGTTGCCCAGCTCCTCCAGCCCGAAGAGGGCGGCGGCGTGCGCGGTGTCGCGGAACGTGTAGGAGGTCGTCTGGTAGATCGGCACCGCCCGGGCGCCCGTCGTCGGATCGGGCACCGCTCCGGCGTGGATCTGCCGGGTCTCGAACCCCCATTCGGGCATGGCGTCGCTCCCTTCGAGCAGGCACCCGTGCAAGAGCGGCGCCGGGTGGCGGATGCGCCGATCCTGACAAAGATGATTGGATCAGTCAACTATTCGCTCACCCGAGGCGCTGCGGGACCATTTCCGGGGTGCCGGCCTACGGTCTTCGCACAACGATCGCGAGCCATTCGCCCGGCGTTCATGTGGGTCAGCTAGGGATGGACCCATGGTCTCCGGCTGGCAGCCCGATCCTTTCGGGCTGCACGAGTACCGGTACTTCGCCCGGGGGCGCCCGACGGCTCTGGTGCACGACGGCGATCCGGTCGCCGGCTGGGGCGCTCGCACCCCTGCTTCGGGGTCGGTCCCCACCGCACCAGCGTCCCCGGCGACCTCCACCCCACCGGCCCGTAAGGCCCGGTCCCGACGCCGCCGGACCGTCGGCGTCCTCGTCGCCGTCGGGGCCCTCCTGCTCGTGCTGGTAGCCGTGGGAACGTCCGGAAAGCCGGGCGGGTCCCAGCCGGCGCAACGGATCGCGCTGCAGGACCGGTCGTCGACCCGTGCGGGCGGTGATGGGCCGACCGGGACTCGGGCGCCGGGCGGCTCGTCGACGAACGGGACCTCCGGCCCGTCGTCCGAGCGGCGGTCGGCATCGCCGTCCTCGCGCACCCACACACCGGGCGCGACCAGCACCGGTTCGGCGGGCTCCCTCTCGAGCGGCGCCGCCGCGGTCGCGGCCGGCGCTCCCCAGGTGGTCCACCCGGCGGCCGACGCGGTGGCCGACGTGCACCCGGGGATTCCTCTCACCGGCGCGCCACCGAGCACGACGATGTCCAAGGGTTCGACCACCACCCACCCGGCGGGCACCCCCGCCCCGACCACCACCAAGCCGACCACCAAGCCCCCGACCACCACCACCAAGCCCCCGACGGCGCCCGCCCCGGCGGTGGTCCCGGTGGGGACCGGGGGCGCCGGGTGGGCCCCGCCGGCCTCCGACTCGCTGGCCTGGCAGTGGGAGATCGCCCATCCGCTCTCGCTGTCGAGCGCGGCGGACCTGGGCGAGGGGGACACCACGGCA